>CANPIC010000039.1 GCA_947574055.1 uncultured bacterium
TCAGTTCCGTACCGCCCAGCATATTACTCCACTGATCATCTCCGCCAAACTGCATATTGCATCCATATTTCTGAAACAACTCATAAAAGTCGTAACTTTGCATAATCATATAATTAAATTCCAGAAAAGAAAGTCCCTTTTCCATCCTCTGCTTATAACATTCTGCCGTCAGCATACGATTTACGGAAAAATGAGCACCCACTTCTCTGAGCAGTTCAATATAATTCAGACCCATCAGCCAGTCTGCATTGTTTACCATCAGAGCCTGCCCTTCAGAAAAATCAATAAAACGGCTCATCTGTTTCTTAAAGCAATCACAGTTATGCTGTATTTCTTCCACTGTCATCATCGTACGCATATCGCTTCTGCCCGAGGGGTCGCCTATCATACCCGTACCACCTCCCACCAGAGCAATCGGTTTATTGCCTGCCATCTGCAGACGCTTCATCAGACACAGCGCCATGAAATGCCCTACATGCAGGCTGTCCGCAGTGGGATCAAATCCGATATAAAAAGTCGCTTTTCCGTTATTAATCAGTTCCTTGATTTCTTCTTCATCTGTCAGTTGGGCAAGCAGCCCCCTTGCTTTCAGTTCATCAAAAATAGTCATTTGAATTCTCCTGTTATTATATTTATTTATTGATAAGGGTCCATTTGAATCAGATCCCGGTCTGCATTTCCGTAGAGAATTTTCAGCAGGATCGGTGTCAGAATGGAGGATACGATAATCAGGAAGATGACGGATGTAAAATAAACCGGTGACATCAAGCCTACTGACAATCCCTTCTGTGATACGATCAGAGCCACTTCACCCCTTGTCATCATTCCCACGCCCACTTTCAGCGAATCATTGGCACTGAAATGGCATATTTTCGCCATCAGGCCACAGCCTATGATTTTACTCAAAAGACCTACCAGTACAAATGCTGCCGAAAAAACCAGGAGTGAGCCGGTTACATTTTCTATGCTGGTCTTTAAACCAATGCTGGCAAAAAAGATCGGCCCGAACAGCATGTAGGAATTGATATCCATTTTTCTTGCTATGTACTCTGCATCCTTTACACTGCAGAGAATGATACCGGCCACATAGGCACCCGTAATATCCGCTATGCCAAAATAACGCTCCGCCACATAGGCCATAGCCAGGCAGAAAGCAAATCCGGTAATGGGAATCCTTCTTGTATGGGCATATCTCTCATCTATGATAGCAAAAATATGATAGGAGATAAATCCCACCACAATGGCAAACACAAAAAACAGGACAGTGCTTATTACCACTTTCATCGGACTGGAATCAGGGCTTTTAAAGCCGATTACAAAAGTCAGCACCACGATTCCAATCACATCATCAATAATGGCCGCACTCAAAATGGTCGTGCCTACATGCCCCTTGAGCTTTCCCATCTCTTTGAGACACTGGACGGTAATACTGACAGAAGTGGCAGTCAGTATGGTACCCATAAAGACAGCTTTATAAAATTCATCGCTTCCCCAGGGAGATACACCGTAAAATGCCATATAAAGCGCCGCGCCGCAGACAAGTGGTATAAAGACACCGCAGCAGGCAATTAAAAAGGCGATGGGCCCTGTTTTAATCAGTTCCTTCAGGTCTGTTTCCAGACCGGCAGAGAACATAAGAAGTATCACGCCAATCTCTGCCATTTCCGTCAAAAATACGGTCTGATTTACCCATCCCAGTATACAGGGGCCTATTAAAAGTCCTGCTATGATCTCGCCCACTACCTGAGGTGCTTTCACCTTTCTCGCGAGAATTCCAAAGATCTTTGCAACAATGATAATGATGGCCAAATCCTTAAATACTGTATATGCTTCCATAGCTTTCTTACCCTCTTATTCATTTATTTGCTCATTTTTTTCTTCTTCTCCGTCCGGAAACTGCGCAAGGGCATCTTCCGGATTTTCAAACTCCTGACTGCCGTCAGATACTTTTTCTCTCACTTTGGCTATCTTAGCCACAATAACGCCTTCATCCAGATTAATCATCTTTACACCGGATGTGATCCTGCCAAGCGTAGAGATATCTTCCATCCGCAGCTGTATGATAATGCCCCCTGTGGTGATCATCATAATTTCGTGGCTGTCATTGACCGCCTTTACGCCCACCACATCTCCTGTCTTTTCCGTGATCTTATAGCATTTTACACCTTTGCCGCCCCGTTTTTGCACGGTAAACTCTTCCAGATAGGTCCGTTTTCCCATACCGTTGCCGGATACGATCAAAAGGGAATCTCCCTGATGGTCAAGCTGCATACCCACCACTTCATCTCCGGGAGAGAGATTCATGCCGATCACTCCCATGGAATTTCTCCCTGTTGAACGCACATCCGTCTCCCGGAAACGGATACACATTCCCTGTCTGGTCACAAGAAAGATATCTGTATCGGAATCTGTGATCTTCACTTCGATCAATTCGTCATCTTCCCGCAGATTGATGGCTGTCAGTCCGTTCTTTCTGACATTACTGTATTCCATAATGGAGGTTTTCTTTACGATACCGTTTCTGGTCACCATAAAGAAATTTTTATCGTCTTCATACTGTTTTACTGCCATAATGGCCGTAATTTTCTCACCGGGATTCATCTGCAGCAGATTGACAATGGCCGTACCTCTGGCAGTACGTCCTCCCTCCGGTATCTCATATACTTTCAGCCGATAGACACGGCCGAAATTTGTAAAAAACATGACATAATGATGGGTGGTTGTCATCAGCAGATCTTCGATATAATCCTCTTCGATGGTCTGCATACCTTTGATACCCCTGCCGCCTCTGTTCTGGCTTTTAAAATTGTCCACGGTCATACGTTTGATATACCCCAGACTGGTCATGGCAATCACTGTGTTCTCCTTAGGAATCAAGTCTTCCATGGAAATATCGTAGGCATCAAATCCGATCACGCTTTTTCTGTCTTCGCCAAACTTATCCGCTATGGCTCCCATCTCTGTCCTGATCACACCCAGGAGCAGCTTTTCATCCGCCAATATCGCTTTCAACTCTGCAATCCTGGCCAGCAGTTCCTGATGTTCATTTTCCAGCTTTTCTCTTTCCAGACCGGTCAGCGCCCGCAGACGCATATCCACAATGGCCTGCGCCTGTACATCAGTCAGGGCAAAACGCTCCATCAGACTTGTTTTGGCAATCTGTGTTGTCTGGCTGGAACGGATAATCCGTATCACTTCATCAATATGATCCAGGGCAATCAGCAGACCCTGCAGAATATGATCCCGCTCCTGCGCTTTGTTGAGATCATACCTGGTCCGTCTTGTCACCACATCTTCCTGATGCTTCAGATAAAATGTCAGCATATCAAGAATATTCATCACCTTGGGCTCATTGTTCACAAGAGCCAGCATGATCACTCCAAACGTATCCTGAAGCTGAGTGTGCTTATAAAGCTGGTTCAATATGACATTGGCATTGGCATCTTTGCGCAGTTCCACCACAATCCGCATACCTTCCCGGTCAGATTCATCCCGCAGATCAGTGATACCGTCAATCCTTTTTTCTTTATGTAATTCCGCTATTTTCTCAATCAGTCTCGCTTTATTGACCAGATAGGGAAGTTCGGTGACAATAATCTGATTTTTCCCGTTGGGAAGCGTCTCAATATTGGTCACTGCCTGTACTTTTATCTTGCCCCGACCGGTCCGGTAGGCTTCTTCACTGCCCCTTGTCCCCAGGATCACACCTCCTGTCGGGAAGTCAGGAGCCTTTATAATCTCCAGTATTTCTTCTATCTCTGTTTCCCTGTCCTCGTCAATGCGGTTATCAATGATCTTCGTAACCGCACTGACTACTTCACGCAGATTATGAGGCGGAATATTGGTAGCCATTCCCACCGCTATTCCGGTTGTCCCGTTTACAAGCAGATTGGGAAAACGACTGGGCAAAACAGAAGGTTCTTTTTCGGTTTCATCAAAGTTAGGTACAAAATCCACCGTATCTTTGCCGATATCGGCGATCATTTCCATGGAAATCTTAGAAAGCCGGGCTTCCGTATATCGCATGGCCGCTGCACCGTCACCGTCCACAGAACCAAAATTGCCATGTCCGTCAATCAGTACATGACGCATGGACCAGGGCTGTGCCATATTGACCAATGCGCCATATATGGAGCTGTCTCCGTGAGGATGATATTTACCCATGGTATCGCCGACGATACGGGCACTCTTTCTGTGAGGCTTATCCGGACCGTTGTTCAATTCGATCATGGAATAAAGAACACGTCTCTGTACAGGCTTCAGTCCGTCCCTTACATCCGGCAGCGCCCGGGAAGCAATCACGCTCATGGCATAGTCGATATAAGAGGTTTCCATCGTTTTTTTCAGGTCAACGTCGTGTACTTTATCAAAAATATTATCTTCCAAACCAGTCTCCTCTCATCAGATATCCAGATTTTTGACAAACCTGGCATTTTCTTCTATAAATTCCCGGCGCGGCTCTACCTTGTCTCCCATCAATGTGGTAAAGGTCAGATCCACCTCTGATTCTGCCTCTTCATCCATGGTAACACGCAGCAAAATACGGCGCTCAGGATCCATGGTCGTCTCCCAGAGCTGTTCCGCATCCATTTCACCCAATCCCTTATAGCGCTGAATACGGTTGTTCTGGTCTCTTCCCACTTCATTGAGTATGGTATTTAACTCTTCATCGCTGTAAGCATACCAGACTTTTTTGTTTTTTTCCAGTTTATAAAGAGGCGGCTGCGCCAGATAAACAAACCCGCCTTTGATCAGATCCGGCATAAACCGATAGAGGAAGGTCAGCATCAATGTGGAGATATGTGCGCCATCCACGTCGGCATCTGTCATAATGATAATTTTATGATAACGCAGTTTTGCAATATCAAAATCCTCATGGATTCCCGTGCCAAAAGCGGTGATCATGGCCTTGATTTCCGCATTGGCATATATTTTATCCAGTCTGGCTTTTTCCACATTCAGTATCTTACCTCGAAGAGGCAAAATAGCCTGCGTTGCACGGCTGCGGGCAGTTTTGGCCGAACCACCGGCCGAATCTCCCTCCACGATATAGATCTCACAGTTTTTGGGATCTTTATCAGAACAGTCCGCCAGCTTACCCGGCAATGCCATTCCTTCCAGTGCTGTCTTGCGCCTGGTCAGATCTCTGGCTTTCCTGGCCGCATCCCTGGCCCGCTGTGCCAGTATTGATTTCTCACAGATCGTCTTGGCCACTGAGGGATTCTGCTCCAGAAAATACGTAAGCTGCTCACTGACAACGCTGTCCACCGCTCCTCTGGCCTCTGAATTGCCCAGTTTTTGCTTTGTCTGTCCCTCAAACTGTGGATCTTCTATTTTCACGCTGACAATGGCAGTCATGCCTTCGCGGATATCTTCTCCTGACAGATTCGGCTCACTGTCTTTTAACAGTTTATTGTTGCGTGCATAATCGTTAAAAGTCTTTGTAATGGCATTACGGAAACCCGCCAGATGGGTACCGCCTTCCGGGGTATTGATATTATTAACAAAACTGTAAGAACTCTCTGTATAGGAATCATTATGCTGCATGGCCACTTCCACATACACATTGTCCTTGGTACCTTCGAAATAAAGAATGGCATCATAAAGGGCTGTTTTACTCTTATTCAGATATGTAACAAACTCCCTGATACCTCCTTCGTAATGAAAAGTCCTCACAAGAGGCTTTTTCTCTCCTGTCTCTTCATTTATGACACGATCGTCACAAAGTATGATTTTCAGATCCTTTGTCAAAAAAGCCATCTCCCGCAGACGCTGTTTCAGTACCTCAAACTCAAAAACAGTGGTTTCCTGAAATATGGTTTCGTCCGGTTTAAAGGACACGGTTGTTCCTGTCTTTTGCGGATCACAGGTACCAATCTCTTTTAACGGAAAGCACGCCTGCCCCTTTTCATATCTCTGTCTGTATACCTTACCTTCCTGATAAATGGTCACTTCCAGCCAGTTGGAAAGAGCATTGACAACAGAAGCACCCACACCGTGAAGGCCACCGGATACCTTGTATCCCCCACCCCCGAACTTGCCGCCCGCATGCAGGATGGTAAATACCACTTCCACGGCAGGGATACCTGCCTTGTGATTAATGCCTACCGGAATACCGCGTCCATTATCTTCTACAGTTATAGAATTGTCCTGACAGATCGTAACACGTATCTCATCACAATAACCAGCAAGAGCTTCATCTACCGAATTATCCACAATCTCATAGACAAGATGGTGGAGGCCTCTTGCGGAAGTACTGCCGATATACATACCGGGTCTTTTTCTTACCGCTTCCAGTCCTTCCAGTATCTGAATCTGGTCCGCTCCGTATTCCGTACTCATAAATCCCTCCTGTTATTTAATTCTCGCTCTTCACTGTCCCGCCCGTCACTCTGAATATCTTGTTGATTTCAAAACGGTTATTAATAAACTCATCCAGGCCGGTACAGGTGATGATCGTCTGAATATCCCCGATGCTGCCAAGCAGATAATTCTGCCTGCTGCTGTCCAGTTCTGATAACACATCATCCAGCAGCAGAACCGGGTTATCTTTTGTTATTTTTTTGACAAGCTGTATTTCAGACAGTTTCAGGGACAGTGCCGCCGTCCTCTGCTGGCCCTGAGATCCGAATTTCCTGATATCTACATTTCCTGTCAAAAAAGAAAAATCGTCTCTGTGAGGACCTGTCGTCGTCTGCTTCAGTCGAATATCCCGTTCCTGATTACGTCTGCATCGTTCTTCCAGATCATCCATCGGCACATCCGGTTCGTAGACAATCCGCAGTTCCTCTTTTCCGCCGGATAATTTTTTATGTATATCCAGTATCATTTCATTAAGCTGAGACACAAACGCTTCCCGCCGCTCGATGATTTTGCTGCCAAAGGAAACAAGCTGTGCGTCCCAGATACCCAGTGTTTCTTTTAATTCCGGATGAAAAGCCAGATCTTTTAACAGTTTATTTCTCTGATTGACAATCTTATTATAGTGATTGAGATTATAAAGATAAAAACTGTCCAGCTGGCATAACTCCATGTCCACAAATCTGCGCCGCTCTCCCGGACCATTTTTAATAATACTCAGATCTTCCGGAGAAAAAAACACCACATTCAAAAGTCCCAGAAGCTCCGCCGCCTTTTTGATCTTTTTACCGTCAATGGCGATTCCCTTGGAAGCTAAGCTGCGCAGATGCATATCCACCCTGCTTTCCAGCTCTTCTTTTTCCAGATATGTGCGGATATGGGCTTCTGCGCTGCCGAATTGGATCATCTCCTTGTCCCTGCTGCCCTTATGGGATTTGGTAGTGGCAGATACAAAGATGGCTTCCAGTATGTTAGTCTTTCCCTGGGCATTGTCTCCGTACAGGATATTGGTACCTTTATCAAAAGACATATCCAGAAGATCATAATTTCTGAAATGAGATAGTTCCAGTGATTTTATGATCATATCTTTTCCTCTATCCTGATCTGTTCTCCCTGAAACTCCACGATTTCTCCGCCATACAGCTTCCTGCCACGCCGCAGTTCCGTTTCGCCGTCCACAGTTACAAGACCATCCTGCACGGCAAATTTGGCATCCACACCGTTTCCCACAAGTCCTGCCGCTTTCAATGCCTGGCCCAGCCTGATAAATTCACTGTTTAATCTTAGTATTTCCATATTTTCCCATCTCTAATCATACAGTCTGTGCTGTCTGCCCTGTACCGTCTGCAGATCTCTGTGACAATCTCCGACGATGCAGGCAGTCCTCCACCACTATTTCGTTACGAAACATTTGTGAAATTAACCGGCAGGATCAGATAGATATAGTTCTCTCCGGAATCCCTGATAAAACAAGGCGCCTTGGGATTGACCATATAGACATATATTTCTTCATCGTCAATCACCTTCAGGGCATCAATCAGAAATTTGGGATTGAAACCGATCATAATATCCTTACCGCTCTTATTGATGTCAATCTCTTCATTCATGCTGCCCACCGTGGAATTGATCTTCAGTTCCATACTGCCATCGGTAATCGTAATGATGATCGGCTTTTTATCCCCTTCTTTTACCAACAAAGTAGCACGGTCGATACAGCTTAGAAATTCTTTTTTATTGATCTTAATCTTTGTCTCATAGTCGCTGGACAACATCTGATCTATCCTGAAATATTCTCCTTCGATCAGGCGGGAAACAACTGTAGTATGATCAAATTCAAAAACCACATGTTTGTCCGTGAAATATACGGATACATCTTTATCCACATCACCGCTCAGTATTTTGGCAATCTCTGACAGTGTTTTGCCCGGGATGACCGCTTTTTTATCCTGATAAAAGTTTTTCAGTTTGATATTGCGGATAGAAATTCTGTGACCATCCAGCGAAACCACTTTCAGATTGTCTTCTTTGATCTCAAACAATTCACCAGTCATCAGTTTGTTATTATCATTATCCGCGATGGAGAAGATGGTCTGCCTGATAGCCTCTCTTAATGTAAACTGAGAGAGCATCACACAATCCTCCTTTTCTATGACGGGGAGGAAGGAAAAATCTTCCCCTGATTTACCTATGATGTTGAATTTTGCCTTTTCACAGGTAATTGTTGTTTTCAGAGAACTGTCCGTCTCAATCGTGATATCATTTTCAGGAAGTTTTCTGACAATTTCAAGGAATATTTTGGCATCCAGTGCTATCATTCCCTTTTCTTCTACAGTGCCATCTATCCTCGTTTCGATACCAAGCTCCATATCATTGGCAATCAGAGTGATCTCACTTCTTCTTGCATCAATAAGAATACATTCCAAAATAGACATGGTCGTTTTGCTGGGAACGGCTTTGGAAACAATCTGTACACCGTTTAGGAGTGTTGTTTTGGAACAAATCAATTTCATCTGTGTATAACTTCCTTTCCTGCCGGTTGATTTTGGTTTACGTGAAGCTGACTATATATAAATACTTATTTTCTTAATCTTAATCATAAAGGGTGTGGATTTGTTTATATCTCCTCCATTATACTATTTCCGGGCAAAAATGGAAATATTTTGCTTGTGAAAAACGCTGAATAACGGGTGGATAACAGAGGAAATATGTTAATAACTTTTCAGGAGGGATTGAGGATCTTTAAAATCACATCAATCTTATTCTTTAAATCCACATCTTTTTCCAGATCCTCAGTCACTTTATTCACACCATGGATGATGGTGGTATGGTCTTTTTTGTTCAAAAGTGCCGCTATGCTGGTATAAGGGATGTCAATCAGATTACGGCACAGATACATGACCACATGTCTGGGCTGGATCAGTTCTCCATTCCTCTTGCGGGAAGTGATATCTTTGGAACTGATATTATAGTGTTCTGCCACAGTCTCCAGGATCAGCTCCGGTGTGATAACTTTGGGCTGATCAGGGTTGATGATGTCTTTGAGGGCATCTTCTGCCATGGCCATGGTCATGACTTCCACATTGTTTAACTTGATATAGGCAACAATTTTATTAAAAGCACCTTCCAGTTCCCGGATATTGGATTTGATATTTTCCGCAATATAGTCCAATATCTCATTGGGGATCTTTTTTCCGAATGTTTCGGCATTTTTGCGCAGGATCGCAACCCTTGTTTCATAGTCGGGAGTCTGGATATCGGCTGTCAGGCCCCACTCAAAACGGGACCGAAACCTCTCTTCCAGAGTTTCCATATCTTTTGGCGGCTTGTCCGAGGAAAGAATAATCTGTTTGCGGGCGGAATGGAGCACGTTAAAAGTGTGAAAGAACTCTTCCTGTGTGCTTTCCTTTCCTATTATAAATTGTATGTCGTCGATGAGAAGGACATCCACTGTTCTGTATTTTTCACGCAGATTGGTCATCATGGCGGCATTACCGCTGCGGATGGATTCAATTACCTCATTGGTAAACTGCTCACTGGTCACATAGAGTACCTTCATTTCAGGGTCGTGTTCGAGGATAAAATGGCCGATGGAATGCATCAGGTGTGTCTTGCCCAGACCGGCTCCTCCATAGATATAGAGAGGATTATAGGTAATCCCCGGTGATTCTGCCACTGCCAGAGAGGCTGAATGGGCAAATTTGTTATTGGAACCGACCACAAAGGTATTAAATTTATATTTGGGGTTGAGATTGGCCTTTTTGTACTGGTTCTCCTGTTGCGCATCTCTGACCGGATCCTCCGCCTCTTCATCCTGTTCAAGGATAAAGGAGACATCATAGTGATGATTCATCATTTCCGTGATCATCACCTGAAAATAACTCTTATATTTGCTCGAAATATATTTCAGGGCATGAGACTGATCAGAAGGGATGGAAATAATAACCATATCGTCTTCTGCCTTATAAAATTTAAGCGGTTCAACCCAGGTGGTGAAGGAAATTTCTGATAAATCATATTCTTTCCTTATATTTTCCTTGATTGCTTCCCATTCTTCCCTGATTTTGTCCATACCCAGACTCTCCTGATCTTAAAATATCTCAATCTATATATTACATTATCTCAACGGAAATTTCAAATGTAAAAAACAGGGGTGTGATTTGTTATTGAGAAGGCGCAGAAGATGTGGATAAGCGAATTTTAAATATAAACAGTGAGAAAATGCTTAACTATAAGGTTTAGCAGAGTTTTTCACATGGAAATAAAAGTTATCCACCGAGTTATCCACAACTTGTGGATAATATTATGTAAATTTGTTACTATTATGTCGAATTTTGTTTTGCCGTTATCATAGGGATCTTATTTCCATTTTACAAAGTCAGCACAGGGTCTGTGGCAATACTTTGTTTCTTTCTTCTTATGATCCACAATTTTTTTCGGTAAAAATAAGGGTTTCCCTTGACTTGACCGTTTCTATCTTATATAATTGTAACGATATTTTCCATAGATAAAAGGAGGTGTTTCCATATGAAAATGACGTTTCAGCCGAAAAAAAGACAGAGATCAAAGGTACATGGCTTCCGTGCAAGAATGAGTACTCCGGGTGGAAGAAAAGTTTTAGCTGCAAGAAGAGCAAAGGGAAGAAAGAGATTATCAGCATAGGCCGCAATTTTGTGGCCTTTTTTCTCTTATCAACGGGATTATTTATGATTTTTTCTGAATCTTTGAAGAAGAACAGAGATTTCCGCACTGTTTATCGAAAAGGCAGATCTTATGCCAATAAATATCTGGTAATGTATAGTATGGAAAATCATCAAAAAGGAAACAGGTTGGGAATTTCTGTCAGTAAAAAGGTGGGAAACAGTGTTGTAAGGCATCGCATTACAAGACTGGTTCGGGAAAGTTACAGACTGCATGAAAATATGTTCAATAGTGGTTTGGATATAGTAGTCGTTGCGAGAGGATGTGCGGCCGGCGCTTCTTATGAGGAAATCAAAGATGCTATGCTGCATTTGGGGAAGATTCACAGGATTGTGGTGTGATCAAGGAAGATATCCCCTGGAGTTGTTTTATCAGGATGAAAAAAATATTGATTTATTTCATAAAAATTTATCAAACATATCTGTCTCCACTGAAGAGAACCAGATGTCCTTATATCCCTAGCTGTTCCCGGTATGGAATCGAAGCTCTGGAAAAGTACGGTGTAATAAAGGGCGGATTACTGACTGTCTGGAGGATACTCAGATGTAACCCGTTTTCAAAAGGCGGATATGACCCTGTTCCTGAACCGAGAAACAGGGGTTAAAAAGGAGGAAAGAGAATTGCCGGGTGGTATTTTACTGACGCAGCAGTCGGGCTTTTTAAAACCGGTTGCAATCATACTGGGATATCTGATGGAAGGAATCTTTGTAGTGCTGGATAAGATGGGGATTCCGAATATAGGTTTGGCTATTATTCTGTTTACGATCATAATCTATGCGCTGATGACACCGCTGACGATCAAACAGCAGAAATTTTCCAAATTGTCTGCCAAGATGAATCCTGAACTGCAGGAAGTGCAGAAGAAATATAAGAATAAAAAAGACAATGAATCCATGATGGCCATGAATGAGGAGACAAGAGCCATTTATGATAAATATGGAGTCTCTCCCACCGGAAGTTGTCTGCAGCTTCTGATTCAGATGCCTATTTTATTTGCGCTGTATCGTGTTATCAATTCCATGCCGGCTTATGTGGCACAGATCAAGAGTGTTTTTTTTCCTCTTGTGGACAAACTGATGGCGCAAAGTGGCAGTGCAGAACTTCTGCAGAGTTTTAAAAATGCCAATATTTATGCGAGACAGTTTACCAATGAGGCTTTTGTAAACGGAAATACCACATATATTCAGAATACATTTATTGATTGTCTGAACAGGGCATCCACAGCGGAATGGCAGAGCATATCGGACAAGTTTCCTTCTCTGGCGACGAATGTTGTGGAGACAGTTGATAAATTAAATGAATATAATAATTTTCTGGGGCTTAATATAGCCAATTCCCCTTCTTTTATGTTAAAGGAGGCTTTTTCCACAGGTGCTTATCTGATGGTCGTGGCAGCATTGATGGTGCCTTTTCTGGCTGCTTTTACCCAGTGGCTGAATGTGAAACTGATGCCTCAGCCTGAGACAAGGAGCAATAACGGTCAGCCGGATACCATGGCATCTTCCATGAAGACAATGAATATGATGATGCCCATTATGTCAGCTTTTTTCTGTTTTACGCTTCCTGCCGGTATGGGTATCTACTGGGTGGCCGGTGCAGTGGTGAGGTGTATCCAGCAGATCCTGATCAACAAACATATTGATAAGATTGATATGGATGAACTGATTCGTAAGAATCTGGAAAAGAGAGAGAAGAAACTGGAAAAAATGGGCGTTTCCGGAAAGCAGATCAATGACAATGCCTCCATCAATACCAGAAGGATGAATGTTTCCGCCTCCAGATATACAGAAGATGAGAAAGAAGAAATGCTGAGAAAAGCAAGGGAATATTACGATACACACAGAGAACCGGGCAGTATCGCGGCAAAAGCAAATCTGGTGAGGGAATACAACGAGAAGAACAATAAAAAATAGACAGGGGGTAACAGCGATGGAATTTATAGAAGTGACTGCAAAAACAGTGGATGATGCGATCACGGAAGCGTGCCAGAAGTTTTCCGTTACAAGTGATAAACTGGAATATGAAGTGGTAGATGAAGGCTCTGCAGGTTTTCTGGGAATTGGTTCCCGGGCTGCAGTCATTAAAGCAAGAGTGAAATCATCAATCCAGGATGTGGCCAGATCTTTTCTGCAGGATGTGTTTGAGGCAATGGGTTTGACTGTTGTGGTGGATATGAAATATGATGAGATTGATCATTTTATGGATATCGACCTGAAAGGTGATGAGATGGGCGTCCTGATCGGAAAAAGAGGACAGACGCTGGATTCTCTGCAATATCTGACTTCTCTTGTTGTGAATAAGGATATAGATAATTATATCAGAGTAAAAGTTGACACGGAGAATTACCGGAAGAGAAGAAAAGATACGCTTGAAAATCTTGCCAAGAATATTGCGTTTAAGGTAAAGAGAACAAAGCGTCCTGTTTCTTTGGAACCTATGAATCCTTATGAAAGAAGAATTATTCATTCTGCTCTTCAAAATGACAGGTATGTGGTAACACACAGCGAAGGGGATGAGCCTTTCAGAAGAGTGGTTGTCACTTTGAAAAAATAGAAAACAAAGTCCCGATTTGGTTTTGTACGAAAATAAAGCAATCAGTATTCCGCCATGCAACGGAAAAGGAGCAATCAATCTTTTGCCAAGAGAACTCGGTGTTTGGTGTGAGGTAAATAGGGACGAATTTGGCAGCTTGCATGTAGGTAGATACAGATAAATGGACAAGTGGATCAAAGAGACATGAGATGTCGGGAACACGAAAACGAATTGGGATAAAATAAAAGGGGCCGCGCATTAAGAGAGATTTGTGTTTCATTTCTTGATGTGTCGGCCCTGTTTTATATTGGCGCCGGAAAACAGACAGGATATGCTGATGTATCTGTATCCGGTGCAGATGGTTTTGGTCAGGAGAGGGATTATGAAAACGGAGACGATTGCAGCGGTTGCTACGGCTTTGTCTGCTTCCGGTATCAGCATTATCAGAATCAGCGGAAAAGAGGCAATCGCGGTGGCTGACAAAATTTTTATGACAAAGAGTAAGAAGCATATTCTTTGTCATGCAAAGAGCCATACGATTCATTATGGATTTATTTATAAAGAAGAAGAACCTGTGGATGAGGTAATGGTTTCCGTCATGAAGGCTCCCAGAAGTTATACAGCGGAAGATACGGTGGAGATTAACTGTCATGGCGGAGTGCTGATAACAAAAAGGATTCTGGAACTGATTGTGGAAAACGGTGCCAGACTGGCTGAACCGGGGGAATTTACCAAACGGGCTTTTTTGAATGGAAGAATTGATCTGACCAGAGCGGAAGCGGTGATGGATTTGATCCGCTCTGACAGTGAACTGGCACTTAAATCTTCCTTCAGCCAGTTGCAGGGATCTGTTTCTTCGGCGATAAGAGGACTGCGAAAAAAAATTTTACATGAGATTGCTTATATCGAATCCGCTTTGGATGATCCGGAACATATCAGTATGGAGGGGTATGAGGAAATCATATCTGATATCGTAACACAAGTAGCGGATGAGATGAAGAAATTGTTGCGGACAGCCGCAAATGGCAGGATGATCAGAGAAGGAATCCGGACAATTATTCTGGGAAAACCAAATGCAGGTAAATCTTCTCTGTTAAATGCTCTTTCGGGAGAAGAAAGGGCGATTGTCACCGATATAGCAGGGACGACAAGAGATATCGTCGAAGAGACTGTCAGCATACATGATATCTGTCTGCGTATTATGGATACTGCAGGGATCAGGTCTACAGACGATATTGTGGAAAAAATCGGTGTGGAGAAAGCAGTGGCCAATAGCCGTGATGCGGATCTTATTTTGTATGTGGCAGATTCATCTGTTGCCTGGGATGAGAACGATTCTTATATTTTATCTCTGATTCAGGATAAAAAATGTCTGGTTCTTTTGAATAAAACAGATCTGCCTTCTGTTTTAACAGAGCAGATGATCCGGGAAAAAACAGGCTGGGATATTCCGGTCATCGCCATGTCTTTGAAAGAAGGCAAAGGGATAGATACACTGGAAGAGGCTGTCAGTGACTTATTTTTTGAAGGACAGATTTCTTTTGAAAATGAAATATATCTTACAAATGTAAGACATAAAGAGGCTTTACAGGAAGCACTGGAGAGTATGCTTTTGGTGCATGAGAGTATCAGTAAGCATATGCCGGAAGATTTTTATTCGATTGATTTGATGAACGCCTATACTGCCCTGGGCAGGATAATAGGCGAAGAAGTGGGAGAAGATTTAATAGATGAAATTTTTTCCAGTTTTTGTATGGGAAAATAGAAGATAAGAAGGGGTCTGATCAAAATGGCTGAAATCAGGGAAAAAGCAGATGTATGTATCATAGGTGCGGGACATGCCGGATGCGAAGCGGCACTTGCCTGTGCCAGACTGGGACTGGAAACGGTTATTTTTACTGTCAGTGTGGACAGTATTGCGCTGATGCCCTGTAATCCCAATATAGGTGGCTCGTCCAAAGGACACTTGGTAAGAGAAGTCGATGCTCTGGGCGGTGAGATGGGCAAAGTAATCGACAGGACTTTTATACAGTCTAAGATGTTGAACCAATCAAAAGGTCCTGCAGTACACTCTCTGCGTGCGCAGGCAGATAAGGCGGAGTATACCAGATGCATGAGAAAAGTGCTTGAAAATCAGGATCATCTGATTGTCAAGCAGGCAGAAGTATGTGAACTTCTGGCAGAAGAATATAAGGAAGAAGCTGCGCTTTATGAAAAAAGGATAACAGGTGTGAGAATAGCAACCGGTATTGTCTATGAATGTCAGGCAGTGGTTCTTTGTACGGGAACTTATCTGAATGCCAGGTGTCTGTGCGGGGAATCTATTGTCCATACAGGGCCTAATGGCCTGCAGGCAGCCAGCTATCTCTCTGCGTCTTTGCAGAGTCTTGGTATAGAACTGCGGCGTTTTAAGACAGGTACACCTGCCCGCATGGACAGACGTTCTCTTGATTTTGATCAGATGGAGGAACAAAAAGGGGATGAAAGGGTGATTCCTTTTTCTTTCTCTACGGATCCGGAGGAAGTGCAGATTGAACAGGTTTCCTGTTATCTGACCTATACCAATGAAAAGACACATCAAATTATCAGGGAAAATCTGGATCGTTCACCGATTTATGCAGGAGTGATAGAAGGAACAGGCCCCAGATACTGTCCTTCTATTGAAGATAAAGTGGTGAAATTTGCCGATAAAAACAGGCATCAAGTGTTCATAGAACCGGAGGGGCTACATACAAATGAAATGTATGTGGGAGGGATGTCTTCTTCTCTTCCGGAAGATGTGCAGCTTGCCATGTATAGGACAGTGCCGGGACTGGAGCATTGCAGGATCGTAAGAAATGCGTATGCCATCGAGTATGACTGTATCAATGCCATACAGTTAAAAAATACACTGGAATTTAAAAAGATCAAAGGCCTTTTCAGCGGTGGCCAGTTAAACGGAAGCAGCGGATATGAAGAAGCGGCAGCGCAGGGACTGGTTGCCGGTGTCAATGCGGCTATGGAGATTATGGGACGGGATCCTCTTGTGATGGACCGTTCGGAAAGTTATATCGGTGTTTTGATTGACGATTTGGTGACGAAAGAAACAATGGAACCTTATCGCATGATGACATCAAGAGCGGAATATCGTCTGCTGTTGCGTCAGGATAATGCAGATTTGCGTCTGGGAAAAAAAGGGTATGAGATCGGACTGCTTTCGCAGGAAAGATATCATAAATTGTGTGAGAAGGAAAAAGCTATCAAAGATGAAGTACAAAGGTTGAAATCTGTTTTCGCAGGTGCTTCTGAAAAGCATCAGTTATTTTTGGAGCGTCATGGTAGTGCCAGACTCAGAACGGGAGCCAGTCTGGCCGAACTGATGTGTAGGCCAGAATTATCGTATGAGATACTGAAAGAAATTGATCCTGACAGAAGACCACTTCCGTCAGATGTGACAGAGCAAGTTGAAATAGAAATCAAATATGAGGGATATATAGAGAGACAGACTCGTCAGGTGCAGCAGTATAAAAAAATGGAACATAAAAAGATACCGGAGACATTGGATTACTACCAGATTAAAAATCTGAGAATTGAGGCCAGACAGAAGCTGGATGCTTATCGCCCTGTATCACTGGGACAGGCTTCCCGCATTTCCGGAGTATCGCCCTCAGATATTTCAGTACTGCTGATATATCTGGAACATATGGGGCAGCAACAGTAAATATGGTCTGTACTGAAAGGGATGGATGACTTTATGAATCAATATGATACTACTTTGCTGGAAAAAGGAATGGATACCTATTCCATTTCTTTGACTGACAGGCAGATCTGTCAGTTTTTAACCTATTATGAACTGTTGATTGAATGGAACTCTGTTATGAATCTGACCGGAATTACAGAATATGAAGAAGTGGTGACAAAGCATTTTATAGATAGTCTTTCTCTGGCAGGTTGTGTGAATCTGAGGAAAATAGGTTCTGTTATTGATGTAGGGACAGGTGCCGGGTTTCCGGGTATTCCTTTGAAGATTGTTTTTCCTCATCTTAAAATCACACTGTTAGATTCCCTGAAGAAGAGAATCTGTTTTTTAGATGAAGTGATAAAAAAGCTGGAACTGGCAGATGTGGAAACATTGCATGGCAGAGCAGAGGATTATGCCCGGCCTGGTTTAGAAAGAGAACAGTATGATCTGAGTGTTTCACGTGCAGTGGCAAATCTGACCACACTGGCAGAGTATTGTCTGCCTTTTGTCAGAAAAGGAGGTTTCTTTGTCTCTTATAAAGCAGAAAAAGTTACGGAAGAATTGGATCATGCCGAAAAGGCAATCCGGGTATTGGGTGGAAAGATAAAGGAGAAAAAGAACTTTATTCTCTCCGATTCTGATTTGCACAGAACAATTCTGCTAATTGAGAAGATAAAAGAAACCCCTGCCAGATTTCCAAGAAAGGCAGGGACTCCTTCGAAAGAACCATTGTTTGATTTATAAAAAGATTTCCAGTTGACTCAGTACTTTATCGGGACATTCCATATGTGGATATTGTTTGGTTCCTGAAAGATAGGTTACTTCAATCGAAGAATTATAAGAAAGATAATTTTCTATGATTGCTTTATTGTCTGCTTTATCATTTCCCGCTATGATAAAGATACTGTGATTGATCTCTTTCAGAGCATGAAGGATATTGAAACTCATATATCTTCCTATATGACTGGAAAAAGAATATTTGGCGTTGCAGTCATATTTATGGCTGGCTTCCACGTATGCCTGTAAATCTGTTTCTGTCAGCTTGTTGCTGTCAGAATAATAATATTTGCGGAACAGACTTTTAAAGGACAGTCTGGATGTAACGAGATTAAAAATATAGGTTCCTATGATTGGCAGATCAATGAGGAATTTCAGTGTTTTGGAGCGTTTGCTGGGGATCAGACTCAGTTGATATAAACTCTGGGGATTAATCAATATCAGTTTATTACATACTTCCGGATTATTATGACAGGTCATGATGACAAGAGAAGAGGAATCCCCTGTTGTAATAATATCTGTTTTTCTGCCTATTACAATTTTGATGAAATCAGTCAGTAACTGTACATAAAGGAAACTGGTATAAGTCATATTTGGCTTATCGGACAGACCATATCCAAGTAAATCTATTGCATATACCTCATATTGCCGGGACAAACGATCGACAATTTTATGGAATTCATAATTAGAACTTCCGACACTAAGATCATGAATCAATAAAAGTGGTCTGCCATTTCCTTTTTTTGTATAATGAATTTTACCAAATCGCCAGTCAAAATAATTACTTTCCACATGATGTAAAATATTTCTTTTTCCTGCAATAGAAAATTGAATTCGGTTT
This sequence comes from uncultured bacterium, assembly GCA_947574055.1. GTDB lineage: Bacteria > Bacillota > Clostridia > Lachnospirales > Lachnospiraceae > VSOB01. The sequence continues at coordinate 18,930 of CANPIC010000039.1, forward strand.
ATAATATGAATGATAGCACCGGTAATTCCGGTTACCGCCATGATGATTTTAATTTTTTTATGCATAAGCAGCCTCTTTTTTATTTTACTTATTGTTATTTGTATTGCTCTCTTTTATTCTATTATATAGGAAATACTGTAAGGTGACAAGAAAGTTTTCAGGTCAGGAGGTAAAGAGATAATGAAAAAGAAGAAATTGGTTTTTGAAATTCAGGAACTGGACAGAAGAAGAATTGCCCGTGATCTTCATGATACTTCACTGCAAAATCTCTCCCATATTATACATAAACTGGAATTGGTATCCAAGTATATGGATAAGGATATGATCAAGGCAAAACTGGAATTAGCTTCTGTCAGTACAAGTATAAATCAAATTATAGAAGAGATCAGGATGGTAATTTATGATTTACGGCCAATGGTATTTGATGATCTGGGATTAAGAAATGCTGTAATCGGACTACTCGATAAAGCAAAAAGATTGACTGCGATTGATGTGCAGTATGAAATTGATGAAATTACATCAGTAAATGAAACATTTGAATTGGAATTATATCGGATTTTGCAGGAATGTGTGATCAACGTATGTAAACATTCTCAGGCACATTTCTTGATAGTACGATTAAAAAATCATTGTGAACATGTTGCATTAACTGTAGAAGATGATGGTATTGGATTTGATCCGCAGGAAGCCAGAAAAAAAGAAAATCATTTTGGCTTGTTTATTTTGCGAGAAAGGGTAAAAATCCTGTCGGGAAGTATAAAAATAGATTCACAACCGAATATGGGTACTAAAATTGATATTTTAATACAAAAAGACTAACATTTAGTAAGTATATATGTTATAATGAGAAAGGTTTGTTCGGGGAGTTAATTGCCGGTCAGATTATATTTTAAGGGAAATGATAAATGGCGGTAAACACTAATTGTATGATTAGTATTTAGCCATTTATCATATAGAAAAGGAAAAAATATGAGTGTAAAAGTAATGATCTCAGACGATCACATATTGATTAGAGAAGGTATCAAACAGCTTCTTGAATTTGATGGAGACATTGAAATCATAGCAGAAGCTAATGATGGTGCCGAATGTCTTTCAATTCTGGACCATACTTTACCGGATGTTCTGTTTTTGGATATCAACATGCCAAAAAAAAATGGTATCGAGGTATTACAGGAAATCAGAAAAAAAAAGATACCTATTAAAGTATTGATTTTGACAGTGCATAATGAGATTGATTATCTTGTGAAGGCGGTTGATATTGGAGTAGATGGATATTTGCTCAAAAACACGGGGTCAGCAGAATTGAAGAAAGCGATTCAATCTGTAATAAACGGCGAATCTTATATTCAACCTGATTTGATACCATCTTTAAATGCGAAATTGATAACCCGAAATAATAACAGAGGAAAAATAGAATCTCTTACAAAACGAGAACTGGAAGTGTTAATCCTGGTGGCAAGCGGTATGTTTAACAAAGAAATTGCAGAAGAGATGAAAATAAGTGAGAGAACTGTTAAAAACCATATTTCCAGTATTTTCAAAAAGATTGATGTCGCCGACAGAACACAGGCAGCAGTATTTGCAATCAAAAACAATCTTGTTGAATTATAAAATAATGAGTAAAAAAATAGTTAATGAGTAACATCGTTAACTATTTTTTTATTGCTACTTACATCTGTGTGTTTTAAAAGACTATTGTTAATAAAATATACATATCAACAAATGTTTCACGTGAAACATTTGTTGGTATAATATTGGTACAATATATTGATGTTTCACGTGAAACATTTTTCTATATCTTGTATAAAATATGTGAAACATTTTATAAAATAGAAAATATCGTGAAACATTTTCTTGGTTTGTAAAAAGTATAAAATATGGTTATAAGATGGTTAATATGGAATAAATTGGATTGTAATAAGTCATATTTTCAGAAAATAAAGCTGTAAGGAAATAGAAAAGAATATGTTATTATTTCTTTTATATGAATAAGAAGAAAAAAAATTTATATAGATTATGAATCAGGAAAGTGATATAATGATACAGTACATAAAAACATCAGATGAATAAGAATACAAGAGGAAAGTGATGGGAAGAATTGTAGCAGTCGCCAATCAGAAAGGTGGTGTAGGTAAAACTACCACATCTATTAATCTGTCTGCATCTCTGGCGGCAAAAGGAAAAAAGGTACTTATGATTGACAGTGATCCGCAGGGAAATGCGACGAGCGGATATGGTATTGATAAGAATGATCTGGATAATACCATATATGAATTGATTCTTGGAGAGTGTTCGATACAGGATTGTATCATCAAAGAAGTGGTTCCAGGGGTATCGGTTCTGCCTGCTAATGTAAATCTGGCAGCCGCAGAGATAGAATTGATTGGTGTTGAAAAAAAAGAATATATTCTAAAAAATGAGATTGATTGGGTTAAAGATTCTTATGATTTTATTATTATAGATTGCCCTCCTTCTCTTAGTATGTTGACTGTCAATGCGATGACGACAGCAGATGCTGTTCTTGTTCCAATTCAATGTGAATATTATGCTCTGGAAGGTTTGAGTCAGTTGATACATACTGTTAATCTGGTGAAACAAAGACTGAATCCCGGATTGGATATGGATGGTATTGTCTTTACCATGTTTGATTCCAGGACTAATTTGTCTAATCAGGTTGTAGAGAATGTAAAAAGTAATTTGGAAAAAAGTATTAATGTCTATCATACAATCATACCAAGAAATATCAGACTGGCAGAAGCTCCCAGCCATGGAGAACCGATTCAGATTTATGATCCCAGATCAGTGGGGGCGGAGAGTTATATGATGTTAGCAGATGAAGTGATTGCCGGGGCCGGAAAGGAAATATAAGTATGGCAGCAAGAGGATTAGGTAAGGGACTGGATTCCCTGATTCCAAATGCAATAGGAGAAAATAGAAAGAAGAACGAGGAAGAGCATCCACAAGCAAGTGCGAAAGAAGCGGAAACTTTTATTAAGATTACGATGATTGAACCGAACAGGGATCAGCCCCGTAAGAATTTTGATGAAGATTCTTTGCAGGAATTAGCAGATTCGATCAAACAGTTTGGATTGCTTCAGCCGATTCTGGTGCAGGACAGAAAAGATCATTATGAGATCATTGCCGGGGAGAGAAGATGGCGTGCTGCTAAAATGGCAGGCTTGAAGGAAGTACCGGTTATGATCAGGGATTTGACAGATCAGGAAATCGTAGAAATCTCTCTGATTGAGAATATACAGAGAGAGAATCTCAATCCCATTGAAGAAGCGCAGGCATTTAAGAGGCTGTTAACAGAATTTCATTTAAAGCAGGATGAAGTGGCAGAAAGAGTTTCCAAGAGTCGGACTGCTGTTACCAATTCCATGAGACTTTTAAAACTTTGTGATGAAGTACAGCAAATGGTCATTGACGAGATGATTTCTACCGGACATGCCAGAGCAATACTTTCTATTGAAGATCCGGAAGAACAATATATGCTTGCCCAAAGGATATTTGATGAAAAACTGAGTGTTCGCGATGTGGAAAAGCTGGTAAAGAATCTCAATAAACCTAAAACAGAAAAAACCAAAGTGGAAAAAAATCAAAGTCTGGTATATATTTATCAGGACACAGCGGCGAGGATGAAGGAAATATATGGAACAAAAGTTAATATAACAGCAAAAGAAAACGGAAGCGGAAAAATTGAGATTGATTTTTTCTCACATGAGGATTTTGACAGATTGACAGATCTGCTGACTAAATTAAGATAACTGATAAGGATAAACAAGATAGTTACGGAGGAGAATTATGTCTAGTGCACTTTTGGATAGTATGGGACTTGGATATCTGGATATTGCATATTTCCTGATTGGGATAGCAGGGACAACCATTTTTCTGTTCCTCATCTTATTGATCATGCTTATTGTGCAGATAAAAAAATTATCTAAACTCAACGGTCGCATTGAAAAATTTATGGGAGGAAAAGATGCAAAGAGTCTGGAAAAAGAAATTTCCAAAATATTTGAAGATAATAATTTTTTAAAAGCTGCTGCGGAAAAAAATAAAAAAGATATTCGGCGCTTGTTTCATAATATGGAATGTACCTATCAGAAATGTGGTATTATAAAATATGATGCTTTCAGACAGATGGGAGGAAAAATGAGTTTTTGTCTGGCATTGCTGGATAAAAAAAATAATGGGTTTATTATCAATTCTGTTCACAGCAGTGATGGCTGTTATACATATACAAAAGAAATCAGCGGGGGAAGATGTACACTTGCTCTGGGTGAAGAGGAAGAACAGGCATTAAATATTGCGATTCAGGAAAAAGAATGAAGGTAAAAGCCTTATGAAAAAGCTAGGGATATATGAAATCAAGGGTGGGGAAATATTGGCTAATCCTGTGATTTCGGCAGGATATCAGGTTTTACTGTCTGAAGGAACCGTTTTACAAAAAGAGTATATTGAAAATCTGTATGACCTTGGAATCAGGGAAGTATATGTTTGGGAGGAAAATGAAAAAAAGAGCAGACAGGAAAACAGAAATGAAAGTCATAAATTAGCAAAAAAATGCAGAAGAGAAATTAGAAATATATTGGAAAATCATATTTATCAGGATAACAGAGATCTGCAGAAATTAAAAGAAACGGCGGCAGTTATCATTGAAGAACTGCTGAAAGAAGAAAATATAACAGAAAAGATGCTGGAAATGGAAGTACGCAATGCTGATATTTATGAACATTCTTTAAGTTGTTGTATGTTATCCATTATTATGGGGATGCGTTTGAATTTTAAGCCCGATGTTATTCATTCTATTGGTATCGGTTGCCTGTTACATGATATGGGACTCAGATATATATCTGCTAACTATATTAATGTTGATATAGAGAGTATGCCTGAAAGTCAGAAATCAGAATATAAGAAACACACTGTTTATGGCTATTCTTCTATAGAAAATGAAAACTGGCTGTCAGATATCAGTAAAAATATGATTCTTTATCATCATGAAAGATTGGATGGGACAGGTTATCCTTTTCACAGAAAAAGGACAACGAAGGAGATCAGTGTCATAAGTATCTGTGATACGTTTGATGAAATGATCTGTGGTATCGGTTGCAGACAGAAAAAAGTATATAAAGCAATAGAATATTTAAAATCAAATAAGAATACAAAATTTGACAGCAGTATTGTAGATGAGTTTTTAAAAATCATTGTTGTCTATCCGATTGGCAGTTATGTATTGACAAATACCGGTGAAATTGGTATGGTGATCAGGCAGAATGATAAATTTCCCGAGCGTCCGGTATTGCGTATTATAAAGGATAATGGTACTAAGATCTATAAGGGCACTACTATAGATCTGTTAAAAGAAAATTCTGTTTTTATTGAAGATATGATAAATGAATAAGAAGGGTGGTTTATCCAATGATAGACATTAAATTTTTACGGGAAAACCCGGAAGCAGTGAAAGAAAATATAAAAAAGAAATTTCAGGATGATAAGATTTCTCTTGTGGATGAAGTGATCGGGCTGGATGCAGAAAGCAGAAAGACACAGCAGGAAGCTGATGACCTTCGTGCCGACAGAAACAGAATATCAAAAGAAATCGGCAAACTGATGGGGCAGGGTAAGAAAGAAGAAGCAGAAGAGAAGAAAGCTGAAGTAGCGGCAGGTGCTGCCCGTCTGGCCAGTCTGGAAGAAAAAGAGAAGCAGCTGAATGATAAGATAACCAAGATCATGATGACCATTCCCAATATGATTGACCCCAGTGTCCCGATTGGAAAGAATGATACGGAAAATGTGGAAGTTACCAAATATGGTGAACCGGTGATCCCGGATTTTGAGATTCCATATCATACGGAAATTATGGAGCGGGTTAATGGTATTGATCTCGACAGTGCCAGGAAGGTAGCAGGTAACGGATTTTATTATCTGATGGGTGATATCGCCCGGCTACATTCGGCAGTCATTTCCTATGCCAGAGATTTTATGATTGGCAGAGGTTTTACTTATTGTGTACCTCCTTTTATGATCCGCAGTGATGTGGTGACGGGCGTTATGAGCTTTGCAGAAATGGATGCCATGATGTATAAAATAGAAGGGGAAGATTTATACTTAATTGGTACCAGTGAACATTCCATGATTGGTAAATTTATTGATACCATCATTCCGGAACAAGAACTTCCTAAAACGCTCACCAGTTATTCTCCTTGTTTCAGAAAAGAAAAAGGTGCCCATGGACTGGAAGAGCGTGGTGTGTACAGAATTCATCAGTTTGAGAAGCAGGAAATGATTGTCGTATGCAGGCCTGAGGAATCTCCTATGTGGTTTGAAAAGCTGTGGCAAAATACTGTTGATCTGTTCCGTTCTCTTGATATCCCTGTCAGAACACTGGAATGTTGTTCCGGAGATCTGGCAGATCTGAAAGTAAAATCTTTTGATGTGGAGGCCTGGTCTCCCCGGCAAAAGAAATATTTTGAGGTCGGTAGTTGTTCCAATCTGGGGGATGCACAGGCTAGGAGACTGAAAATCAGAGTAAACGGAGAAAAAGGAAAATATTTTGCGCATACACTGAATAATACCGTGGTAGCGCCTCCCAGAATGTTGATTGCATTTCTGGAAAATAACCTGCAGGCTGACGGTTCTATCAGGATACCTGAAGTATTGCAGCCTTATATGGGTGGACAAAAAGAAATAAAGTAACCATATTTTTCAAAAGAAACGTATAGTGATTGGTAAAATATCCGGGATTGTCAGGTCGGTTTGCCAAAACTGCAAAAGACCCGGATTTAGAATGAAAATGAAACTTGCCGGAATATATTAGAAAATTCTTTTCTGTCAGATGTAATGTAATGGCACACTATGTAGAAGGTCTGGCCCAGTGAGGGAGACGCGGCGAAGCATACCACGTTAAACAAAGGAAGGCAGAGATACCACAGAGTGGATCATACCATGATGGAAATGAATTGTAACATATATTCCGGTATATAAAAGAAGGAAATGAGGTGAATTTCTTGCATAAATATTTGCGTGCTGTTGGATTCGGACAGATTAAAAACCGGAAACAATTACAAATACTGCTGACAGATTGCATCCGTACAGCAAAGGACAGAGATTATTTTTCATTTTCCAGTGAAGGAGATTTTATATTCGTTGAGTGTTGCAAGGAATTTGCCGAAGGAATGGGAATCGTCGTCAGAGGTGAATTTGATGAAAATAATAATTATATTTATGATTATTATTTTCCTTATCTCAGAGGTAATTATATCAGTTCGGAAGAGGACATATCCATAGAACGACATGCGGAAAAAGAATCTTATGCGGGTATTTGTGATGATCTGCGATTAGGTGTTTCTCTTATTTTCTACTTTCAGAATGTTATCTCTTATCTGAAATATAAAGAGAATAATCAACTTCCTGTCAGAGGTACTTCGCTTAGTCTTTCGGCTCTTTCCTGTCAGGGAACCGTTCTTATGCCGATTATTAAAAATGAAAAACAGAAGAAAAAAGTACGACAGGCTTCCAAAAACCGTAATCATCTGATTGCCGCCGCCCGAAACGGGGATGAGGAAGCGATCGAGAATCTTACGCTGGAAGACATGGACACCTATACTACAATTTCCAGGAAAATACGCAAGGAAGATGTTTTCAGTATTGTGGATACTTGTTTCATGCCTTACGGTGTAGAATGTGATCAATATTCCATTCTTGGTGAGATTATGGAATGTCAGAAACTACAAAATCAATTAACAGGTGAGCAAGTATATCATATGGTCATTAACTGTAATGACCTTGTTTTTGATCTGTGCATCAATAAAGAAGATCTCCTGGGTGAACCGGAAGCAGGGCGACGCTTCAAAGGAATTATATGGATGCAGGGTTTTATCAACTTTCCCGACACGGTAACATAAACCTCAGATAAATTCTTTTATTTGTATCTTTACTGTTTTTTATCCATATGTGCATAATTTTGGTCTGCTGATGGAAAAGGGAGAAAATACAAGGATATCATTTGTGGTAAATGTGCAAAGAACCTGTCATTGAACTCTTGCTATTATCAGATGTTTATGTTACACTATCTAGGCAGGTATTGTTAAGTAATGCCATCTGAAAGAAGATTACTTAGTTGCATCACTTGCCTGCCGGTAGGTTCTTCCATAAATTGTTATAGGTTAGATGGATAGAGCAACCGCCTCCTAAGAGAACCTACAACGGAAACTTTTTGGAGGAGCAGAAGCCGCAAGTCACACACAATTTAATACACGTTTCCGTAGCTCAGATGGATAGAGCGACCGCCTCCTAAGAGAACCTGCAACGGAAACTTTTTGGAGGACATGAGGTAGTAAGTCACACACAATTTTATACAC
>CANPIC010000040.1 GCA_947574055.1 uncultured bacterium
GGTTTAAATCCGCCGTATCGTCATAGATGCCAAATCCCTGCGCCTGATACCAGGCCAGCTGCTTCTCATACGCCTTCCACAAGGCAGGCCGCATCGACTCAATCGTCGCTTTCACCAGGGGATGAGGTCTCCATAACAGCGCCACTTCCTCCTGATTCTCACGGAACACCTCAAAGACATGGCGCATCTTCTCCAGCATCTTCTCATTGTGCTCCAGCAGTGCCACCACGCTCGTATTATAAAAGACGATCTTTTTCCGGCTTCCGTCCGCTTTCTCTATCACCCGGCGCCAGTTTGGTGGAATTTCCAGATCTTCCGGCTTTGTCTCTGCCACTTTGTCAAACTTAGGGGATCCCAGACCCAGTATCTTTTCTTTCCAGGTACTTTTTGTCTCGGCGCCTGCTGCTCTTGTCAGGATCTTTATGTATGCCCTGCGCATCGCTTCCGACTGTACGATTACCCGGTCGGCATTGTATACACCGGGTACGGTGACGAAATGCTCCAGCTTTTCCAGAGATTCCTCCCTGTCCGGATCGGGTTCTCCCAGTACATAATAAGGCACATATACTAATCGTTCTGTATACTGCTTTAATACGGATGAATAAAAAGACGGGTGTACACTCGTCACATAATTACAGTCATCATAGGGATTATGAATAAAGACCATATCCGGCCTGCGCGCCTCAAAATCATAGTCCTGATACCAGACAACAGGTACATGTTTCGGATACTCGCCGCCTTCATAGTGCAGTTCCCGGAAACTCCCGTCCGGGTTCTTATCATAATAGGGGATCGGGATCACATAGGCATCACAGTCCGGGTCTTCATCAGCGGCTTTCCAGATACTCTCCAGAGAATCCCACATGGACGCCTTATAGGGCAGGAACACGGCTTCCCGCCGCACCCTGATATCACTGCGCACGCTGTTTTCGATCCGGATCAACATTTTGCGGAGATTTTTATATGCTTTGCCTGCCTTGCTTTCATTCGCTTCCTGCAGAAAGGATTCATGGATCTGATACAGAAGTTCACAATACGCTTCCAGCAATGATATGGTCGAAAAACCTTCCCCTTCTGTTTTTTCGATCAGATCGCCCAGGCTGATGGCGCCGTCCTGGCACTGTGCCAAAAGCCCCAACGCAAGATCGGTATTGCCCGCTGTGGCCGCCTTCCTGATCTCTTCATGTGCCTGTGCAAGCAGACTGACAAGTCCTTCTGCCTGCTCTTTCTGCGCCTTTCTCATCTTTCTCTATCTCCGCTTTCCCCGTTTCACTGCTGCCCTTGTTGCCATGCTGCAGAACAACTACTTTCATGCATCGCTTATATTAATAAGATATATATACTTTATCGGAAGCATTTTATATTTTATTATATTTAAAAGTAAAAAACAAGTCCCAAGTCCATTTTTCCAGAATCTGTGATTATGGCGGTATCCTTCTTCGGAGCGAAAAATTTGTCTCAGATGTCCAAAATCCCCTCCCCGTTTAACCATGCATGCGTTTGTCGTGTATACGAACAGAATCTTATTGTCACACAAGACTTTATCCTATATAATATACGAAAACATTCACAATCCCCAAAGGCAGGTATCACAACTATGGTAACACTCCTCCTTCGTCTGTTCATCCCGAACCCAAATGACACTGAGAATCCTGATATCCGAAAAAAATACGGCATACTCAGCGGTATTGTCGGCATTTTTTTTAATATTTTGCTTTTCGCCTCCAAGCTGGCGGCGGGAATCCTTGGCAGTTCCGTCTCCATCGTCGCCGATGCCTTTAACAATCTCTCTGACGCCGGTTCTTCCATCATTACCATGATCGGTTTCAGAATCGCTTCTCAGGAAGCCGATCCCGACCATCCTTTTGGCCACGGCAGAAGCGAGTATATTTCCGGTCTGATCGTATCCATTATTATCCTGCTCATGGCCGTGGAACTGATCCGGACTTCCGCCTCCCGGATCCTGCATCCGGAAGAGACGGTTTTCACCCCGTTGATCGGTGCCATCCTTGTGCTTTCTATTCTGGTCAAGCTCTATATGTATTGTTATAACCATGCACTGGGACGCAAAATCAACTCTGCTTCCCTCCAGGCTACCGCCATAGATAGCCTCAGCGACTGTTTTTCCACATCTGCCGTCCTCGTGGCTGCTGTGGTCTCCCATTTCACCGGCCTACATATTGACGGCTGGTGCGGTATCCTAGTGGGACTGCTGATATTCCATGGCGGGATCGAAGCTGCCAGAGACACCATCAGTCCGTTGCTGGGCCAGGCGCCGGACCCGGCCTTTACCGACCATATTCATAAAATCGTAAACCAATATGACCATATTCTGGGGATCCATGACCTGATCGTCCATGACTACGGCCCGGGACGCCGTATGATCTCCCTTCATGCGGAAGTAGCCGCCGGAGGCGATATTCTAATGCTGCATGATACGATCGACAATGTGGAAAAGAGGCTGCAGCGGGAACTGCGCTGCTCTGCCGTGATTCATATGGACCCTGTTATGACCGATGATAAGGAGACACTGGAATGTCGAAAACTGGCAACGGATATCCTGTATCAGATTGATGTCAGCCTGTCTCTCCACGATTTTCGCATCGTAAAAGGCACAACACACACCAATCTGATCTTTGATGTGGTCGTGCCTTACCAGACCGATTATTCCATCCCGGAATTAAAAGAAATGATACGAAAAAAATTGCAGGAAGTCAGTCCCCGTTACTTTGCGGTGATCCAGATTGATCATCCTTAGGGGTATCAGTTCCGGTGACCGGTTTGTATCCCTCAGCTATTACATCCACCTCATCATAGGGCAGAAGAAAATCCAGGATTCCTTCCGAATGGGGTGTGATAATATACTCATTACAAATGATGTGAAACCCTTCCTCATCGGTATACCAGGTGCTGTCCGTTAAAATATCTTCCAGATGATTTTTATAATCGGAAAAGAGCACTTCCTGCCATTTCTCATCCTGGAACATGTCCCCCAGATACTGCGTACTCTCTGTTCTGATCTCATCCAGATCGGAGGCCACATCTTCCAGCTTCAGGCGCTCCCCTGTCTGTGTATCAAAATTATAAGCCACTCTGACCGAGTTGGGGTGAGCGCCGCCCGTGTACTCAAAGCTGTCCTCCACGATACTGATCAGTCGCTCATCGACCCGTTTCACACAAAATGATACACCCAGTTCATAGGACTGCCAGCTGACTGCCTCCTCTGCTCCGGTATCCGCTGCTGTCTCTGTCTCCTGTCCCTCTCCCGGCGCCTCATCCTCTTCCTGCGCGGCGGACATAGCCGCCCTTTCCTCCCAGTCTTCCTGCGCTATTTTACGGTATTCCTCTGTTGTGTCTGCAAAGGCTGCCTTTCTGTCCGCAAAAAACTGGTTGATCTGCTCCGCTGCTTCCGCATTGCCGGGAATGGTTACCCGTACATCCTGTACACTGCTGCGCAACAAGATCACATTGTCAGTCGTGGCAATCTCCTGCACAGAAGTCTCGCTCACTACGGCTTCCAGTACCTCCGGTATTTCCTCTTCGGTTTCCTCTGCCGCATTTTCTTCCGTCTCCGGGCCTGTTTGCCCATCTCCGGCCTGATCCTGACCGGCGGCTTGTATCTCTTCGGTTTCCTCTGCTGCATCCTCTTTCCTGCCGCAGCCGGAAAGTGTGAGCATCACCGATAAAGCAACCGCCAAAAACAGGAAAAATCCTGTCCTTTTCTTACCTCTCATTGTTTTTTTCATAATTTCTCAAATACCCATTCCTTTCATGCCGCCTCAGATACACCAGAGAGGAAAATTTCTCTGGCCTGCCTTTTCTCGCCTCTCACAGATACCAGATATTTGTCATTCCCAGCGCACAATCACCAGCAGGGTCCCGTCTTTTACGGAAAGCACGGCCTTTTCTCCGATAAATTCATTGCTGATGCCGACCGGAAAGTCATTGGACAGGGTCGCATCCTCCAGCAGGTATTTCAGTCCTTCCTCGGTGACACCCACTGCCTTTTCCCCGACGGCAAATACAGAGAGCAGCCCTTCCATCTCCTGCCGGAAAGTGAGCGATTCATTATGAATCAGCGTAGTCATGGTGCTCCCATCCCAGATATACCCCATCGCCCCGGCATGCTTTAAAAAAAGCAGACATTGCAGGTTAGCGATGGTATGTTCCAGGCGCCCGCCCAGTGCACAGTATAAATGAAATTCCTCATATCCCTGCTCCAGGCCATAGCGCAGAGCCGCCAGCGTATCTGTGTCGTCTTTTACCGGATTCAGTCGTATGATCTTTCTCTTTCCGGTATTTTTCTCTCTTCCGGGTACATGCTCCGGCAAATCCTCGACATACTCCATCTCACCGGTCAGCACGTCGCATGGTTCCCCCAGAGAATCAAAATCTCCGATCAGCACATCCGGTTCTATCCCAAGCACCTGGCAATACAGATATCCGCCGTCAACAGCGATCACCATGTCCCCGTCCCTGACAGCAATCTCTGCAACCTCCATATCTCCTGCGCAGACCAGGATACATCTTTTTTTATTATCTGTCTGATTCATGCCTTTTTCTTATCACCTTTTTCAGTCACCGGTTGTCTGTTCTCTTTCAGTCATCCCCAAAACTGCCATCCGCTATACTTCTTTTCCATTGTCACATTGATCAACCCTGCCTGTCCGCATACAACAGACAAAAATGCGTGATACAGCAATCAGAACCGAAAAACGATCCCGATGACCACGGCAAACAACAACCACAACGCCGGATGATATTTCTGCAGCTTTTTCACCTGTAACAGAGCAAATACAATCACACAGAGGATGATGGTCTTAACGGCAGGCTCATACTGCCCCTGCGTTTCCACAAACAAAGATACCTTGCATACACTGTAAACGGCAGCGGCAATCAGCGCCGTAACAGCCGGACGGATGCCTGCAAAAGCACCCTGGACATACTTGTTTTCATTAAAATTTTCCAGAAATTTTGCTACCAGAATGATAATGACAACACTCGGAAGCACAAGGCCCAGTGTGGATATCACACCGCCAAAGGTTCCCAGCGTATGGAAACCGGCATAAGTAGCCATATTCAGTCCCAGAGGCCCCGGCGTAGATTCACTGATGGCAATCATATTGGTCAGGTCTTCCATCGTATACCAGTCATACTTTTTTGTCAGATCCATCAGATACGGCAGGGTCGCCGGGCCGCCGCCCACGGCAAACAGGCCAATTTTCATAAATTCCCAGAACATACGTCCCATCAGACCCGGATTCATACTTTTTTACCTCCCCATACAGTTACGGCGATACCGATCACCGCCGCTATGATAACGATGCAGACCGTAGGAATATCCACAAACATGGCCAAAAGAAAAGCCCCTGCGCACACGGCAAAGCAAAACGCATTTTTCAGACTCTTTTTCCCCAGTGTTACGACCGTATTCAGCATCAGGGCACATACCACCGCCCTTACGCCCATCATCGCATGCTGTACCCACACATTCTCAATAAAAGCCTGCAGACAGATAGCGACCAGCGTGATAATCACAATCGAAGGTGTAATCATACCAAGCGTGGATACAATACCGCCGATCACACCCTTTCTCTTATAGCCCACAAAGGTAGATGTATTGACGGCAATGATACCTGGCGTACATTGTCCGATGGCATAACAGTCCAGCAGATCTTCTTCTGAGATCCACCCCTTTTTTTCCACCAGTTCATATTTCAGCATAGGCAGCATGGCCAGCCCGCCGCCAAACGTCAGGCCGCCTATCCGCAAAAAAACAAGATAAAGCTGAATCAATTCATTCATATCGGATTCCCCTTTTTCCTATGTTATAAATTCTCTCCGCCCATAAGTATAACAGACTGCCCACACTTTTTCAATTTTCTTCCGGCAACAGAAAAAAATTTTTGAAATAACCAGAAACAAGGCAAGCCCCGCCACATAGTATAAACCATAAATAAACATTTGGAGGCTTTTATGAGCGACTTAACAGCTACTTCCTGCGGATGCAACAATGCTCCTTCCAACGACTGCGGATGCGGCAACTTCCTTTGGATCATCATTTTATTCTGCCTGTGCGGCAACGGCGGCTTCGGCGGCGGCATGAACTGCGGATGCGGTGGCTTCAATATCTGCGGCGGCGGCAACAACGATGGATGCGGTTGCGGCAATGGTTGCGGCAGCAATATCCTCTGGATACTGATCCTGCTCTGCTGCTGCTGATCAGTCTGTCAATTCTCTGAAAAGAGCCATTCTGGCTCATACGGGCAGTCATGACCCGATACAGGAAAGCCGAAAAGTTTCCTGTTAATTTCGGAAAGGGGGCGGCGCCAGCCGTCCCCTTTTCCGTGTTAAAATACCCGTTTGGGGTTATTTTTCACATATCTTCTGCCACTACGGCATAAGTCTTAATAAGGAAGATGGAGAGATATTCCTATGGATGAAAAAGAGCAGGACAATGTAGCAGCCTTTGACATGCTGTTCACCACAAATCAGATACAGATCATGAAAACTCTCCTGCCATGTTTTGACCGTCCCATGCAGAAATATCTTGCCATTTATATCAAATATCAGGAACTGCAATATACCATTTCCTATTTCGAAAAACATTCTCACCGCCTTTTTGACGGACAGAGCGGACAGGAACAGGAGATCCTCAAGGTTCTGCCTTCCCTGTTGCCCTATTGCAGCGATTCGCAAAAGCAGATGCTGCACCGCTTTGAACAGCTTATGTCCTCTATGGAAACCTATAAAAGTATGATGGAAATGATGGAAATGATGCAGTCTATGTCGGACGCATCTGCGCCGGGCGAAGGCAGCACCGGGGGAAACGGTATGCAGATGCCGGATATCGACACCCTGCTGTCTATGCTGGGTCCCGAACAGCAGGCGGTCATGGAACTGTTAAAAGGAGGAATGAATCATGAATGAACCGGAATGGATGAAAGACCCCGCCCTCACTGGGATCGATAAAGCCAAGCTGGATTTTCTGCAAATGATGGTATTTGAAGGAAAAAAGCTGTCTCCCAAAGAACTGCTTCCCTTCCTGATGAATATTGCCAAACGGGAAAAAGACAAATCCGTCTCTTTTTCCAAGGAAGAAATGGATCTGATCATAACTGTCGTAAAAAAGCACAGCACGGAAGAAGAAATCGCCCGCATGGATAAGATCGCCAGACTTATGCAACAGAAAAACCAGCAATAAACAAAAAAACTCTGAGAGACCGCCAGATCATCCCGGCTGTCCCCCAGAGTTTTTCTGTTATCAGTTGTGCCTCGGATTCTTCTTCACGATCTCCGCACTTTCCGTAAGGGCGCAGAGAATATCGGGAAGATAATCGCTGGACAACTGATCCAGTCCTGACAGAATCTTCCCCCGCTCGGAAGAGACATATTTGGGTTTTACCCGATTCAGCGCCAGTGTCTGGATATCCTTTCTGCACTGCCGGCATTTGCATACTCCGAGTTCGTCAATATGTCTGTCAAGTTCCCGGACCACAGCCTCTTCCATGATATTGACGCAAAAGGGACGCCTCTTTGCCATAATGATATTGTCAATCCGGTGAAACATGGCGCGTTCGTCATATGGTGTCAAGAGGACATCCTCCGCCCCATTGTTCATAACCTCGGTGCGGTCCTCTGCTCTGTCCATGGGCAGCTTGACCATTACCGGAATATCCTTCATACGCTGTGAAAGTTTTAACAGCCGCAGCAGTTCCTTTCCGTCAATGACCGGGGCATCAATGGACGTCAGTACAAGATCCGTATCGTAAGGATTCTCTTTCAGATAATCCAGCGCCTGTTTGCCATCTTCCATGCCGATCACTTCACAGTGCTTATCTTCCAGAAAGTCCGTTTCCACGCGCCGGATTTCTTCATTTCCTTCCACAAGCAAGATCACTTCTTTACCATTTCTCATCTTCCTCCGCTCCCCTCTCCTGGAAATCTATTTTACAACGATATTAATGATCCTGCCCGGTACATATATTTCTTTGATCACAGTCCCGCTCAGCTTCTTTCCCAGAGCGGCTTTTCCGGCTTCCACCGCTTCCTCCCGGGAGCAGTCCGCCGGTATTTTGATCACTGTCCTGGTCTTGCCATTGATCTGTACGGCAACCTCTTTTTCCGTATCGGCCATAGCTTCCTGATCCGCTACCGGCCATACGGCGTGAAACACGGAGTCCGTCTCTCCCAGTGCCCGCCAGAGTTCCTCACTGATATGCGGTGCAAAAGGAGCCAGCAGCACGACTACCGTGCGCAGTGTCTCTTTGTCGATTCCCTCTCTTCTGGCCATCTCGGTCATCTTATTATTATACTCCATAAAGCCCGAAATCACCGTATTAAGGCTGAAACCTTCCAGACGCTGTGTGATATCATGGATCATCCTGTTACGGATCTTAATCATCTCCCCTGTAGGCTCCACGCAGTTATCCTTATTGTCCAGTACCAGTTTCCACAACCTGGTAAGGAACCGGTACACACCGTCAATCCCCCGGTCATCCCATTCAGAGTCCAGTTCCGGCGGTCCCACAAACAGTTCATAGATACGCAGAGAATCACAGCCATAATCCTGCACCAGTTCATCGGGAGATACCACATTCCCTTTGGATTTGGCCATCTTAACCCCATTCTTGCCCGTTATCATACCCTGATTAAACAGCTTGTGGAACGGTTCGTCAAAGTCAACCACTCCGATATCATGCAGGAATTTCGTATAAAATCTGGAATACAGAAGATGTAATACCGCATGTTCCACACCGCCGATATACATATCAACCGGCAGGTATTTGTCCGCTTTCTCTCTGCTCACCAGCTCTTTCTCATTTTTGCTGTCCACATAGCGCAGGAAATACCAGGACGACCCCGCCCACTGCGGCATCGTATTAGTCTCCCTTTTGGCAGGCTCGCCGCACACAGGACAGGTGGTATTTACCCACTCCTCAATAGCAGCCAGCGGCGACTCTCCCGTACCGGTAGGCTGATAAGATTCCACCTCCGGAAGCAGCAGCGGCAATTCCTCCTCCGGCACCGGCACACAGCCGCACTTGGGACAATGGATAATGGGAATCGGCTCACCCCAGTAGCGCTGTCTGGAAAAGACCCAGTCGCGCAGCTTATAATTAACAGTCTTACGGCCCATACCCTGCTTTTCAATCATGGCAGGTGCTTCCTTTTTCAAGACGGCACTCTCCATTCCGTTCCATTCCCCGGAATTGATCATAGTACCTTCGGCCTGTGTATAGGCCTCTGTCATCTTTTCGATCTCTTTTCCGTCTTTGGCGATAACCTGTATGATGGGAATCCCAAATTTGGTCGCAAACTCAAAATCCCTGTCATCATGGGCCGGCACACACATTATCGCACCAGTACCATAGTCAGCCAGGACATAGTCGGACAGCCAGATGGGTATCTTCGCACCATTGAGCGGATTGATGGCATAGCTGCCGGTAAAGACGCCCGTTTTCTCCTTATCCTGCAGTCTGTCCACATTGGATTTCAAAGAGGCCTCATAAATATAACGCTCCACGGCAGCTTCTGTCTCCGGCACCGCCAGATCGCGGGCCAGGGCATGCTCCGGTGCAAGCACCATAAAAGTAGCCCCATACAGAGTATCCGGCCTGGTAGTATAGACTGTGATCTGATCCGCTCTGCCATCCACCGGAAAATCCACTTCCGCGCCATAAGACTTCCCGATCCAGTCTGCCTGCATTTTTTTTACTTTTTCCGGCCAGTCCAGTTTATCCAGATCATGTAAGAGCCGGTCTGCATATTTTGTGATCTTCAGCATCCACTGCTTCAGATTCTTCTTGGTCACATCCGCGCCGCAGCGCTCGCACTTGCCGTTTACGACTTCTTCATTGGCAAGCCCTGTCTTACAGGAAGGACACCAGTTAATCGGCATCTCTTTTTCATAGGCGAGACCTTCTTTGAACATTTTCACAAAGATCCACTGCGTCCATTTATAAAAATCAGGGTCCGTCGTATTGACTTCCATATCCCAGTCATACAGGGCGGCAATCTGATTGATCTGTCTTTTGATATTTGCTATATTTTCCGCCGTGGATTTGGCAGGATGAACCCCCATCTTAATGGCAAAGTTCTCTGCCGGAAGGCCAAAGGCATCCCAGCCCATCGGATGGATGATATAATGTCCGCCGTTTAACATCTTATAACGGCTCCACACATCAGAGATCACATAGCCTCTCCAGTGTCCTACATGCAGCCCTTTCCCTGAGGGATAGGGAAACATATCCAGACAATAATATTTTGGTTTCTTCCCGTCATCCACATTGACAGGATGAGCCTCCCATTCTTTTCTCCACTTCTCTTCTATTTCTCTATGATTGTAAGGTATCGCCATTTTTATATTCCTCCTGTCTCATTATTTTAGTTTTCCCCGTCCATATTGTCAAGTATATCTTCATAGGCGACACGACAAACGCATGCATGGCTGGCTTTTGTAGCTGACAGGTATGAGGGACAGAAACGGAAAAGGATCTGACTGGTTCCTCTTTTTCCGGCAGAGAAGAACTATCACAAAAACACAAAAAGAATCCGGGGCGAGGCTGCAAAACTGCCCCGCTCCGGATTCTTTTTCATCCACCGGCTTTTACGGTGTATAAATGATACTATAGGTAAACGTCCCTTTCTCTGTCGTAAAAGTAATCGTCGTGTCGGAGTCATCCATGTCATCCAGTACCATATGCTGTCCGTCGGCAACCAGGATTACCTTAAATACCCGGCCCGGGCTTTGAAGCTGCTGCGGAATCCGGAACTGATACTGTTTCGGCTCCTCCAGCACCGGATATACCTGATCACCGGTTGTCACCATATTGGTACAGGTCTGCCCATAGGTATACTCGGGATACATATAATTCAGATAATCCGCGATCACATTCAGGTAGGCGGTTCCCGGCTTGATTACTTTGGAAGTAACGGCTCTGCCTGCCATCTCATAACCCGGTGCAAACCGCAGCGGTGACGAATAGGGCTGAAGCTGTTCCCCGTCCTGCTCGCGCAGCTTGCTGGGACGGTCAATATCCGGATTGTCCGCACTGAACACCCGCTCGAGATTCGGATATGTCTTCTGTCTGAAAGAGGTCTTGACCGCGCCGTTATCCACCACATAGAGCGTATTATAAGAAGTACTTTGGGCCACGGCTGCCCAGCTGTCAAGGCTGGTATAGGGAATCTTGTTTCCGATCATTCTTGTCGTTTCTTCACTTCCCTGGATACGCACCACCGGACTGCTGTCTATCTTATGAAATACCGAACTGTCAGATACAAAAGTCGTACTGGGAATAAAGAAATATCTCAGGTTTTTAAACTCTGCAAAAGCCCTTGTACCGATGTCCGTAATCCCTGTTCCCACCACTACAGTGCCGAAGAGGGAAGTATGCCACGGACGGTCTGACAGATTGTCATTGGTGTAATCCGGAATCACACCATTTCCTTCAAAGTAAAGTACCCCATCCCTTATATAAGCCGTGACACCATCACTGACCTGCCATACGGCTGATGACTTGGTCCAGTCAGGCGTATGCCTTACCTCCGGAACCCTGGCTTCCGTCCGCAGCGGAAGCAATACAGTCATACATATGGAAAAAGTCAGAATCATTGTCAGAATCTTTCTCCCTGTTTTACGCATGCAATCTCTCCTTTCCCTGCTGTTCCCATCTAACCAGCAATTCATCCCTGACCTGCCCTTTCCACATCTGCGCCGGTTCCCTTATCTGTCTCTCGTTCTGAATCGCTGTATGCCTATATTCAGTTTACGTATTTTGTCATTATTTGTCAACGAAATGAATAGAACTTAAACTGGTAAATCCTGCCAGCAAAAATGCTTTCCTTACCCGATCTCTTTCACGCTGTGAAGGCCGTATCCCTCCGTATAGCCCAGCGTAATCCGCTGCCCTTCCCGGTAACGGATGATACCGATCAGTTTCTCATCCGAGAGATCGACATCAAAAACATCCTGCTCATGTTCCAGGCAGATATAGTAATGGGTGTTCCCATCCAGCACCACCGGTGCAATGGCCGTTATCTTTCCCGAGACAGACTTCAGGGTATCCGCGTTCCGGCTAATGATACCATTGGTGTTCAGTAATGCGCTGTAGCTTTTTTCACATTCCTGTATCGTATCTCCGATCGCCACCCACTGGTACTTCTGCACATTGACCATGGCATATTTTTTGACCAGGCCGGAAGCATCTTTCAGTGCCATAAAATAAGTGGGCTCATCAGCAATATTCAAAAGCAGGGGAAATGTTGCCACATAGCCCAGATTCTGCACCTGTCCTTCCGCAGAAGACATGGCCGAATCCTCGATCGCCCCTTCCACTTTATAAAAGCGCGTCTCCATGGTACGCTGGTTCATCAGCACAAATCCCACATTTGACTGATCGCCGCTGACACTGGTGACACCGGAATATACCCACACATCATCATCCAGCGCAATATAATTATAGCCATTGGTGGATTTCAGGCAGTCCCGTTGTCCCAGTACGCTGTTAAGAAAACCATGTTTGAGTATGCCGGAATAATCGTACAACTGTGTCAGAAGTTCCGCCGAATACACCTTATCCACCCACTGCGGCACATCTTCCACCGCATAATCCACACATTCCCCGGTGATGGCATTGCAAAGCACCACATTGCCCACTGTCTGCCCGCCGAACAGTCCGATGTTAAACTTCTTCACCGGACATACCCAGTATGGTGTCCCCTCCTCGTCTATCTCAAAGAAAAGCTGGTCATCAAAAATATAGGTCGGATAGTGGAACCGCAGATGGCGGTAAAGATTGCGGTTAAAATATTCCGACTTGGAATAGCGTATTCCCGCCTGCAGCTTGATACACTCCGTGTTCTGCGTTGCCATATCAATCAGAATATACGCGGGAATCCCCTTTTTATTATTGGTCAGCCATTTGATCGGACTGGCATAGGAAAGTGGTGTCACGCGCACGGGTTTCCCCTGATAATTGATCTGCGTATAGTCATCACTCACCTCAAACTGCGACACCATATCTACCAGACTGCCCATTTTACGGTTGCCAAGCAGCGCCGCGCTGCCCTTATCCAGAAGCGGGATCGTATTGTAGTCCGCCTCTTTGATATCATCCGCAAAATTCCGCTCCTCTATCGTCAAAAGCTGCTGATACTTTGACGCATTGACAATAGGAGAGGATAAAATACTGCCCAGAAGAAAGACAAGAAATACCGCCAGCAGCAATATCCCCAGATACTTAAGTCCCTTCATCTCGCCAAAGTCCGGATTCAGCCTCAGATGCCCGCCATCAAAAAGCAAAAGTTCTCTCCCTGCCCGCTTAACGCCATAGATCAGCATGGCCACCACCAGCATGCCCATCATAAAAAACCAGAAGCTGGCAGAATGAATGTTCACCGCCGGCAGATAAATATAATACAGAATCCCCGCAGTCACAATACCCGCGACGATAAAAAGCAGATTACGTGTCATTTTTTTCATAAGTTCACTGTCCTTTTCTTTTTCTGCAACAGTTCAGACAGTGACCTGTGTGAGCCGTTACCTTTTTCCACTGAAATATATCCGTTTTCCAGGAACATTTCCGATCATGTTCCCTATAGTATGTGGAAAATTATACTACATATTCCTGTATCCGTCTCTAAAAAAATTATTAAGATTGGCAGTCTGTAGTACAGGAAACAAAAACAACAGGAGAGCCACGGACAGGCTTCCAGGGGTCATTGTCACCCACACCTGCCGTCGCTCTCCTGTATTCGATCATATTCTTTTACAGATCGGTATTTTCTGCCACTTTGGCTGCACGATCTGCCACTTCCTTCTCCTGAATATCCGAAGGCGCCTGCTCATAACGTGCAAACTCATAGGCATATACGCCCCGTCCGCCTGTCATGGAACGCAGATCCGTACAATAGCCAAACAGCCCTGTCATCGGAATATCGGCCTCGATCACCTGCTTGCCGCCCGCAATGGGATTCATGCCAAGTACCCGGCCTCTGCGCTTATTCAGATCACCCATCACATCGCCCGTATACTGATCCGGAACCGTCACTTTCAGAGACGCGATAGGCTCCAGCAGAATCGGCTGTGCTTCCATAAAGCCTTTCTTAAACGCCTGAATCGTAGCCATCTTAAACGCCATCTCGGAAGAATCCACCGGATGATAAGAGCCGTCATATAAAACAGCCTTTACACCTACAACGGGATAAGCAGCCAGAGGCCCTCTGAGCACCGATTCCTGCAATCCTTTCTCTACAGCCGGGAAATAATTCTTGGGAACGGCGCCGCCCACAACCTCCTGCGAGAATTCGAAACTCTCTTCCAGGTTGCCGGAACTTTCAAAACGCATTTTCACATGGCCATACTGTCCGTGTCCGCCGGACTGTTTCTTATATTTATATTCCACATCAGATTTTTTCCGTATTGTCTCACGGAATGCCACCTTGGGTTTGGAAAGTTCGATTTCCACTTTATATTCATTTTTCAGACGGCTGACCACGATCTCCAGATGCTGATCGCCCATACCATATAACAGCATCTGCCTGTTCTCACTGTCATTGACTGCTTTCAGCGTCAGATCCTCATGCATCATCTTCTGCAGGGACTGGGATATCTTATCAATATCACCTTTATTCTTGGCATGATAACGCAAATATGTATACGGTGTGGAAACTTCCGTCTTGCCGAAGCGGATCGGTGTCGCCTTAGTGGAAAGGGTATCCCCCGTCCTCGCCGCAGTCAGCTTGGCAATAGCTCCGATATCTCCCGCATGCAGTTCCGGCACTTCCAACGGTTTGTTACCCTGCAGTACATACAGCTTACCTGCCTTTTCTTCCGTCTCCTTATCCTGATTATAGATCAGATCATCCGCCTTAAAGACACCGGAGCAAACCTTGACAAGAGAATATTTGCCGATAAAAGGATCTACGATCGTCTTGAAGATATAAGCTGATTTCGCTTTGGAGAAATCATAATCGGCCTGGAACACTTCGTTACTCTTCATATTCACACCAGCGATCTCTCTGTTTTCCGGGCTGGGGAAATACTTCACAATATCATCCAGCAATGTATAAATACCCTGGCAGAGAATATTGGAGCCCATGGACATAGGTACGATCGTACCATCCATAACATTGAGCCGCACTGCCGCACGGATTTCCGCTTCCGAGAACGACTCCCCTGCAAAATAACGGTCCATAAATTCTTCACTTGTCTCTGCCACAGACTCAATCAACGTGTCCCTGCATACCTGCAGGTTGGCTCTGCTGTACTCCGGAATCTCACAGTCCACCACTTCCTTGTCTTTCCACCTGTGTCCGGTCTCGCTGATCACATTGATATAGCCCACAAATTTCTCATTTTCACGGATCGGCAGATGGAAAGGTGCCATCTTCTTGCCGTATTTCTCCGTCATATCCGCCACTACCTGCCGGTAAGAGGCATTGTCCACATCCATATCGGTGACGAATATCATCCGGGGCAGCTTATATTTTTCGCAGAGTTCCCATGCCTTCTCCGTCCCCACTTCCATACCGGCCTTACCGGAAACAACGATAACAGCCGCATCCGCCGCACTGACCGCCTCTTCCACTTCACCTACAAAATCAAAGTAACCAGGGGTATCTAAAACATTAATCTTGGTGCCTTCCCATTCCAGCGGAATCACCGAAGTGCTGATGGAAAACTTCCTTCTCTGCTCTTCTTTTCCGAAATCGCTGACAGTATTGCCATCGGTCACTTTGCCCATTCTGGAAGTCAGACCTGCCAGATAAGCCATTGCCTCTGCCAGAGATGTCTTTCCCGCTCCGCCGTGTCCCAACAGTACTACATTGCGAATTTTGTCAGTCGTGTAAACATTCATATTAAATTCCTCCAATTTATGCTGTTTTGGGTATCTGCCAAGATTTACAGGAATTTCTTATCCTTTCAAATTCCCCATGGGGATATTTTACTAAATTCTGTCCATAATTACAAGTATTTTGCACAAGTTCACCAATATTTTAGTTCCTTTACCCCTCCACGCCCCACGCTGAAACCGTTCTGTTAAGATCACAGATCTGCCATAAGCACTGCCTGTTCTTCCTGACTTTCAAGGCGGCGCCTGCGCTTGTATCACAGGCTTTTTCAGTTTCTGTCTCTTCATACATGTTACCCTTTATCACTTATGCGTTTGTCGTGGGAATAGCCGCCTGTTCCATTGACCTTCCCCCTTTGACGTGTTATATTGTTGATAATCGGCGGCCTGCCATTTGGCTCATCGCCCGCAACAATCAACGCAAAAAAGGCAGCCATCCGTACACGTTTTACGGCGCTGCCGGGAAAGGAAAACCGTTCCATGAAAACAGTCTCCTGTGGCTTTCTCGGCCTGGGCCTGATCGGCGGCTCCATCGCCAGGGCACTGAAAGAAAAAAGAAAACATGTACAGATATATGCCTGTGATACCAACGCAGATACCCTGCGGCAGGCACAAAAAGACGGCATTGCCGATGTGATAACAGAGACGCCGGGCGATGCCTTTCGTGACTGCGATATCCTGTTCCTTTGTGCACCGGTTTCGGACAACACCGAAAATCTGCGCCGTCTTGCGCCGCATCTGCCAAAGGACTGTATCCTCACCGATGTCGGCAGTGTCAAGACCGGGATCCACGAACAGATTGCCTCTCTGGGGCTGGCGCATATGTTTATCGGAGGTCATCCCATGGCAGGCAGCGAGCGCTATGGCTATGCCAACTCCCGGGCACAGCTGCTGGAAAACGCCTACTATATCCTCACGCCCACGGATGCAGTTTCCCGGGAAAAGGTGGATTTTTATCAGAAGCTGGTCACGGATATCGGTGCCATCCCCCTTATCCTCTCCTATGACATCCACGACTATGTGACAGCAGCGGTCAGCCATCTGCCGCACGTAATCGCTGCCTCTCTCGTCAATCTGGTGCGGGACAGTGATTCCGGGGATGGCATTATGAAGATGATTGCCGCCGGCGGGTTCAAAGATATCACCCGGATCGCCTCCTCCTCTTCTGCCATGTGGCAACAGATCTGTCTGACCAACCGCGATCATATTTCCGTTCTGCTTGGAAACTATATTTCCACTCTGCAGCAGATCCGGACACAGATTGATCAGGGCATTTCACAGGAAATCTATGACTTTTTTAATGGTGCCCGTATATACCGTGATTCCTTTATCGAGGCCGGCAGCGGCCCGATCAAGAAAGACTTTTCCATCCGCATCGACATCGCCGACGAACCGGGGGCACTGGCCTCCATCGCCACGATTCTGGCGCTCAACGGTATCAGCATCAAAAATATCGGTATCACCCATAACAGGGAGTTGGAAGAAGGCGTACTGCGGATTGAATTTCACGAGGAGACGGGGCTGCAACAGGCAGTCTCCATCCTGAAGAACAAAGGATATGGTATCCATGAGAAAAAATAGACGGCGTGCCACTTCTAAACCAGAAGAAAGGAATCTAGATCATCATGAAATTTCATAAAGCACAAAAACTTCAGGGTGTCATAGCAGTGCCGGGAGACAAATCCATCTCACACCGCAGTGTGATGCTCGCCTCTCTGGCGGAAGGCACCTCCGAGATCACTGACTTTCTCGAAGGCGCGGACTGCCTCTCCACAATCGAGTGTTTCCGCAGGCTGGGCATTTCGATTGAGAAAAAAGGAGCCGGGCATATTCTCGTACATGGCAAAGGTTTCCATGGCCTGACGGCTCCCGCAGTCACACTGGATGCTGGCAACAGCGGCACTACCACCAGGCTGCTCTCCGGTATTTTGGCCGCGCAGGAATTTTCCACAAGGCTCACCGGGGATGCCTCTGTCCAAAAACGTCCGATGAGGCGTATCATGGAACCGCTGTCTCAGATGGGCGCTCAGATAGTCAGCGAAAACAGCAATGACTGTGCACCGCTTCTGATCAAAGGTGCTCCCCTGCACGGCATCCATTATACGACAAAAGTAGCCTCCGCGCAGGTGAAATCTGCCATTTTACTGGCAGGTCTTTACGCTGAGGGCACGACAGAGGTAACGGAACCTTATGTCAGCCGCAATCACTCGGAAATCATGCTGCGTCTGTTCGGCGCCGATATCACCACACAGGGCACCACTGCCAGCCTCCGGCCCGGCAGCCCCCTCCGCGCCTGCAAAATCCATGTTCCCGGCGATATTTCCTCTGCCGCCTACTTTATCGCTGCCGCCTCTCTCGTGCCAAACTCCGAAGTCCACATTCAAAATGTAGGCATCAATCCCACAAGAGACGGTATCCTCAGGGTCGCCAAAGCGATGGGTGCGGATCTCTCTCTGGAAAATATCCGCACCGACAGCGGAGAAGTCTCCGCTGATCTCCTGATCCGCTCCGCCGATCTGCGCGGCACGGAAATCGGCGGCAGCCTGATTCCCACACTGATCGACGAACTGCCGGTGATCGCCGTGATGGCCGCCTTTGCCAAAGGCACCACCATCATCCGGGATGCCGCCGAACTGAAAGTGAAAGAATCGAACCGCATTGATGTCATGACTCGAAATCTGGCTGCCATGGGCTGTGATGTGGAAGCGACGCCGGATGGAATGATAATCCGCGGCGGCCGGCCGCTCCACGGTGCAGCGCTGGATTCTCACAATGACCACCGCATCGCCATGAGTTTCGCCATCGCCGCCCTGCGGGCAGAAGGCGAGACTACGATTTCTGATGATGCATGTGTGAACATCTCCTATCCGTCCTTTTACAGCGACCTGCAACGGCTACGCACTGCCCGGATAGACTGATCACGGGCTGCTGTCACAGTGAATGCAGCTTAACAGAAGGTGGCGACACATTCCAGCGCGGCCCGCACTACCTGATGCATATCAAAATACCGGTACAGCCCCAGTCTGCCGCCAAAAATCACCTTTTCTTCTCCGGCAGCCTTGGCACGGTATTTTTCATACATACTGTTATTCTTTTCATCATTCATCGGGTAATATGGCTCATCCCCATGGTTCCAGACATGGGGATATTCTTTTGTAATCACGGTCCGGGGATTGCTTTTGCCATTTTGACACTGAAATTCAAAATGCTTATGTTCAATGATCCTCGTATAGGGGACTTCATATTCCGTATAGTTGACCACTGCATTCCCCTGATAATTTTCCGTTTCCAAAATCTCTGTCTCAAACCGCAGACTCCGGTATTCCAGTTCCCCATAGCAATACTCATAATATGCATCGATCATCCCTGTATAGACAATCCGGTCTGCCATTTCCGACAACGACTCCCGCTCCTGCAGAAAGTCCGTGTTCAGCCGCACCTCCACCCCATCAGTGTCCAGCATCTTTTCTATGATCTGCGTATAACCACCCACCGGAATCCCCTGATATATATCATTAAAATAATTATTATCATAGACAAACCTGACCGGCAGACGACGGATGATAAAAGCCGGTAACTCTGTTGCCCTTCGCCCCCACTGCTTTTCTGTGTATCCCTTCACCAGCTTCTCATAAATATCCCGTCCTACCAGACTGATGGCCTGCTCTTCCAGATTTTTAGGCTCTCCGATCCCCGCCTCCTCAATCTGCGCTGCAATCCTTGCCCTTGCCTCCTCCGGTGTCAATACCCCCCACATGGCATGAAACGTATTCATATTAAAAGGAAGATTATATAACTCTTTGCCATACCTGGCTACCGGAGCATTGGTATACCTGTTAAACACGGCAAAACGATTGATATAATTCCAGACCTCCTCATCGGAAGTATGGAAAATATGCGCACCATATTCATGGACCTGTATCCCTGCCACTTCCCTTGTATAAATATTTCCTCCCACATGAGGCCGCCGGTCTACCACCAGCACCTTCTTTCCTTTCTTCCCTGCCTCATGTGCAAAAATTGAACCGAACAGCCCGGCCCCCACTACCAGATAATCATATCGCATTTTCTCTTCTCCTTCTGACACGACAACAACACACCGCAAACACATACATGACCCCATTTTGCTTTGCCATCCATAAGGGACACCATTTATGTTTTCATACGTTTGTCGTGGATAACAACTACCTGCGGCTTTCCTTCCCCGCCAATATATGATAAACTAAAAACAACTTACTCAGCATCTACCCCGCATGGGCCCGGATACAAGTACGACGACTCTGACGGCGAACTTGTATCCCTGATGCGGCACGGGTGGGGCAGATGCGGGACTTACAATAGGAGGAAAACCCATGAAACACTTACCGAAACGGCTGGCCGCCTACGGTCTGGCCTGTGCACTTTCCCTCACCGCGCTCTGCGGTCCTGCCACAACACTGACTGCATCCGCCCATTCCGGAAGGACCGACGCAAACGGCGGACACCACGATTACAAAAACAAAAGCGGGCTGGGCTCTTATCACTATCATCATGGTTATCCGGCTCATCTCCACGAGGGCGGTATATGTCCCTACGATGCGCCGCAGCCTGCTATCCCGGACCCCCAGCCTGCTTCGCCGCAAATCCTGCCGTCAGAACCCACCCCGCCGGATGCTTCTATCGCCATGGTCGAACCGGAGACAGCCCCCGCCGCTGTCATCAATTATGCCCTTGTATTTGACGCTTCGTTCTACGCCGCCGCCAATCCGGATGTGGCCGCTTTATACGGAACCGATGCCACACTCCTTTTCCAGCATTTCCTGCTTTCCGGCATGCAGGAGGGCAGACAGGGCTGTGCGTCTTTCCATGTCCTGACCTACAAAGAATCCCACCCGGAACTGGCTGCAGTCTTTGGAGATGACCTGACCGCCTACTATACCTATTATTGTACGACAAACAGCTGACATACACACCGGGCAGGAAACGCCACTGCTTTTTCCAATGGCGTTTCCTGCCTGGCTTTTGCCAAATACTGTCACAGTTTGTGGTATTTGGGAGTGCGTTCCTCAAACGTGGCATAATAAGAAAAACCGCAGTCTCTTAATATCTCTGCCGCTTTGTCAAATTCGTATCCGACCGCGTCCGGTGTATGCGCATCACTTCCCACAGTAATGATCTCCCCGCCCAGGGCCCGGTAGCGCCTGAGAATGGCCCGGCAGGGATTGGGTTCCCGCAGGCCCTGTTTCAGGCCGCCGGTATTGAGTTCCAGTCCTTTCCCGGCTTGCACAAGCGACAGCAGAATCTGATCCAGGATATCCCTGTATGCTTCATAGGTGTATTCTCTGTCTTTGGAGGGGCCATAACGAACCACATAATCCAGATGCCCATATACATCAAACTCTTCAAAACTGCGGATATTCTCCAAAACAGAATGAAAATATTCACGGTACGCCTCCTCTTCGCTGCGCCCTGCATAAAAAGACGGATAATAGGGATCACGCCGATGACAGATATGAGAAGAAGCGATGACAAAATCAAACTGCGAAGTACGGACATATTGTTTGTGCTTTGCTGCCAGATGCGGCTGCAGTCCCAGTTCCACGCCAAAGCCGATGCGGATCTTCTCTGCAAACTGCTCCCGGCACCGCAGCAAATCCCGAACATACGCCCCGGTATCCAGCAAAAAGAGATCCTCAGGCATGTCCGGGATAGCCGGATAATCAAAGTCCTGATGCTCCGTAAAACAGATCCATTCCATACCGGCACTGACGGCCTGACGTATCATCTCCTCCATTGGGATATTGCCATCTCCCGAATGACAGGAGTGCATATGAAAATCCGCTCTGACAGCCATAGGATAAAACCTCCCTGTTTCTTGTTATGTTGAGAATAGTATAGATGATCCGGCTCCAAAATGCAAAGGTTCTTTGCTCTGTCCAATGCCGGGAAAGGAAAAGAAATGAAAAAGAGAGAAAGCGTATCACGAATATCGTTATCCGATTCCCAGAAAAAACAAATGCTGGAAGAAATAAAAGCATTCTACCTGACCGAGCGCGGTGAAGAAATCGGCATCATCGGACAAATGCAGCTGCTGGATTTCTTTCAGGAAAACATGGCACCGATCATTTATAATAAAGCGCTGGACGATGCCAGAAGATGGTTTATACAAGCGCTGGACAACCTGGATTGTGATTACTACGCATTGTATCAAAATGACAGGCAGCGATAAGGCAAAGCAGACAGGCAAGCCTTCCACACATAACCCGGCGACAGCCCGGCCTCACTCTGCAGGCGGGGCTGTCGCCGGGTTTATGGTCTCGTCTGGTCAGCCTGAAATCATTGTCTTTTCTTAAAAAACTCGTCGATACCGTTTTTGATCTCCGACGGTTTGAGCGTTTTTACCAGATACCCTGCCGGTTTCAGCGCAACTACCTTTTTCACACTCTCTCTGTCCACCCTGCCGGTCAGAAAAATCACCGGAATATCTGCAAACTCTTTTTCCTCCCGGATCATTTCCAGAACCTGATTGCCATTGCAGACAGGCATCTCATAATCCAGCAGAATCAGATCCGGACGGTTCAGTGTAAGGCAGCGAATGGCCGACAGTCCCGAATTGGCAAGCGTAACATCATAATCCTTTTCCAGCAGTTGTTTCATGGCCAGCCGCATCAGATCGGAATCATCTACAACCAGCACTTTCTTTTTGATCACCGCGCTGCCATGATCCAGATACTTTTTGACTTCCGCCATGGCATTGTCAGCATTGATGGGCGTCTCACTCTCCTGTCCGATCAGTTCAGGGGCAATCACACAATATGCCATATAGCCCTCGCCTGTATCAAACAACAGACTATACTGCGGTTGTTCCTTTTCAAATACACGCTGAAACTGATCATAGGTCAGCAGGTTTTCCTCTCTCATCTCATAGGATGCCGTAGAAGGAAACTGAATCCTGATGCGGTCCACAAACTGCTGCGCCGTATATCTGGCAGCATTCACAAGCATCACGTTCACTGTGCTGGCGTCAGAATCCATCATATTGCCAATGGTATTTAAAATCAGCTTTTCTTCAAAGACAAGTATGATCTCCCATTTCCCGTCTTTTCCGTCGCCATAAATCAGCCGGTAATAGATCCCCTGGCCGAATTTCTCCCCGCCATAACATTCACTGATGACTTTTGCATCCAGCTGGAACATCTCTTTCAGAAGCAGCAGAATCATCTGACGCATGGCAGCCTGTTCTTCTTCCGGCAGAAGGTTCCTCCATTTGCTCATGGTCTTGCCGGTGATGGCACCATCTTCTGTCAGCGTATGACCGATCAGCCAGCCGGCGCAGACACCCAGAAAATGATTCACGGAGTCTTCAGAATAAGCAGTCCGCTGCAGTTCCCTTTCCAATGCGGGAAGTGTTTTCTTCCGAAAATTATCATGAAGCCGTCTGTGCGTTTCAAATCCCGCATAGTGAATCGACGCCATATAGGCTTCCTCTTCCGCAAAATGTTTCATGGCATGATCTTTGAAATACTTGATCCCTTCCTGACAGATCCACTGACTCTTCTCATCCTTTTTCCCGCGTCTGAACAACCGGTCCAAAATACTGAAAAGTTTCTTGTGTTCTCTGTCAATAAAATCAACGCCTATATTGAAACGATCCTGCCATACTAATTGATTGCTCATAACGTTATCTCCCCGTATTTCAGTAAGCCATTTATACACCCTGGATAGTTTCAAAGCCGGAAAAATTCAGCCATTCCACCGGCGCCGGCATGAATCCTACCATCCTTTCTAACACGTCGCGCCGCCCTTCATATGTTTCTGCGCCGCGATATTTTCCTCTTTCCTGGCCAGCAGATCGTCCGCCAGAAGCTGCTCCTGTACCTGCCTAAAACCGATTCTGGCCACAGTATCCGCAAACCTTTCGCCTGTCACACCCTGTTCACGGAATAACAGGATCGCCTTTTCCACTACATTCAGCACTTCGTCTTGATCCGTAAATACTTTATCCAGATACCTGCCCTGCGCTACTTTCTTTCCCCAGCGTCCGCCTATATAGATGCGGTAGCCGTTCGTACAGGAAGCAAGTGCGCCGAAGGGACATTTATCCACGCAACGTCCGCAATGATTGCAGGCAGCTTCCTCGATCACGATTTTGCCATCCTGCAGAGCCGCCACGCCGATGGGACAGTTCTTCTCCACCTGACAAACCCGACACCCCCGGCACTTGTCCGGATCAATCTGCGGCACTCTCTGACCGATGATACCCAAGTCATTCAGATCCGGTTTGACACAGTTATTGGGACAGCCCCCTACGGCTATTTTAAATTTATGCGGCAGTTTGACCGCGGCATAACCATGGAAGAATCTTTCATGAATCTCTTCCGATAAGGCAAAGGTGTCAATCAGCCCATACTGACAGGTCGTTCCTTTGCAGGATACAACCGGACGCACCTTGGAACCGGTGCCGCCCATTTCCAGCCCTGCCTCCAGGAGACGGGACCGCAAAGGTTCAATATTTTCAAAAGGTACTCCCTGAATCTCCAGTGTAAGCCTGGAAGTCATCGTCACTTCCCCGCTGCCGAACTGCTCCGCCGCTTCGGCGACCGCTCTGGCCTCCTGCGCCGTGATCTTGCCGTTTCTCGTAATGACACGGCCATTGAACCGGTCCGGCGTCCTCTTGTCTTTGAGGAAACCAAGCGCCTTGACCCTTGTCTCCTCCTCTTTGGAGACCGCGCCGGCAAAATCCTTCACAGTCACATCATTAAAGAAGGTGGCGCCTTCCAATACCTTTGTATTATTATATCCGTAAAACCGCAAACGGTTCTGCAAAAAGTACCCTCTTTTGCCTTTGACACAGACGAGCAGCAGCTTTTCCTCTTTACCGATGCCCGGCAGTTCGCCGTTTACTTTTGTCAGATCTATGTACTGCGCACCGCGGATAGAAGGAGCAGGTGCCACATCCAATATCCTGTAGCCTTCCGCAGCCCCGGCCGCATACTCCGCCGGCGTCATACTGTCCATAACACCGTCCAGTTTGTTTTGCAGCACATATACTGCCTGTACAAAGGGATGGATCGCCGTGGAAAAAGGAGGTGCATAGGCAAAATCCGCATTTTCAAAGTCTTCCAGGCGCGCACCCATATTGATGCCCATCACGGCAATGTCCACCATCTTATCCACCGCACCCGGCCCGAATACCTGCATACCCAGCAGCTTACGACTTACCCGGTCCGCAATCAGCTTGGTGGCAAAAAATGCGGCGTCCGGATAGTAATGTGCCTTGTCATCCGTTACCACCAAAACCGTCTCCACCTCATATCCGGCGGCCACGGCCTGCTCCTGCGTCAGCCCGGTCCGGCCACAGTTCAGTCCCGGCAGCTTCACCACACCCGTTCCCAGTACACCCGGATATGCCTTCTGTGCACCGGCAAGAACCTGCGCCAGTGTCCTGCCCTCCATGTTGGCCGAAGAACCCATAGGCGACCACTGCGGCGCCCCGGTGATACGGTTTGTCACCTGTACACAATCGCCGGCGGCATAGACATCCGCCAGATTCGTCTTCATCTCCTGATCCACTAGGATGGTGCCGCGGTTCATTTCCAGACCGCTTCCTTCCAGAAAGGCCGTATTGGGCCGGATCCCTGCTGCCATAATCAGCAGCGTACAGGGAAACGTGCCGGCTGAAGTTCTGACTGCCGATACACTGCCTTCCCCCAGTATCTCTTCCGCCTTCGTCCCCGTGATCACACGGATGCCCTTTTGCAGAAGATGCTTTCTGCCAAAAGCCGCCATCTCCGGATCCAGTATGTGAGGCATAATCTGGGATGCAAAATCAATCACTGTCACGGAAACACCCTGCTGCTGCAGATTTTCCGCCATCTCCAGCCCGATAAAGCCGGCGCCTACCACCACCGCTTTTTTCACATCGTGCTCTTTCGTATACGCTCTCACCCTGATGGCGTCATCCGGGGTCCGCATGGTAAATACACCTGCCAGATCCATACCCGTTACTGGCGGTACGGCAGGCGATGCCCCCACAGAGAGGACAAGTTTGTCATAAGGAAACACCTCTTCTTCTCCGGTCGCCACGTCTTTTACGGTAACCGTCTTTGCCTGTGCCTCCAGCGCCACCGCTTCTTTGCCGGTCAGCACTTCCACCCCCGTCAGCGCAGCATATTTCTGCGGTGTGTTGACAATCAGATCCCCCGCTTCCCCGATTATGCCGCCCACATAATAAGGAAGGCCACAGCCTGCATAGGATATGTCCTGATCCTTTGAAATCACTGTCACCTGTATACTGCGGTCAACGCGTTTGAGCTTCGCCGCCGTCTTGGTTCCTGCCGCGACTCCGCCGATCACCAATACTTTCATGGAATCCCTCCCTGTTTTTATCATATTTTGCACATTGCACATAAAAAATACCGGATAATGGATTTTTATGTGCACACAGCTAAAGAAATTATAACATAACCCGGCTAAAAGATAAATACAGGAAATGGAAAATTTTGCTGAATGAAAATTGTAACATTAAATGCGAAAGGAAGCGAAAGCCTCCCGACGCATTATTT
>CANPIC010000041.1 GCA_947574055.1 uncultured bacterium
TCCCTCTTTCTTAGGAATCAGGGGCCAAAATCGCTATTAACCGACAGCCCCTTTTGCGTAAGGTTGACAGTCCATTAAATTGTTGTGGTTTTGTATGCTCTTGTTAAGGGAAGATATCCTTGTTAAAAAAGTGTCAACCAATATTGACAATATCAAAAGGTAACAGAGTGAGAAAACGATATCCGGCTGTAAAGACGTGGCGTGACAGTGATGAACCGTCTCAGGTAAGGAACGGCGCAAAAAGACAGGAAATCAGGAAAAGACTTCCTGTCTTTTTACGTTGATCATTTCTTTTGGCCTTATGGCTTTTCTTTAGCAGGCGGGTATCCATTGCCCTGGAGATCGGTGACAGGGGTCACAGTGGTTTTCTTTTTTCCGTGTTCGGGGTGGGTGCTTTCCCAGACGCCTTTGGGAACGGTATTTACAGGTTTTTTCTTATCAGTGATTTTCATAAAAGCCTCCCTTGCTTTTTATGACAGTACTGTCAGAATATTGTGATCCGGACAGGCCGGCCTGTTGCAGCTTGTTTTCACACGCGCCGGGTGTGAAAGGTAACTGTTATTTCAGTATTTCGATATCAATAAAATATATGCATATTGTGCCGCTTTTCTTTTTGGGGTATGATATAAAAAAAGAAAGATGAGGTAGGAAAATGGACAACTTTACATTTTATGCACCCACGTATTTTGCGTTTGGCAAAGACACGGAAAGGGAAACGGGGAAATATGTGAAACGTTTTGGCGGGACACGGGTGCTGATACATTATGGCGGCGGTTCGGTGATCCGTTCCGGCCTTCTTGATCGTGTGAAAGAGTCTTTGGAGGCGGAGCAGATCGGGTATGTGGAACTGGGCGGGGTAAAACCCAACCCGCGCAGCGGTCTTGTGTATGAAGGCATTGCACTTTGCAGAGAGGAAAAAGTGGACTTTATCCTGGCAGTGGGCGGAGGCAGTACGATAGATTCTGCGAAAGCCATTGCGGCAGGGGTTTCCTATGACGGGGATTTCTGGGACTACTACCAGGGCAAGGTCGTGGAACAGGCAGTGCCCATCGGGACAGTGCTCACGATTTCTGCCGCAGGCAGCGAAGGCTCTCCGGATTCTGTGATTACCAAGGAAGAGGGAATGTATAAACGTGCCGCGACCGGAGAGGCGCTGCGGCCCAGATTTACCATTATGAATCCGGCTCTTACGCAGACCCTTCCGGCTTATCAGACCGCATGTGGGATCACGGATATTATGGCTCATCTGTATGAACGTTATCTGACCAATACAAAAGAAGTGGAATGTACGGACCGGATGATAGAAGCACTGCTTCTGACAATGATTCATGAAGGGCCCCGTGCCATTGCAGAGCCTGATAATTATGAAGCCCGTGCCAATATTATGTGGGCCGGGATGATGGCACATAACAATTCCTGCGGAGTGGGAAGGACACAGGACTGGACCAGTCACAGCATCGAGCATGAGCTTTCGGCGCTTTATGATTGTGCGCATGGTGCGGGGCTGGCGGTTGTGATGCCGGCAGTGTTCACTTATAATCTGCAGCATGACGTGATGCGCTTTGCGCAGGCTGCGGTCAGAGTATGGGGCTGCCAGATGGATTTTGGCAATCCGCAAAGGACGGCAGTGGAAGGGATCGAGGCACTGCGCAGCTTCCTGATTTCCATTGGTATGCCAAAGAATTTTGCGGAACTGGGAGCCAGGGAAGAAGATATCGAGAAGCTGGCTCACACAGCCTGCTATGGGGATGTGGAGGCCGGCACCACGGGCGGGTTTGTCCCGCTTGGGCAAAAGGATGTAGAGGCAGTCTACCGGTTGATGCTTTAATTGCCGGTCTTATTTATCTTGACACCAATACGCTGAAAACGTAAGATAGAATGGTAACAGGAAAAGAATCCCACGCAGGGATTTTACAGAAGAAAAGGAGGGTTATATGAACAGACTTTTGAGACGGCTGCTGGCTGTCACGGCAGCGGCTGCCATGTTTGTTGGCATCGGGTTTCACGGACCGGCGGATGTGGCAGAGGCGGCGCGGACTTCTTACGAAGGTGATCTGGTGGTCATTCATACCAATGATATCCATGGTCATTTCGATACCGTGGAGGGAGAGCAGCTTGGTATTCCGGCGGTAGCGGCGCTGAAACAGTATTACCAGTCACAGGGAGCCAATGTACTTTTGGTGGACGCAGGGGATTTTTCCCAGGGTACCACACTGGTCAGCTATTTTGACGGTGGTTCTGCCGTATTATTTATGAACGCGGCTGGCTATGATGCAGCTTCGCTTGGTAACCATGAATTTGACTTCGGATTTGAAGAACTGCAGATCATGGATACACTTGCCGATTTCCCGATTCTGGATGCCAATGTTCTGAACAAAGAGACAGGGGAACCGTATTTTGGCGACAATAAGATCTTTACCTTTGATAATATGAAGGTAGGCGTATTCGGGCTGGATACCGCAGAAGCGCAGACAAAGGCAAGCCCGAAGAACGTAAAGGACATCACCATTTTGGACGGGCAGGAGTTGTATGCATGTGCGCAGGAACAGGTGAATACGCTGAAAGCACAGGGGTGTGATTACATCATCTGTCTGGGCCATCTGGGTGTGGACGACGAAAGCCTGGGACGGCGGTCAGTGGATGTTGTGGCCAATACAACGGGTATCGACCTGTTCATTGACGGCCACAGCCATACGGAGATGGACGGTGGCCTGGAAGTAAACGGAACCGTTATTACCAGCACCGGCAATTATCTTGCCAATATCGGTGTGGTTGTATATGACCAGGAGACAAAGACAGAAAAAGCATCTCTTGTCAAAGCGGCAGATTATAAGGGCGGCTATGATGCGACAGTAGCCGGTTTTGTAAAAGCACATCAGGATATCGTCGATGCGGCGTATTCCGGACTTTTTGCCACGGCTGCAGTGGATCTCAACGGAGAGAGAGAGCCGGGTGTCAGGACACAGGAGACCAATCTGGGAGATTTCGCGGCTGACGCGTATCTGTATGCGGCGCAGCAGTATATGGGTGATGCGGTGAAGATAGACGGCGCAATCCAGAACGGCGGCGGCGTCCGCGCAAGTATACCGGCAGGGCCCATTACCATGAACACACTGTATACGGTATTTCCTTTTGGCAATTCCGTCAGCGTGGTAAAAGTGACAGGGGCACAGCTTCTGGAGGCACTGGAAGCATCCTGCAGCGCAGCACCTGCTGCACTGGGCGGATTCCCGCAGGTATCGGGCATTGTCTTTACTGTTGATACTTCCGTACCTTATGTAAATGGTATGCAGTATCCGGATTCCACATATTTCGCACCTGCGGCTCCGGGCAGCCGTGTGACTATTTCATCGGTAGGCGGACGCGACTTCAGTCTGACAGACAGCTATTATATTGCAGTCAATAATTTCATGGCAGACGGCGGAGACACTTACTATATCTTTACCCAGGCACAGGAAGTGATTGACACTGGCGTGATCGACGCGGAAGGCCTTATTTCCTATGTGGATTCTCTGGGCGGTGTGATCGGCGAGGCATATGCGGCTCCCAAAGGAAACATAACGATCAAATAAGAACAGGGATAAAAAAACAGGTGTTATGATTTATCCGGACTGTCACGATGATGCAGTCAACGGATCGAAAGACGGAGGGCGGCCTGTTGATATGGGCCGCCCGGTGAGAAAGAGTTCGCGGGCGGACTCTTTTTTCAGGTGTAGTTTATGTTTGGTGTAATAACGGGTGGTATCAATGAAACGTGATCTGACAGAAGGAAATGTGGCAAAATCGCTGCTGTTTTTTGCTATGCCTATGATATTGGGCAATATGCTGCAGCAGTTTTATAATATTGCGGATACGCTGATTGTCGGCAGAGCGCTGGGCGAGGAAGCGCTGGCAGCAGTGGGGTCTGCCTATACGCTGATGACTTTTCTGACCTCTATACTGATCGGGCTGTGCATGGGAAGCGGCGCAGCTTTTTCTTATTATTTCGGAAAAAAAGACATCAGCAGGATGAAAAACAGTATGTGCATCGCTTTTGTCCTGATTGGCCTGACAGCGGCAGGACTCAACGTGGCAGTACTGTGTTTTTCGGGAGAGATTCTGGATCTTTTGCAGATTCCGCCGCAGCTGCTGG
Organism: uncultured bacterium; assembly: GCA_947574055.1. Lineage (GTDB taxonomy): Bacteria > Bacillota > Clostridia > Lachnospirales > Lachnospiraceae > VSOB01. The sequence continues at coordinate 4,133 of CANPIC010000041.1, forward strand.
AAATGATGCAGGAATATACGGATATGGTGTTTCTGGGTATCTTTTTTGTATTTCTTTATAATTATTTTGCCTATCTTCTGCGTGCGCTGGGCAATTCTCTGGTGCCGCTTTGTTTTCTGGGCAGTACGGCGCTGCTGAATGTGGGGCTCGATCTTCTTTTTGTCCTTGTCTGCGACTGGGGGATATGGGGAGCGGCGCTGGCAACAGTGATTTCACAGGCAGTTTCCGGTGTGGGAATCGCGCTCTATACATGGGTAAAGGAAAAAGAACTCAGGCCCCGCCGGGAGGAAATGCGTTTTACCAAAACGGCTGTTATGGAAATAACACATTTTTCAGTCACGGCCAGCATCCAGCAGTCGGTTATGAATTTTGGTATTTTGATGGTACAGGGGCTGGTGAACAGTTTCGGAGCGGTCGTGATGGCCGCTTTTGCGGCAGGTGTCAAAATTGATACATTGGCTTATATGCCGGCGCAGGAGTTTGGCAATGCCTTTTCTTTGTTTATCTCGCAGAATCATGGTGCGGGTAAAAGGGAGAGGGTGCGGCGTGGAATGTGGGATGCCGTGTGGATTTCCATGCTGTTTTGTATCGTCGTCTCGGTGGCCGTATTCGCAGGGGCTGAGCCGTTGATCCGCTTGTTTGTCAGCAATCCTTCTGCAGGCATCATCAAAACAGGTGTGGGTTATCTGCGGACAGAAGGGGCATTTTACTGCGGGATCGGCATATTGTTTTTACTGTATGGATATTATCGGGGGATTAACAGACCGGAGATGTCATTGGTTCTGACTGTAATATCCCTGGGAACCCGAGTACTTCTGGCATATTGCCTGGCTCCTTTGCCGGCTGTGGGGGTGCGGGGAATCTGGTGGGCCATTCCTGTTGGGTGGCTGCTTGCGGATATGACGGGTATTGTCTGTATGAAAAGGGCTGCGAAACGGAGCGCATAAAAAGGAAGCGAAGGGAGATCAGGTATGGGGAAAGGAAATATGAGAAAAGCAGAATGGGAAAACAGACCGGCAGATCAAAACAGCGGGCAGGTCGGGGAAGATACGAACCGGGAACAGGAAGAGAAGATCCGCTATATGACGACGGCTCCGGTACGGAGCCTGGTATGTAGTCTGGCAGTGCCGACGATCATCAGTATGCTCGTCACCTCTTTTTATAATATGGTGGATACTTTTTTTGTAGGAAGGCTTAATGCCAGTGCCACCGGTGCGGTAGGTGTTGTCTTTTCTGTCATGGCCTTTATCCAGGCGCTCGGGTTTTTCTTTGGGCATGGTTCGGGAAATTATATTTCCAGAAGGCTGGGGGCCGGAGAGTATGAAAAAGCATCCGTGATGGCTGCCACAGGCTTTGGCTATGCCTTTCTTGGCGGTCTTGTGGTGGCAGTGGCGGGTCTGCTTTTCCTGGCGCCCCTTTCCCTTATGTTGGGTTCCACGCCCACAATTCTGCCGTATACGATGGATTATCTGAAGATTATCCTGTTTGGCGCCCCTTTTATGACCACATCACTGGTACTGAACAATCAGCTGCGGTTTCAGGGCAGTGCCGCATATGCCATGGTGGGGATCGTAGCAGGGGCAGTGGTGAACATTGCCCTGGACCCGGTTTTTATATTCGGGCTGCATATGGGCGTGGCGGGAGCGGCGCTGGCTACCGTCATCAGCCAGCTCATCAGTTTTCTGCTGCTTGTGATACAGAGCAGGCGGGGCGGCAATATAGTGATCCAGCTGCGTCATTTCAGTCCGGCCTTTTATTATGTCAAAGAAATCGTCAGAGGCGGGCTGCCATCTCTGTGCCGCCAGGGACTGGCGAGTGTCTCGGTGACCTTTCTCAACCATGCGGCGGGAATCTACGGAGATGCCGCCATTGCAGGCATGTCGATCGTGTCCCGCATTACCATGTTTGCCAATTCGGCGCTGATCGGGTTCGGACAGGGATTTCAGCCGGTGTGCGGTATGAATTATGGAGCAGGGAAGATGGGGCGGGTACGGGAAGCCTTTTTCTTTTGTGTGAAATATGCGGCGCTCTTTCTGCTGGTCATTTCCGCTGTTGGCCTGATCGGCGCAGAGCAGATCGTTTCCCTGTTTCTGAAGGAGGATCCGCAAGTGGTGGCAGTGGGAACACTGGCGCTGCGGCTGCAGATACTGGTATTTCCGCTGGGGGCGTGGATTGTGATGTGCAATATGATGCTGCAGTCCATCGGCAGGGCAGTCCGGGCTTCTATCGTGGCCGCGGGACGCCAGGGGCTGTTCTTTCTGCCGCTGATCGTGATATTGCCCCGGTTTTTCGGACTGACAGGGGTACAGATGTGCCAGAGCATCGCGGATGTATGTACGCTGCTGCTGTCCCTGCCGCTGGGGATCGGGGTACTCAATGAGATGAAAAAGGCGGAGGATTAAGTCCATCCGCCGTCCATAGTGACGACCTGCCCGGTCAGATAGGCGGGAGAGCAGACAAGCTGGAGCACCAGTCTGGCGGCTTCTTCACAGCTTCCCATCCGGCCGGTAGGTATTTCATCGGTGATCTGCTTCCTTTCTTCTTCCGTGAAACAACGGTTCATATCCGTATCAATGACGCCAAACGCAGCCGCATTGACCTGAATATTGCTGGGCGCCAGTTCCTTTGCCAGGGCTCTGGTAAAGGCGTTGACCGCGCCTTTGGAGGCGGAATAGGCGGTTTCCATGGAAGCGCCGGTATTGCCCCATACAGAAGAGATATTGATGATACGTCCCTGCCCCTGTGCCAGCATAAGAGGGACGGCGTATTTTACCGTATAAAAACAGGAATTGAGATTGGTTGACATCACCTTATCCCAGTCAGAAAAGGACATATCCTGAATCAGCCCGAAATAGGAGATACCGGCATTGTTGACGAGGACGTCAAGGGAGTCGATGGTGGAGAAAAGCTGCGCCACATCGCGGTGATTTCCCGCGTCGCACAGACAGACCCGGCATTTGACAGACCAGATCGTTTCCAGTTCCTGTTTCAGCGCTGCCAGTTGCTTTTCCGAGTGGAGGCAGGTAAGATACATATCATAGCCTGCCTTTGCAAAGGCTCTGGCACAGGCGAGGCCGATGCCCCGGGATGCGCCGGTGATCAGAACAGTTTTTTTTGAGGGATTCATAAAGATCGCCTGCCTTTCCGGTATCAGTTTTTGCTGCGATTCCTCTATATATAGTATCAATTATATAATGGTGTCTTTGTCATGTCGATAGAAAACTGAAAAATGTTTTCCCCTTCCCTGCACAATCCTGTGGTATTTTTTCATAAATGCTGTTACACTATGGATACACTGAGAAGGAAAGAAAAAATATGGGGAAGCCGGGACAGCGGGACAGGAGATCCGCTATGTGCGGCTGATCCGTGATAAAAATAGCAGGAGGAAAGCTACCATGACAGATGTGATTATTATCGGTTCCGGGCCTGCGGGGCTGACAGCGGCGATCTATGCCAGACGGGCAGGGTTTTCTGTACTTGTGATAGAGAAGGCACCCATGAGCGGCGGACAGATCGTCAATACCAGTGAGGTCGACAATTATCCGGGCCTGCAGGGGATCAATGGGTTTGAAATGGGGATGAAGTTCAGAGAGCATGCGGAATATGCCGGGGCGGTATTTGCAGAGGGGACCGTACAGGAGATACGCAGTACCGATGACAGTAAGGAAGTGGTCACCGAACACGAGACTTATCAGACGAAAGCAGTGATCATTGCCGCCGGTGCAGCATATGCCGGGCTGGGCGTGCCGGGAGAAGAAGAACTGAAAGGACATGGTGTCTCTTACTGTGCGACCTGTGACGGGGCCTTTTTCCGGGGAAAGGTGACGGCCGTGGTCGGCGGCGGGGATGTGGCGGTGGAAGATGCCATCGTTTTGTCCAGATTCTGTACCAAAGTATATGTTATCCACAGAAGGGACAGCCTGCGGGCTGCGAAGACACTGCAGCAGAAGCTGTTTTCCCTGCCGGGTGTGGAAATGGTCTGGGACAGCACTGTGGAGCGTATTGACGGAGACGGGCAGGTGAGAAGCATCCGCGTGAGAAATCAAAAGAGCGGTGAGCAGCAGGATATTGCCGTGGATGGTGTGTTTATTGCCGTGGGCCTGAAGCCTTTGTCAGCTGCTTTTTCCTCCCTTGTTAAGACTGATAAAAACGGTTACATCGAAGCAGGAGAAGACTGCCGTACCAGCCGGATGGGAATTTTTGCGGCAGGAGACATCCGCACCAAGAAGCTGCGTCAGGTAGTGACGGCCGTGGCAGACGGCGCCAATGCCGTGGCCGGGGTGGAAGAGTATCTTATGAGCGGAGAGTGAAAGCGGCCGGATCGGCTGAAACGGTGAGCCATCGCGCAGACGATGGACTTAAAACTGATACCAAAGGACTAATTCCTTTATTTGGAAAGTATGTTTGGTGTTGACAAACACAGGATTCGATGCTATATTTTATTTAAAGAATTTAACAATTTTGTAACAACTTTTAATATATTAGAAATACTGACGCATCGAGACCTGTGTTTGGAGGACAATATGAGACATAAGAACGCAAAATTGGCAGCATACGCATTGATCGGAGTCATAACTGTAAGCGGCGCAGCCGTGAGGACGGAAGCTACCGGGGTATCTTCCCTTCTTCCCGCAGCCGGCCTTGCCCTGACAATGGAAGAAGGAAGCGCGCAGGAAGAGGTCGCTTCTGCCAGGGATATCACACCTTCCGGTTCCAAATCCGGCAACAGCAGTTCTGCAAAGAAGCCGGAGAGCGAGCGCACATCAAAGAGCAGCGGGGAAAAGAGCAGTACTCCCGTATCGGCACGAGAGGCCAAGGAAAAAGTAAAGGCAAAGGACAGTTCCAAAGACAGTGGAAAGGAAGCGACTAACAAAGAGGCAGAGGAAACAGCAGGATTATCGGAAGAAGAAAAGCACTTTTCCGAACTGGTGATTGCAAAAGTAAATGATTATGTCAATATCAGAAGCATACCCAGCGAGGAAGGAGAAATCCTCGGCAAACTGTATGATAAATCCGTAGGTGATTTTATCGAAGAAGAAAACGGCTGGTATAAGATAAAGTCCGGCAGTGTGACCGGTTATGTAAAAGGTGAGTACTGTGTAACCGGGGAAGAGGCCATTGCCCTGGCCAAAGAAGTCGGCACACGGGTTGCCACAGTAACGACCACCACACTGAAGGTAAGAGAGTCTGAAGGAACCGATGCGCCGGTGCTGGGGCTGGTTCCCATTGATGAAGAATTATCCGTGCTTGAAGAACTGGACGGCTGGGTAAAGGTGGATATCGAAGAAGGATACGGCTATGTGTCTTCCGAGTATGTTTCTCTGCGGACGGATTTCGTAAAGGCAGAATCGAAGGCAGAAGAGGAAGCCAGACTGCAGAAAGAAGAAGAGGCCAAGAAGGCGGCTAAAGAAGCAGCCAGAAAGGCAGAAGAGAAAGTGGCCAAAGATAAGGCCGAAAAAGAAGCGGCACGCCAGAAGAAGAACGAACAGCAGGGCGGAGAGCAGCAGGCAGCAGAAGCGCCGGCTCCTGCACCGGCACCGGCTCCTTCCGGTGGCGGCAGTGACCTGGGGAATGCCGTAGTGGATTATGCGATGCAGTTTGTGGGTAATCCCTATGTATATGGCGGCTCCAGCCTGACGAACGGTACTGACTGTTCCGGGTTTGTTATGAGTGTATATAAGAACTTTGGTGTTTCCCTGCCCCATTCCTCTTCGGCTGACAGGAGTCAGGGGTATGATGTGGGCGGCCTTGCCAATGCGCAGCCCGGTGATATCGTATGTTATTCCGGTCATGTGGGCATTTATGCAGGAAACGGCCAGATCGTGCATGCCAGCACAAGCAAAACGGGTATTATTGTATCCAACGCAAATTATCGTAACGTGCTTGCAGTAAGAAGGATTTTTTGATCGAAGCGACCAGGCAGACATAGTCAGAAGGCGGGATTCCCGGAATGGGGAGACCGCCTTCTTTTAAAATAAACAGGCTGACAGCTCCCGCCCCTATTGCCAAACATTTCCCCCTTTGGTAAAATGGACAGGTAGAGACAGGTTGTGCTGAAAATTAGAAAAGGGGATGACATCATGAAAATCATTATCAGCGGAAAAAACATTGATGTAACGGAAGGCCTGAGAGGGGCCGTACAGGATAAAATCGGAAAACTGGAGAGATATTTTACACCGGAGACGGAAGTGCAGGTTACGCTGAGCGTAGAAAAGGACAGGCAGAAGATTGAAGTGACCATTCCGGTAAAAGGCAATATCATCCGTTCCGAGCAGGTCAGCAGTGATATGTATGTCTCCATCGACCTGGTGGAAGAAGTCATCGAGCGGCAGCTTAAAAAATATAAAAACAAACTGGTGGACCAGAAGCAGGCTTCCAGCTTTTTTAAACAGGAATATATCGAAAAAGACTATATGGATGAGGAAGAAGTGCGGATTATCCGTACGAAGAAGTTTGACATCAAACCGATGTATCCCGAGGATGCATGCGTACAGATGGAACTTCTGGGACACAATTTCTTTGTTTTCAACAATGCAGAGACAGAGCAGGTCAATGTGGTGTATAAGAGAAAAGGCAATACGTATGGTCTGATTGAGCCGGAAGTATAGGACAGGCAGAGCCGGATGCGGGAAGTTTCCCCCGCATCCGGTTTTTATCTGTCGTTCTTTCTCCTGTCCCTGACTCATATATTTAAGAAAAGCGCAGAACAGGAAGCCCGGAAATTGCGGGTAAAACGGCAATATGAAACGTCTGAGATATATCAAATATGCCATCATGGCGGAATGTGTGCTGCTGGCCGTATTAAGCCTTTTTTTGTGTACAGGGAAAGATGACACCATGCCTGTCTCTTCGGGCACCGCTGTCGTGACAGGTGAAGAGACAGAAAAGCAGGAGGAAAAAAAGGATTATATCAAATGGGTGGAGTTTCATGCACCGGCGGAAATCATGACTACGGCATACAAACTGGATGTGGAAACCTACGGAGAGAAGATTCATCTGAACTGGATCGACCTGCTTGCATATGTGGCGGCCAGACATGGCGGGAACTTTCCAGACAGCGCGGAAAAAGAACTGGTAAAAGCGGCGCAGGCGCTGCGAGACGGGGAGACGACAATAGAAGAGCTGACGAAGGATATGGAATATTTTTCGTATTACCAAAAGGCGTATAGCGCCATACTGAGCGGATTTGTAGGAGAGTATAAAATACAAAAGAGGCAGGAAGACGGTTCGCTGCAATGGGAGAATTGTTATGGCCTGAAAGCATTTTCGCCTGTTGCCAAGGGGTTTTATTACGAGGATTATGATGATTTTGGTACATCCCGCAGTTTCGGCTATTCCAGGCCTCATTTGGGGCATGACATGATGGGGCAGATCGGTACGCCGATCATAGCGATCGAGTCGGGCTATGTGGAGGCGCTGGGATGGAACCGATACGGCGGCTGGCGGATCGGCATCCGCAGCTTTGATCACAAGCGATATTATTACTATGCGCATCTTAGACAGAATTTCCCTTACAATAAGCAACTAAAGGAAGGCAGCGTGGTGACAGCGGGAGATGTGATCGGCTATATGGGGCATACCGGGTACAGCGATAAGGAAAATGTAAATAATATCAAAGTGGTTCATCTTCACTGGGGACTGCAGCTTATTTTTGACGAATCGCAGAAAGACAGTAACAATGAGATCTGGATCGACTGTTATCAGCTCACCAGATTTCTTAGTCAGAACCGATGCGAGACGCAAAAAGACGAAAAAACAAAAGAATGGCACAGAATTTGCGATATGAGGGATCCGGATATTGACAAATTTCTAAAGAACTGATAAAGTAATAATAAAATTTTCGAAACGAGAGGGAGAAACGATGAAACAAAAGAAAACAAGAAAATTATCCTTACTGATCGCGGTTATTATGATCGTAACAATGCTTGCAGGCTGCGGTTCTGAAGCGCAGAAAGAATTTACGGCGCCCAACGGAACATACACCATTATGATGGACGAGAGCTGGAGTCCGGAGGATATGTATGATGACGGTATCCTTGCTATCTTCAGCAAAGACGAGACCAAAGGCATTGTGGTAATCCAGTTCCCCAAGGAAGGCATGGAAGACTATTATTCCAGCGTTGATGACATCAAGTCGAATGTTGAGCAGACCTTTACCATGAATACGGTGACAGATGCGACTGCACCTGCTTCCATTCCCGGGATGTCCGGCATCAGTGCTTACAGCAGCAGTGTCACCATGGAGGGGCAGACAGAAGAGTGCTACACAGTTTACGGTGAAACGGAATATGCTTATTATTCGTTCATCTACATGGCTAAGAACGTAAGTGATAAAAAGATCGAAAAATTCCATACGGTATGCGGCAGCTTTACCGAAAAGGCAGCCGAGTAATACAGTCGGCAAAACCAGAACCGTTCAGAGCGTCTGAACGGTTCTTTTTTTGTTTCATTTTGTTAAATCCTACCTTTAAAATCATTGCAAAATCATATACCCTATGATACAATAAAAACGATGGACAATGATAAAAAAATAACAATCGTCACAGGTCCAGACAACAGGTATCATATTGAAGATGGAGGTAATCGTAAATGGCAAAAAAGATTGTATTAGCAGGCGCATGCCGTACCGCAATCGGAACAATGGGAGGTTCCCTGAGCACGACTCCGGCAGTGGAACTGGGAGCTATCGTTATTAAGGAAGCACTGGAGAGAGCTGGTGTTGCAGCGGACCAGGTTGATCAGGTTTATATGGGATGCGTGATCCAGGCAGGTCTGGGACAGAATGTGGCACGTCAGTCTTCCATTAAGGCAGGCCTTCCGATTGAAGTACCGGCAGTGACGACCAACGTAGTATGTGGCTCCGGTCTGAACAGTGTCAATATGGCTGCGCAGATGATCCTTGCAGGAGATGCCGATGTGGTAGTGGCAGGCGGTATGGAGAATATGTCCATGGCACCTTATGCGATCCCTCAGGGACGTTACGGCTACAGAATGAATAACGGCGTTCTGGTAGATACCATGATCAAGGATGCATTATGGGATGCGTTTAATGATTATCATATGATTACCACTGCAGATAATATCTGCCGTGAATGGGGCCTGACGAGAGAAGAACTGGATGAGTTTGCGCTTAAGAGCCAGTTAAAAGCAGAGGCAGCACAGAAGAGCGGTGCTTTCGAGAAAGAGATCGTTCCCGTTATGGTGAAGAAGAAAAAAGAGATGGTTGAGTTCAAAGTGGACGAGGGTCCCCGCGCAGGTTCCACCATCGAAGGGCTGCAGAAGCTGCGTGCCATCAATAAGGATGGTTTCGTAACGGCAGGTAATGCTTCCGGCATCAATGACGGTGCGGCAGCAGTAGTTGTTATGAGTGAAGAGAAAGCAAAAGAACTGGGCGTGACTCCGATGGCTACCTGGGTTGCAGGTGCGCTGGCAGGCGTAAGGCCGGAAGTAATGGGCATCGGTCCTGTGGCATCGACAAAGAAAGTGATGGCCAAGACAGGCTATAAGATCGAAGACTTTGATATTATCGAGGCGAATGAGGCATTTGCGGCACAGTCTGTTGCAGTGGGCAAGGATCTGGGTATTGATGTGGATAAACAGCTGAACCCCAACGGCGGTGCAATCGCGCTGGGACATCCTGTTGGTGCTTCCGGATGCCGTATTCTGGTTACACTGCTGCATGAGATGCAGGCAAAAGGTGCAAAGAAGGGTCTGGCAACACTTTGCATCGGCGGCGGTATGGGCTGCTCCACAATCGTAGAAATGTAAATGTAAGATCGGTTCAGGCAGTCCGGACGCGCTGACTGTCCGGGCTGTACCGGCCGGGGAAACGGGAGTTTTCCCGGCTCTGTCTGCGATACCGGCCAGGGGGCGGAGGCGTGGCAGCAGGGTATATCATATAGCGCCCGCGCGGACGGGCAGACAAAGGCATGGATAAGGAATAAATAAGGAGAGTATCAATGGAATTTATCTTATATGAACAGAAAGGCGCCGTAGGCGTTATTACCATCAATCGGGAAAAGGCTCTGAACGCCCTCAACTCCACCGTACTGGAAGAACTTGATCAGACTCTGGACGGGGTAAATCTGGATGAGGTCAGATGCCTGATCCTTACCGGTGCAGGACAGAAATCTTTTGTGGCAGGTGCTGATATCGGTGAGATGAGCACACTGACAAAAGCAGAGGGAGAGGCTTTTGGCAAGAAAGGCAATGATGTATTCCGCAAACTGGAGACATTCCCCATTCCCGTGATTGCGGCAATCAACGGTTTCGCGCTGGGTGGCGGCTGTGAGATCTCCATGAGCTGCGATATCCGCATCTGTTCTGAGAATGCAGTGTTCGGACAGCCGGAAGTGGGCCTTGGCATCACACCCGGATTCGGCGGCACGCAGAGACTTGCCCGCCTGGTAGGCGCAGGCATGGCGAAACAGATGATCTATACCGCAAGAAATATCAAAGCGGACGAGGCACTTCGCATCGGTCTTGTCAATGCGGTATATCCGCAGGAAGAACTGATGGCGGCTGCGGAGAAGATGGCGGCCGGCATTGCCAAGAATGCGCCCATCGCGGTACGCAACTGCAAGAAGGCAATCAACGAAGGCCTTGATGTGGATATGGATGCGGCAATCGTGATCGAAGAGAAGCTGTTTGGCGATTGCTTCGAAACGGAAGACCAGAAATACGGAATGGCATTTTTCCTTGACAAAAACAAGGAAAAAGTCAAAGAGCCTTTCAAAAACTGCTAATTTGTTTCTTTAGCCGGGAAGGCCAGGTGCCTTTCGGCGTCAACAATATAAATATTCAGGAGGAGAGACTATGAAAGTAGGTATTATCGGAGCAGGAACCATGGGTTCCGGCATCGCACAGGCATTTGCACAGACGGAAGGATACGAAGTATTCTTGTGCGATATCAATGAAGAATTTGCGACAAACGGCAAGAATAAGATCGCAAAGGGCTTCGAAAAAAGGGTTGCAAAAGGAAAAATGGCACAGGAAGACGCTGATAAGATTCTTGCAAAGATCACAACCGGCGTTAAGAGCATCTGCACCGACTGCGATCTGATCGTGGAAGCAGCTCTGGAAGTGATGGACATTAAGAAACAGACTTTCAAAGAGCTGGAAGAGATCTGCAAAGCTGACTGCATTTTCGCTACCAATACTTCTTCTCTGTCCATCACAGAGATCGGTTCCGGTATTAACCGTCCCGTGATCGGCATGCATTTCTTCAATCCCGCTCCTGTGATGAAGCTGGTAGAAGTGATCGCAGGTCTGAATACACCGGCCGAAACAGTGGATACCATCAAGAAGATCTCCGAAGAGATCGGCAAGACTCCTGTCCAGGTAGAGGAAGCAGCCGGATTCGTTGTAAACAGAATCCTGATCCCCATGATCAATGAGGCTGTCAGCATCTATGCAGATGGCGTTGCCAGCGTGGAAGGCATTGATACGGCAATGAAACTGGGTGCAAATCATCCGATGGGGCCCCTTGAACTGGGCGATCTCGTAGGTCTGGATATCTGCCTTGCCATTATGGAAGTGCTGTACAATGAGACAGGTGACTCCAAATACCGTCCTCATCCGCTTCTGAGAAAGATGGTACGCGGCGGTCTGCTTGGACGTAAGACAGGCAAAGGCTTCTATGATTACAGTAAATAATAGATAACGATGGAGGAATAAAAATCATGGATTTTACTTTGAGCAAAGAACATGAAATGGCGAGGACTTTATTCAAAGAATTCGCTGAAAAAGAAGTAAAGCCTCTGGCTCAGGAGGTAGATGAAACAGAAGTGTTCCCCAGAGGAACCGTTGAGAAAATGGCAAAATACGGTTTTCTGGGTATCCCGGTTCCCAAGGAATACGGCGGACAGGGCTGTGATCCTCTGACCTATGCAATGTGCGTGGAAGAACTTTCCAAAGTATGCGGCACAACAGGCGTTATCGTTTCAGCACATACATCCCTTTGCATCGACCCTATCATGACTTATGGTACGGAAGAGCAGAAGCAGAAATATGTGGTTCCCCTTGCAAAAGGTGAGAAGCTGGGTGCGTTCGGTCTGACAGAGCCCGGTGCAGGTACGGATGCACAGGGACAGCAGACAAAGGCTGTTCTGGACGGTGATGAGTGGGTATTAAACGGCAGCAAATGCTTCATTACCAACGGAAAAGAAGCAGATGTGTACATTATCATTGCCGTAACGGGCAAGATCGAGAAGCGCGGCAGAGTGCAGAAAGAGATCTCCGCATTTATCGTGGAAAAAGGCACGCCCGGATTTTCCTTCGGTACCAAGGAAAACAAAATGGGTATCCGCGGTTCCTCCACATATGAACTGATCTTTACTGACTGCAGAATCCCCAAAGAAAACCTCCTGGGACAGAAGGGAAAAGGCTTTGGCATCGCAATGCACACACTGGACGGCGGCCGGATCGGTATCGCGGCACAGGCACTGGGTATTGCAGAAGGTGCGCTTGAGACGACCATTGCTTACGTAAAAGAAAGAAAACAGTTTGGCCGTTCCATCGCACAGTTCCAGAATACGCAGTTCCAGCTGGCTGACCTTGCGACCAAGGTGGAAGCAGCGCAGCTGCTCGTATACAAGGCAGCCATGGCCAAGGCTACCCAGAAAGTATATTCCATAGAGGCGGCAAAGGCTAAATTATATGCAGCGGAAGTTGCTATGGAAGTGACCACCAAGTGCGTACAGCTTCACGGCGGTTATGGCTATATCAGAGAATATGACGTAGAGCGTATGATGCGTGACGCGAAGATCACAGAGATCTATGAAGGCACCAGCGAAGTACAGCGCATGGTAATCAGTGGCGCACTGCTCAAATAGCCGCGTTTCAAAATGCGAAGCATTTACGGACATTTGCTTGCAAGTATGGCAATCTGCGGTTTAAATGATATAGAAAGAAAAAATAAGGAGAGAAAATACAATGAAAATCGTTGTTTGTATTAAACAGGTGCCTGATACAAAGGGCGGCGTTAAGTTTAACCCCGACGGGACACTTGACAGAGCGGCAATGCTCGCAATCATGAATCCGGATGACAAAGCCGGACTGGAAGCCGCACTGAGACTGAAAGATCAGTACGGTGCTGAGGTAACAGTACTGACCATGGGCCTTCCCAAAGCGACTGATGTGCTGCGTGAAGCCATCGCCATGGGAGCAGACAAGGGGATCCTTGTAACAGACAGGGTGCTGGGCGGCGCAGATACATGGGCTACTTCCACCACGATCGCAGGGGCGATCAGAAATCTGGAGTATGACCTGATCATCACCGGACGCCAGGCAATCGACGGAGATACCGCACAGGTAGGTCCTCAGATCGCGGAACATCTGCAGATCCCTGTTATCTCCTATGCACAGGATATCAAGGTGGATGGCAATACTGTTACAGTACAGCGTCAGTATGATGACAGATATCATGTACTGGAAGTACAGATGCCTTGTCTGATCACAGCACTTTCCGAACTGAATGAGCCCCGTTATATGACACCCGGCGGAATCTTTGATGCATGCAAGGCAGAGATTACCACATGGGGCAGGGCAGACTTAAAGGATGTGGATGATTCCAACCTCGGTCTGGCAGGTTCTCCGACCAAGATCGCGAAAGCATCCGATAAGGTACGTAAGGGAGCCGGCGAAAAGGTAGTACCGGAATCTCCCGAAGATGCAGTTGCTTACATTGTTGGTAAATTCAAAGAGAAACATGTCATTTAAAAAATAAGGTGGTGAACAAGATGAACTTAGAAGAATATAAAGGCGTATATGTGTATGCACAGCAGGTTGACAATGAGATCAGCGGTATTGCATACGAATTACTTGGCAAGGCGAAAGAACTGGCTGCTCCTCTGAATACAGACGTAACGGCAGTACTGATCGGTTCCGATGTAAAGGGACTGGCTGATTCTCTGGCAGAGTACGGCGCTGATAAAGTGATCGTTGTGGATGATCCGGAATTGAAAGAATACAGAACAGAACCTTATGCGCATGCACTTGCCGGTGTAATCAACAAATACAAACCGGAGATCGTACTGGTGGGCGCGACGGCCATCGGCAGAGATCTTGGCCCTACCGTATCCGCAAGAGTGGCTACCGGTCTGACCGCCGACTGTACTGTACTGGAGATCGGTGACTTCCCGCTGGTAGCTGTTCCCGGCAAGGAAGATGAGCAGAAACATAATCAGCTTCTGATGACCCGTCCTGCGTTTGGCGGTAATACCATCGCTACCATCGCCTGCCCGAACAATCGTCCGCAGATGGCGACTGTACGTCCCGGCGTTATGCAGAAGATCGAGCCCATCAAAGGCGCGAAGGCTAATATCGAAGAGTTTAATCCCGGATTTACACCGGATAAGAGATATGTGACCATCAAGGAAGTGGTAAAGGCTGTTTCCAATACCGTGGATATTATGGATGCCAAGATTCTTGTATCCGGTGGCCGCGGCGTGGGCTCTCCTGAAAACTTTAAGATTCTGGAAGATCTGGCCGCAGTTCTGGGCGGTACTGTAAGCTGCTCCCGTGCAGTGGTGGATTCCGGCTGGAAACCCAAAGATCTGCAGGTAGGACAGACCGGTAAGACGGTTCGCCCTAACGTATATTTCGCAATCGGTATTTCCGGTGCGATTCAGCATGTGGCAGGTATGGAAGAGTCTGATATCATCGTAGCCATTAACAAAGATGAGGATGCGCCGATCTTTGATGTGGCAGATTATGGTGTGGTAGGCGACCTGAACAAGATCGTTCCGGCATTGACAGAGAGTTTGAAAGCGGAACTGGCTGCAAAATAAAACAGTTCTATTGTAAGGGTAATTTAAAACGGCTTTTCTGCCATGGTTTGTGGCAGAAAAGCCGTTTTTTGCAAAAGCAGTGCGGCGATTAACAGAGCCCGGAAAAATCTGCTGTCGATCCATCCAGATAGCTGACATCCCAGGCCTCCCAGGGAGCCGGAATCTCCAGTTTTCGGATCATGGTTTCCAGAACCGTATCCGGTATATGCCGCTCTCTTTTGCTGTTTCGATGTAAGAGCTCTTCGTAAGGGGTTTCCACATAGAGGAGATGAATCCGGGCGCCGTATCCTGCGAAAAGCCGTACCAGTTTCTGGCGGGTCTCCTGTATGATGTTGGTGGCGTTCCAGATAAATGGCTCACTTTTGCGCAGATATGTGCGGGCCTGCTCCATAGCCGTCTGTACGACCCGGCCGGTGTCTTTTGCCGGTGGTATCTTTAACTGCGCACGGATATCATCGAGTGAGATGACTGGTCTGCCGGCGCCATATTTGGCGATCCAGGTATCTTTTCCGGAGAGGGGCAGGCCGGACAGCATGATCACATCAGATTTTGTGTCGTCATACAGACAGGCATTGAGCGGAAGATCCGCTTTCTGGTAATAGCGGAATCTCGTGCAGGGATTGGCAAAGGAGAAGGGCGTTTTCCAGACACCCAGTTCTTTTGCGTAGTCTGCAAAAAACTCGGTCTGCCCGGTAAGCTGGCCGGTCGTGGATGTGATTCTTCCGGTTACATCTGCCGTGGAAAGCAGGTACAAAAGATGCAGCGGTATGTTTTCTGCGGCCTGCAACAGGGCGTATGCGGGATTACTTTTTGTCCAGAACCATACAGGCAGGCCATGGAAGCGGATGAGTCCGGCGACCAGTTCCCGCTGGGAAAAGGTGAGGCCGAATTGCCGGGCCTGGCGGAATACTTTTTGCCGAAAACATTTTGCGCCGACAACTGTGTGCCGGGGCGAGATCCATTTTCCGTCCACCTGCTTTGTACAGACAGCCTTTCCCAGGTCATGACAGGCGGCAGCCAGAAACAGAAGCGACTGTTCTCCGGGGGCAAGTCTTTGCCAGTCTGAGAGGGAGGTCAGCTTCTGACATACCATTTGCGTGTGACAAAAGACATTGCCTTCACCATGATAGGCCGGATCCTGCGGTATTTGGTTCAGTGCCGACAGTTCGGGGTATATTTCTGCAAGTTTCTCAAAGGAAAAAGCGTTTGCCTGTATCGCTTCCCAGATTTGTCCGGTCAATCTATTCCCCTCCCTTCCGCAGCAAAAAGATCCACACCTTCTGCCAGGACATTCGGGATAATCGGCCGGCTTTGCCAGTGACTTTCCGAGTCCAGGATGGTGTTAAGGAAGGATGTGCGCACATATTTCAGGCGGTCAATGACGTAATCTCCTTCTTCCACTTTGATATAAATTCCCTCCATGATTCCGCTGAGGTCCGTCTGTTGGCGTGCAAGATCCGGATTCACCCGATTCTTTACGCACTGATTCAGAAAACATTGTTCCGGAGTGCGGGAAATAAACAGACTGTGGCTGATCCATGCCGCAATCTCTTCCCTGCTTTTACAGTGGCCCTGATAGAGGACGCGCACAGAGTGTATAAAGGGGGCATCTGCCAGGAAGGCTCTGCGTCTGGCCGTGGAAAAAAATTTTCCGTTTTCTTTGTCATAAATATCAAATTCCAGAAAATAATGAGGAAGCCGGTCATAGAATACTGTGTGTTTGGCATACATCCACTCCCCATACAGGATATAGCGATTTCCAAGCAGTTGGCGTAGACTGTCTGCAAAGCAACCGGCCCATGTCTTAAACAGGTCAAACTGGCGCTCCCCATAGCCACCGTTTAAATAATGACCGCGACTTTGCAATAACATGTTTCCGCCGGTATCGAAGCTGATCCCGCAGTTGGCACCGTCTATCTTTTCTTCCAGTACCAGATATTTTTTCCGGATATCGTCAAAGCGCACAGACTTCAGATCTTCGTCACCGGCCTGTATTCTGGAACCTTCCAGGTGATGTGTGCGGGGATATTTATATATTTGATTCATGGCATAATCTCCTTCTCTCAGTTGGATCGGCGATGATAAGATCACCGCCTGCAATAAAATAAGCCGTGAAAAACTCTTTTCACAGCATACACAGACAGTGGCAGTGATAAATGCTGCCTCCAAAGGTCGTCTAATCTTTTCGAAGATACCATGCTCTGCATATGCACAAAAAAAGAGCCGTCTTAAATGATCCCGGCTTCTGCCTTCACGGTGCGGTTTTACAGCATGGTATTACATGGGAATCCTCCAATCTGCAATCAGAATATTATGCTTCTTTTTCACTATAGCACTGAGAAAACAATCCGTCAAGGTATCATGCCTCTCTGCCTTTTCAGATTTGCATTGCTCAATGATACCTGACAGAGCGATTTGTTAAAGGCAGGTCATTTTGCCGGCTGTCCCTCCTGTACAACATGCGGTTTATTCTTCTAATGCACTAATTATTTCCTGTATTTCCAGTACGGCATCTTCCACCCGCAGTTCCACTTCTTCGCTCCAAAATTGATTTCCGCCAGACAGTTCATCAATTAAGTTAAAGATAGACACTGCATCGGCAACAGGTATCAAACCAGTTTGTTTCCATTCGGGCAAATGCTTGCGGAGATAGTTTGTAATATCCGCATAGATTTTCTCGTCGAAAGAATTATGGCAACGCAGTGCTACCAATAATCCGTTTCCTCCTACAACCATATCAGAAAAACGCATCCCAGCATACCTCCAAAACTTCGATTTTCTGTTTCGATTATACCCGATTATGATTAGCGTATCAACATGCGTTTGTCGGGCAGGCCGTTACGTCTGCGGTTGACGCTGTTATCATTCGATGCTAGAATAAAACTGTCGAAACAGTCTGACCGCAGGTGACAGAAAGGGGATTATGTGCAAAGCACAAAGCAGGCAGGAAACCCGGCAGAGCGAAGCGATCACAGCGAGAGGAATCGTGCAGCCGGATGGCATCAGTATATTATGTGCAAAGCACATAGTATAAGGAAACAAATCCTGCGGATACTATATAGGACTTTTCAATGGAAACGGTAAAACATATGATGTCTTCGGCAGAGTGCGCGGAGCAGTATCAGGGAAAGCAGGTGGCAGAATGGCAAAGAGAATGTTAGATAGTTATGCATCGGATCTTGCAAAGTTTACAAGAAAGGATTTGCTGGAATCCATAACAAAGAGTGAAGGAAGGGTGATTGTCTGCGAGACAATAGGTACGATACGCCCGATGCTGGGGGATGTGACCAATGCGGAGTTTGCGGCGGCGATGGGAGCCGATATCCTGTTGCTCAATATATTTGATGTAAAGAATCCTGTGATAGAGGGACTGCCGAAGGAAGCGCCGTTTGATGTGGTACGGACACTGAAGCGGTTGACCGGCCGACCGGTCGGCATCAATCTGGAACCGGTGGAGGACGATCATCCGGATGAATCAGATCCCCTCTGGCAGATATCGGAGGGCAGGAAGGCCACTCTGGAGAACGCACAGCGTGCCTGCGGCATGGGAGTGGATATGATACTGCTGACCGGCAATCCGGGCATGGGTGTCAGCAATGAAGCCATTGAACGGACACTGCAACTGTATAAAGAGAATCTGGGCGACAAGATCGTACTGGCGGCAGGTAAAATGCATGCGGCAGGTATTCTGCATGAGGCAGCGGAGAACATTATCACAAAAGATGATGTGCGCCGTTTCCGTGAGGCAGGGGCGGATATTCTGCTCTTCCCCGCACCTGGTACCGTACCGGGCATTACGGTGGAATACATCAGAGAACTGGTGACATATGCCCACAGTCTGGGGGCACTGACGATCACAGCCATCGGTACTTCCCAGGAAGGGGCGGACACCGATACGATCCGTCAGCTTGCAATGATGTGTAAAATGACGGGAACGGATATCCATCATCTGGGTGATGCAGGTTACGCAGGTATGGCTTTGCCGGAAAATATACAGGCCTATTCCGTTGCGATACGCGGGGTAAGGCATACCTATCACCGGATGGCGGCATCTATTTTGCGGTAAAGGAAGCGGTTAGCGGGTATCCCCAATGTCCATACAGCAGGCGGCAGGGCGTGCAGATGGACGGCGCAGCAAGTGTGCAGTTCTGATATGACGGTAAGACTTTTCCCGTATTTTTGGATACATGCCCTTGTATTGCCATTTTTTTTCTGCTATAATTTTGAAGGGATGGCGTGGCAGGCTTATGTGGCGTCTGCCAGGCATCAGGTGAAAATATTGTTTATTCAGCAAAAGGAGAAAGAATCATGAAGGGAAATATTGTAGTTGGACAGTCCGGCGGGCCTACCGCAGTTATCAACTCTTCCGTTGCAGGTGTATACGTGGCAGCGAAACAGATGGGTGTGAAGAAAGTATACGGTATGGTACATGGCATTCAGGGATTTCTGGCAGACAATCTGTGTGATCTGGATGAATACCTGGACAATGAGACAGGCGTGGAACTGTTAAAGAGGACGCCGTCTGCATTTCTTGGTTCCTGCAGATTTAAAATGCCCAAGATCGAAGGAAATGAAGAAGTATACGAGAAAGTATTTGAAATCATGGAGAAGCATGACATTGAGTGTCTGTTCTATGCAGGCGGCAATGATTCCATGGATACAGTAAAGATGCTGTCCGATTATGCGGCAGCGCACAATAAGCCGCAGCGCTTTATGGGCGTGCCCAAGACGATAGACAATGACCTTCCGATTACGGATCATTGCCCGGGCTATGGTTCCGCGGCAAAATATATTGCTACATCTCTGAAAGAGGTGATTCGTGACAATTCTTCTTTTGGCGTTGAGAAACCTACCATACTGATCGTAGAGATTATGGGCCGCAATGCCGGCTGGCTGGCAGCATCGGCAGCACTGGCAAAGGATGTGGACTGCGAAGGCGTAGACGCGATCTATCTGCCTGAGAGAACATTTGATATGGATGCTTTCATGGCGAAGGTAAAAGACCTGGCTGAGAGAAAATCTTCGGTAGTGCTTGTTGTTTCTGAAGGTGTCAAAGTGGCAGATGGCCGCTGCGTATGCGAACTTGCCAACGGTGGAGATGTGGCAGTGGATGCATTCGGACATAAGCAGATGTCTGGTACAGCCGCTTATCTGGCGCAGGCAGTTGCGGCAGAGACCGGCCTGAAGACGAGAGCCATTGAACTTTCTACCCTGCAGCGTGCTGCGACACATCTGGCATCTCTGACGGATATTAACGAGGCATTCCAGGTGGGACATGATGCAGTGATTGCTGCCAACGAAGGCAAGACCGGCATGATGATCACACTTGACAGAAACGGCAACGATCCTTATCAGTGTGGCACGAGTGTATATGATATTCATGCTATTGCCAATGTGGAGAGGACCGTTCCGGACGAGTGGATTACGGAGGATGGATGCGGCCTGAACGAAGGGTATGAGAAATATGCAAGACCGCTTATCATGGGTGAATTACAGCCTCTGTTCATAAACGGAACACCGAGACATCTGGTACGTAAATAATTACAGGCATGGCAGGAGGGGATGATCCGGAGATCATCCTCTCTTTCTGCTATGCGGGAATGTCGGTGTTATGTGCGCTTTCGTGCAGCGGGGGAATCGGGTGCGGATTTTCCGGAAAGAAGAAAAGGACAGGCCTCCTTTGTGTCTGTCGGGAAGAAGAAAATATGGTTTCGATCAAAGATGTGGCCAGACAGGCAGGTGTGGCTATTTCCACCGTCTCCAAGGTGCTGAACCACTATCCGAATGTGAGCGGGGAAACAAAGGAAAAAGTAAACAGAGCGATCCGGGAACTGGATTTTGTTCCCAATGCAGTGGCATCGGCGCTTTCTTCCAAACAGGCAGGCAGGGTGGCGCTTTTGCTTGATCTGCATATGCGCGTACAGGCCATAGACGAGATTAACATGCAGTATATATCCGGTGCCATCAACAGGGCGATGGAACTGAATCTGGATGTGATCACAGTATTTTTTTCCATGATAAAGGATAAAAGTCCGGAAGAGATGATTCGCTATTTTCAGTCCCAGAGCATTGCGGGGATCGTGATTTATGGACTGTCCAGGCAGGAGCGGGCATTGCATGAACTGATCGCATCCGGCTGTTTCAAAATAGTGGTCATTGATGCGCCGATTGTCAATGAAAATACTTCTTCGCTCTGGATTGACCAGCAGAGCGCCCAATATGATGTAGCCAGAAAAACGACGGAGGAAAATGCGGGAAAGCGCATTTTTTATATTGCCGGCAGAAAAGACCAGTATGTGACACAGGAAAGGCTGCATGGAATCAGACGATTGAAAGAGGAACTGGGCCTGTGCGTTTATGTGCGGTATGGAAATTTTTCTGAACTACAGGCCAGGAATCTGACTTTCCAGTATGGGCGCAACTGGGACATTATCGTATGTGCTTCGGATATTATGGCTATTGGGGCCATGAAGGCATTGACCGAAATGGATATTTTCAGGCCGGTGTGTGGTTTTGACGGTATTATGCTGATGGGATATGCAGGCAAACAGATGAATACCGTGCGACAGAATTTTGCGCGCATCTCGGCAGAAGCCGTTATGGAATTAGACCGTCTGCTGGAAGGCGGAGAGGGACGTAATATGAGGATGGATTATGAGATCGTCCGGATGCAGTATCTGGACATTATCTGTTAAGCGCCGGGAAAACGTTGTTTTTTTGCCACTTGCGGAAAACGTTTTCCTATGGTATACTCAGAATGATTCATATAGAAAACGTTTTCCGCCGCCAATATGCGGAGCTGCTCATTCAATCTGCTGCCTGCGGAAATAAATTGAGCAAAGATGTGTATACTGGTAGAAACAGTCCTGCACTGATCCATACAAGGGGCGATGACAGGGCACTGCGGAACAAAAATAAAAAAAGCAGATTACCGTGAGGGAGGCTGCGGTACTGGAAAACAGCAGGATCCCGGGAGGTGCACGGATAGAAATACGGACGCGGAAGCGTACGGAGTTCTATCAGAAGAGT
>CANPIC010000042.1 GCA_947574055.1 uncultured bacterium
TTCATGAGTCAAACCTGCCCCTGTTTTGGTCTATCTATTAACCGACAGCCCCATTGTTACCGTTTAATGGTCGTTTTTTCTGTTTGCGGCCGCTGCGATAAAGCCGCTGAACAGCGGGTGTGGGCGGTTCGGACGCGATTTCAGTTCGGGGTGCGCCTGTGTGGCGATAAAGAAAGGATGGCCGGGCAGTTCGCACATTTCCACGATACGGCCGTCAGGGGAGAAGCCAGACAGCTTCATACCGTGTTCTGTCAGCACCACGCGGAAATCATTGTTGACTTCGTATCTGTGCCGGTGGCGTTCATGAATCGTCTTTTCCTGGTAGAGGGTGTAGGCCATGGAAGCCTCGTCCAGCTCACAGGGATAGGAACCAAGCCGCAGGGTGCCGCCGATGTCTTCCACGCCGTTCTGATCCGGCATCAGGTCGATGATGGGATGGGTGGTGGAAGGATTCAGTTCCACACTGTGTGCATCCGCAAAGCCGATCACATTTCTTGCAAATTCCACGATGGCAAGCTGCATGCCAAGGCACAGGCCCAGGTAGGGAACCGCATGTTCCCGGGCGTAGGTAATGGCACGGATCTTGCCCTCGATTCCCCTGTCACCGAAGCCGCCGGGGACAAGGATGCCATGGGCGTCGGCCAGAAGCGTCTCCACATTTTCATCCGTGACAGTTTCGGAGTCAATCCATTTGATATTGACCGTAGCCCGGTGGGCGATACCACCATGTTTCAGTGCTTCTACCACGCTGATGTAGGCATCGTGAAGCTGGATATATTTTCCGACCAGTGCGATGGTGACTTCCTGCGTGGGAGAACGGAGGGCTTCCACCATCTCTTCCCAGTCACGCAGATCAGGCTCGGGGCAGGGCAGGCCCAGACATTCACATACGACCTGAGCCAGGGACTCTTTTTCCATCGCCAGCGGGGCTTCATAGAGATACTCGACATCCAGATTTTGCAGCACCCGGTTGTGCGGGACATTACAAAACAGTGCGATCTTATCTTTCAGGCTCTGGCCCAGGGGATACTCACTGCGGCAGACAATGATATCCGGCCAGATGCCCATGCCCTGCAACTCTTTGACACTGGCCTGTGTGGGCTTGGTTTTCATTTCCTGAGAAGCACGCAGATAGGGGATCAGAGTCACATGGATGAGAATGGCATTTCCTCTGCCCACTTCATGCTGAAACTGTCGGATGGATTCCAGAAAAGGCTGGCTCTCAATATCGCCTACCGTGCCGCCCACTTCTATAATGGCAATTCGCGTTTCTTTGTCCGTAAAATTACGGTAAAAACGGCTTTTGATCTCATTTGTGATATGAGGAATGACCTGTACCGTGCCGCCGCCGTAGTCGCCCCGGCGCTCTTTCTGTAACACTGACCAGTAAACTTTTCCGGTGGTGACGTTGGAATTTTTATCGAGGCTTTCATCAATAAAGCGTTCATAGTGCCCCAGATCCAGATCGGTTTCTGCGCCGTCGTCTGTGACAAATACTTCTCCATGCTGAATGGGATTCATGGTACCCGGATCAATATTGATGTAGGGATCGAATTTCTGCATGGTCACTTTATAACCGCGGGCTTTTAACAGCCGTCCGAGGGACGCGGCCGTGATACCCTTTCCCAGACCGGACACGACACCTCCTGTTACAAATACATATTTTACTGGCATGGTGATTTCCTCCTCAAATGCTACTTGCTTTTGGTAACGGTACAGACAAATGAACTGTACCGATTTTACCACGGGCAGACTGAAAAAACCACTGTTTTCTATAAAATTATGGGAATTGACTGATCGGCGGGGGATTCTTGCGCGGTCAGTCCCCTTCTCATAGATTTTTAATGCTTTTTTCATGGAATGGAACTTGATTTATGACAATACTGTCTCTATAATAGACACTGATGGTCTTTCACAAAGTGGAAAGACAGGAGGTAAATATGGATAACGAAAATCTGAATCAGTATGAAAACGGAAGCAACAATGGAAATAGAGGCGGGAATAACGGAAACGGAAACAGAAATGGCGGACAGGGAGATCAGAATCCCCGGCGGCAGAGTCTGCTGATTTTGCTGGTGGCGGCCATAGTGACACTGCTTGTTATGAGTTATTTCATGAAGGTCATGAACCAGGCGACCAACAGAGAGATCCCTTATAATGAATTTATCCAGAAGCTGGAAAACGGCGAAGTGGAAAGTGTGGAGATCGGGCAGGATAAGATCATTATCAAAGAGGTCGATAAGGATAAGAATAAAAAGGAAAAGGAGAATCTGCTATATCAGACACTGCCCATCACGTATTATACCGGAAAGATCGAAGAGGATGATACACTGACACAGAGACTTCTGGCCTATAATGTGGAAGTTTCAGGGGACATACCGGACAATTCCAGCCTGCTGCTGTCCATTCTGCTCACTTATGTCTTGCCGGTGGTCCTGTGCTGGGTGCTGCTTAGTTTTCTGATGCGGCGGATGTCGGGAAGCGGCGGCCCTATGGGTGTGGGCAAGAGC
The DNA here is from genome assembly GCA_947574055.1 of uncultured bacterium. Lineage (GTDB taxonomy): Bacteria > Bacillota > Clostridia > Lachnospirales > Lachnospiraceae > VSOB01. Next base: position 2,511 of record CANPIC010000042.1, read on the forward strand.
AATGCCAAAGTGTATGTGCAAAAAGAGACCGGCGTGACATTTAAAGATGTGGCCGGAGAGGACGAAGCCAAGGAGTCGCTGCAGGAAGTGGTGGACTTTCTGCACAATCCGGGCCGCTATGTGAAGATCGGCGCCAAGTTGCCCAAAGGTGCTTTGCTGGTGGGGCCACCCGGAACCGGTAAGACATTGCTGGCCAAAGCAGTGGCAGGAGAGGCCCATGTGCCCTTTTTCTCCCTGACCGGTTCGGATTTTATAGAACTGTATGTAGGAGTGGGGGCATCCCGTGTACGTGATTTGTTCAAGGAAGCGAATAAAAATGCGCCCTGTATCATATTTATAGATGAAATCGATGCCATCGGACGCAGCCGGGATTCCAAATACGGCGGTGGGAATGAGGAGCGGGAGCAGACACTCAACCAGCTTCTTTCCGAGATGGACGGTTTTGACACTTCCAAGGGTATTTTAATCCTGGGAGCCACAAACAGGCCGGAAATACTGGATAAGGCACTGCTGCGTCCCGGGCGGTTTGACCGCCGTATCATTGTGGACAAGCCTGATCTGAAAGGCCGTGTGGAAATACTGAAGGTGCATGCCAAGGATGTACTGATGGATGAGAGCGTGGATCTGGATGCCATTGCCCTGGCTACGAGTGGTGCGGTAGGCTCTGATCTTGCCAATATGATCAACGAAGCCGCTATCAATGCGGTAAAAGAAGGCCGGGAATATGTATGCCAGAAAGATCTGTTCAATGCGGTGGAGATCGTTCTCGTGGGCAAAGAGAAAAAAGACCGCATAATGAGCAAGGAAGAACGGAAGATTGTCTCTTATCATGAAGTGGGCCACGCACTGATCAGCGCCCTTCAGAAAAATTCCGAACCGGTGCAGAAGATCACCATTGTCCCCCGGACGATGGGGGCGCTGGGTTATGTGATGCATGTGCCGGAAGAGGAGAAGTATCTGAATACCCAGGCGGAACTGCATGATATGCTGGTGGGACTGCTGGGCGGCAGGGCGGCAGAAGAGCTTGTGTTTGATACAGTGACCACAGGCGCCGCCAATGATATTGAAAAGGCCACAAACATCGCGCGAAGCATGGTGACACAATATGGCATGAGCAGGAAGTTCGGCCTGATGGGACTGGAATCGGTGGAAAGCCGTTATCTGGACGGACGGACTGTCATGAACTGTGCCGATGTCACTGCCTCGGCGGTGGATGCGGAAGTGATGAAGATACTGAAAGCATGTTATAAAGAAGCAAAACGCCTGTTAAAGGAAAACCGCAAAGTCATGGATGAACTGGCCGACTTCCTCATTCAGAAAGAAACCATAACAGGCAAAGAGTTTATGAAGATTTTTCGCAGGATCAAAGGGATACCCGAACCTGAGCCTGAGAAAAAGGATGCAGATGCCAAAAAGTCAAAAGAACCACTGAGATTTGCCCTGCCCGCAGCCGGGCAGGCATCTGGCGGCGGACAGACAGACAATGGGCTGCCGGGTCCCGGCGGCCGGGGGACGGACCCTGCAGAGGATCGCTCAGACGGGGAAAACGGGCCTGCTGGACAGAGCAAAACGCAGACGCCGGAAGAGGAAAACAAACCACCGGTCAGACAGCGTATTATTGTCCGTGACGGCACCTATACGCCGGAAAACTGGTATGCACCAAGGCAGGAATATCCGCCTGCCGCAGATGCCGATCAGAAGAAGGATTCCGGATCGGGTGAAAATCGGTAGTGGAAAAGGAAGGCGTCATTGAGACTGCCGGCGAGATGATACACCAGCCCATATGCAGTCAGTGGAGAGGATGAGAGCATCCCGGGCGGGTTTTGGAGGGCGCATTGAGCGGAAGATGTGTTACTCGGGCCTGTCAGGGGTGCTTTTCTCGTCTTTGCAGGCGTGATAGAGGACACACTATGTTTCAGATCGAAGAAGAATTAAAAAAATTGCCAAAATCCCCCGGTGTCTACCTGATGCGTGATGTAAGAGATACCATTCTTTATGTGGGAAAGGCCGTCAATCTGCATAACCGGGTTCGGTCTTATTTTCGGCCTAATATCGGGCGGGGACCACAAATTGATAAGATGGTGAGTCTGATAGATCATTTTGAATATATCGTCACCGACTCGGAACTGGAAGCTCTGGTACTGGAAAATAATCTGATCAAGGAATACAGTCCCAAATATAATACATTGCTCAAAGATGATAAGACGTATCCTTATATTAAAGTAACATTGGGTGAACCTTATCCGAGGGTGGTCTTTTCCCGGGAGATGAAAAAGGATAAGGCCCGCTATTTCGGTCCCTATACCAGCGCGGCTTCCGTAAAAGATACGATAGAACTGATCAATAAACTATACAGGCTCCGTACCTGCCGCAAAAAGTTTCCGCGGGATATAGGGACAGACAGACCCTGTCTGAACCATCACATCGGCATCTGTATGGCACCCTGCCAGGGAACGGTGTCCGAGGAAATGTATGGCGGCCAGCTCGAACAGGCGATGGATTTTCTGAATGGCAATTACGGCGCCATTTTGAAGGAACTGGAAGAGAAAATGACAAAGGCCTCGGAAAACATGGAATTTGAGGAGGCCATAACCTATCGTGAGCTGCTGCAGAGTGTGAGAGCAGTTGCCCAGAAACAGAAGATTACTGACAGCGACGGCGAGGACAAGGACATCATCGCGCTGGCCAAAGATGAAGACGATGCAGTGGTGCAGGTTTTTTTTGTCCGGGGCGGCAGGCTGATCGGCCGGGAACATTTTTATATGACACATGTGTCGGATAATACAAAGGCAGAGATATTGCAGAGCTTTGTCAAGCAGTTCTATGCGGGGACGCCGTTTATCCCCAGAGAACTGATGCTGCAGGAAGAGATTGAAGAGCGACAGATTATTGAGACATGGCTGAGCAGAAGGAAAGGAAACCGTGTCCGGCTCAAAGTGCCAAAGATCGGCGCCAGAGAAAAGCTGGTGGAACTGGCGGCCCAGAATGCATCTCTGGTACTGAGCCAGGACAGAGAACGGATCAGAAGGGAAGAGGGCCGTACCATAGGGGCAGCCAGAGAGATTGCCGGATTATTGGGGCTGGAGGGGATCAGCCGTATGGAAGCCTTTGATATCTCCAATATCAGCGGCTTTGCCAATGTGGGTTCTATGGTGGTGTTTGAAAAAGGGAAGGCAAAGCGCAGCGATTATCGTAAATTCCGTATCAAATCAGTCAGCGGGCCGGATGATTATGCCTGCATGCGCGAAGTGCTGGAGCGGCGGTTCCTTCATGGAATGGAAGAACGGGAAGAGCGGCAGGACAAACAGCTCGATCAGGAACTGGGCAGCTTTACACGGTTTCCGGATCTGCTATTGATGGACGGCGGTAAGGGGCAGGTTAATATTGCACTGGAAGTGCTTCATGATCTGGGATTGCAGATACCGGTGTGTGGTATGGTCAAGGATGACAGCCACCGCACAAGAGGTCTGTATTATAATAATGAAGAAATACCGATTGATCACCGGTCAGAAGGATTTAAGCTGATTACGAGGATTCAGGATGAAGCACATCGCTTTGCGATAGAGTACCACCGCTCTCTCAGAAGCAAGAGCCAGGTAAAAAGTGTGCTGGATGATATTCCAGGCGTGGGGCCTGCCAGAAGGAAGGCGCTTATGCGGCATTTTGGTTCGCTGGATGAGATCCGTCAGGCAGATGTGGACAGGCTGTGTGAAATACCGGAAATAAACAGACGGTGCGGCCAGGAAATATACAATTTTTTCCATGAGAAAAATTGATAAGAACACGGCTTTATGTTACACTAAAAGAAAAGCCGGACAAGGCGGAAACAGGCAGTAAAGGGCCTGTAAAATTTTGGAAGAATAGAGGGGCATGCAGATATGGCTGTTGTAAAGTTATCAAGAGTTATTGAAAAAATGAAACTGGAAAATCTGACGCCGGAGATTGATCTGAAGGGGATCAAAATCACCCAGCCTGATATCAACAGGCCCGGCATCCAGATGACGGGATACTTCGAACATTTTGAAGCCACCCGGATACAGATCATCGGGTTTGTGGAATATACTTATATGCAGGGGCTGAGCGAGGATAAGAAGCAGGAGCTCTATTCCAAATTCCTCTCCCATGATATTCCGGCCGTTATTTTCTGCCGGGAACTGCAGCCGGATGAGTGTTTCAGACAGCAGGCGATTCAGTGCAGGGTACCGCTTCTGATGACTAAAAAAGGCACTTCCGTCTTTATGGCAGAGATTATCCGCTGGCTCAATGTGAAACTGGCGCCCTGTATTTCCGTGCATGGCGTTTTGGTGGATGTATACGGCGAGGGGGTACTGATCACCGGCGAGAGCGGGATCGGGAAGTCTGAGGCGGCACTGGAACTGATCAAGAGAGGGCATCGTCTTGTGACCGATGATGTGGTGGAACTGCGCAAAGTCAGTGACGATACGCTGGTAGGTTCCGCGCCGGATATCACCAAGCATTTTATCGAACTGCGCGGCATCGGTATTGTCGATGTAAAGGCCATGTTTGGTGTGTCGTCTGTCAAGGATACCCAGTCCGTAGATCTGGTGATCAAACTGGAAGAGTGGGATAAGGACAAAGAATATGACAGGCTGGGACTGGAAGAGGAATATACGGAATACCTGGGGAACAAGATCGTATATCATAATATTCCCATCCGGCCGGGCCGGAATCTGGCGCTGATCTGTGAATCTGCCGCTATTAACCATCGCCAGAAAAAGATGGGATATAACGCGGCGCAGGAACTTTATACAAGAGTACAGAATTCTCTGGCGAGGAAACGGGAAGAAGCAGAAGAATAGGGGGAGGGGTATACCATGAAAAAATATTGTTTTGGCGTGGATGTTGGGGGTACAACGATCAAGATCGGCCTGTTTGACCAGGAAGGGAATATTCTGGATAAATGGGAGATTCCTACGAGGACGGAAGACGGCGGAAAAGGGATCTTGCCGGATATTGCCTGGGCGCTGCAGAAAAAGATGGGGGAGAAGGGCCTGAAAAAAGAGGAGATGTCCGGTGTGGGGATCGGGACTCCGGGACCGGTGGACAAGGATGGTATCGTACATGAGGCAGTCAATCTGGGATGGGGCGTATTTAACCTGCAGGAGCGCATGGAAGAGCTGTGCGGTATGCCGGTGCGGGCAGGCAATGATGCCAATGTGGCAGCGCTGGGCGAGATGTGGAAAGGCGGCGGCCAGGGCTACCGGAATCTGGTACTCGTGACACTGGGGACCGGTGTGGGCGGCGGCATTATCGTAAACGGCGAGATACTTACCGGGGCCGTGGGTGCAGGCGGTGAGATTGGCCATATTCATATCCAGGATGAAGAAGTGGACGCCTGTGGCTGCGGCAATCACGGCTGTCTGGAACAGTATGCGTCCGCAACGGGCGTAGTCAGACTGGCAGGCCGTATTCTGGAAGAGACGCAGGAGGACTCCGTGCTGCGCGGAGCAAACATAACAGCCAAAGCGGTTTTTGACGCGGTGAAGGAAGGAGATCCGATCGCTATCCGAATTGCGGAGGCCTTCGGCGAATATCTGGGCAAAGGCCTGGCAGCAGTTGCGGGCGTGGTCAATCCCGAAGCCTTTGTCATCGGCGGCGGCGTATCCAAAGCGGGAGATATTCTCTTTTCCTTTATTGAGAAAAATTACAGAAATTATGTATTCCATGGGAGCCGTGATGCGAAATTTGTGCTGGCGACCCTGGGGAATGATGCGGGGATCTGCGGAGCGGCGAAGCTGATTCTTGCATAGCCGGGATGCACAGGGCCAGAAGAGGCTGGTGCCTGTTTCCGGGAATAAGAAATCATACAGCGGCATATGCTGAAAAAAATAATACAGGTGAAGAATAGTGAATCATGCAATGAAAGAATATGTGCTATCCATTCTGCCGGAGGAACAGATCCGATACCGGGAGCCGATGCACAAATATACGAGTTTCCGTACCGGAGGAGAGGCGGACTGTATGCTGTTTGTAGACAATGCCGAACAGCTGAGCAAGATCCTCCGCTACATGCATCTGACAGAAAATGAATATTTCCTGTTGGGCAACGGCACCAACCTTCTGGTGAGTGACAAAGGATATGACGGTACTGTCATAAAATTGAGCCAGGGTATGAGCCGTATGCACGTGGAGGGAGAACGGATCTATGTGGAAGCAGGCGCGCTTCTCGCCCAGACAGCCAGGCGGGCGCTGGAGGCCGGACTGACGGGAATGGAATTTGCTTCGGGGATACCGGGCAGCATAGGCGGCGGCCTTGTCATGAATGCGGGGGCTTATGACGGCGAGATGAGTCAGATCGTGGAAAGCGTTACCGTTATGAATGAAGAGGGAGAAATCATGGAACTGGACTGTGATACGATGGAATTTGGCTATCGGACCAGTGCCATTAAAAACCGCTCCTTTGTCGTACTGGAAACGGCGCTGCGTCTAAAGAAGGGCGATCCGGAACAGATCCAGGCCAAGATGGATGAGTTCACGGCCCGCCGCAAAGCCAAGCAGCCGCTGGAATATCCCAGTGCCGGCAGCATCTTCAAAAGGCCGGAAGGATATTATGCCGGCAAACTGATCATGGACAGCGGGATGCGGGGATATCGTGTAGGGGGTGCCCAGGTATCGGAAAAGCACTGCGGTTTTATCATCAATACAGGAAATGCCACATCAGAAGATATTGCGGAACTGATGGCGGAAGTACAGGAGCGAGTAAAAGAGCGGTTCCGGGTGGCTCTGGAGCCGGAAATCGTCAGACTGGGGGTTTTCTGAATCTGATAAGGGGAGTGCAGGAGGATGAGATTTGTCATAGTGACAGGAATGAGCGGCGGCGGAAAGCGGACGGCACTGAAGATGCTGGAAGATGCCGGTTTTTTCTGTGTGGATAATTTACCGATTCCGCTTCTGGAAAAGTTTGTGGAACTGATTGCCATGCCCAACAGAGAGATTTCCAAAGTGGCGCTGGGCCTGGATGTACGTACGGATCAGTCTTTTTCCGATGCGGCGCATAGTTTTGAAAATCTGAAGCGGAGTGGTTGTCAATTTGAAATTCTCTTTATGGAAGCCAGCGACAAGGTGCTGATCAGGCGGTATAAGGAAAGCCGGAGGATGCATCCGCTGGCTTCCTATAAAGGCGGCAGGGTGGAGGACGGTATCCGGCGCGAACGTAAAGTGCTGGCAGAAATGAAGAAGAAAGCGGATTACGTCATTGATACATCCAACCTGCTGACAAGGGTGCTGAAAGAAGAGCTTGACCGTATTTTTGTACGCAATGAAGAATATAATAGTCTTATGGTAACTGTGATGTCCTTTGGCTTCAAGAACGGAATCCCTTCTGATGCGGATCTGATTTTTGACGTGAGATTTCTGCCGAATCCTTTTTATATAGAGGAGCTAAAGCATCTTACCGGAGAGGATCGGGCGGTGCAGGACTATGTGATGAGTTATCCGGAAGCGGAGCAGTTTATCGCAAAACTGACGGACATGCTGTTGTTTCTCATTCCCAATTATGTCAAGGAAGGGAAATATCAGCTGATCATCGGCATAGGATGTACCGGCGGGAAACACCGGAGCGTGACGCTGGCCAATCAACTGTATGAGAGACTGCAGGATCAGGGTAATTATGGGTTGTCGATTCAGCACAGGGATATCAGGAATGGAATATAGCGGGAGTTTGCCATGTCTTTTTCCGGAGAAGTAAAAGAAGAACTGTCGGCTGTGATCAGCACATCCAGACATTGCCAGATCGCGGAACTGGCGGCGATGGTCTGTTATGGAGGCAGGCTGGAGTCAGGGGAGCGACAGCGCAGCCTTACGGTTCAGACAGAAAATGAGAAGGTTATCAGAAAAGGCTTTACATTGCTTCAAAAATCATTTAATATATGTACTGGTATAACTGGAAAAGGGCCATATAGTCTGAAGATCAGGGAGGAGGCTTCTCTGACCCGCCTGTTGCAGACTCTGAAGATGTCGGATTGCTGCACGGAGGCGGATGGACATATCGACACGGTCAATCCTCTTCTGATCAAAAATGCCTGTTGCAGAAGGGCATTTTTAAGGGGCGCCTTTTTGGTGAGCGGGTCTATGAGTGATCCGGAAAAGAGTTATCATCTGGAGTTTGTCTGCCTTACCCAGGGACAGGCGCTGCAGTTACAGGAAATGATACGGGATTTTGGCATGGAAGCCAGAATCGTTATAAGAAAAAATCACTTTATCGTATACATGAAAGAAGGGGCGGGGATTGTAGATCTGTTAAATGTGACAGGCGCTCACATTTCGCTGATGCATCTGGAAAATTTGCGGATTGTAAAGGAGATGCGCAATTCTATCAACAGAAGGGTAAATTGTGAGACTGCCAATATTACAAAGACTGTGAATGCCTCTTCGAAACAGATAGAAGATATTATGCTGATACAGGACACGCAGGGTCTGAAAGGATTGCCTGATGTTCTGCGAAAGACGGCTCTGATCCGTCTGGAATATCCGGATGCGACCCTGAAAGAACTGGGACAATACTTAAATCCGCCGGTAGGAAAATCAGGAGTGAATCACCGGCTGCGGAAGTTAAGTGAAATTGCGGAGAGTATCCGTGGATATAAGGAGGAGACATTATGATTAAAAAATCTGTTAAGATCCATTTGTCAAATGGATTGGAAGCAAGGCCGGTTGCCATGCTGGTGCAGGTGGCCAGTCAGTTTGAAAGCACCGTCTATCTGGAAACCAGTGACAAACGGGTCAATGCCAAGAGCATTATGGGCATGATGAACCTGGGGCTTGACAATGGAGAGGAAGTTTCAGTAGTTTGTGAAGGTGCGGATGAAGAGTCGGCCATGGTAGATGTGGAAAAGTTCTTGCTTGGAGAGGCTTCATGAAGTAAATGGGGAAACTGCTTTTTATCTTTAACCCCTATGCGGGAAAAGGAAGAATACGGAATAAACTGCTGGATATTATAGAAGTGTTTGCCGGGCATGGATACGAAGTGACAGTATATCCGACCAAAGAACCCGGTGATGCAGTGGGAGCGGCGAGAGAAAAGGGAAACGAGTATGATCTTGTCGTATGCAGTGGTGGTGACGGTACTCTGGATGAGGTCGTGACCGGTCTGATGGGATGTGAGAGAAAGGTTCCCGTCGGTTATATTCCGGCAGGCAGTACGAATGATTTCGGGGTGAGTCTGGGACTTCCCAAGAATATGGTGGAAGCAGCCCGGATCGCTGTCAGCGGCAGAAGATTCGCCTGCGATATCGGCGGATTTAATCAGGACACCTTTGTATATATTGCAGCGTTTGGTATTTTTACCGATGTATCTTATGAGACACCCCAGAGTTATAAAAATGTATTGGGACATATGGCCTATATCCTGGAAGGGATGAAACGGCTTCCTGGCTTACGTACATATCGGATGAAGGCGGTATGCAACGGCAGGGAAGTGGAAGAGGAGTTTCTGTTCGGGATGATTACCAATTCCGCCTCCGTCGGTGGTTTTAAAAACATAACCGGCAAGTATGTGGAATTGAATGACGGCCTTTTTGAAGTAACACTGATCCGTAAACCCAGAAATCCGCTGGAACTGAATCAGATTATGACCTCATTGGTGACGGAAAACATGGAGACGGATTGTATCATTTATGAAAAAACAGACAGAATATTATTTGAGTCAGAGGAAAAAGTGGCGTGGACGCTGGACGGAGAATACGGCGGTGAACACCTGGTGGCAGAGATCATAAACAGGCCGCAGGCCATTGAACTGATGGTGCCTGAGGAAGAGAGTACTATCTGACTCTTTGCTTGCGAAAATAAAGCGCTTCGGATTGATCGGGATAAGATCGGATTCGAAGCGCTTGTTGGTTTGCTCCTGCAAATGCTGTCAGAGAGCAGACAGATTCTGCTTCAGCTGACGGCATAGACTGACAGAGCGGCAAAGATCAAGATGGTCACCAGCGTATGCATGGACAGCGTCGTGGAGATATAAATTCCCTCTGCATCCACATCCGCGTACAGCGGGATGATAAATGGCGCCGGGAGTGAAAACAGCAGGATCATTGCCATAAACAGATGTTTGTCAAAGGGCAGGATACGGAACATCACAAAGGCGGAAAGCGCCAGCAGTGCGCCCATGACCAATACGCGAAGCAGGATGGTCTTGCAGACGGGAATGATCACATCTTTTCGCACCGATAACTCATATCCTACGATGATCAGAATCATGCCGGAGGTGGGCAGTGTTATCATTTCGATGGTTTCATTGAATATGCCACCGGCAAAAGAGCCTGCAATCAGACTGCCCAGGCCGGTGATGCCCACGATGATGCCTGATGCCACACCCTGAAAGGCGGGATTTTTGACCATATCAAGCAGGATGCCTTTCAGATCTGTTTTCTGTCCGGCCGCATTTTTCAGCAGTGTCAGATAGATCGTATATACAAAAATGACTTGCCCCAGATCCACACTGGCCATATAGGAGATGTTGTCATTACCGGCCAACAGGCCATACAGGGCATAGCCCAACATACCCACTTCGAAGCCGGACATAAGATAAGGCATCAGTCTGGAATCTCTGACAAAACGGTTGAGTATATGGCCGGCTCCCAGAGCGATACAACAGCATGCAAAGATAATCCCAAAACAGAGCAGGCTCTTCATCGAATATGTGGTGGTATAAAAGGCTTTGAACAGTACTACCGGAAGGGTGATATTAGAGATCACGCTTTTGATACCGGCCAGTCCTTCCCGGGATACCAGTCCTTTTGTGCGGCACAGGTACCCGATCAGGATCATGACTATCACCGGCAGTACCATTTCCAGGACGGAAATTGTCTGCTGCATGGATTTAATCTACCTCAACTTTATCTACTTCCTGATAAGGAGCGAGTGTGGAAACCATTTTGACAGTCTCATCATAACGATTGATGACATAATGTACTTCTTTCGGTTCGATATGTATCATCTGTCCCTTGGTCAGAGTATTGACTGTGCCGTCCACTTCGATATCGACCTTGCCCTCCAGAATGTAAAAGTTTTCTTCCATAATATTATGATAATGGGCCTTGAAGTCCTGGCCGGCCTGGAATTGCACAATGGCAAAATTGGAACGGGGACCTTTCATCAGATATTTGGGGCCGCTGTCCCCAAAACGGTATTCTTTGTCTTTTTCATCAATTATAAACATTTCTAATCCTCCTCTGTTATTGTGTGGGATATGCCCTGGTGGTTGCGTTTAGACTCCGGGGGCAGACCACATATTTTTTGTCAGGTTCCGGTTTGCCAGTTCCAGTTGGGACGGGTAGATCTGACGCCAGTTGTCATACAGTTTTTTGTATACCGCAGCGTTATCGGCATTGGGGTAGTAGGTTTTTTCGATCGTCACTGTCTTTTTGACCGTTTCAGGGATATCCGTATAGATTCCCACACCTTTTCCGGCTAACAGCGCCGCTCCCAGTGCGGTGGCTTCTTTTACCTTTGGTACATGTACCGGAATGTTCAGCACATCCGATACGATCTGGCACCAGAGCGGGCTTTTGGAAGCACCGGAGGCAAAAATGATCTCTTTCGGATATTCGCCGGTAACGGAAGCTACCAGTTCCACATTCCCCCTTGTGACCAGCGCGGAATTCTCCATAATGGCGCGATAGAAGGTATAGCGGTTGTATTTCTCCGGGTCAAGCGCGAAATTCATAAAAGTGGGTGCGGCATGTTTCCAGGAAATATAATTCATGACATCAGAAAAGGTGCACTGCATGCCATAGCAGCCTGCCGGTATCTTCTCTGCCTGTTCATTCATGATATCGTAGGTGTCTCTGCCGGTTTCCTGTGCCAGTTGTTTTTCGGCCTGGCAGAAGGCATCGCGATACCAGCGCATAATCAAGCCGGGATAAAAGGCGAGGGCTTCATACTGCCAGAGGTCGGGCAGCGCATGACAGTTGACACGCACCCGGCAGTCAGCGTCGGTTTTGGCAACGCTGGTATTGTATTCAAACTGCCAGAAGCTGCCGCCGAATACGGCGCCCTGACCGGGAGAGACCAGGCCCACGCCGATGCAGCCAAGCTGGGCATCACCGCCGCCTGCGACTACCGGTGTACCTGCCGCAAGGCCCGTAAGGCTGGCTGCTTCTTCGCTGACGGAAGCAACCACGGTGCCGCTCTCGTATACCTGCGGGAAAATATCGGTCTTTAACCCGCATTTTTCCATAATGCTTTTATCCCAGTCTCTGGTAGCGAGATTGAAGATGCCTGTCGTAGAGCCGTTGCTGGGCTCGATGGACATTACGCCGGTGAGTTTTAAAATCAGCCAGTCATTGAACATGCCCACATAAGCGGTTTTTTCATAGATCTCAGGCATTTTGTTTTTAACCCAGAGAATACGGGGCAGAGCGCCCAGGGCATAGGTCTGGCCGGATACTTTGTAGATTTCTTTTTCCAGATCGGGTGATTTTTGGATCAGTTCAATCACTTCATCGTCGGAACGGGCATCGACGTTGGCACAAGCCCATATTTCCTGCTGGTTTTTGTCATAGAGCAGGATGCCTTCCCGCATACATGTGGTGGAAATGGCGGCAATCTGCGTGGCGTCGACTGCGGTCTGCGCCAGTACATCCCTGATACAGCCACTGGCGAGTTCCCAGTTATGTACCCAGTCAAAATCCATAGAGCCGGGAAAACGAGGGTCTTCTTTGTGTTCCCACTCCTGCTGGGAAACGCCGAACTGATTCCCGTCCAGATCAAAAAGTACAGCGCGGACGCTGCCTGTTCCGGCATCTAATGCCATTAAATATTTTCCCATCCTGTTACCTCCTGTAAAATTAATGGTGCGGCCTCGCTACAGCAGAGCAGCGGTGCTTTCGTCCGTGATCAGGACGTCGAGATAACCGCCTTTTAACGCGGCAGCTATGGCAGAGACTTTATGTTTTCCGGCGGCTACGCCGATTACATTTTTAAGCTGGTTCAGTGTGTCCAGAGGGACACTGACAAGGCGGGAATCAATATCGGTATCTACCAGATTGCCATCCTGATCAATAAAGTGGCAGATCAGATCCCCCACGGCTCCCTTCATATTTAAGAGAAGGAAATCGTTGTGTCCCAGTATGGAGGATTTCAGTATTGTGGCGCTGTTGTCCATGGCGCCGATCCCGACAATGGTCATGCTTGCCAGTTTAATCATGCTGGAAATTTCCCGGACGGAACTCTCTTCCCGGATGGCGGCAGCCATTTCCCGGGAGGACATGATAAGCGGCGCAGGGATCAGGTACAGCTTCGCATTAAAGATATTGGATTCGGAATTGGGCAGATAATATCCCACACCGCCGGTCAGAGAAACAAAGGAGACGGAAGTCTCCAGATTCCTGGCCAGATATTCGATGGTGCGGGAAGAAGTGTCGCCGTAACCGAAGTTAATATAGCAGTTGCCGGTGATATGGTTGGCTATATAGATGGAAGCTGCTTTGGCGATGGTGTCATTTACCCCCGCGGGATCAGGATTGGTCGGCACCACGTAGCAGTCTTTCAGATGCCAGGTCTCGATCAGCCGCGTTTCCATGGCGTGCCGATTGTCAAATGCAGATGAGATCCGAAACTGGACCACGCCGGTCTGCCGTGCCTTCTCCAATAGCTTGATGACCCGCATCCGCGATATGCCAAGCTGATCCGCGATGGATTGCTGCGTCAGATTTTCCATATAGTAATACCAGGCTGTCTTAATCATTAAATTTTCTTCAAAATCTGATGTGGCATCGTACATAATCGCCCTCTTCTCCTGTTTTTATGGAAGTTTTCCTGTCATAGAACTCCAGGTGAAACAAAAGTTTTGAAACGAATCAAATGTATCATGTAAACAGTATAACAACGGGAAAGAAAAAAGTCAACGTGAAACTGAAAATTAATATGACGTTTCACCATATTATATAATATAGGGAAGCGCAAGGAAAAACCATTGGAAAAAGTATACAATAAACAGGGGGAAAGGGAGAATATTTATACCAAAAAGGGGTTTTGGGTATTGACAAAAAAGGGATTACCACGTATGATAATTCTATGAAACAAAATATTTTTAATTAAACAAATGTTTTGACCGGGAATGGAGGAAGAGAAATGCCAGCCGTTGGAACATCAAAAGAAAATAACGGACTGCTGTCCATCCGCAATATACATAAATCGTTTGGCATCAATCAGGTGCTGAAAGGGATTCGTATGGAACTTGGTGAAGGGGAAGTGCTCTCACTGATCGGAGGAAATGGTGCAGGTAAGAGTACGCTGATGAAGATCATTATGGGTATTTACCAGCCGGATGAGGGTTCGATTTTCATCAATGGCCAGGAGGTTCATCTGACCAGACCATCGGTGGCGCTTGCACATGGTATTTATATGGTGCCTCAGGAGCCGATGCTGTTTCCGAATATGACGGTCGAAGAGAACATTGTGATCGGTTTTGAAGATAAACCGGCCGAACTTCATAAAAGGCTTGTACAGCAGATGGAGGAAGTGGGCTGGCATATGGATCTGAACCGCAAGGCGAGCAGTCTGTCCATCGCGGAACAACAGCTGGTGGAAATTGTAAGAGGTCTTCTGCGGCAGGCGAAGATCCTGATTCTGGATGAACCTACCAGTGCCCTTACTTTTGACGAAGCGGAGAGTCTGTTTAAGTGCGTCAATGATCTGCGTGCTAAAGGCATTGGCATAATCTATATCACGCATCGACTGACAGAAGTATTTGAAATATCTACGAGCGTGGCTATCATGCGTGATGGTATCATCACACTGAGCGGTCAGGTATCGGAATTTACAAAAGAGGCGCTGGTAAAAGGGCTTCTGCCCGCAGACAGCGACAAGGAAAAGGAAAACAAAGAAGAAGCGGCCCATACGATTGACTATAGCAGTGAGCCGGTTCTGGAACTGAGAGATTTCAGTGGTTTTGGATTTAATCATATATCGTTAAAACTGTATCCGGGTGAGATACTGGGTGTGGCCGGTGTGGTGGGTGCAGGACGTACCGAACTTGCGACAACTATATTTGGACGGGATAAGGTGCTGGGCGGTAGCGTGATACTGGACGGGAAGGATATCACGGGGCTTTCCACCAAAAAGGTTATGGAAGCCGGGCTCAATTATGTGCCGGAGGACAGGCATCTGCACGGATTGTTTAAAATCGCGGATGTCGCAGTAAATACCACATCCGCCCTTCTTTCTGAGAAGGTCATGGGCAAGTTTCTTCTGAACAGAAAAAAAGAAAAAGAAGTGACACAGAAATATATAGACGATTTCCGGATCAAAGTCACAGGGCAGTCGCAGCTTACGGGCAGCCTTTCCGGCGGTAATCAGCAAAAGATCGTGATCGGGCGGAGTCTTTCCACCTCGCCCAAGGTTGTCATACTGGATGAGCCCACCCGTGGTATCGACGCGGGAGCCAGGGGCGATGTATATGCCATCATCCATCAGCTCCGGAAACAGGGTGTCTCCATCCTGCTGATCTCATCCGATATGGAGGAGATCGTGGAACTTTCCGACAGGGTCGTATCCGTATTCCAGGGAAGGATTAACGGGGAATTCCAGAAAGAGGAGATCAATCAGGATACGCT
This sequence comes from uncultured bacterium, assembly GCA_947574055.1. Taxonomy (GTDB): domain Bacteria; phylum Bacillota; class Clostridia; order Lachnospirales; family Lachnospiraceae; genus VSOB01. Next base: position 18,086 of record CANPIC010000042.1, read on the forward strand.
GATGGCAGCTGCATTTGACGTAAAGACCAGGAAAGAGGTGGGTGCATGAACTACATAAAAAAACTCACAAAGGCCCGCGAGGCCAGCAGCCTGTTGTTTTTGATTGTTTTGTTTATTATCGTGGGCTGTATCAATACAAACTTTCTGGCGCCTTCGAGTATCGCGGCGTGTTTTAATGACAGTGTGGTATTCACATTGCTGGCAGTGGGAATGGCCTTTGCCATATTTATCGGAGAAATTGATGTCTCAGTGGGAGCCAATCTGGGCTTTACCGCATCCGTGGTAGGTTCTCTGCTGCGGGACGGACATAACTGGCTGTTCTGCTTTGCCGTGGGAATCCTGATCGGGGCGGTGATCGGCCTGATCAATGGATGGGGTGTGGCAGTTTTGAACATTCCGTCCCTGATTTTCACACTGGGTACGAACGGTGTCCTTCGCGGTCTCATTTATGTTTATACAGACGGCGCATGGGTGGAGAATCTGCCGGCTTCCTTTACGGCGTTTGCTTCCAAACCTCTGATCGGTGATCTTACCGTGTTTTATACGGTGGCGATCTTGTCGGTGATTGCCATACATATTCTGCTGACCCGCACAAAAAAGGGAAAGTATTTTATTGCAGTAGGCGACAATGTAAACGGCGCAGTACTGGTGGGGATTCCCACGACGCAGACTAAGATTACGGCCTATGTTTTATGTGGCATCTTCGCCGCGATTGCAAGTATACTATATGCGTCCCGTATCGGGTTTATCACAGCGATTGCGGGTAACGGCTATGAAATGAAGGCCATTGCAGCCTGTGTGATCGGGGGCATCAGCCTTTCCGGCGGACTGGGCAGTGTCATCGGTGCTTCCATCGGTGCGGTCATTATGTCCAGTGTCAGCCGTATCCTTGTGTTTATGGGCTTTTCTTCTGACTATGATAATACCATTACCGGCGTTATGCTGATTACCATCGTTGTGCTGGATGCGCTGATGCAGAGACATGCGGCAGAACGGATCAGGCGGGAGCGTCTGAGAGCCAGGGCGGCAAGCGCGTCGGGAAACGAAGGAGGAGAAGGGCATGAATAAGCTGAAAAAGAATCTTCTGAACTGGGAGACCTTTCTCCTGGGAATACTGATCATGGAATTTATTGTCTTCGGCGCAAAAAATCCCAAGTTTCTGATGCCGAGGGTATTGCTTGCCAGTGTCAACGATTTTATTGCAATCTGCTTTATCGCATTGTTTGTTACCTTTGTTATGATTACAGGGGGAATTGATATACAGGCAGCTTCCATCGTAGGACTGACGTCTATTATCATCGGTGTGGGCTGGCAGGATGGCGGGATGAATATCTGGACCGCTGCGATTCTTGCCATAGTGGCTGCGGCAGTCTGCGGTGCTCTGTCAGGTTTCTTCATCGCCTATTGCGGGGTGCAGGCCATGGTGGTCACGCTGGGCGGGAGTTTCCTCTATGCGGGGTTTGCCCTACTGGTGTCCAATATTTCTGCCACGGAGGCGTATCAGGGAATCAGCGGCTTCCCGGATGATTTTAAGATTATTTCCAAATTTAAGCTGTTTGATGTGATCCCCAGCCAGCTTCTGGCTTTTGGTGTATTGATTGTGCTTGCTTATATCCTGCTTCATAAAACGAAGTACGGCAGAAGCATTTTCCTGGTAGGGATCAATCAGGAAGCGGCAGAATATTCAGGGATCAATACCAGATTGGTCATACTGAGTACTTATGTATTATCGGCGGTGAGCGCGGCTCTGGCAGGCATTATGCTGACTTCCTATCTGGGGACTGCCAAGAGTGATCTGGGTGCTAACCTGACACTGAATATTATCACTGCCGTGGTGCTGGGCGGGACACTCAGTACAGGGGGAAAAGGAAGTGTAATCGGAACGGCGCTGGCCTCTCTTGTGATTGGTATTTTGCGGTTCGGGCTTCCTCTGTGCTTCAAAGTCAATACCCAGTATCTGGACATTCCGGTGGGGATTCTGCTTCTGGTCGTAGTGATCGGACGTTCTGTTATCTCGCGCCCGGAGACGGCAGCACTGTTTAAGAAATTAAAGAAAGAAAGCTGAAAGTTCTAACATGTTTATTCAAAGCATTTGCTTTTGAATATAGAAAAAAAGGAGGAAAAAGTAATGAAAATGAAAAAAGTGATGTCACTCGTACTTGCATTGTCGATGGCTCTTTCGCTGACAGCATGCGGCGGAGGCGGTGAGCAGACAACAGCACCCGCTGCAGAACCGGAAGCAGCAGCACCCGCAGAATCAGAGGCGGCTCCTGCTGAAGAGGAAGCAGAAGCACCGGCAGAAACAGAAGCAGCCGCAGAGGCAACAGGCGCAGATGTTTCCGGCAAAACAGTTGTATTTATCCCTAAGGTAACAGGAAATGCATTCTTTGAAGCAGCCAATGACGGCGCTCAGAAATATGCGGCTGACTGGGGCATTACCGTTGACTATCAGGGCAGTGCTACAGCAGGCGTTGCAGATCAGGTGCAGGTAATCAACCAGGCAGTGGCAAGCGGTGCAGATGCGATCTGCATTTCCACTGTTGATGCAGCAGGCGTAAGAGATGCGCTTCTGGAAGCACAGGAAGCAGGTCTTGCTGTTTGTACATGGGACTCTGATGCACAGTCCGATGCACGTGCACTGATGGTATCCCAGGGTACACCGGAAATCCTCGGCCAGATGCTGGTGGATATGTCCGTAGATGCACTTGAAAAACGTGGTGTTGATCCTAAGAATGATGAAGTACAGTATGTATGGCATTATTCCCAGGCAACCGTTACCGACCAGAACTCCTGGCAGGTAGCCGGCGAAGCAATCATCGCAAAAGACTATCCGAACTGGAAAAAGGTTGCTGACAACTACTATTCCAACCAGGATGCAGAGCAGGCAGTTTCCACAGGTGCGGCAATTCTGGATGCTTATCCGGACATCGACCTGATCATCTGCAATGACTCCACAGCTCTTCCTGGCCAGTTAAAGGCAGCACAGAACAAAGGTATCACAAAAGATGATATGACCATCACAGGTTTCGCAACTCCTATGGCAATCAAAGAATACTGCGACGCAGGTGTTCTTTACGAATGGGGCCTTTGGGACTGCGGTATCCAGGGTGCTCTTGGCTGCTACCTTGCAGCATACATGGCAGCAGGCAACGAAGTAAAAGTCGGTGACAAAATCTCCGTACCTGGAATCGGTGACTGCGAAGTTATGGCAAACGATTGCCTGACAGAAGGTGACACAACAGCCGACACCAACAACGGCGTAGTACTCCTTCCTGAACGCGTAGTATTTGACGAGACCAACGTAAACGATTACAACTTCTAAAAGCAAAGCATTGCACAGGATTTCGAAGGAACAGGATGACTGTTTACAGTCAATCCTGAACCTTTGAAATTCTGCATAGGGTGCACCCGATTCATTCAACAAGAAAATAAGGAGGTTATATATAAAATGGCAGATGTAGATGGATTGAAAGTAGCAAAAGATTATAAGGTTTCCGTACCGTTTGCAAATCAGGGAGATTTCCACGTAAAAGGTGCAAACAACCTGGACTGGGGTATGAAAAAACATCTTTCCAATATTTTTGATCCGGTAAGTGGCAATACGGTGATGTTCGCTTTTGACCACGGGTATTTTATGGGTTCTACAGCAGGTTTGGAAAGACTTGACATTCTGATCCCGCAGCTGGTTCCTTATGTGGATGTACTCATGGGAACAAGAGGCGCACTTCGTACCTGCGTTCCGCCGCGGTGCCGTAAAGGCGTTGCGCTCCGCACAACTTCCGGTTCTTCTATGTTGAATGATGATCTTTCGCATGAGGTTGTGGCAGTGGATATTGAAGATGCCATTCGCATGAATGCGGACTGTATGGCAGTTCAGACCTTTATCGGTGCAGACGGACAGCTTTCCAGTCTGGATAACCTGTCCCGTACGATCAATGCGGGTATCCGCTATAGCATCCCTACAATGGGTGTGGTAGCGGTAGGCAAACAGATGGAACGCACAGATCGTTTCTTCAAACTGGCGACAAGGATTCTTGCAGAACTGGGCGCCAATATCATTAAAACCTATAATTGTGAGAATTTTGAAGAGATCGTTGCGGCATGTCCGGTACCGATCGTAGTGGCAGGCGGTAAGAAGCTGCCGGAAAAAGATGCACTGACACTGGCTTATGAAGTGATCAGCAAAGGTGCAAGGGGCGTGGATATGGGACGTAATATATTCCAGAGTCACGATCCGGTTGCCATGGCACAGGCAGTTAATATGGTGGTACACAAAGGTGCTACAGATAAGGAAGCATATGAATTCTTCCTTGATACGAAGAAAGCTGACTAATCAGTTTATGTAAAGACGGACCGGCAAGAAGTTTGCCGGTCTGTTTTATATGGAAGTGTATGATCGAAATGACAAGTTTCGGTACCTGTATTTACATAAGGAGGAAAGATGGGGAAATCAATTTGTGGAATTGATTGTGCGGAATGTGGATTAAGCAAGGACTGTAATGGTTGCCTGGAAACGAAGGGCAGGCCCTTTGGTGGAGACTGCGTGGTTGCCGTATGCTGTCAAAAGGGCGCGGATGCGCTGCGTGCATGGAAAGAAAAGCTGATCGCGGAATTTAATGGCCTTGGGCTTCCTGGGATGGAAGAGGTGACCGATCTGCAGGCACTCAAAGGTTCCTTTATCAATATCGCATACCCGTTTCCGAGTGGGGAGACGGTAAAACTCTGGGATGATAACCGGATCTATCTGGGGAATCAGCTTCCTAAAAGAGGCAGTGACAGATGTTATGGAATCGCAGCAGATGAGAAATATCTTATGGTGGCTGAATATGGTGAGAACGGTACGGATGCTGAAATCGTATTGTTAAAACGTTGGAATTAAAAAGGATGTGGATTTCGTTTTCGGAGAAGAATTACAGCCAATCGGTAATTTTTATACAAATGTCAGATCTGTGGCTTAGTGGTTAGACTTTTATTGCACAGAAACAGGAATAATGCTTTAATTTTATGGAAATGAATGGTATACTGGTGGTATCAGTCTAAGAAATAACGGAGGGTGAATCGGATGAACAAATGGGTATATTTATTTACGGAAGGGAATGCGAGTATGCGCAACCTTCTGGGCGGAAAAGGCGCCAATCTGGCGGAGATGACTAATCTGGGGCTGCCTGTTCCGCAGGGCTTTACGATTACGACGGAGGCCTGTACACAATACTATGAAGACGGCAGACAGATCAATGATGAGATCATGGGCCAGATTATGGAACATATTACCAAGATGGAAGAGATTACCGGTAAGAAATTTGGCGATAAGGAAAATCCGTTACTGGTATCGGTGCGATCCGGTGCAAGGGCATCCATGCCGGGTATGATGGATACCATTCTCAATCTGGGTCTGAATGAAGAAGTGGTGGAAGTACTTTCGACCAAATCCGGCAATCCCCGCTGGGCATGGGACTGCTATCGAAGATTCATCCAGATGTATTCGGATGTGGTAATGGAAGTCGGCAAAAAGTATTTTGAAGAGCTGATTGACAAGATGAAATCCCAGAAGGGAATTACGCTGGATGTGGATCTGACGGCGGATGATTTGAAAGAACTGGCAAATCAGTTTAAGGCAGAATATAAAGAAAAAATTGGCGAAGATTTTCCTTCGGATCCCAAGGAGCAGCTTCTGGGTGCAGTCAAGGCTGTATTCCGTTCCTGGGACAATCCCCGTGCCAATGTATATCGTCGTGACAACGATATACCTTATTCCTGGGGGACGGCTGTCAATGTACAGATGATGGCGTTTGGTAATATGGGTGAGACATCCGGAACCGGTGTTGCATTTACCCGTAATCCTGCGACCGGTGAGAAGAAGCTGATGGGCGAATTTCTGATGAATGCACAGGGCGAGGATGTGGTAGCCGGTGTGCGTACCCCACAGCCCATTGCGCAGCTCGAAGATACCATGCCGGAAGTGTTTGCACAGTTTGTTGCTATCTGCAATAAGCTGGAAGACCACTACAGAGATATGCAGGATATGGAATTTACCATCGAGGACAAGCATCTGTATATGCTGCAGACAAGAAGTGGTAAGAGGACGGCCAAAGCTGCTCTGAAAATTGCCTGTGATTTGGTGGATGAAGGCATGATCAGCGAGGAAAAAGCTGTTTCCATGATTGATCCGAGAAATCTGGATTCCCTGCTGCATCCTCAGTTTGACACAGAGGCCCTGAAAGCATCCCAGCCCATCGCAAAAGCACTGGCGGCAGCACCGGGCGCAGCGTGTGGCAAGATTGTATTCACGGCAGAGGACGCAAAGGCATGGGCTGCAAAAGGGGAGAAAGTCGTACTCGTACGTCTTGAAACTTCTCCGGAAGATATCGAAGGTATGAAAGCGGCGCAGGGCATCCTGACGGTAAGAGGCGGTATGACAAGCCATGCGGCTGTTGTGGCCAGAGGAATGGGCGCATGCTGCGTTTCCGGTTGCTCGGCGATTATTATGGATGAAGAGAACAAGAAGTTTACCCTGGCAGGCAAAGAATACCACGAGGGTGATGTGATTTCATTTGATGGCACGACCGGTAATATTTATGATGGTGCGATCAAAACGGTGGATGCCACCATTGCCGGAGAGTTTGGCCGGATCATGGCATGGGCAGACAAATACAGAACACTGAAAGTAAGGACCAACGCAGACACACCGGCTGATGCCGCAAAAGCAAGAGAACTGGGTGCGGAAGGAATCGGTCTGTGCAGAACTGAGCATATGTTCTTTGAAGGCGGCAGAATTGATGCATTCCGCGAAATGATCTGTTCTGACACGCTGGAAGAGAGGGAAGAGGCACTGGAGAAGATTCTTCCTTTACAGCAAGGCGATTTTGAAAAATTGTATGAGGCTATGGAAGGCAATCCGGTAACGATCAGATTCCTTGATCCGCCGCTGCATGAATTTGTGCCGACGGATGAAGCGGATATCCGTAAGCTGGCAGAAACAAAGGGTAAATCTGTGGAGGATATCAAGGCGATCATTGATTCTCTGCATGAGATCAATCCTATGTTGGGGCACCGTGGATGCCGTCTGGCAGTTACCTATCCTGAAATTGCCAAGATGCAGACCAGGGCAGTGATCCGTGCGGCAATCAATGTCAAGAAGGCACATCCTGACTGGGATATGGTTCCCGAGATTATGATTCCTCTGATCGGAGATAACAAAGAATTTAAGTTTGTTAAAAAGGTCGTAACCGAGACGGCAGACGCAGAAATCGCTGCAGCGGGAGCAGATCTGAAATATGAAGTGGGTACGATGATCGAGATACCAAGAGCAGCGTTGACAGCAGATGAAATTGCGCAGGATGCAGCATTCTTCTGCTTCGGCACCAATGATCTGACTCAGATGACATATGGGTTCTCCCGTGACGATGCCGGAAAATTCCTGGAATCCTATTATGATGCCAAGATATTGGAGAATGATCCTTTTGCAAAACTGGATCAGACCGGTGTGGGCAAACTTATGGAAATGGCCATTTCAAAAGGCAAAGAAGTCAATGCGTCCATTCACTGCGGTATCTGCGGCGAGCACGGCGGCGATCCTACTTCCGTAGAATTCTGCCATAAGATCGGACTGGACTATGTATCCTGCAGCCCGTTCCGCGTGCCTATTGCACGGCTGGCGGCGGCTCAGGCGGC
>CANPIC010000043.1 GCA_947574055.1 uncultured bacterium
AAGGATTTCTAGGTATCTTTCCTTTGTATCAACACCACAGTCTCCACATGCACCGTCATTCCAAACATATCCACGCCGCGCCCCCTCACGAGTTCATAGCCGCCCCCGCACAGTACCTTCAGATCCCTTGCCAGGGTGGCGCTGTCGCAGCTTATATAGACGATTTTCTCAGGCTGCATGTCCAGCATGGTATCCAGGCATCTTTCGTCGCAGCCCTTGCGCGGCGGGTCCACGACGATAACATCCGCCCGTATCCCCTCCTGCTCATACTTCTGCGGCAGCACCTCTTCTGCCTTGCCTGTAAAAAAAGCTACATTCTCAATATGATTGCGCCTTGCATTTTCCTTCGCATCTTCGATTGCCTGCGGCACGACCTCCACGCCGCAGACAAAGCCTGCCCTTTGGGCCATAAAAAGAGAAATCGTACCGATCCCGCAGTACAGGTCCCAGACCGTTTCGCTGCCCCGAAGACCGGCATATTCCACTGCCAGTTCATACAATTTTTGTGTCTGTATGGGATTTACCTGATAAAACGAAAGGGGAGAAATGGAAAATGTAAGGCCGCCGATGCTGTCACTGATCGTCCTGCTGCCCCAGAGCAGTCTCACTTCCTCCCCCATAATGACATTAGTATTTTTTTCATTTATACAATATGACACGCTTGTCATACCAGGGATAGCAGTCAGTGCCTGCAGAAGTTTTTCCTTTGCAGGCAGAGTTTTTCCATTGATCACCAGGCAGACCATCCATTCACCGCTGACAAATCCTTTGCGGATCAGCACATGCCGCACCAGCCCTTTTCCCGTTTTCTCGTCATAGACCCTGACCTTATTTGCGCGCATATAGGACAGGACCGCTTCCAGTATCTCCCGATTCTCCGCCGGTCCCAGCGCGCAGTCCGTGTTGGCAATGATATTGTGTGTCCGGCCCGCATAAAAGCCCGCTACCGGGTTGCCCTCTTTGTCCATGGCAATGGGCACTTGCGCCTTATTTCTGTAATGAAGCGGCTCTTCCATACCGATAATCGGCTCCATGACACGCCCAAGCAATTCCTCGGAAAAGCCGCCGATTCTGATCAGGTTATTGCGAATCTTTCTTTCCTTAAATGCCAGCTGTTCCTCATAGGCCAGCGCCTGCAGCTGGCAACCCCCGCACTGGCGGTGAAAGCGGCAAACCGGCGCAACGCGAAAAGAAGAAGGCACAAGCACCTTCTCCAGTCTGGCATATCCATATGTCTTTTTCAGTTTTGTGATCCTGGCCTCTATCCGGTCACCGATCAGAGCATCTTTGACAAAGAGCGGAAAGCCGCCCGGCTTTCCGATGCCTGCTCCGTCTGTCCCCATATCTTCTATTTCCATCACCACAATATCGTTCTTCTTATAATCCATAGTCCGCTCACACCTTTGTTTTCTTCACATTCGATTCAAACAGACGGTTAAAGCCCAGCCAGCCGTCTCCCTGCGCCCCTTCCAGCAATTCCGTAAAGATCTGCAGCTTGGCATCCGTATTATCCGCAAAATTGAGCGCCACCGCCTCAATCAGTGCCGGCTTCTTGGGAGAACCAAATTCATATTCGCCGTGATGGGCCAGAACACAGTGCTTCAGTTCCCCTTCCAGTTCCCGTGGAAATCCCTCTATGGCCCTAGCCTTTTCTCCGATCATTTCCGATCCCATAACGATGTGTCCCAGAAGCTGTCCCTCATCCGTGTAATCATTCTCCGGGAACAGAGAAAGTTCTCTTGTCTTACCGATATCATGACAGAGCGCCGCCGCCAGCAGCAAATCCCTGTTCAAAACCGGATAGGCACGGCAATAATACTCACACAATCTCGTAACACTCAGCGTATGCTCCAGCAGGCCGCCCACAAACCCGTGATGCACCGTTTTGGCGGCAGAGGACTGGCGAAATGCCCGGGCAAATGCTTCATCCCGGCGGAAAAAGCTGTTCAGAAGCTCCTGCAGCCACCGGTTTTGCACGCTGTCCACAATATCCAGCAATTCCCGGTACATCTCATCAAGGCTGCGTTTGCTGACCGGAAGATAGTCCGCCGGCTCATATTCCCCTTCCTGACAGCGCCGCACCCGCTTGATATTGACCTGCAGCGCATTCTGGAAGCTAGTGACCTCTCCGAACACCTCTATGTAATCCAGAGTGTCAAATTCGCCGATTCCCATACTGTTGGGATCCCATATCTTACCGTCCAGGGTTCCCGTCTTATCCTGCAGGATTACATTTTCATATGCCTTGCCGTTTTTGGTCACGGCAGACTGTTTGTGTTTGCACAGATAAACCGCGGAAAGCCGGTCACCTTCTTTTAACTCTTTGATAAATTTCATCTTGTTTCTCCTTTTTCTCATGCCAGGCCTATACAGCGGCCCGCACACCACCCCGCCCTTTAGCGCAGTTCTCCCAGTGATACCTGAATGTTCATGGATGTATATGCCTCCTGATTCATCCGCATCAGTGTTACGTTCACCGTACTGCCCGGTGTACTGTCTGAGAGTGCCTTGATATATTCTTCAAAATTTCCCACTGTCCGGCCATTTAAGCTGATGATCACATCACCGCTCTGGATACCCGCCTGCATGGCCGGGGAATCCATCTCAATCTCCGTTACATAGGCGCCAAAGGGCACCTGCAGTTCTTCATTCGCCTCTTTTGTCACATCAATGCCATGAATACCCAGATATGCCTGGCTGTTCCCGTTCGACATCCGTTCAATGGTGCCTTTCAGCTCCGAAATACCCAGGGCGGAAATCATATTTTCCAGTTCCGGCTCATTGTACTTCTGGTCAATCACACCAATGATCTGCCCGGACAGATTGACCAGCACACCCGTAGCCTCCCGGTGGCCGCAAATATCCGTCGTGATCAGTTTATATCTCGAGTCCACTGTATCCAGCGCATTGCCACTCGAAGTCGCCATACCATAGATCACGGAGCCGCTCATACCCGCCGGGCTTCCCAGGGCAATCACCGGACTGCCGGGCAGCGACGCATAATTAGAACTGCCCAGCGCCGCCGTCTTGATCTGATCCCGGGTGGAATCCTGCACAGATTTATTTTCTATCGCCAGAATCACCAGACCGGAAATAGGATCTGTCATCTTGACCTGCGCCTGGGCCTGGGATTCATCGTAAAAGGTCACTGTGATCGTCTGTACGGTCTGTACCGGTTCCGCAGCAGCCAGTATCAGATACTCCCTGCCGTTATTGGCCACTATCACTCCTGTCGTCTGGCCCTTACTCTCATACATATTATCGAACCAGTCCCGATCCTCCGTAACCCCTGTCACCATGACCAGGCTGCGGGATACTTCCGTCGCCAGCTTCTGCAGCCTGCTGTATGTCTTGCGATAAACCTCCAGTTCATCCACGACTTCTTTCTGCTCCGGCGGCGGCTCTGCAGTCTCCTGCTCCAGCTCCGCATCATCCAACGCCATATCCTCCGGCAGCATTTCCTCGCTGTCGGGCGGAAACGTAATATTTTCTGCCGGTGCTTCCGGATACAGCCAGTTGTTGAACAGCGGCTCCAGCACCAGTACGGTCAGACAGGCCACCAGACCAAACAGTACTGCCATAGACACTGTAATCACAGTGCGGCGCAGCAGCTTCCTTTTATTCAAAGGCCGCTCTTTGATCTGTTCCTTCATGAAATCAAATCTGGGGAGTTCCTGTTTCTCCGGTTCTTTCCGATGTTCGTCCATGCTTACTCTCGCTTTCTTTATCCAGTATAGACGATACCGGGAAACCTGACAAGTTTTTTGTTTCCTCTTTTCTTCCTTTATGATATACTGTCGGTATGAATGAAAAAGTATTACACACCCTTGAATTTCACAAGATAATCCATACACTGACAGAGTTTGCAGCATCCCCGCCAGGGAAAGCGGCCTGCCGTAGCCTGCTGCCCTCTTCCGATCTGTCCCAAATCATGCAGGCCCAGACAGAGACGGAAGACGCTCTGAGTCGTGTGTTTAAAAAAAGTTCACCTTCCTTTGCCGGTAATCAGGATCTTACTTTTCTGATCAGGAGCCTGGAAGTGGGCGCTTCCCTGTCCAGTGCGGAATTGCTGAAAATAGCATCCCTGCTGGAATGTAGCGCCCGCATCAAAGCCTATGGACGCACAGAGCGGGACGACAAGGCTGCCGACTCCTTGACAGAACGCTTTTCCCGGCTCGTTCCGCTGAGCCAGCTGAGCGCCGAAATACGGCGCTGCATACCGGAAGAGGATCTTTTTGCAGACGATGCCAGCCCGGCCCTGCGCCGTATCCGCAAAAGCCAGTCTGTCATCAATGACCGGATTCATTCCCGGCTGAATGAAATGGTCAACGGCTCTTACCGCACCTATCTGCAGGATGCGGTCATTACCATGCGCGGCAACCGCTACTGTATCCCTGTCAAAGCAGAATACAAAAATCAGGTAAACGGCATGATACATGACCAGTCGTCCACCGGTTCCACCCTTTTCATCGAACCGGCGGCCATTGTATCCATGAACAACCAGTTAAAGGAGCTGGTTTTACAGGAAGAGGACGAAATCGAAAAGATTTTGCAGACTCTCAGCGGTATGGCGGCGGAAAACAGTGCGGACCTGCTCTCCAATCAGCATATTCTGACGGAACTGGACTTTATCTTTGCCAAAGCCGCTCTTGCGCTGGCGCAGAATGCCACAAGACCGCTGTTTAATGAAGAAGAGCGTATCCTGATCCGCAAGGGCCGCCATCCCCTGATTGATAAAAAAGCCGTTGTCCCCATCGACATCCGTCTCGGCGGAGAGTTCGATCTGCTGGTGATCACCGGCCCCAATACCGGTGGCAAAACCGTGTCCCTGAAAACAGTGGGCTTGTTCACACTGATGGGACAGGCCGGCCTGCATATCCCGGCACTGGACCGCTCGGAATTGCCTGTCTTTCAGCAAGTCTATGCAGACATTGGCGATGAACAGAGCATTGAGCAAAGCCTCAGTACCTTCTCTTCCCATATGACCAACACCGTACGCATACTGGCGCAGGCAGACGAACACGCACTCTGCCTCTTTGACGAACTGGGGGCGGGCACGGACCCTACGGAAGGCGCCGCACTGGCCATCGCCATTTTAAACCGGCTGCATGAAAGAGGGATCCGCACCATGGCCACCACCCATTACAGTGAGTTAAAAGTCTACGCCCTGACAACGCCCGGCGTGGAAAATGCCTGCTGTGAATTTGATGTGGAAACACTGCGTCCCACCTACCGCCTGCTGATCGGTATCCCCGGTAAGAGCAACGCATTCGCCATCTCTGCCAGACTGGGCCTCTCGGAGGAGATCATCGCCCAGGCACGCAGCCAGATTGACGAAGAAAAGGAGAGTTTTGAAGAACTGCTGGCCGATCTGGAGAGCAGCCGCGTCACCATTGAAGCTGAGCGCGAAGAGATCGCTTCCTATAAAAGAGAAATCAAAGCACTGAAAGATAAATTGCAGGAAAAGCAGGATAAAATAGATGCTTCCCGGGATAAGATACTCCAAAATGCCAATGAACAGGCACGGGAAATCCTGCAGGAAGCCAAGAGTGTGGCCGACGAAACCATCCGTTCTTTCCAGAAGGCAGGCCCCGGCGCCTCCATGAAAGATCTGGAAAAGGCCCGTGAAAAAGTGCGCAGCAAAATCAGCGAAAAGAACGAAAAGCTGGCAGTCAAAAAGAGTGACAACAAAACCGGTACCATCAAACCCGGCCAGCTGCGAAAGGGAGACGCCGTCAAAGTCCTCTCTCTGAATCTAAAGGGCACAGTCAGTTCCTTGCCTGACCGTAAGGGAAATCTGTTTGTACAGTGTGGTATCATCCGCTCCCAGGTTAACATCAGTGACCTGGCGCTTATCCAGGAAGACACCATCACTGCGCCCGCTCTGCAGCGCACCGGCACCGGCAAACTCAAAATGTCCAAGTCCGCCTCCGTCTCCACTGAGATCAATCTCCTGGGCAAGACGGTCGATGAAGCTCTGGCGGAACTGGACAAATATCTGGATGACGCCTATCTGGCCCATCTGCCCAGTGTGCGTATCGTGCACGGCAAAGGAACCGGCGCACTGCGCAGCGCTGTACACAAGCAGCTGCGGCGTATGAAACATGTAAAAGAATTTCGTCTCGGAGAATTCGGCGAAGGTGACGCCGGTGTCACAATCGCCACCTTCAAATAAAGGTAAGGAGCAAAGCATGGTAAGCAGACAGAAAATACTGATCGTAGATGATGACAACAATATTGCGGAACTGATCTCCCTGTATCTGACGAAGGAATGTTTTGAGACGATGATCGTCAATGACGGCGAATCCGTGCTGCCGGCGCTGGATACCTTCCGCCCCGGCCTGATTTTGCTGGATCTGATGCTTCCCGGCATGGACGGCTACCAGGTATGCCGGGAAGTACGGGCCAAGTCCGCGATCCCCATCATCATGCTGTCCGCCAAAGGAGAGATCTTTGACAAAGTGCTGGGGCTGGAACTGGGCGCCGACGACTATATGGAAAAGCCGTTTGACTCCAAAGAACTGGTGGCCAGAGTCAAGGCCGTACTGCGCCGCTATAAGACCGCACCGGCGGTGAGCGAAAAAACAGATATCAAATGTGTGGAATATCCTGATCTGACCATCAATCAGACTAACTACTCCGTCATTTATATGGGTAACTCTGTGGAAATGCCTCCCAAGGAGCTGGAACTTCTCTACTTCCTGGCCTCCTCTCCCAACCATGTATTTACCCGCGAACAGCTCCTGGATCAGATCTGGGGATATGAATACGTGGGAGATACACGGACCGTAGACGTGCATATCAAACGGCTCCGCGAAAAAATCAAAGACCACGCTACCTGGAGACTGGCAACCATCTGGGGCATCGGTTATAAATTTGAGGTGAAGGCCTGAATGCGCAAGACTCTTTATCTCAAATTTATACTGGCCTACCTGATCTTTGGCTTCTTCGGCTTCGTGGCCGTGGCCACTTTTGTCTTCAGCATGACACTGGAACATCTTAAGCGCGAAAAAGCGGATGCCCTCTATAAAGAGGCCACCCTCATTGCCAATACGTATGCTTCCGACCTGTACAACAATCAGGCCTCCCTGGATGCAGTCAAAACACAGCTTGATCTGATGGATACCTATCTCTCCGCCACCATCTGGATCATCAACCCTTCCGGACGGATCATCCTGGATTCCTCTGCCCCGGTGGATATCGAGACCCCTGTCATCATCGAGAACTTTGACCCGACCATCACCGCAGGTTCCTACTATACCGTGGGTAACTTCTTCCAGTCCTTCTCCGAAGAGACGCTGAGCGTATTTGCACCTATCACGTCGCGTTTCAAGGTAAACGGGTACGTGGTCATCCATGCTTCCATGAATGGGATACGCAGTTCCGCCAACAACCTGCTGAACATATCCTACATTCTGTTAATCATCATCCTGCTGCTCTCCATGATTATTCTCTTTTTCTTCACGGAGATGGTCTATATCCCCCTGCGCAAGATCACCTATGCCACCGAGCAGTACGCAGGCGGAAATCTGCATTATGAATTTCAGATTGACAGTGACGATGAAATGGGCTACCTGGCTGCCTCTCTCTCCTTTATGGCCAGCGAAATCGCCAAAAGCGAAGACAACCAGAAGAAATTTGTGGCAAATGTGTCCCACGACTTCCGTTCTCCTCTGACTTCCATCAAGGGCTACCTCGAAGCCATGCTGGACGGCACTGTTCCGCCACAGATGTATGAAAAATATCTGCACATTGTCCTCAATGAAACCGAACGTCTGACCAAACTGACCAACGGCCTTTTGCAGTTAAACAATCTCAACACAAAAGGGATGCTGCTGGAATATACGGATTTTGACATCAATGAAGTGATCCGTAATACCGCCGCCACTTTCGAAGGCATCTGTACCAGCAAACTGATCGGCATTGAACTGATCCTGACCGGAGAAACCCTGACCGTTCACGCCGATCATGACAGAATCCAGCAGGTACTCTATAACCTTTTGGACAACGCCATTAAATTCAGCCATAATGACTCCTATATTAAGATCGAGACCACGGAAAAAAGCAATAAAGTACTGGTTTCCATCAAGGACAACGGCATCGGCATCCCCAAAGAAAGCCTGAAACTGATCTGGGACCGCTTCTATAAGACAGACCTCTCCCGCGGTAAAGATAAAAAAGGCACCGGGCTGGGCCTTTCCATCGTCAGAGAGATCATCCATTCACATAACGAACATATCAATGTCGTCAGCACAGAGGGCGTGGGAACTGAATTTATCTTTACTCTGGCCAAAGTAGAAGAAGAAGAGGAGGACTAATCCCCCTCTTCTTTCCACCGCAGCCGATGCAACTGTCCTGCCTGCTCCAGATGTGCAAATCCATTCTGCCGCAGCGCTTCATAAAGAACGATCGCCACGCTGTTTGACAGGTTCAGGGAACGGGTCCCTTCCAGCATCGGTATCCTGATACACTGCGCCTCATGCACTGCCAGAATCTCTTCCGGAATCCCCCCGCTCTCCTTTCCAAACATCAGATAGTCCCCCGGCGAATAGTCCACATCACTGTAAACCCGTCTTGCCTTGGTCGTGGCATACCAGATACGCGCCCCCGGATTCTCCGCCAGAAATCTTTCATAATTCACATAGCGCTTCACATCCAGCGTCTCCCAATAATCCATGCCGGCGCGCCGGATCTCTTTCTCATTCAGACGAAACCCCAATGGTTCAATCAGATGCAGCCGTGTCCCGGTCGCTGCACATGTGCGCCCGATATTTCCTGTATTGGCCGGAATCTCCGGCTGATGAAGTACAATATTCATCTGCAATTACTTTCCCTGCTCTTCCCGCAGCCTGCGGACAAACGTTTCCAGCCGGCCGATGGCCACTTTCAGATTTTCCAGAGAATAGGCATAGGAGATACGCAGGAAACCCTCTCCGCTTTCCCCAAAAGCCGTCCCCGGCACCACTGCTACCTTCTCTTCCTTCAAAAACCGCTCGGCAAACTGTTCACTTGTCATGCCAAACTCCTTGATACAGGGAAAGACGTAAAATGCACCATAGGGCTCAAAGCACTCCAGCCCCATCTGCTGAAACGCATATAGCAGATACCGCCGCCGCTGGTTGTATGCCTCTCTCATCTGCTGTACATCCTCATCCCCGTTTTTAAGGGCATCCACTGCCGCATACTGACTGGTGGTAGGCGCACACATAATGGCATACTGATGAATTTTCAGCATCTGCTCGATAATCAGTTGCGGCCCGCAGGCATACCCCAGACGCCATCCGGTCATGGCATGAGATTTGGACAGGCCGCCGATCAGGATGGTCCGCTCCCACATCCCCGGTATCTCTGCAATAGAAACATGCTTTTCTTTGTAGGTCAGTTCCCCGTATATCTCATCGGAAATGACAAAAATATCTTTTTCCACAATAACCTCGGCGATGGCTTCCAGGTCTTTGCGCTCCATAATGGCGCCTGTCGGATTATTCGGAAAAGGCAGCACCAGTATCTTCGTTTTGTCTGTCACCGCCTCTCGCAGTTGCTGCGCTGTCAGCCTAAATTCATGCTCCGCCTTCAGATCAATGATGACCGGCACAGCACCCGCCAATATCGCACATGGTTCATATGACACATAACTTGGCTGGGGAATCAACACCTCATCCCCTGGGTTAACCATGGCACGCAGCGCAATGTCGATGGCTTCTGAACCTCCCACCGTCACAAGCATCTCGCCGTTATAGTCATACCGTAACTGAAATCTTCGTTTCAGATAATTGCTGATCTCCACCTTCAGTTCTTTCAGGCCCGCATTGGATGTATAAAAAGTACGCCCCTTTTCCAGAGAATAAATGCCCTCATCCCTGATATGCCAGGGCGTATCAAAGTCAGGCTCCCCTACCCCCAGCGAGATCGCATCTTTCATCTCGCTGACGATGTCAAAAAATTTACGGATGCCGGAAGGTTTCAATCCTACCGTCTTTTCTGCTAACGGATTTCTCATGGTGACACCTTCTCTCTTTCATCCTCGTATTTCTTTGTCAGAATCGTACCATGGTCTTTGTATTTTTTGAGAATAAAATGTGTCGCCGTGCTCAGCACATAATCCATGGTAGACAATTTATCGGATACAAACCGTGAAATATCCCGCAGGTTCTTACCATCCAGCGTAACCAACAAATCATATGCACCGGAAATCAGATATACTGCTGTGACCTCAGGATACTTGTAAATACGCTCCGCAATATTATCAAACCCCTGTCCCCGCTGAGGTGTTACCCGCACTTCGATCAGCGCCGTTACCTTGTCAATGGAAGTCTTCTCCCAGTCGATCAATGTGTGATAACCGCATATAATTCCCTCTTTTTCCATTTCCGCCATCTCATTGACAATGTCCAGTTCTTCCACACCAAGAAGCACTGCCAGTTCTTTCAGATCAATACGGCTGTTTTTTTCAAGAATTGCCAGAATCTGTTCTCTCATTTTCCCTCTCCCTGTTCTGCTTTATTGTAACGCTTCAGACAAACTGAACCGCTCCCTGCAAAGTCCACACAAATACCGCCTGCGGCGGTGCGGTTTTGCAAACCTGAATCGCATCGTTACAGCCTCTGCCCCGCAAGTAATACTCTGCCTGCGCTGCTGCGACTCATCACCTGTTTCTATCCAAGTACCTGATATAACGCATCCGCTCTGGGAGGTTCCAGGAATCTGCGCTCCTCTTCATTTATGACAATCCTGTCATTTCCCTCCCGGATCTTACCGATAACTGTGGCCGGAATCTTTTCCCGTTCCAGTTCCCCTACCAGCCCTAATCCATCGTCTGTTACCATCAAAAGACTGCCGCTGGAGATCAGCTCATAAGGATTGATCCCGAAAAACTCACAGATTTCGATGGTCTCCTGTCTGATGGGTATTTTTTTCAGATGTATTTCAAGTCCGACGCCAGAACTCTCCGCAAGTTCCCAGAGCGCACCGAAAATACCGCCCTCTGTAACATCATGCATAGCCGTGACGCCGGACTTTCCGGCGGTGGCGGCCTCCGGCACAATACTCAGATAACGGTCAAATGCTTTCGCCTCCCGGATCAGATGGGAGGGATATCTGGTCAGCAGCTCCTTTTCCTTCTCTTTGGCCAGGATCGACGTCCCTTCCAGCCCAATCCACTTGGACAATACAACATCCTGCCCCGGTCTCGCACCTTTTGTGGTAATGATATGATCGCGCTTTGCCTTGCCGATTCCCATGACAGTGAGGATCGGCCTGTTAACTGCTGCCGTTACTTCCGTATGCCCACCGGCAATCTGTACATGCAACGGGCTGCAAGCCGCTTCCATCTCCTGTATGATCTCCCGGATCTCCTGCTCCTGTATCTCCGGAGGCAGCAATGCCGATACCAGAATGGCTACCGGCTCCGCACCGGAACTGGCCAGGTCATTGAGCGTCACATGTACGGCAAGTGTTCCGATTTCTTTGGATGCCCCTGTCACCGGATCAGTAGAGACGACAAATACCTCATCATCTGACAGCGACAAAATGGCGCAGTCTTCCCCTACGCCTGCGCCAATCAATACTTCTTCTCTTCTGGTATGAATCTGTTTCAAAACGGAACGCTTTAACACGCTTTCCGGTACTTTTCCAATCTTCATTTCCCTGTCTCCGTCTCTGCCCCGCAAAGGGGGCAGCCGCCCCTATTGAGCCGGCTGCTCCGGCTGAACAGGGGCCACTGCATCTGCGCCTGCTTCCGGCACGGCGACTCCTGCGCCGCCATCGGGTACGACGGGCACCTCCGGTACGGCGCCGGGCACAGGCACCTCTGTTCCCGGTACAACACCCGGCAGGATCGTACCGTCAACTCCCGGTACGGCAGGCGGTACGGTACCGCCCAGTGTGGTATCCCCGGCTTTTAGCTGGGCGGCCACGCCTTTGATATAATCAATATCGTTTGTCGCTATCGCTGCCTGGATGAGCTGGGCTGCCACCGGATCAGCTGTGGCCGTCCCCACGGTAGCCGTTCTGGGCACCATCTGATAGCTGCTGCTATTCACTTCTTCCCGGCTCACTTCCGTGCCGTTCTCCTTTGTCACCTTCCACAATTTCGCCGTCCTGCCCACATGGACTGACTGTACTTTCACATAACCGATGGCCTGCTTCCCGTCCGCAATCACCTTTTCGGAACTGGGTTTCGTCTCGGAAAGTATCTCACTCTCAAAACTGATCGTCCGCCCCGGATCTCTTGTCTCCACGCCATAAATGGTAAACGTGATATGCTTATCCTGGGTACTCCCTTCAATATAAATGGGATATTCCAGATTGTTCACAAAGCGAAAATCCTTACCCGCGCTCTCTGCGATGGCAGCGTCCGCGGAAGGCTGTACGTAGCTTACTTCCATGGAATGATTATGGCGTTCCGTTACCTGCAGCTCTGACAGAAGTACCGCATTATACAGCGTCGTGGATACCTGGCAAATACCGCCGCCCAGACTTTCCACCACCATTCCGTTTAAGTAGGAACCTGCCAGATGGTAGCCATTTTCTTCCGAAAAAGGGCTTACCGCCTGATAAGCGGAAAATTCTTCCCCCGGATATACAGTCGCCCCGTTGATCAGGCTGCATCCATTGGATACATTGGCACTGCGGTCCGCACCGGAGGAGGTATAGCTGGTCGTAAATGTCCCCAGCACATCCTTTACCTTCTCCAGATCTTCTCTGTTGCCGCGCGGTTCATCCACGGCCACCGCCAGATCCACTTCCGCCGCGCTTTTATTCCAGTCCTGCGCCAGAAAGGCCTCCAGCTGCTCCACGGAAGCCGCCACATCAATCTTCTCTCCGGTCTGTCCGCCTTCAATGATAAATTGGCCGTTCTCCCTGCGCAGCGACGCATCCTGCGCCTCCACGTCAAACTGGCTGCACTGCTCCGTCAGTACCTTTTCCAGAGACGCTTTGTCAAAAGAAAGCGCCAGCTCAAACTTTTTATTGTTTCGTTCCAGATCTTTCAGTTCTTTATAACGTCTGATGATATTACCCTGTTTACCCAGACCGGCGGCTTCTTCCACCACATCCTGATTATCCCAGCGTATCCCCATATCACCTGCCGTCACCGTCACCTGATTGCCGCCTACGGCATTGAGTGTAATGGGCACCTCTGCCAGACCGCTCACATAACTGTTCACTGCTGCGCCCGCTTCCTCACGGGTCATACCCGATACATCAATATCACCTACGAAAATCCCGTTTTCGATCCGTTTCTCTCCGTTCCCCTTCGCTGCAGCGACTGCCTGACATACGAAAACACCCACAGCGACTGCCATAACCGCAGCCAGTATTCCTGTCTTTTTCCTCATAGTTTCCTCCAAGCGATTTACGCTATAAATTTTCCCCTCCGAATTGACAATCCCCCATATTATACAATAAAATAAGATAGCATGGGCAGTAACATTGCCAATACAATGATCAAAATAATAATAGATGAAATAATTTTTTTATTTTTCTTATGAAACATGTAATCACCTCGTTGAAAGGATATTATATATGAAATTACCGTTTTTGGCAAGTTTTATCGTCTTTATCGTCTGGCTTTCTTTTACGATTTCCCGTTCCCGAAGAGCCATGGAACAACAGGAAAAACAATTCTGGTACCGGGAGAAGCAGGCCAACCGTACCCGCAGGAAATCCCTGGATGGCCTTGCCTATATTACCATCCCGCTGGAAACCCTGCCGCTTGATGCCTGTGCGGATCGCGACGATGTGCGGGAATGTGTGGATATCATCCATACCCTTTCTGCGCAGACGATCGTAAATCTGACCGGCTATACCAATACCGACCTGAAACTTATGTATGGCGCCCCTAACATTACGGCACTTACGCAGTACGACCAGAATTACACCCTGCTGGCACGTACCCTGCAAAAATGGGCCTCGCTGCTCCATGCACAGGGCATGATCCCGCAGGCCCGGACCATTCTGGAATTTGCCGTTTCCACCAAAACAGATGTCAGCGGCACTTACCGGATGCTTGCCGGGATCTACAAAAGCAGCGGCGAACCGGAAAAAATAAACGGCCTTCTGGAAAGTGCCCGGGCCCTGCCCGATTTTTCCAGAAACATCGTCCTTCGCGTCCTGCAGGAAGAGGAGTCCAGATAACAGTATGATATAACCGTTCAGACCGGCGGCTCGCTCATACTCCCACGGTAATCATCGCGTTATGGGAAAGCGGATCCCGTTTTTCATAGCAGAAGCGGACAAAAACCGGTGCTTCCCCGCGCTGTTTAGGCGCACGCTCCCAGACCGGATAGAAAAAAAATTCCACGTGCTCTCTTTTATCCACTTCCCTGGCGCGAAGCATTTCCTGGTATGCCGTCCTGTCTGCCGCAAAGGACGGACGGCTCTTACACTTCTCCCGCAGATATATGTCAAAGGTCAACAGTTCACGGTACAGACTCTCACGCCCCGGGTCCCGGGACACCGCAAACGCCAGCAATATCTCATAACGGCGGCTTCTGGCCGGACTGTTGATAACATATCCCTGTTCTTCATAATAGGCTGCCAGTTCTTCGTACATGCGGAAGGGATGCGCAAATGCCCGTTCCAGTTCTTTCAGGGTATGCCGGAACTGTCCGCTGTTGTAATAACGTTCCACCATTTCCTCAACCCTCTTTAATTTCAGCACATCCTCATAAGAAAGCCACTTTGAGTATAACACTTCGTACGGCGCCCGGCTACGGTAAGATATGCCATAGTCGTTTGCCTTTTCATACAGTTCAGAACCTTTCAGCACTTTCAGAAAACCAAGCTGAAGCTGGTCCGGTTCCATGGCATATACGTCATTAAATGATATGACAAACCTGTCATAATCCTCCATCGGCAGTCCCGCGATCAGATCCAGATGAATATGGATGTTCCGGCCCTCCCAAAGCCGCCGCACCGCCGTCCGCAGCTGCCCGATCTGCATGCTGCGCCTGATCGCCTGCAATGTGGCGGGGTGGGTGGACTGCACACCGATTTCCAGCTGTACTAGGCCCGGCCGCATGGCATGAAGCAGTTGCAGTTCTTCCTCTGTCAGCAGATCCGCGGATATCTCAAAATGGAAATTAGTAACACCATTGTCATGTTCATGGATAAACCGCCAGATTTCCATGGCATGCTCATGGCAACAGTTAAATGTCCTGTCCACAAATTTGACCTGTGGTACCTTATGTTCCAGAAAAACCAAAAGTTCACGCTTTACCAGTTCCACGCTGCGCAGCCGCACCTGTTTGTCAATAGAAGAAAGACAATAACTGCACCGGAAGGGACACCCTCTGCCCGATTCGTAATACACAATGCGATTTGCAAATGGCTGCAGATCTTCATAAAGAAAAGGAAGTTCGTCCATAGACAGCGGCCTGCGTACCCCGGTCATGCCGGTGCCCGGCAGGCATATTCCTGACACTTCTGTCAGTTCTATATCTCCCCGGCAATAAAAGCGCATCAGTTCCGCAAAGGTAGCCTCCCCTTCTCCAACCATCACACCACTTAGCTGGGGAAACTGTTTCAGGACCAGGGGCGCATCATAGGAAACCTCCGGGCCACCCAGCCAGAGCTCGGTGCCTGGCAGGATCTGGGGAATTTCTTCCAGCAGTTCCCCGATCAGCCGCCAGTTCCAGATATAACACGAAAAAGCAATCACCTGCGGGCCTCTTTGATAAAGGTCCGCAAGCATTGCTTCTACCGTATGATTGATGGTGTATTCTGCAATCTCCAAAGATGCCTGATACTCTGCCGCATACGCCCGCAGGCTGTATACGGCAGGATTCGCGTGTATGTACTTGGCATTTACCGCCACCAGCAATACCTTCATAAACTGTCCGTAAACCTCTGAAATGCTGCCATACCTGCTTCGTTTCGTTTGAATACGCCGGCATCTTCCAAAACCTCTCCAAATACCAGACCGATTTCCTTTTGCAGGATGGCGTCTATATTTTCTTCCGTTACCTTGTCATAGCCGGCCAGAAAACCTTCTGCCCATTGCGCATGTTTTTCAATCTCTTCGATGCTGCCAATCTCTTTGCCACTTAAAATGGCATCCTTTAACAATTCCATCTCTGTTTTCAGGCGGGATGGTAAAATTGCCAGGCCCAGCACCTCGATCAAGCCGATATTTTCTTTTTTGATATGATGCAGTCTGGCATGGGGATGGTAGACGCCCAGCGGATGCTCCGGTGTGGTAATGTTATTGCGCAGCACCAGATCCATCTGAAACTTACCGTCTTTATAATGGGCAATGGGCGTAATCGTATTGTGAGGCTCTCCCTCTGTCTCCGCAAAAATAAACGCAGCTTCGTCCGTGTAACCTCTCCAGCGTTCCAGGATTAAATCTGACAGTTCCGTCAGTTTCTTCCTGTCAGCGCTGCGCAGGCGGATCACAGACATGGGCCATTTGACGACGCCCGCCTCTACCGCTTCCAATCCCTTTACCTGAAATTCCCGCTCCACAGGCGCTCTGTCCATGGCAAATTCATACCGTCCGCCCTGAAAATGGTCATGGCTCAGAATGGAACCACCCACGATGGGCAGATCAGCATTGGAACCTACAAAATAATGCGGGAACTGTTCTACAAAATCCAGCAGCTTGCAAAAAGTGCCATGCTCTATCTTCATGGGGACATGCTGACCATTGAATACGATGCAGTGTTCATTGTAATACACATACGGAGAGTACTGCATATTCCAGTCGCTGTCCTGGATAATCACCGGCATCACTCTGTGGTTCTGGCGTGCCGGATGGTTGAGCCGCCCACGATATCCCACATTTTCTCTGCACAACAGACATTTGGGATAGCCGCTCTGTTTTGCCGCCCTGGCAACCGCAATGGCCTTGGGGTCTTTTTCCGGTTTGGAAAGATTGATGGTAATATCCAGCCTGCCGTATTCGGTATCCGCAGTCCACTTCATATCCCTGGCGATCCGGTAACGGCGGATATAATCCGTATCCTGACTGAATTTATAGTAAAAATCCGTTGCCTGTCTCGGGGATTTCTCATACAGTGCATGGAATTTCCCGATCACCTCACTGGGTCTGGGCGTCAGCAACCCCATGATCTTTGTATCAAACAGATCCCGGTGGGTGATATCATTTTCCGGCATAAGGCCCTTTTCCCAGGCATAGTCCAGCATCTGCGCCAGGATACCTTCCAGATCCTCTGTCTTTACACTGACACTATTGTCAGTTTCTTTCCCCTCTGTCCCGTCTTCCTCCGGGCCGTCCAGCTCAAATAATTCCAGAAGCCGGTTTACCGTATAGATCCTGTCCGACTCCTCCAACAGCCCTGTTATAATTCCATACTCCGTCAATTTTCTGATTGCTTCCTGAATCATCTTTTTGCTCCTATTCTTTTTGCAATGCTGTTACAGCGCGGACGGGCCATCGCCAATGTCTACGACATAAAAATCAGCTTTTTTTCCGGCTCTCTTCTCATAAGCCTCACCTACCAGAGCTATAAAATTGTCAACTGCCTCGTCCTTTACGATGCTCACTGTACAGCCCCCGAAACCGCCTCCCGTGATACGGGAACCGATGACACCGTCTATTTTCCATGCCTCCTCGGCCAGTATGTCGATCTCCTCGCAGGAAACCTCGTAATCGTCCCGCAGGGACACATGGGATTCATTCATCAGTTTACCAAAGAGGGCAATATCATTTTTCTTCAGTGCCTCAACCGCACGAATGGTGCGCTGGTTTTCATAGACAGCATGTTTCGCCCGTTTCCTTCTGATATCGTCTTTGATCGCCGTCTGGTATGTTTCAAACTGCTCTTCTGACAGATCACCCAGTGTATTGATGCCGATGACTTCCTGCAGTTCTTGCAGCGCCGTCTCACATTCGCTGCGCCGTTCGTTGTACTTGGAATCCACCAGTTTATGTTTTACATTGCTGTTTGTAATCAGAATCTTGGCACCATCCAGTACCAGCGGTGCATATTCATAGGACAGATCCGCCGTATTGAGGAAGATCGCATTGTCTTTTTTGCCCATGGCAGAAGCAAACTGATCCATTATGCCGCAGTTCATCTTGTTAAAATTATTTTCGGAATACTGGCCGATCAGGGCAATGTCAATGTTGCTGACATCAAAACCATACTCCTGTTTCAGCATATAACCGGTAACCACTTCCAGGGAGGCAGAGGAAGAGAGGCCGGAACCTGCCGGAATGTTGCCATAGAGCACCATATCCAGTCCACAGTCCATGGCAAACCCTCTGCCTGCAAAAGCCCACATCACACCCTTGGGATAATTCGTCCATTCTGCCGCTTCCTCGGGCTCAATACCGTCGATTGAAGATTCCAGAACACCAAGACGCTCAAAATTCATGGAATAAAAACGCAGTTTACGATCCGCTCTCTTCTTCACTGCCATATAAGTACCAATGGTCAGCGCGCAGGGGAATACATGCCCGCCGTTATAGTCTGTGTGCTCACCGATCATATTCACGCGCCCCGGCGCGAAATATACGGACACCCCTTCCGCACTGCCGAACAATTCTCTGAATTTCTCCAACAATTTCTCTTTCATAGCCCCATCTCCTTCTTTTTTCTGTCACCATGTTCCCGTTGTTTTTGCTCCTGCCACGCAGGAATTTTCCGATACCCCGCTTTCGTGTACATAATATCATATTTTCCTTCGTACTGTACACTTTCTTTGTTGTGAAAAGCTGTGAAAATGTTAAAATTGTTAGCATGCCCGGTCGGCAGTCATCACTTACCATTTACAGAACAATCACCCCGGTCGCTATCTTCTCCCGGAAGCAGACATCATGTTCCACAATCAGCATGGTCGGCGCCGCAGACAAGATCAGTTCTTCTAATTGTATCCGCGAAAAAATATCCATATAATTCAGCGGTTCATCCCAGACATACAGATGCGCGGGTGTCATCACACTCGCTGCGATCAGCACTTTCTTTTTCTGTCCCTGCGAAAACTCTTCCAGACGCCTTGTGAGCTGCGCCCGTTCCAGTCCGAGCTGACGCATCAGTGTACAGAACAGACTCTCGTCCAGTTCCCGTTTCCGGCAAAACTCCGTGATACTTCCCTGCAAAAATCCGGTGTCCTGATTCACATAGGACACAGTAATACCGGATGCCGTCTCCAAAATCCCGCTTTCCCACAAAGCACTTTTCTCCTTCTCTGTCAGACCGTTTCCCTCCGCATCTTCCTGTATGCCAGTACCTCCTCTGTCTTTGAGATGGCGCAGTAACGCTCTGATGAGGCTGGATTTTCCGCAGCCATTCTTTCCGTTTAAGAAAATACGGTCGCCCTGCTGCATGGCAAAGCTAAGATCCTTAAAGACCGGGCCCTTCTCTCCATAGCCCAGACCATACCCCTTCGCGGAAACGAGCACTTCCTTATGATGTGCCAGCGGAAACATCTTCAGAGAAACCGTCATCTCAATGTCCTGCAAAAGTCCCTCTTTCTCTTCGATTTCCCGTGCAAGGCGTGTCTCCATCTGCTTTCTGCGTTTTTCCATCTTCTTTGTCTTGCCGCCAATGTAGGCTCTTGTAGGCCGATCGTGTTCCTCAACGGGATCATATCCTATTTTTGTCTGCTCATTGGTATCTGCCCATTGTCTGGCACGACCGGAAGCCTTCTTTAAATGACCGATTTCTTTCAGATGCTTTTCATTTTCCATCCGTGCAAACGTATCCTGGCGCTGTTTGTTTTCTTCCCAGCTTGAAAAGTTCCCACTCTGCACTTCAATCGACCGGCGGTTCAAGACTAGTACATGGTCGATACAGGCATCTAGCAAATCTCTGTCATGTGACACAAGAATAAATCCACTTTTCTGTGCCAGATAAGCCTTCACACTTTCGCGGGACGCCTGATCCAGGTGATTGGTCGGTTCGTCGATCAGCAGAAAATCATGCTCACCGGAAAACAGAACGGCCAGCATGACTTTCGTCCGCTCTCCATGGCTCAATGTCTCAAACGGGCGCTGCAGCACCTCCCCGTCTGTCCCCATCCGATCCAGTTCACGCAGTACCCGCCATTCCTCACAGCCCGCTTTCCACGTTTCCAGAAAACCGGCGGCGCACTCACGCATCCGCTCACCAGGCAGCTCATAAGGGAAATAATCAAATACCATGTCTGTACTGATCTTACCTCTGTACTCATATTCTCCCAACAGCAGTTTCAAAAAAGTAGTCTTCCCCTTCCCATTTCGCCCGATGAATCCCAGTTTCCACCGGGTATCCAGGGAAAAAGAAACATCTTCAAAAATATAATCCGCACTTCCTTCATAATAAAATGTCAAATCATCCACCCGTATCTGCGACATAGAAACCTCCTTTTCCGGTTCTTTTTCTGGAAAAAACCACAAAAAAAGAACCATCTGTCGCCAAATGATTCGATCCTGTCCTGTCATTCATAATCTCTTTTCCGCAAACACGGATCTGCTTCCACAGAGCCGGGCCAGACCGCGCCGGTTCTCACAGTGCCCACTTTCGCAGTCCTGTCACAAGCCCGCAAATCCGGTGGCTTCCAGACCAGTCTTTCCGGAACCTTCTGCCTCCGGTCCATGTGGCAGAGGCACATCGCAATGCGCCGTACAAAAGAAGCGCTTGTGAAAAATCCACTGACAAACGACTGTCTGTATCTTATTTTATGAAAAAGAGAGGCTTTCCAAGACATAATCCACTTTTGGCAACATGACAATGCAATATCCTCCTGTTATCAGGCTCTGTCAACCAAACCTGCACAATGTCTCTCTACCCAGATGACATTGCTGTCCGTTCTCAGAACCACAAAAGATATTGCCAAACAACCACTTCATGCTTACAAAAGTAAATTATCTCTTCATCCTCTCACCTCTTATCTTTACTCTTTACCAAAGCAAAACAAAGCCGCTTCGGTTTAACCGTCTGTATTATACTACGACTTTTTTCAGTTTGCAACCATTCTCTGAAAAAATACACGACAAACACAGGAAAACACAAACCGCAAACCTTTCATAAAGGCAGCCGGGATACCAACTACAGATTGTCAAAAACGCAGATCCCCGGCTTTTACATTCCCTCTGTTTTTGAGAATCGCTTCTGCATATGGCAGTAGATCCACTTTGTTTGCACGAAGAATCGTCTCCCTGTAGTCCGCCGGGATGGCGTCTGCTCCTGTGGCAGCGCCGCAGATAGCAGTCGCCATAGCACCGATGGTATCGGTATCACCACCCAGGTTTGCACAAAGTAAGGCGCATTTTTTCACATCAAAGGCATAATAGGCGATCGCCAGAGCTGCCGGAACCGACTCCGCTGTATTCACTCCGGCGCCGATCAGATCATATACCTGTTCCAGAAAGGCCCGCTCATCCCCGGCATATGCCCCTGCCAGATGCACACCCAGTTTTGTCCGTGCCCCAAGAGACGGACTCACCGTGGAAGCCCCCAGAGACATCGCATACGTTTCCACGGAAAGAGCATCCTCGATCATCCTCTCCCTGTCTGCATATACGATGGCAGAAGCCACTGCCATGGCAATCATGGCCGCGCCGGCAATGGTCACATCACTGGTATGAGTCACCTGCGATACAGCAGCTACATAACGACACAATTCCTCCTTCTGCGTGGGCTCAAACAGTGCCCCGACAGGAGCGATACGCATGGCCGCGCCGTTTGAAAGAGCCAGATCAGAACATTCTTTTGCGCATTTGCCCTCCCGAAACAGCCGCAGTGCCACTCTGGAAGTGGGGCCCAGAATGTTCTTTTCAAAGGCGTCTTCCCTTTCTGCCCATGCCAGGATATGCTTTGCTATCTTCTGCGCAGAGGGGATAAAACCGGTCTCGGTCAGAGAATCGAGTATAGCCAGAGCCTGACCGGTATCATCCGTAAACTGGCCCGCCTTATACTGATATGATATGATATTTTCCGGACAACCATCCAGAAATCCGCGGATCTCTCCGTACTGTTCCAGCATCCGTTTCCTGCTCCACAGTTCAGGCGGCATCCCCATTGCATCGCCAATGGCCATACCATAGAGCACACCCAATATTTTATTCAGCATATCATCCCGCACCCTTTCACAGTTCTATTCTTTATACTATTTCTGCCTCTCCCAGATCTCACGGATAAAATCTTCGATCTGGATTAGTTGTTCCTTATTATGCCGACCACCTTTTCTACATTCTTTCCGATAGCCGGAAGGCGATATTCCCTTTGTCTTTTTAAAGGCTTTGGTAAATACAAGTGCATCATTGTAGCCACAGGAAAGTGCAATGCTTTCGATCGGAATATCTGTTGTCTGTAACAGCTCTGCCGCCCTGGTAATGCGGCAGGCCGCAAGAAAATTCTGCGGGGACATACCCAATGACTGTTCAAACAGCGCATACAGATAACTGCGGTTGACACAGACAAATTCCGCCACATCTGTCACCCGGATGGGATTGCAGTAATTGTCCCGGATAAAGCTGACCGCCTTCTTCACATAAGAATTGCCTTTGTCCGCATCATTGCGCTCCTTTACCGGCACTTCCGAAGCGATCAGGGAGAGAAAGACAGCAAGTTCCCCGTTTCTGCGCAGGTCATTGGCCACACCGGAAGTATTATGCTCCATCATATTGCGCACACAGGTATACAGTTCTTCCTGACGATTGGAACAAAATACCGGATGTGTGCCCAGCAGCCCCATTTTCCTCACATATTCACCCGCCTGGCTGCCGCCGAACCCCACCCATACATAGGTCCACGGCTCTCTGGCATCCGCCTCATAAAAGACCAGTTCTCCCGGTTCGATCACAAAACCGCTGCCTGCTTCCAGAAAATACTCCTGACCACCCACAGAGAACCGCCCTTTTCCGCTTATCACATAATGGATCAGAAAATGAGGTTTCAGCGCCGGTCCAAAGCTGTGGAGCGGTTCTGTTCTGGAACAGCCACAACAGCTTAACACAAGCCCCTGCAGCTGCTCATTTGCAAACTCCAGCTTATATGCCTTTTCCACTCTGTATTCCTTTCCCAACCGGCAGTCAGCTATCACAACGACTGCCAGGTTTCCTGTCAGCCGTTTCCTTATGACTGCTTATCCGGACACCCGCTTATATTTTACAGCCTTTTCGCCGCAATCACGCTTATCAGTGAACCAGAAGCTCCGCCAGGTAGACCGCCCCACAGGAACAGAGCGCTACCCGGAACAGATTTCCGTCAACATAAGCAAGCACCGCTCCTGTCACAAACCCTGCCCAGGCGGAGAAACTGCTGCCCGTAGCCGACAAAATCGCCGGAAAAGTCATAACCGCCAATGTGACATATGGCACATAATACAGAAAGGAGCGAATCAAAGGATTGCGGATATCCCGCCGGATCAATGTCATAGGCAGCATCCGGATCAGATAAATCGTTGCCGCCGCTACCAGCAGATAGAGTGTAATACTGTCATTCATACGAAATTCCCCCCTTTGTCTTCCTGTCTGATCCCTGCATGACTGTACTGCCTGCTCACGCATTTTCCTCTTCTTTTACCGGAAAGAAAAATGCCGCCGCGCCTGCAATCAGTATCGTCAGTAAAATAATCTGCATCCCGGAAGAAATCTCTTTCAATACCGGCAGTCTGGTAAACAAAAAACTGCACAGCATGGAAAAAGATACGATAAGCGCCACCACCTTATTCTTCTTTGCCGCCGGGATGATAATAGCCAGAAACATGCCATATAATGCCACACTCAGGGCATTCTCCACCCGCCGCGGCAAAATCGCCCCCGCTGCCGCTCCCAGGAAGGCCCCCAGCGTCCAGCCGGGCGCCGCCACAGCCGCGGCCCCATAATTATAAAAAGGATTCAACCTGCCCTGTACCGACATGGCAATCCCGAATATCTCATCTGTAACAGGGTAGGAAAGCAGCAGACGATGCCGTATTCCCAGCCCCGGATCAACCTTTTGTGACAGCGCACAGGACATAAGCAGATAGCGCAGATTTACGATCAGCGTCGTCACAGCCATCTGCAGATAGCCACCGCCGCCGGCAATGACTGTAATCGCACCATACTGCCCGGCCGAAGCCAGCATGGTGATCGACATCACTCCTGCCTGCAGCGCACTCAGCCCCGCTTTCTTGGCCGCAATCCCTAACGCAAACGCCACTGCGAAATAACCCAGCGCAATCGGTATGCCATCTTTCATTCCTCTTAAAAACCAGCTTTTGTTCTGTCTCTTTTCATCCATTGTCCGTTTTCCTCAATATAAAAAGAAGGAATCCTCTGTCCTTCCATTCCACGACTATCTTATCACAGAGGACAACACCCGTCAAAGGAAACAAAGTGATGTAAAAAAGCAGATAAAATGCTGACTTGAAAAAGTAAATTCCAGTGCAGGACTAAATTCCACCCTATTTTAAT
>CANPIC010000044.1 GCA_947574055.1 uncultured bacterium
TGATTTTATTATATCAAAAAAAGCCAGCTTTTGCTGACCTTTTTTGACAGTCTGAGGGTAGAAGAAAATTCTACCCTTTTTCCTTTGGCCTTCTTAAGAAAGTGTCAGGTAGAGCCCTGATTTTTTCAGTGCAGGAAGGAGGGCCATATATAAGGCGGAAGCCACGATCAGGGAGGTGACTGCATTAATAGAAGAAGAGGCGATGTTGTAGGCCAGCACGACTTCTGCGGCAGGCTTTCCCAGGATGAGGAGTTTGTAAAAATAGCCAAACAGAGGGTCGAAGATGGCATTGAATAAAAGGCCTGCCCCGCCGGAGAGGATCGTGAATCGCAGAATATGCGCACGATCGGCGGTATGGGTGATATGACCGATCCGGTGGGCGATCAGTCCGGTGATCATACCGATACAGAATTTCAGGATAAAGGTTTTCGGTGCATAGATCACATAGACAGGATCCAGCAGATCGCCGATGGTCATGCCGATGGCGCCGCCCAGTCCGCCGCAGGTGCCGCCCAGAAGCAGGGCGCCCAGCACACATACCGCATTGCCCAGGTGGATGGATGTGGCGTCGCCGCCTGGCAGTGTGATTTTGATCTGCAGGAAAGTAAAGACCACATAGGACAGAGCTGCGATCAGTCCGGTAGCCGCGATCTGAAAAGTTTTGTCATGTTTCATGATAGGGGTTCCTCCTGTTATCCGTTAGTTTGGTTTTGGGGATACATCCCGCAGTGATTGCGGCATGTATCTTTCTTTATTCAGATAGTATACGCGAATGTGGCATTGTATAAATAGCCACTTACGCTTTTTTTTAGCAGGCCAGTTTTGTGAAACTTTTGTTAAGTATTGGCAGCGTTCATTGACACAGCAGGGAACCTGACGTAGAATAGTGCATTAAGCTAAGAATACGTACGGAGGAGGGTTTATGAAACGATACAGAAAATATATCAGGCCGTACTGGAAATCTTTTCTGCTTGGTCCGGTTCTGATGGTGACAGAGGTGATTGGTGAGGTATTGCTGCCTGCTTTTATGGCGAATATCATCAATATCGGCGCAGTCAGGCATGACATTTCTTATATTGTAAAAATGGGGCTGGTCATGCTGGTGACCGCACTGGTCATGATGGTGGGAGGCATAGGCGGCGCCTATTTTTCAGCCCGGGCCGCGATCAGTTTTGCCGCGGATCTGCGCAGTGACGTATTCCGGAAGGTGCAGGATTTCTCTTTTCGAAATGTCGATGCTTTCAGTACAGGTTCCCTGATCACCAGGCTGACCAATGATATCACGCAGGTGCAGAATATGATCATGATGGGGCTGCGGCTGCTGCTGCGGGCGCCGGGGATGCTGATCGGTGCAGTGATCATGGCTTTTGTGATGAATCCGCAACTGGCTGTGATTTTGCTGGTTGTCATACCCCTGTTGTCGGGGGCCATAGGGGCCGTGATATTTATCGCTTATCCGCGGTTTGAGATCGTACAGAAAAAGATTGATGCGCTCAATTCCAGGATACAGGAAGCCCTGGTAGGGGCAAGGATTATTAAGTCTTTTG
Source organism: uncultured bacterium (assembly GCA_947574055.1). Taxonomy (GTDB): domain Bacteria; phylum Bacillota; class Clostridia; order Lachnospirales; family Lachnospiraceae; genus VSOB01. The sequence continues at coordinate 1,548 of CANPIC010000044.1, forward strand.
TACGGGGCAGTTTTGAAGAGGAGAAATTTGCCCGTTCCAATGAGGAACTGAAGGAGGCAGGGCTGCGAGCCTTCCGGGTGGTGATTTTAAATATGCCCATTATGATGCTGGCAATGAATGTGACCACGCTGGCCGTTGTATGGTTTGGCGGCAGGCAGGTATTGTTTGGGACGATGCCGGTGGGGGATCTGACAGCTTTTACCACTTATATTGTACAGGTGCTGATGTCACTGATGATACTGGCCATGGTGCTTTTGCAGAGCAGCCGGGCGGTTGCCGGCCTGAAGCGGATCACGGAAGTGCTGGATACAAAAGTGGACCTCTCTGATGAAGACGCTTCAGAAAAAGAAGCTGTGGTAAGCAGGGGCGAGATCGTATTTGAAGATGTTTCTTTTTCCTATTATAAAGGGGATCAGGGCGGTGGAACGCAGGCTGTGCCTGTACTTTCGGATCTTTCTTTCCGGATCGAAGCCGGGGAGACCGTGGGTATTATCGGTTCTACCGGCTGTGGCAAGACCAGTCTGGTGCAGCTGATCCCCCGTCTGTATGATGTGGATCAGGGCCGTGTCTGCGTGGATGGTATTGATGTCAGGGAATATTCTTTGCGCAATCTGCGGGACGGTGTGGGTATGGTGCTGCAGAAAAATGTGCTGTTTTCCGGTACCATTGCGGAAAATCTCCGCTGGGGAGATGAGACAGCGGACCTGGACAGCATCCGGATGGCGGCGTCTTGCGCCTGCGCAGACGGATTCGTGTCTGGCTTTCCCCAGGGATATGAGACGAACCTGAGTCAGGGCGGTGTCAATGTATCGGGCGGCCAGAAACAGCGCCTGTGCATTGCCAGGGCGCTGCTGAAAAAGCCCAGGATACTGATTCTGGATGACAGTACGAGCGCTGTGGACACGGCTACGGAAGCAGAGATACGCAGATGTTTTGCAGAAGAGTTCAGGGATACGACCAAGATTATCATAGCACAAAGGATAACGTCTGTTATGGATGCGGATAAAATCATCGTCATGGAGGAAGGCAGGATTGCGGCTATCGGCACCCATGAAGAATTGCTGGCTGGGTGTGATGCTTATCGGGAAATTCATGAATCTCAGATGAGCAGGGAGGTGAGTGCGTAGTGGCAGGACCGGGGAGACATAAGGGCCTACGGGCTTTTGGCAAACCAAAGGAAACAAAGAAAACCGTGAAAAGGCTATTTTCCTATCTGGAAGCGGACAAAGGCTTGTTAGCGGTGGTGTTTTTGTGTGTGATCGTGACAGCAGTCTCTTCTCTGGCCGGATCTTATATGCTGCGACCGGTGGTCAACGCACTTGTTTCCGGCAAAGGTAGCGTCGTTTTTCTGGCGCGCTCGGTGCTTGTGATGCTGGCAATCTTCGCCATCGGTATTCTGACCCAGTATTTACAGGCCCGGATTATGATTACGGTAGCGCAGAAGGCACTGCAGAGACTGCGGGTAGATCTGTTTAACAAGACTCAGAAGCTGCCGATCCGGTATTTTGATAATAACCATCATGGGGATATTATGAGCCGTTTTACCAATGATGTGGATGCGGTGGGAGAGATGCTGAATCAGACTCTGGTACAGATTATTTCCGGTGTTATCAATATCGTGGGTACTTTTTCGCTGATGGTATATACCAATCTTTATCTGACGCTGGTGACGCTGGTGATGCTGCCGCTGATGCTCAAAGCGGGGCAGAGTGTGGCAGGCCGCAGCCGGAAATATTATAAGGCTCAGCAGGAAGCGCTGGGGGAACTGAATGGCTATATCGAAGAGACTGTCAGCGGGCAGAAAGTAGTCAAGGTATTTTGTCACGAGGACAAGGCCATGGAGGAGTTCGAGCGCTACAATCGCTCACTGAAGGAAAAACAGATCGGCGCCCAGTTTTTTGGCGGTATTATGGGCCCGGTGATGGGCAATATGAGCCAGGTTAACTATACGTTGACCGCAGTGGTCGGCGGAATACTCTGTGTGGTTAAGGGGTTTGATCTGGGTGGTCTGTCAGTGTTTGGCAGTTATTCCAGACAGTTCAGCCGGCCGATCAATGAGTTATCCATGCAGATGAATACCATTTTTTCCGCACTGGCGGGAGCGGAACGGGTCTTTGCCGTGATGGACGAGGCGGAAGAACCGGCCGATCAAGAGATGGCACTCACAATAGAGGAAAAAGACGGGGCATGGCAGTGGAGGGTGCCGGATGGGAATGAAAAGTATGCCTTTAAACAGAAAAATCCCGCCTTTCATGCGGAGATTGTCCTGCAGGATGTGACATTTGGCTATGATCCGGGCAAGACCATTCTCAAACATATCACCCTGTATGCGAAGCCGGGGCAGAAGATTGCCTTTGTAGGTTCCACCGGTGCCGGCAAGACGACGATAACGAATCTGATCAATCGTTTTTATGATATTGATAACGGGTGTATTTCCATTGATGGTGTGGATATCAGGGATATCCGCAGGGATTCGCTGCGCCGGCATGTGGCAATGGTATTGCAGGATACGCATCTCTTTGCCGGAACAGTGATGGAAAACATCCGTTATGGAAGGCTGGATGCCACGGATGAGGAGGTCATCCAGGCGGCAAGAACCGCCAGCGCCCATTCCTTTATCATGCGTCTGGAGCACGGATATGATACGATGCTGGAAGGAGACGGTGCCAATCTGAGTCAGGGACAGCGCCAGCTTCTCAATATTGCCAGAGCCGCCATTTCCAAAGCGCCGATTCTGATCCTGGACGAGGCCACCAGTTCGGTGGATACCAGAACCGAGAAGCAGATCGAGAAAGGAATGGACCGGCTGATGGCAGAACGCACGACGCTGGTGATTGCTCACCGGCTGTCAACTGTCCGCAATGCCAATGCGATCATGGTTCTCGAAAACGGGGAGATCATCGAACGGGGAGACCATGACGATCTGCTGGCGATGAAAGGGCGGTATTATAAGCTATATACCGGGCTGAGTGAATTAGAATAAAAAAGATACAGAGAGTTGGCAGTAAAAGTGACGCCGGAGAGGACAGTGAGAGAGCCTCCGGCGTTATTTTTGTCTGTTTTATTTTGTCATTTCCAGCAGCCATATACAGGATCGGCAGTCAGAGTAATTGCCCTGACATCTGCGGGCATTATCCTGGCCATGCATCCACAAGGCGGCCAGAACATAGTTTTTTCCCGATCCGGTCCTGATGCGCATGATTTGCAAAAAAGGATTGTGCGCGCCGGGGAACTGCCACAGCAGTTCTTTTTCCAGAGATCTGTCCCGGAGCCGGTCTGTCTGTTTTTCAATATCACCTGCTATTTGCATGTGCCGGACACGGATGCGGGGACCGGAGGGGGGACTTTGTCTTGCTAATTGTCTGACCAGGCCGACATATTTTTCATTACAGGCGATATCGAATTGATAGAAATATTCCAGTTCTTCCAGGATATCCGCCGTATGCTCGGTGACCTCTCTGGCGGAGACACTCACTTCCAGAAAAAAAACGGTATTTTGATCCAGTTGGCGGATATAATAAGTACGATCAATCCGCAGATGCTCTCCATATACTTCATAATAGCTGACAGGAATACGGACAGTCTTTTCCGTGAGGTACCTTGCCTGTCCCATAGAAAAGCCGGTGGTGCGGGTGATCTGGTCCTGATGGCATTTTGTCAGTACCCAGTCCCGGCACTGCGCAAGAGGCAGGATATTGTCAGAAGGGTAGGCGGTGAAGCCGATCCGGACCCGGACACCGTCACAGTAATCGCCGGGACTTTCTTTCGCCGGGTGTTTATTTACCTCTTTGGGCAGGTATAGAGTCATGGAATCCGTACCATTTTCCAGAGTTGCTTCTTCCAGATGGGCAAACCCGTCATAACCGCTGCACACTTCCCCAAATACCGGGCCGCTGGCGGCCTGCTCCCTGCCGCATCCTGTCAGAGAACAGAGCACAACTGCTGCGACGGCAAACATCAGCCTGTATCTCATTGGTATCCCTTCTTCATGCTTCATGCTTCTTTTGTTGATCTTGTTCTCGGAATGACATTTACTGAATGTCATTCCGAGGGTTATTTTAGCATACCATAAGAAAAATGACAAGCAGTGAATGTCAAACTTAATGGTTTGTTTGCCTGGTCTGAGAGAGGGGGCTGGGGAAACTGTATGTGTGGAGGGAGCTATGTTCATCAATAAGACTGAGGAAGGGAAAAACAATCTCTGTGGAGAAAAAATCGCCATATTGCGGATGGAAATGGGCATTTCCCAGCGGGCACTGGCGGACCGGCTGCAGATTGCGGGACTGGATATCAATAAAAATGCCGTGCAGAGGATAGAAGCGGGGAAACGGTTTGTGACAGATATAGAACTGTTGGTGCTGTCAAAGGTTCTGCAAATATCTGCCGATCAACTGCTGGAACAGGGAAATCCATAAGCGGTTGGCAAAACGGCAGACAGTCTCTGTCCTTTCCTGAAAAGAAGGATCACAGCCGGCGGCAGCCGCAAATTCCATCTTGACAAATGGCCTGGCTGTGACTATTATCTTAATAACAGTGTCAATGAAAAATAAGATAAAAGGTAATGACAAAGAGGAGTACGTGACAACCCTTACCAGAGAGAGCTGTTCACCGGCTGAGAGGCAGCTTGAAGCGGGACTCACGGAAGGTAGCTTTGGAACCGGGAGCCTGAAAGGAATCCGGCATATTGGTAAATCCGCAGATTTCATGTCATATGTGTGGTTGCCGGTGTGGATAGGGCTTCACGCTTCGTCCCCGTTAACGGACAATGAGATAGAAATAAAGGTGGTACCGCGGATTTCCGCCCTTTATCAATGCAAATTGATAGGGGGCATTTTTATTATGGAAGATTCGCTGTCATTTTCCACCGCCGAAGACACCGGATGGCTGAAAGGAGAGCGCAGATGCACAAAGAACTTGCAAAGACCTATGACCCCAAGGGCATAGAAGACAGATTATATCACAAATGGCTGGAAAAAAAATATTTTCATGCGCAAGTGGATCATTCCAAAAAACCGTTTACCATTGTGATTCCCCCGCCGAATATTACGGGACAGCTTCATATGGGACATGCGCTGGATGAGACGATGCAGGATATACTGATCCGCTTTAAGCGGATGCAGGGATACAATGCACTCTGGCAGCCCGGTACAGATCACGCCAGCATTGCCACGGAAGTAAAGATCATAGAGAAGCTGAAAGAAGAAGGCATCGAAAAAGAAGACCTGGGCAGAGACGGCTTTCTGGAGCGTGCCTGGGCGTGGAAACGGGAGTACGGCGGCAGAATCGTAAACCAGTTAAAGAAGCTGGGGTCTTCCTGCGACTGGGACAGGGAACGCTTTACGATGGATGAAGGCTGTAACCGGGCGGTGACGGAAGTATTCTGCCGGATGCATGAAAAAGGATGGATCTATAAGGGCAGCCGGATTATCAACTGGTGTCCGGTCTGCAATACTTCCATTTCCGATGCGGAAGTGGTGTATGAAGAACAGGCAGGCCATCTCTGGCATATCAAATATCCGCTGATCGAAGAGGACGGCAGTGTCAGCACTACAGAATTTCTGGAGTTTGCCACCACCCGTCCGGAAACCATGCTGGGTGATACCGGTGTGGCAGTGAACCCGGACGATGAGAGGTATCGGGCCCTGATTGGCAGGAAGGTGCTGCTGCCCATTGTCAACAGAGAGATTCCCGTAGTCGCGGATGCATATGTGGATATGGAATTTGGGACCGGTGTGGTCAAGATCACCCCGGCCCATGACCCCAATGACTTTGAGGTGGGCAGGCGCTGTGGTTTGCCGGAAATCAACATCTTAAATGATGATGCCACCGTCAATGAAAATGGCGGCAGATTTGCAGGTCTGGACCGTTATGAGGCCAGAAAGCAGATCGTGCGGGAACTGGATGAGATGGGCCTTTTGGTTCGCATCGAGGATTACAGCCACAATGTGGGCGTTCATGACAGGTGCAGGACGACCATTGAGCCGATGATCAAGAAGCAGTGGTTTGTGAAGATGGAGGAACTGATCAGGCCGGCAGTGGAGGCGGTAAAAAATGGCGAGATCAGGCTTGTCCCCGAGCGCATGGAAAAGGTTTACTTTAACTGGACGGATCATATCAGAGACTGGTGTATTTCCAGACAACTCTGGTGGGGACACCGGATTCCGGCTTATTACTGTGCGGACTGCGGTGAGGTTATCGTATCCCGCCATCCGGTGACGCAATGTGAGAAATGCGGGAGCAGTCACATCTCACAGGATGAGGACACACTGGATACCTGGTTTTCTTCCGCACTGTGGCCTTTTTCCACACTGGGCTGGCCGGACCAGACGGAAGACCTGCAGTATTTTTACCCCACGGATGTACTTGTGACCGGCTATGATATCATCTTTTTCTGGGTCATCCGGATGATCTTTTCCGGCTATGAGCAGATGGGGGAGAAGCCCTTTCACACCGTACTCTTCCACGGACTGATCCGGGATGCGCAGGGGCGTAAGATGTCCAAGTCACTGGGCAATGGTATAGATCCGCTGGAGATCATTGACAAATACGGGGCGGATGCCCTTCGTCTGACCCTGATCACCGGCAATGCGCCTGGCAATGATATGCGTTTCTATTATGAAAGAGTGGAGGCAAACCGCAATTTTGCCAACAAAGTATGGAATGCTTCCCGCTTTATCATGATGAATATGGAAGGAAAGACGTTGCCGGAGGCGCAGCCGCAGGATCTGGAACCGGCGGATAAGTGGATTCTGTCCCGATTAAATACACTGATCCGGGAAGCCACTGATAATATGGAGCGGTTTGAACTGGGTATCGCAGTACAGAAGGTATATGATTTCATCTGGGACGAATTCTGCGACTGGTATATCGAGATGGTGAAGCCAAGGCTCTACACCGCAGATAAGGAGTACAGCCAGTGTGCGGCGCTCTGGACACTGCGCACGGTACTGTTGCAGGCACTGAAGCTGCTGCACCCCTATATGCCGTTTGTGACAGAAGAGATTTTCTGCAATCTGCAGGAGGCAGAAGAATCCATCATGGTCTCCCCATGGCCAAAGTACAGAGCGGAGTGGAATTTTGCAAAAGAAGAGCGGGACATGGAGACAATCAAAGATGCCGTGCGGGGAATCCGCAACATACGGGCGGAAATGAATGTCGCACCCGGCAAAAAGGCGGCTATATATGTGGTCAGCGCGTCGGAGGAGGTCAGGAATACCTTCACGGAGGGCAGCCTTTTCCTAGCATCTCTCGCACATGCTTCCGCGGTACATGTGCAGTCTGATAAGACCGGTATCGCGCAGGATGCAGTGTCCGTCCTTTTGGCTGATGCGTCTGTCTATATCCCGTTTGCCGAGCTGGTGGATATCCGCCAGGAGATCGAACGCCTGGAAAAAGAGAAAAAAAGGCTGCAGGGAGAGCTTGCACGATGTGCCAATATGCTGACCAATGAGAAGTTTATCTCCAAAGCGCCTGCTGCCAAGATAGAAGAAGAGCAGGAAAAACAGAAAAAATATGCCAAGTTGATGGAACAGGTAGAAAACCGCTTGCAACAATTAAGAAAATGAGAGATACTAGAGAGAGAAGAAAGTTACGACTAAAATGACTACCCAGGCGGAATAAAGGAATAACTCATGGATGAGGAAATCTTAACACTAACCAGAGAACAGTTAGGCGAACTGAAAAAAAGATTTTTACATGCAAACAAGGCCCAGGAGCAGTCCCGTGTACGTGTATCCAAAGATCAGATGGAAGCATGGCTGTATCTGGAGGAGCCATCTGAAGAGAAAGGACATTACAGAACGGATGAACTGCTGCAGATACTCCGGGACGAAGGTGTGACAACAGGATACCTGATGCCACGCCTTGTCGCCATGGCTAAAAAAGGCGTGTACCACCGGGAGATACTGGTGGCCAGAGGAAAGGAAGTCGTGGAAGGCCAGGATGGCAGCTATGAATACTTCTTTATGGCGGATGATGTCAAGACTGGGCCTGTGATTCGTGAGGACGGTTCCGTTGACTATGGCAGTATGAATATACTTCAAAGCGTAAAGGAAGGGGATGCACTTGCCGAGTACCATCCCGCCGAGGCGGGCGCCGATGGCTATTCGGTCCGGGGTGTGGCACTGAAATGCAGGCCGGTCAAGGAATTGCAGCCTTTGCGGGGTATGAGCATTGAGCGGCGGGACAATACATATTATGCCAAGGTGGCAGGTAAAATAGAACTGAAGAACGGAAGCATAGATATCAGGACCGTACATGAGATACCGGGAGATGTGGATCTGAGTACGGGCCGTGTGGAATTTTTCGGAGATGTGACCATTGGCGGCAGTGTCAGTGCGGGTGTTGTGATCCGGGCCGGCCGGAATCTGGTCATCGAGGGGACGGTGGAGAGCGCCGAACTGTTTGCCGGCGGCGATATCGTACTCAAGCGTGGCGTGCAGGGGAACCTGAAGGGTAAGATCCGTTCCAGGGGCAGCATTTATGCGAACTTTATCGAACAGTGTGACGTGAATGCGGATATGAACATAGAGGCTAATTATATCCTCAATGCCAATGTCCGCGCCGGCAGCCGGGTGGTGGTCAACGGTAAGAAGGGCAGCATCATCGGGGGCAAGACCTTTGCCCTCAAGGAGATCAGCGCCTATAACCTGGGCAATATAGCAGAGGTGCGCACGGTCATCCACGCCGGCTATGAACAGGAAGTTTATGACCGATTTTCCAACAATGTGGAGCAGGAGAAGGAATACAAAGAAAAACTGGCTGATGTTGTGGAGCGGATGGAAACGATTATCAAGCAGAAGCAGTTTAAGACAGAGAACGGAAATAAGAACCTGATGCTCCTCAATGTCAAAAAAGATGAATATTATAAAAAACTGGATGAACTGAAAGTAGAGATCAAGCGCTGTCAGGATATTATGGATAAGGGCAGGAACGCCAAGATCCACGCGGAAGGCAATACCTTTAAGGGAGTTCTTTTGAGTATCACGGCTTTCAGTAAACAGGTGGCCAGCCAGCTGCAATATGCCACATATCGCTGTGTCCAGGGAGAAATCATATCCGAGCCCTATCAGGGCATCAGCACGGAGGAAGCATAAACACATAAGACATTTCCCGGAAAAGGGAGTGAACATAGCATGGAATATGAAGAGGCGGAAGCCTTTCTTCTGGGGATTCCCAGATTTGCAAGCAAAAATACGCCGGAGGATACAAAAGCCTTTCTCCGGCGGCTGGGAAATCCCGGCACAGACCGTATCATAGTGCATGTAGCAGGCACAAACGGAAAAGGTTCCGTTTGTGCTTATTTGTCGTCTGTTCTCCGGCAGGGCGGATATCGGGTGGGGCTGTTTACCTCTCCGCACCTTGTTACGATGCGGGAACGTTTCCGGGTGGACGGCGAACCGGTCAGCGAACAGGAGTTTATCGGCCTTCTGGCATCTGTGAGAAAGGCACTGAGCGATTTTCCGGGAGCAGCCGGCGGATATCATCCCTCCTTTTTTGAAATGCTGTTTTTTATGGGGATGCTTTATTTTCAAAAAAAGGATGTGCAGGTGATTTTGCTGGAGACAGGACTGGGCGGGCGTCTGGATGCGACAAATTCCGTCAGCGGAAAGGATCTGTGCGTGATCACAAGGATCGGCATGGATCATATGGAATATCTGGGTGACACACTGCCCCTGATCGCGGGCGAGAAGGCGGGAATCCTGCAAAAAGGGGTGCCGGTGGTCTATGGTGACTATGGCCAGGAGGTCACGCAGGTGCTGGAAAAAAGGGCTGCAGAGCTGTCCTGCCCGGTGTTTTTTGTGTCGAATCGGGACATACGAAATTTGGACTTTCACAAAAATTTCATTGATTTTTCGATGGAGACTCGTTATTATGGATATATTAGGTGCACGATTTCCACATGTGCACCTTATCAGACAGAGAATGCGGCGCTTGCACTGCGTGCGCTGGATGCGCTTGCAGACCGGCTTCCTGTCAGTGAGACTGCCCTGCTGCGGGGGATGGCCAGTGCCCGGTGGGAAGGCAGGATGGAAGAGATCGATCAGGATGTGTATCTGGATGGTGCACATAATGTGGACGGAATCAGAGCATTGTTGGAGACGGTTTTGCGGGACGGCTGCGCAGGCAGGCGTTTCCTCCTTTTTTCTGCCGTGAAAGACAAACAGTATAAGGAGATAATTGGTATTTTGTGGGATTCCGGCCTGTTTCACATGATATACGTGACAGAAGTGAAAAATACAAGAGGCATTCCCCTGGAGACTTTAGAGGCGGCATTTTATGCGGCAGGGGCAGAGACGGTGTATGGCTTTGGGGATGCGGGTAACGCACTGAAACATGTGCTGGCGGAAAAACAGCCGGGGGACAGAGTCTATATCGCAGGTTCTCTCTATCTCGTAGGCGAGATAAAGAGTCATATAAAGAGGAATGATTATGATCAATTTTGAAGAAGAACTGAAAAAGTTCCATCCCAGCCTGGAAGTGGAAGATGCGGAAGATGCCATATATAATCAGGATCTTACGGATGTGGCAGATGTTCTGGTGGGAATGATGAAAGATGTAAAAGCAGAAGCAATGGGTTTGGAATAGAGGTGCTGCATGAAATGTTTTAATTGCGGGCGACAGTTGTCGGAAAAGGACTTCTGTACAAGCTGCGGTGCGGATGTGGCCCTTTACAAAAAGATCATATACACTTCCAACTATTTCTACAATGAGGGTTTGGAAAAAGCTGGGGTGCGGGACCTGTCCGGCGCTGTCATCAGTTTACGCCAGAGTTTAAAATTTAATAAAAACAATGTACAGGCCAGAAATCTGCTGGGACTTGTCTATTATGAGATGGGTGAGGTGGTCAAAGGACTGAGCGAATGGGTGATCAGTAAGAACCTGCAGGCAGAGAAGAACATCGCGGATGACTACATTGATATGATCCAGCAGAATCCCAGCCGTCTGGAAACCATCAATCAGACGATTAAGAAATATAACCTGGCACTGGGCTACTGTCAGCAGGACAGTCTGGATCTGGCAGTGATTCAGCTCAAAAAGGTACTGTCTCTGAATTCCAGATATGTGAGGGCCCATCAGCTTCTGGCCCTTTTGTATATGAAAGCGGAAGAGTGGGACAAAGCCGGCAGAGAACTGGATAAATGCAGCCGGATTGATATGTGTAATACAACCACCCATCGTTACCGCAAAGAAGTGGACCGTATGCTGGAGGCAGCGGAAAGTGCGAGAACCAAAGGTACTGGAAAGAAAAAGAAAGCCGCCGAGGATGTGATCAAATATCAGAGCGGCAATGAGACGATCATACAGCCGGTCAATAACCGGGAAGGGAAAGGCGTCTCTGTAGCACTGAATATCGGCATCGGGATTACCATCGGCGTGGCGGCGGCATGTTTTCTCATTTTGCCGGCGAAACAAAATACCGATACCAATATGGCGCAGGAAGAACTGCGCATAGTCAGCGAACAGCTTGATAAAAAGACAGGCGCCATTGAAGAACTGGAACAGCAGATCCGTCAGCTGACGGAGGAAAACGATGGCCTGAAGCAGGATCTGAGCGATTATGCCGGCGAGGACGGCAAGATGGAAGTGGTGGACGGACTGTTAAATGCTGTGAGCATCTATCTGGAAACGCCCGAGAATACGGAGCGCATCGGGCAGGCACTGGAAAAAATCGACAGTCAGGCGGTAAGCCAGGTAGAGTCGCAGTATTTTAAGACATTATATCAGCAGCTTCTGACACAGGCGGGGCCGTCAGTGGCGGAGTCCTATTATAAGAATGGGATGGATGCATACCAGAAGGAGATGTATGAGGACGCGATTAAAGAACTGACCAAAGCGGCCGGGTATGATCCTGAGAACGGAGATATCATCTATAATCTGGGCAATGCCTACCGGCAGAACGGCAATCGCAAGGAAGCCATCGAAGCCTACTCCTTTGTGGTGGAGAATTTCCCCGGTACGGAGCGGGCGAGGAGATCCCAGAGCTTTTTAAGAGAACTGCAGGAGAACAACGAACCGAGATAATGGTCCGGCATAAGGCTGTGACCTGTAGAAAAAACCATAAGACGGTCAGCATACAAAAGAGAGCATGGCAAAAGCCCTGCTCTTTTTTGTGCAAAGACGGTTTTACAATGATCTGAAGAAGGAGCAGAGGAAAGGAGAACGAATGGAAGATCGGTTTCATATGATTGAAAACTATCTGATGATACGGATGCCGGAAGAAATCGACCATCATCAGGCGGCGGCTCTGAGCGCAGGCGCCGACCGCTATATTATGGGCAGAGCCGTGAAACACATTGTATTTGATTTTGAAGATACCAGGTTTATGGACAGTTCGGGGGTGGGGGTTGTGATTGGCCGCTATAAAAAGATAGCCTGCTTTGGCGGCAGTGTCTATGCGGTCAATGCAGATCCGCAGATTATGAGAATCATACAGGTATCAGGACTGAAAAAAGTACTGCATGTCGTGGAGGAGGGTACCAATGCGTAATGAAATGAGACTGGAACTGGATGCACTGTCAATCAATGAGGCGTTTGCCAGAGTGGTGGTATCTGCTTTTGTGACACCTGTCAATCCCACGCTGGAAGAACTGGCAGACGTAAAGACTGCCGTATCCGAGGCAGTGACCAATGCGGTCATTCACGGATATGACGGGGCGCAGGGGAAGGTGGTGCTGCATGGTATCTTGCAGGACGGGCTGTTACATATTGAAGTGGAAGACAGAGGAAAAGGGATCGAGGATGTGGAGAAGGCCATGGAGCCGCTGTTTACCACCAGGCCGGAGCTGGAGCGCTCGGGCATGGGTTTCTCCTTTATGGAAGCCTTTATGGATCGGCTGGAAGTGCGGTCAGAGCCGGGAGAGGGGACACTTGTGATCATGGAGAAGCAGTTTGGCAGCCAGGGGCAGGATGAGGAATAGCCGATGGAAGAGACTCAAGCACTGCTGACACAGGCCCAGGCGGGAGACAGAGAAGCAAGAGAGGCACTGATAGAAAAAAATCTGGGTCTGGTCCATCATATTGTCAAACGGTTTGCCGGGAGAGGGTATGAGACTGAGGATCTGTTCCAGATCGGCAGTATCGGGTTGATGAAAGCCATAGACAAATTTGATTTATCCTATGAGGTAAAATTTTCCACCTATGCGGTGCCGATGATTGCAGGGGAGATCAAGCGCTTTTTGCGTGATGACGGGATGGTAAAGGTGTCCCGCAGCTTAAAGGAAAACGGATTTAAGATCCGGCAGGCCATGGAGCAGATCGAAAAGGAGGCAGGGCATGAGGCCAGTCTGAAGGAGATCAGTGAACGCACAGGGCTTTCCACAGAAGACATCGTGCTGGCTATGGAAGCCAATGTGGAGGTGGAATCAATCTACAAGTCAGTCTATCAGAGCGACGGAAACGAGATCTTTATGGTGGACAGACTGCCATCGGGAAAAGACGAAAACGAACTTGTACTCAATCATATGCTGCTGGAGCAGCTTCTATCCCAGCTGACCAGCGAAGAGAAAGAGCTGATCGGTCTGCGTTACTTCCAGGATAAGACACAGATGGAGGTGGCCAGGACGCTTGGGATCAGCCAGGTACAGGTGAGCCGTCTGGAAAAAAGGATTCTTTTGCGCATGCGCGGCCTTGCCAAATAGGAAAAAAGGAGGTAATATAATAGTATTGCGGTGAGGAGTGACAGACAAATGAACATATACCTGGTCAGACATGGGGAAACCATATGGAATAAAGACGGCCGGATACAGGGGCGGGAGGATGTCCCGCTAAATGAAAAAGGGATAGAACTGGCAGAGATCACATCAAAAGGAATGAAAGAGATTCCCTTTGATGTGATTTATTCTAGTCCGCTGATCAGAGCCCGGAAAACGGCGGAGATTATGAGAGGGGAACGGATCTGTCCCATACATACGGATGAGCGGCTGCGGGAGATGAGTTTTGGCAGGTATGAGGGTTCGCTGATCCTGGAAGCGGCAGGGGATGAGAGTCATCCCTTACATGATTTTATTAAAAATCCCGGCAGGTACCATGCCCGGGACGGTGAGGACTTTATACAGGTCATTGCCCGTGCACGCAGTTTCATCCATGAGGTGCTGCTGCCGCTGGCCGGGCATGCCGAACACGTGATGATTGCGTCACACGGCGCTTTGATCAGATGTTTTCTGCGGTGTATTGAAGAGAGGCCGCTGGCAGAATTCTGGGGTGGGACTGCGCAGCGAAACTGTGCGGTGACACATCTGGAACTAGAAGAGGGCCGCTTTCGGATCGTGGAAGAGGGCCGGCTGTATTATGAGATACAGCCGGATGGCAGTTTCAGGCTGTAGACAAATGAAAAGTGAAAAGGGGAGAAGAAAAGGAGATGGCAGGAGGAAACAGAGGAATGAAAGGCAATCGGATCAGAAGGGGTCTGAACGCAAAGATTTTACAGAATACGATTTTTAATATTCTCACAGTCGTGCTTGTCTGCTGTGTGATTATGGCGTATTCCATGCAATCGCTGTCCAATGATATTTTACTGGATAACCTGCAGCCGATGGCCCGCCAGTCGGCCAAGACAGTGGAAGCCAATGTACATATGCTGGCAGACCGCATGATGACCATAGCGGGTGATTCGCGCATAAAATCAGTGGTAGAGATTGGCGGGGAGCAGATACGACCCGGCAGCGAAGCGCTGCAGCTGAGCCGGCAGGCAGTTTTGACGGAAGCTGCGGAAGTCTATGAACTGTATCACATAGCGTTCTACGATAAAAACGGCACGCTGATACAGGGAACGGAGGCAGCGCCGGAGACTCTGGCGGAGGAATTTTTTTCCCTGTTGCAGGAGACGGATAATCTGACGACCGATTCGACCACTGTTCTTGGGGATAAGCTGGGTATCACCATGGGGATGCCGGTGAAAGAAGACGGAGAGACTGCCTTGTATGTGGTGGGGGTCTTTAAATACGATGTGCTGAGTGATGTACTGGGCAGCATCAATGTGGGAAAACATGGTACAGCCTGGATCGTAAACCGGGAAGGCGCGGTGGTGGGGCATACCGATCCGTCCGTGGTACTGGCTGGAAATACGCAGGCGCTGTTTGGCGGAAGTGGCAAAGAGGAATTTGGCCGTGTCACAACCGGCGAGACCGGCGCCGTGGAATTTTCCGTGGACGGTGAAACTATGATGACAGCTTTTTCCCCTGTCCGGGGCACATGCTGGTCTCTGGTTATACAGATGCCAAAGTCGGATTATAATTATCTGATTGACAGCGCTGTGTTGGCGTCGATTGCCGCCACAGCGGCAGTTCTGCTGTTGTCAATCCTTTTGGTTTTGCAACTGGCACGGTCGATCTCCAAACCGGTCAGACAGGTGACAGAGCGGATGGTGGCGCTTTCGGACGGTGATTTACATACGGAGGTGACGCCGGTCCGTTCGAGGGATGAAGTGGAAGTGCTGACGCATACACTGGCGGATACGGTGGAGAGCGTCAACCATTACATATCCGATATCCGGCAGGTACTGAAACAGGTGGCGGATGGCAACCTGGTCACCGAGCCGCAGGGTGACTACAGGGGTGACTTTGCCATGATCAAAGAAAGTTTGTATGATATCATCGGCTTCCTCAATGAGACGATCCTGGGCTTTCGCGGCGCCGCAGTCCGGCTTGCGGGTATGGCGGAGCAGCTGAGCGGACAGTCCGGGCAGCTCCACCAGGCATCGCTGGAGCAGAACCAGTCTGCCGAGGCACTGGTAAATGAGGTGTCCCATGTCAAGGAACAGCTTGACAATGTATCGGAAAGCACGATGGAAACCCATACCAAGACGGAAGAGATCGTGCGGTGCACGCAGGAGGCCAATACGCGGATGGCTGCGCTTTCTGAAGCGATGGATGCGATCAGTACCAATGCGCAGGAAATTACTAAAATTGCCAAAGTCATTGATGATATCTCTTTTCAGACCAGTATCCTGGCCCTGAATGCTTCGGTGGAAGCGGCCAGAGCGGGAAGTGCGGGACAGGGGTTTGCCGTGGTGGCCGATGAAGTCAGGGAACTGGCAGCCAAAAGCGCAGAGGCGGCGCAGCATGCCACAGAAATGGTCGATAATACAAGAACGATCATTTCCAACGGTGTGAAACTGACTGCCGATACCGCAGGCTCCTTGCAGGATATTTCTTCCGTATCCACACAGATCAGCCGGATTTCGGATCGGCTTGTGGCAGCGGTACAGGGACAGGCGAATGCGCTGACTGTGATGGAGGAACGGATCGAGAATATTTCCGATATTGCCGACCGCAATCTGCAAAATGCCGGCGGGACGGAGAGTGCAAGCGGATTGCTGGCAAAAGAGGCGGAAGCTCTGCAGGATCAGGTGAAAAAGTTTGTTCTGAAGGAGGGGTATCACAGATGAAACGGAAATGGAACATAGCATGGGCGGTACTGCTGATAAGCACGCTGCTTTTGACAGCCTGCGGGCAGGAAAAGGAAGCCGGTCTTCAGGATGGGTATTATACGGCACAGGCGGCAGAGTTCAGCCATGGCTGGAAGGAATATATTACCATTATGGTCAAGGGCGGCAGTATCGTGTCGGTGGAGTATAACGCAGAGAATGCCAGCGGTTTTATCAAAAGCTGGGACAATGCCTATATGCAGAATATGTTACATTCCAATGGCACATATCCCAATGAATATACTCGTTATTATGCCGGTCAGTTGTTGGAAAACCAGGGAGAAGGCTCCATAGATGCCATCTCGGGCGCCAGCTCTTCCTGGGGTTCTTTCCAGAAACTTGCGGCGGCAGTGATGGAACAGGCCAGAGAAGGTGATTCTGCCATTGCCGTGGTCGATACCACAAAATAAAAAATCTGTTTTGTATAATTTCGAAAATAAAAGCCATACTGATTTGTATATCAGGTAAATGAAAATTGCCACGAGTCAAAAAGAAAGCAAGTCAGAAGTATGGAGAGCAAAAACAAAACAATATATCTGAAACCAAAGCGAAATGCGGAAGTGACACAGGAAGCGGTATTTTTAAAAGATGTGGCTTCCCTGACCTGCGGGGACGAACATCTGCTGGCAAAGGCAAGGGCGTTGAAGGTGCATCAGTTCCGGGAAGGCGGGGAGCGCCGGATCGTGGTCAGCAATCTGCGGATGATTGAGATGCTGCAGGAACTGGACCCGGGGATTTCGGTGGAACATGTAGGAGAAACGGATACGCTGATCAGGCTGGTAAAGACCGACCAGACCAAGGGATTTCTTGTCTGGGCCAAAGTGGTCTTTGTGGCGCTGATCAGTTTTTTCGGGACGGCGTTTACGATCATGGCCTTTCATAATGATATCGGTATTCATGATGTCTTTGGCAGGCTCTATGAACTGATCATGGGGCAGCAGTCCAACGGTTTCACCACATTGGAAGTCACCTATTCCCTGGGGCTTGCCATCGGCATCACACTGTTTTTTAATCATATCGGCGGACGCCGGATCACTTCAGATCCCACACCCATTGAGGTAGAGATGCGCGTATATGAAAAGGATGTGGATGACACACTGATAGAGACGGCAGACCGGGAAGGGAAGACGATGGATGCTTCTTAGGAGAATCATAACCGGCGCCCTGGGTATCAGTTTCGGTATGATGACAGCCGGCGGTGTGTTCACTGTTTTGCTGGCAGTGGGGCTGATCCCCCGCTTTGCCGGCAAGACACATACCGGCCGCAAAGTGATGCTGTATGAAACAATGGTCATCCTGGGGACACTGGCCGGTGATATTTTAAGTGTATTTGAGCCGCAGATCGGTACGGCGGCGCTGCAGGCAGGCATACCGGGGACGGTGTGGCAGATTCTGGGCGGGAGCATCGTGCTTTGTTACGGTCTGTTCGCCGGGATATTTATCGGCAGCCTGGCGATGGCGATCGCGGAGATGCTGGACAGTATCCCGATCTTTGCCAGGAGGATCGGCTTCCGGCATGGACTGGGTATTGCCGTACTGGCCATGGCGCTGGGCAAGGCGGCAGGTTCCTTGTATTATTTTTGGGAACGGATATTTCTGTTTGGCGGTTGATGCGCAGGGATACATGCGGGCATGTAAGATACCGACCGGCTGCGGACAGAATGTACAATTCTAAAACGGACAGGGAGGGCGACCTATATGGAAGAAGAGAAAAAGAAACAATATCAGCAATATGTAAAAGAGGTGACACCGACCCACAATCTCTGGGTGCTGATGATAAAGGCCTTTGTGACCGGAGGTATGATCTGCGTGGTCGGACAGGGCATTTTGAACTATTGTACGACAGGGCTGGGCATGGACAAACAGACGGCGGGAAGCTGGTGCTCTCTGACGCTGGTGCTTTGCAGTGTGCTCCTTACCGGGTTTAATATCTATCCGCAGATCACCAAGTGGGGCGGGGCGGGCGCGCTGGTGCCGATCACAGGCTTCGCCAATTCCGTGGCGGCTCCCGCCATTGAATTTAAAAAAGAGGGGCAGGTTTTTGGCATCGGCTGTAAGATCTTTACCATCGCCGGCCCGGTGATCCTGTATGGGATTTTTACAAGCTGGCTGCTGGGGCTGGGATACTGGATCGGGACCCGTCTGTAAATTGCGGCTTGAACTGCAGTCTTTTCTCTGCTACAATGGCAGATAAAGGAGGGTATGGCAATGAAACCAAATGTTTACTTTACAGACAGGATTGAACCGGAGCAGGTATGTAAGCTGTATCAGATGGCAGGCAAAGAGCTGAAAGGCCGGGTGGCGGTCAAGTTACATTCAGGAGAGGAAGGGAACCAGAACTTCCTGAAACCGGAATTTTTCAAACCTATGATTGAATATGTGGGCGGTACGGTCGTGGAATGTAATACGGCCTATGAAGGTTCCAGAAATACCACGGCAAGGCACTTAAAGACTCTGGAAATGCATGGATGGACGAAGTACTTTGATGTGGATCTTCTGGATGGAGAAGGCCCGGATCTGGAACTTGCCATACCTGGCGGCAAGGCCATTCAGAAAAACTTTGTCGGAAAGAATATCGCGGCCTATGATTCCATGCTTGTGCTTTCTCATTTCAAGGGACATCCTATGGGAGGGTACGGCGGCGCTTTGAAGCAGCTTTCCATCGGTGTCGCCTCTTCCTATGGAAAGGGCTATATCCACGGTGTGGGCAATCCGAATCATTTCTGGACATCGGATCATGATTCCTTCCTGGAAGCCATGGCGGACGCGGCCTATTCGGTGATCGAGTATTTCCGGGGTGAGATTGTCTACATCAATGTCATGAAGAATATGTCGGTAGACTGTGACTGCTGCGCAGTGGCCGAAGATCCCTGCATGGGAGATATCGGGATTCTGGCGTCTCTTGACCCGGTAGCCATCGACCAGGCCTGTCTGGATCTGGTATATGCGTCAAAGGACCCGGGCAGAAAGCATCTGCTGGAGCGGATCGAATCGCGCAATGGTGTCCATACGATTGAAGCAGCGGCGGCACTGGGATGTGGTGTAAGAGAGTATGAACTGATAACGGTGGAGAACTGAGAGTGATCAATAAGAAATATCCTGTCTGAGACGTACAGGCAGGGAGTGTGGGCAGTGAAGGGGGTGTCGCAAAATCATCAAATTAGATGATTGAGCGGCACCCCCGCTCTAG
>CANPIC010000045.1 GCA_947574055.1 uncultured bacterium
TATGCGTATTTGGAATTTCTCATTTTGGCTTGTACTATTTATATTCTAACATCATTCTGCGTTGCCCACCGTTGTGATCAGTTCGATTTGCGCCCCGGAAACTGTGACACCATTATAGGGCGGCATGTAGCAGTTGCCCGTCGTTTCTGTCGTTACCGCATAGAGAATCTCGCCTTCCTCCGGATCATCTACGTACAGGCCCAGGGTCCGCATATAGTATCCCTGTGTCAGCTCCGTATTGTCGAAGGCCCCTTCTATTTTTATGGAAACCTCGTTCACTCTTTCAATACTGGAAACCAGACTTGTCTGCCTGATATCAGCAAGCTCATCCAGCTTTTCCAGCTGATCCGGGTCATATGCCATGCTGGAAGTGGCAATTCTGGTAAACTCTGCCTCCCCTGTCCCTGCAATCATCTTGGCAATCAGCGCCTGCCCTTTGCCGGTAATGATTAATTTTGAAAATTCTGCCATTACTATACTCTCCTTTCTCACTACTTAATCTTTTCGATTATTGCGAAATAGTACTCCCATAGTCAGCGTTTGGACAAACCGTACAAACACAGAACGAATTGAAAACACCTTTGGATTCCATTTTGTATGATTTGTCCGAACGTATTGTCACAAACATCATTTTCACAGCTCTTTCTGCTTTTATATATCGCCTGTAACGCTTATCTTTACGCTATTGATAAAACTGCCCCCATGCAGAGCAGTGCCCCTGACTGTGACTTTGTCTTTGCTGTCATTGGTGATGAAAAACTGTCTGATCAAACAGAGTCCGCCGCCTGTTCTGGCCTCCCCCTGCGCTTCTATGAGGATATTGTTTCTGATATCCGCGACCATGTTACAGGGAAACATTTTTTCGATCAGCAGTTCCAGTTCCCCGATCTCCCCGTACAGTTCCAGATGTACTTCCAGTCCGACCCGATAATCGTCCAGCTGTCCGGTGATCAGAAAATCATTTTCTCCGCAAAGCGCTGTCAGTTTGTGCAGAAACATCCGCCACGTATAGGGAAGCTCCGTAAACCATCTTGTCCGGACTCTGGAGCGTCTGCTCTCCGTGGTATCTTCTATGGAAGGCAGGATGCCCAACAGTTTTTCAAACCGCCCGATCCCGTACTCATCGGCGGTCTCAATAAATTCATTCTGCAAAACCCTGTCTGCTGCGTTCCAGAGCAGACGAAATTCCGGATCTTCTGCAGTCAGAGCGGCATTGATTTCTTTATATTCTGCCATAAACGGCGGCAGATAAGAGGTAAGCCCGACTTCCCGTATCATCCGCTCACACCCCCAAATACCGGAATCTCGTATTTCTCCAGAATCAGATTCTCCTCCTGTCCATTAAGCAGGGTATTGCGAACATCCAATACTCCGGAGACTCCCAGAAGCCTTGTCTCGATCTGACTGACCCTTACCACCAGAGCAGGTGACTCCGCCCACGCTTTCCGCAGTTCAAGCAGATATGCAGCGATCGCTGTCTCCAGAGTCGATCGCAGGACATCCCATCCATACCCGGATTCAAAAGTCAGTTCCGTTTTTATGGTAATCTCTTTTTCCTGTGCGCTGCGGACTGTCACGACATGACCGATGGGGGCAAAGCCGTATCCCTCCCCGGCATTTCTTTCCGGATCAACGATTTCCTGGACAGTCTGCACCAATGTCTCTGATGCGGCCTCATATGCAGAATTGATAATAGTCAGCAGAACCGTCCCGCCGCAGGTCAGCTTTTTTTCAGACGCTGCCCGATAGACCGCCGCCAGCCATGATGCGGCTTCATCCGGCAGATTTCCTTTGACTCTTTCATACCATTCCTGCACCGCAGGGGATGGTATCATGGAGGCCGGGGCGAGATCTCCGTTCCATACTCTCATGACCTTTGTTTTCCCTACCCCGGGAATGGCATTTGTCTTTTCCAGGTAATCTGCCACATTCCCGCCAAATGCACTTTCATGGAAAGAGTCAAAATACCGCTGGCGCAGTTCCTCCGTCTCCTCTTCCTCTTCTCCCGGAATCAGTACCTCCACCAGTTCGGCGGTCTGTAATCCTCTGATGTATTCCACCGGGATCATGGAACCCAGAAACCGGTTCCCCATGCTGCCGGCACTCTCACACTGCACCTGGTATTCCCCATCGGCAATCTTCTCCGTGACAACATAATTGAGACTGCCGATACTAAACCGCTGTCCCATTACATCTGCATCTGCCGGCGTAAACACGCCTTTCAGGACCGCATGTGTCGCCGGATAAGGGGCAATCCCTCTTTCCCGGCAGCGCAGAACCAGGAACTCTCTGGAAGCAGTATCGCCATAGGCCTCCCGCAGGATCGTATCCAGTTCCAGATACAGGATTTGCAATTCGATGGCGGTCGGAGAATGGGTGTCCCACAGAACCGATCCTTCCCGTTTGTCAATCTTTGACGGGACACGGGCAAGCATCCTCTTTAGTATTGTTTCATAGGTAATGTTCTCGTACATTAAACTTCCACCTCCTTTTCCGCCTTTATGTCCCCAAATATGGTATGAATGGTAAACGCCGTGTGGACAACACCTCTGCCGGGAAAATCAAAGGTAAAATCGTTAACACTTCTGATCCGGTCATCCATCAGCAGTGCCTCGGTAATACGGCGCTTCAGCTCCGGGCACACATAAGTCAGGGGCTGACCGAAAAGTCCTTCCAGTTCCACCCCATAATTCCAGCTGTACATGATATACCGGTAACGCTCCGTCATCAATATCTTATGAGCCGCCTGTCTGACCGCTTCGAGCCCATCCGCATATCCTCTGACACATCGGTCATCCGCCTGCATCTGCCAGGTCAGACCCGGCTGCCTTACATTTTTATAATCCCTGCGCAAAAATCCGTTTGTAGAAGGAATCATCGCCCGCCTCCGATCCGGTCAAGCACAATAAATTTCTGCCCTTCCTGCTGCCTGAGCAGGATGACCTCTTCTCCCACGGCCAGCCCATTGTGTACTTTGATTTGCTTTTGTCCCAAAATCGCATGGCCATGGCGCGCATATGCTTCTGCGCCGCTTCCGCCGCTCTCATGCTCCGTTTCCCAGCTGACATCCACCGTTGTCATATAATCGGTTACACTTCTTGTCAAAATCAGCTGTCTCTCACTGAGTTTTAGTTTCTGTTCCACACGAATTTCCAGCGGCGACGCTGCGGTGACCTTTCCGAAATACACCTGCACGGGTTTTGTCGATTCCTGGGCATCTACCGCCGCCTTTTTGATCTTTTCCATGATCCCTATCGCATCAGCCAATAAATTCACCCCCTCTGAGTGTCAGATCCATCCAGTGTTCCCCTTCTGCGTAAGTATGGCGGCAGCTTTCCACCAGCATGAAATTACAGACCTTCTCATCCACCAGATCAAGGCACACCGCCACCATACTGCCGCCCCTGACCCGGCTGTCTCCCAGAACCTTATTCAGTTTCAGATTCCGGGTTTTCTTATTATATAACTTCAGCAAATTATCTGCTTTGGCCTGACCGTTCTCGCCTTTTTTAATCGTTTCATAATGCTGCAGCAGACCCCACCGGTTTATATTGCCGGTATCCTTTGCCAGATACACCTCACGTTTCCCCGTCTCTTCATTATCATAGGTCAGTTTAATCTGATTGAATGTATTATCATCAATCGAAGAGGTATATTCAAAGTTTTCGCCCGTCTCCTCGTCGATCAGCAGATACTGTTCCTGCTCTTTTACATACATGGACGAAAGATTTTTCAGCATCAGTCTTCCGAAATCGTCATACAAGACATACAATTCCCCGCTGCCGGTCAGAGTCAGGTCAAGCGCGCTCTCTACCATCTCAAGAAGCGACGTGTTTTCCTCCACCCGCGACGCAATCACATATCCCGTATCCT
This sequence comes from uncultured bacterium, assembly GCA_947574055.1. Taxonomy (GTDB): domain Bacteria; phylum Bacillota; class Clostridia; order Lachnospirales; family Lachnospiraceae; genus VSOB01. The sequence continues at coordinate 3,874 of CANPIC010000045.1, forward strand.
CCAGGGTACCTACCTGCAGGCCATAATCTCCCGCTATTTTTTGCACAAACTCAGCCGCCGTCATCTCTTCATAGACAATCGTGTCTTTATTTTTCAGGTACCGCAGCTGATCGTAGGCTGTTACACTGATAATCCCATCCTTGTCTCTTTGCTGTTTAAAAACAAAACCCTCGAATATCCCCCTGTCATCTTCCATCAGCTGTACCACACTGCCTTCCGAAAAATCAAGCAGGCCATCCTGCAAGACCTGAAAACTGAGTTTGCCGGGAGTCCCCCTGCGCTCTGTCGCCCATTCAATCCCTTCTGTTGCCACGGGCAGGAAAGTCTTTGTCCCTGCTTCATCACTGATCAAAAGTGTCACTCCCACGCTATGCCCCTCCTTCCTCTGCAGCAGGGATTGTCAATACCTGTCCGGGACGGATCAGGTTCGGATTCCCGCCGATCACTGTTTTGTTAGCGTCATAGATCCGCGTATATTTTGCACCACTGCCATAAAAATGCTTGGCAATGTTCCAGAGACAATCCCCCTTTTTAACCGTATAGGACTGTGCCGTTTCCAGTGCTCCATCCGGCGCTCCGTCCGTCTCTCGCTGCTCTTCCACCTCCGCACTCTCGCCATCCGGGCTGATTGCCACAGTTTTCGTACCATAAGCCCGCCATTCCTTTAGGTTGATCTTCACAATCAGGTCAAACCCCTCTTTCGCATCCTCGCAGATCTGATAATCCTCCATGGATACCCGAATGTTCGTGTCAAACAACCTGTCGCCGGAGGGGCGCTTCCTGCATATGATGAACTGAAATGGCTTCCCACTTGCCTTCAGAGTCTCGAAATAGCCGAGGAAATAGTCAGCCCCCTGAAACCCGGCCTGATACACCGCAAAAGGATAGGGCTCCTGTGGTATCCTGCACTCAAATGCAATGTCTTTCAGCCCTGCCCTTTTGAGGATGTTGATCTCCCCCTCATCAATCAGGGTCAATGTCTCATTCGCATTATTGATCTTTACCTGCAGCTTCGGGGGTGCCACCGGCAAAAGGCACTGATCCAGGTAAAAATCATATCCACTCTCTGTTGTCATACATGCACCCCTTCCGTCATAATCTCACCTGCCTCCCCGAGCATATCGTTTAGCCCGGATATGACACCGGCCAGATCCATCCCTCTTCTGATGGTATTGTGGTTGACCTGTTCGAGCCTGATCTCAGCAGTGGTAAACCTGTTAATGGCTTCCTGCTCCGCAATGTCCCGCATATATTTCAGTTCTTCCTCCGTGATACTCATGGAATCGGCCATCGCGCCGGTATTTCCGGCGATCTCATTGACACCGTTGCTGATGCCAGATCCATAACCGCTCTGATCCGGAAACGTATCCTCTCCCGGCATACCAGGTATATCATCGCCCCCAAGAGCGGATGGATCAAACTCTTTCCAGATGTCGTCCCCTCCTGGCATACCATCGCCAAAAAGAGAAGCCGGATCAAAATTCTTGACCTTATCTTCTATTCCTTCGCCGAAAGCATACCCGCTCTTTGCCGCGTCTTCATAATTACGGTATTCCATTTCGTCGACATATTGTTCCCATCCGGACTCATCCTTCACTGCCTCCCGGGCTTCTTCCAGCCCTGCATAAAATTCGTCCAGCCCGCTCGTTATGTCAACCTCAACACCCGGAATCTTATTCAGCAGTGTCTCAATGGCATTGGCCAGATTCAGAATATAGCCGACGACTGACAGACACATATCGTAGAAAAGAACCTTCACTGCCGCTACCGGATTGTGAAACACATTCCCCAAAAAGTTTGCCACCGCGGCCAGACAGTTCCAGATCGGGACCACAAACGTGTTCATGAAATGGGCGAATAAAATGGCAAACGCCCCTGCTATGAGACCGGTAGCCGAGACAGAAGTTCCGGCAAATTTGTTGATCGCCGCCACCACTGCATAAAAAATGGCAATCAAAGCGATCAGCAGCATAATGATCCAGAAGACAGGACATGCCAGGATTGCTGTATTCAACCCGTTTTGGGCCACTGTACTCGCGGTTGTTGCTCCGGTTAACGCACTGGTTGCCGCCGTACGAAGCGCCTGTGCCGTCGTCAAAGCTGCCTCAATCCCCTTACTTACCGCGCCTATGGCGTTTATAATAAGTTGCCAGCCATAATAAATGGCCAGTGCCGCAACCAGACCATATATAATAGGAGCCAGCCAGGACCAGTTATCCGCGACAACATTCACCCCACTCACGAGCAAGTCAAAAACCCATGACGCCAGGCCTGCAACCATAGACAGTCCCTGCATCACACCGCCGACAAAGGACAGAAAGGCTTCACTGTTCCCAAATTCATTTATTTTCCCCAGTACAGGCCCGAACGCCTGCAGCGCAGCATTTTGAAAAATCCCCCATATCTGGGAAAAAGTCATCGGTATACCCGCAAATTTTTCATTGGTCTCGTCTGCTGCCGCAAACATGGCCTGCTTTACGATTTCCGCAGAAATGACTCCTTCGTCCGCCAGCGTCTTTAACTGCTCCTGCGGCACTCCCATATAATCGGCGATTGCCTCAATGATCCCCGGCGCCTGCCCCAGCATGCTCTCATACGCCCCGCCGTCTAAGGTACCGGAAGCCATGACCTGTGTCATCTCCTGCATGGCCGCATCTTTATCATTCGTTTCCAGACCTGCAATCGCAAATTGTTTGTTCAGCTGTTCTGTAAAGGCAATCGTCTCTCCGTTGCCGGAAAACGCACTGCCAGCCATCGTCTGCATTTGTGTTACTGCACCTACCGTCTCCTGATACCCACCGCGTGATCTCTGCGCAGAGAGATAAACCATATTCTGCAGCTCTTCTGTGCTCTGCAAACCATCATTCATCTTATCAAGACGCATTGTTGTAAGTGTATACTCGTCAGACAATGCCATGACATCGGAAACAGAATCCCATGTTGCATATTTGGCAACGATCTGGCCAATGGCCTGCGTCAGCCCTGATGCACTGTCCGTTCCCGTTTCGATCTGATTGTTAAATCTGCCCTGCTCATCCACATTGTCCCGGATGTACCGCTGCGTGCCGCCAACAGCCTGCGACAGGCGCAGATAAGCGTCATTCGCCGCCCCTACATCCATATTCTCCACGGCGCGATTCAGTTCCTGCTGTTCCTGCAGCGCCTGATTCAGCTGCGTCCGCAGATTCTCCATCTCCGTATTAGCCACATCTGTCCCCATATTCAGGGAATTATTTTCTATGGCCTGCATCTGGCTTTGTATCTCTCCTATCCGCTCCGACAAAGCCCCCATATCCATTGCCATGTCCGGCGGAAACAGTTCCGACTGCTCGGCACTGGCCATGATCTGCGCCTGTGTCTGGCTCAGTGTATCCAGCATCTCATTGGCGCTCTGGATTTCCTGCAGGAAACGCTCAGCCCCGCCGCCGGTAAACACCTCCATACCATCAGAGCGCCATGGAGAAGATGCCTCCACGCCATCGCTGGCTTCGGACTGCTCCGGCACAGACTCGGCAACAGATACTTCCGCCTCCGATGAACCGACATCCTGTATGGCTGCATCCAGTTCCTGTACCGCCATCGTGGTCTGGTTGATGGAATCCCTGGCCGCATCCACAGATGCCATATCAATGGGAGTATGCATCGTCTGTTGCAGATCCTCTATAGCCGCCAGCCCCAGATTCACCGAACCCATCATCTGATACAGCATGTATGAAAAATCATCCTGTACTTCTATTGCCACCCTGATACTTCCCATATTATCGCCTGCCCTTCTTTCCCTTCTTCGATTTGCGTTCCATCTCCTTTTCCCGCTTTTTATCTTCCTTTACTTTGATCCTGATAGCGGCCACCACAAAGGCTTTCTCCCGCTCCTCCATGGCAAGAAAGACCGACGGTGGGATATGTAACTTCAGGAGGGCATAGTAAGCGAAGTTCGCTTCCCAGTCCCCTCCTTCGATCAGTTTTTTGCTTCGTCCACCTTATCCTCAAAGGAGGTGTCAAGCCCCTGAAACCGCTGCACAAAAGCCGTAAGTTCATTGTATTCGCCCAGATCATCCACCATCGCAACCAGAAGATCCTCCGGCGTTTTCACACCATAGGAATCCTGCAATGCGGCATCATACAGATCCGGCACCACCACGGATGCGGCGATCAGTTTGCGGATATACAGATTCATCTTTGTTTTGGGCCGGTACATATTCGGTTTACCGGTCACGGGGACATCAATCGTACAGGCATCCCGGATATCCTCACTCTCTTTTGCTGTGACATGGCGAAACTCCCACACAAGCGGCTTGCCGTTTTCATCACATAATGATTTTGTGGGCGCATAGGTCCCATTTTCCTTTACGATCTTATTGGCTTTCATAAATCTGCTGAATTCAGACATTTTCCCAGTCTCCTTTCTTATTTGCTTTCACTGTCAGTCGTTGTAAAATTCTTTTTCTGTCATAAAAATCCGGGCAAAGCACAGGGGAAATACCCGCTGCCCTGCCCGGCTTGTTCTCACAAATGCCCGTTTCTCAATTCCCTGTGACAGGCTTAACACCCTTCCAGTTCCTTGAATTTCTCCGGCATATCCCAGCTCTCAAAGGTGCCGGAAAGTTCCTCATCCATGATCTCTTCCCCGGCCTCAAACTTGGCCAGGATAAAGCTGTCACAAAGGCAGCCCCGGTGGATGATCGTCTGTCTGCCGACACTGGCACCCGGATCCTCATTGCTCACCTGAATCTCAAAATATGGCATAATCCCGGTCTTCTGATAGGTATCAGCCATCTGCCTGAAGTGGGACTGATTATAGTGCGCAGTGCCACTCCATGTCCCCTTACCGCCCGCAGACTTGTGTCCCATTCCCACTTTTCCCAGAATCGGCACATCCGTGATGGTTGTCTCCCATTTACTCTCAAAGCTGGTCATACTCATAAAATTCAGACGTCGTCCGTTGATTGTCACAAAACACTCCGCAAGGCCGCCATATACGGCATCCCTTGCATCCATGGTCGCATTATTTCCCATTTTATAATACCTCCTATCCAACCGTCACTGTCATGTACAGCTTGCCCATAGCACCGACTACCGTGATCAGATCCGTCACCCGGACTGATTTCTTGGTATCTCCCGGCTCCACAACGATATCAGCATCCGAGAAATCCTCGATGGCCCTGATCTGACCGAGCTGACGATGATGCGCCACAATATCTGACCAGAGCGATACCCGCCCCGCTGCATCATTGGGTACGACACCCAGATATTTAGTGTTAAACAGCACTGCAATATCATTGCCAATCTGATCAATCACACGTATGGTCTGATTATCTTTGAAAATATCCCCCTGCGTCTGAGACGTGGTCACCAGGGTATTGATATCCTCCAACACGCGAATATCATTTCCCACCCTGTGGAACGTAAATTGTCCCGCCCGGATGGCATCCTTTAACTGATTCTGCGTATACGGCGTATCAATGGTGAAATTGCCGTCATATTTTCTGTTCTGATTGCTCCGGTTGACCGCACACCCGGCGCAGGCCCCTGTCACCCAGTACACAAGCCCTGATTCCTTCCATCCCTCATCCAGCACTTTGTTATGTACGCTGATAATTCCGCTATGATCTGCCTGCGCATAATCATACAGAACGAGCTGAAATTTCACACCCATTTCATCCCGCAGCCGCTTTGTAAAAGCAGTAAAAAGGGATTTTGTCGTGTTGTCAGTCACATCCACACCCATAACATTGAAGGTATACGCCTCGATCCGGTCAAGGTAGGCCTGATAAGATGTGCCGTTTACCTCTCCGTTTTCACCGCCCGCCAGAGGGGTGCCCGCTGTCGCTTCCAGCGTGATATCCGGCTTCCAGCTCAGATATTTATTTGCTTTCAGTTCGCCCGCAGTCGCCACTGTCTGCTCATCCACCAACACCGTTCCCAAAAAAGTCCTCACATCAAACATCGACTCATGGTCTGCGTTTACCTGGATTACAATCTGCAGATCATTCCCGCGTATCCCTGCATACTGCGCGCAGGCAAGATCATTTTCTGCCTTCTTGCCCTCACCGTTCAGACGATATCCGTAAAAAATCTGCGTATTCAGAAACAGATCCCGGAGTCCTTTCAGTTTTTCATGGGTATACTCGTACCCGAAAAGCTCCATACTGTTTTTCTGAAAATCACTGCCGCTCACTTCAAAAACACTGTCGGACACACCCCAGTCCAGCACAAGCGGCATAGTTACAATGCCCCTTTCAGACAGTGCCGCATTTGCCGCTGATGCTGATACAAAATTGATATAAGCACCCGGTAATTCCTTATTCTGGACAACAAAAGTCCCGCCTCCCAAAGCCATTTACCTCACCTTTCCTTTCCCATACTCTGTTATCATTTCCTCCACGGCCTGTACCGTGTACAATTTCCCGGCAGCAAGGAGTGCCTCTGTCACATCCCGCCGATCCCGGAAGCGTTCGGATGCCAGCAGCTGTTCTTTTGAGAACCTGTTTTCCACCTCCTCCGTCTGCTTTGTTCCTTCGCTCTTTTTTCCTTTCCTGCACATCTTTTCTGTCATTTTTCTGTCTCTCCTTTCGCCGAAACCTGGGCTGCCAGTTCTTCCATCGGTGCAACAGGCGTACCAGAGCGTTTACGAAACGTATTATAGTTTACAGAAAAATGCAGGATGCCGTCAGACACCTCATACTTCATCCCTGTCCCCATCACCGGGACACCTGCACAGTCCAGCCATCGCAGACAGGTAAATAAACGCTCCGCGGTCTCATGACACGCCTCTTTCTCATCGACACCGGGCTCCGGAACATACCGGATACAATACTGACTTTCCTGCAAATACCTGTCCTGTCTCAGCAGACGGATGACCGGATTACCACAGGCGATAAAAAAACAGGGTCCCTGTAAGCCCTGCTGCACCTCCGCCCTGTAGATTGTATACCCATCGCCAAATTCCATCTGCAATGCCCTGCTGATTGATTCCGTAAGCAGATTTATCATGCCATACACCCCCGTACCTATTGGCCGGTCTCCTGTTCCAATACCTTCGGGACCTGCCCCGGGCGGCCGGCCATCCTCCGCGGAGCCAGAATATCCTGCAACACCTTCCATACTGCAAGAAAGCGCCCGGCATATACCTGACGCTTTCCTTTTTTGATGCGGTTTTGATGTCCTCTTCGGCATGATAGTATCTTATCACATCGCTGACGTACAAAACGAGCAAACCGAACAGATTTAATTTTTTCGTAAAAATCTTCCAAATTCCATCCGGACACTGTCCGCTGTCGCCCCTCTGCCCATTCTTCCCGCCACCTGTTCCCATGGCAGTCTTTCCACATATCTGTACCTGACGATCCTTTGCATACGGATCGGAACTGTATGAATCCACGCTTCCACCTGCGTCTTGATTTGCTCTGCATTCACTTCTGCCACGGTTTCCTTTTTTAGCCCGCACCTTCTGCTGTCTCTTCCAGCCTCCCGAATCAGTTCGCAGGCATCCACGTATTCCTGTAATAGCTTCCTTTCCACCTTATTCCTCCTGTCTTCTTCCTGGGACCGCACTGTCGCTGTATCACTATCCTTTTAGATCAGTTGGACTTTTTCCTCATTCGGTATGTGCAGCTTCCTGCAAATCCGCTGCAGTTCCGCCCGCGTAAACAGATCCGGATTATTCTTTTTATACGACCACGTACCGGCCGCAAATCCCAGATCCTTATATGTCATACCGCTTATTGCCAGATATTTTAAGAGAATTCCCCGCACCATGCGCAGATCTACCCGGGGATCGGCCGCTCTGCCTCCTGTCATATCATCCTCTCCCGGGCTCTCACTTCCGCAAAGCGGGGCCGCCAATGGCATCCGCAAAAAACTGTGATAACAGCACGGACAGATAAAACCATCCTGCCCGTTATACATTCGCCTCCCCCGCTGCGCCGCTTCCCTGATTTCTTCCTCATCAAAATAACCACCACATAATACACAATCCTTCCCGCGTCCTGTTACCTGTCCGTCATTGAGCAACACCGTAATCCCCCTGTTTTGATACTGCTCCATACACGCCTTCAATGTTTCCCTTTTCATCTGCCTATTCCTCCCTGTTATCCTGTTTTCCCTCATCTGCTGCTTTTCCTCCACCATTCTATATTCTGCCCGGGCAGATTTGGCTGATTTCTGTTTTCTTCCAGTGATACCTCTCTTTTGAAAACAAATTATTTGTTATTTATACAATAATATCATTTATTTTGTTTGTCAATCCTTTTTAACGAATTTTTTAGTATCATTATTGACTTTACAAATAATTTTGTTATAATAAAGCAAAGAAAGGAACGCGCAATGAAAAATAATTTTGCAGAGACCTTAAAAGAAATGCGAATAAGAGCCGGATTTTCTCAAAAAGAAGTATATGAGATGTTTCATATACGGCAGTCCACATTCAGTGCCTGGGAAACAGGCCGGGCAGAACCGTCCGCAGATATGCTGCTTAAACTTTGCAGATTATATCATGTAACGGATATATTTTCAGCGTTCGGATACGACGGATACCAGGAAGACAGCAGCATACAGCTTAGTATGGAAGAAACGGATATGGTGCAAAAATACCGTAGCCTTGACACACATGGCAAGGAAATGGTAAACTTTACGCTTCTGAAGGAATGGGAACGCGCAACGGCAGACACAAAGGCCAGGGCGATCCCGCTTTTGGTCAGGGAAGAGCTGCCCGAGCATCTAAGGCCCAGAGCTGCCCACAACGACCATGCGTCCGAACCAGGTGAGCTTGAGAAGATGCGGGAGGATCTTGCCAATCTCAAAATACCGGATTGATACTCATTTATTCTTTACCAATGGGGAGATGATCAAACTGAAATATGAAGATTTATTGGAAGAAAGTAAAGCAAGCAATGTCTACGTCATAGAAAACGCAGATTTTAAGTCAAGTGCAGATGGCCTTATAAACGGAAATGTGATCGGCATCAACCGCAAAATACAATCATTCTGCAAGCGTACCTGTACCCTTGCAGAAGAATTAGGACATTATTACACTACGGTAGGCAATATAACCGGGCAGTCCACAGTCTCCGATCAAAAGCAGGAACTGCGCGCAAGAATCTGGGCCTATAACAAACTGATCGGACTGAACGGCATCGTCAATGCGTACCAGCACGGATGCCACTCTCTTCACGATACTGCCGATTATCTGGAGGTAACAGAAGAATTTCTGCTGGAAGCCTTACAGTATTACCGGGGCAAATACGGAAAATACGTGACCCTGGATAATTATGCCATCTACTTTGAACCATCACTGGGTGTACTTGAACTGGTATAACCAGAAATCAGGAAACCTTAACTTGCTCTGTTCACTATTACAAAGATATCAGCGCTGAACTGACAAAAGAGAAATAAACGGATTTTACATAAGAGCCGCCTGTTTTGCAAGCGGCTCTTTTTGCCGCCAATCCTTTTCAAAGATCCTAACGCTCATGAGCCCGTCCAGCCCTTTCCTGTCAGGTATCTGCAGGACAGGTGAAGATTTCCGCCCCACTTGATAAATACCCTCCTGGTGATACGTTAGATTTTATTTCACTCTCAGTAAAAACAAATACGTATATCATATATCATATTGATTGTAACATCTTTACATATGCTGATGTTACCGGCTTTATTGCACCTGCATATTTATATGACGCCCTAAATCCCGCACAATTTTAATCTGTATCTCTAACAAATGGTCTACATAAATGATACAGGCACTATCAGCTTTATGCGTTCTCCTCAACGGATCATCTGTAGAAACATGGTAAATATCAGCAAGGAGCACCAGTTTTTCTATACTGGATTTACGTTCCTGTTTCTCATAAGCACTGAGCAATGCCGGTGTAACGCCGATCTGTCCGGCAACTTCACTTTAAGAAAAATGATACTTTTCCCGGAGTTCTATTAAGCGTGCAGAAATTGAAATTTCCATAGGTAACAAATCCTTTCAACTTTAAGTATAAATACAAACTCTAACTTTTTGATTACAAATAATTGCACTTTAAGTTGAAATCATCTTTTACAGATGTTATGATGAAGGAAATTGGTACAATCGAAAGAGAGGATCCCAAATGAAAAAAAGATTATGTTACCACTGTTATTAGGAATCTTCGTTGTGGCATCAAATACAACAGTATGTGCCGCCCCGCAGACAATGGCAGACGCAACCATCTTTTCTCCTCTTATTTGGGGCAAAAATCATAAGTACAGATGGAACAGAAATGATTTGCAAACTGTTGTTCTGCACACGGACGATTACGAAAATAATTATATGTTTTACTCTATCGATTGGTATTAAGATGATAGCCAAAAATCGCATACCCGAATAAGGAGAAAGGAAAACAAGATGAGAAAAAAAGCAATCTCTATAATTACTGGCATTTTACTATATACATTGCTGCCTGGTATTTCCATTACCGTCTGCGCTGCAGAACCGGCGGACGCTTCCGACAGCTTAGAGGAGGGGGCCCGGGATTTGGGATACGATAACGGCGCCGATACAGGCTATCCTTATTTGCAGGCCGCTTTTAATGTACCATGCTTATGCGTATTTGGAATTTCTCATTTTGGCTTGTACTATTTATATTCTAACATCCCCTGTCACTCTTTCCAGCACTCCGTGAAAGCTGCTCATAATTCCTTTTCCTTTATGGATATCACCATAATAACACACTTGAATGAAATTTTTAAAGCATTTTCGTTATTTACTTCATCAAATAAAGTATGTTATATACGGTCCCATCTCCTTTCTGAGTTTTACTATGTACGAAGTTACTGAAATATGCTATACTTTATTGTAAGGTGGAAAAGATGATTCTAAAAATGCAGCACCCAATCGGTGCAATTGAAAGAAAGTGAACATATGCCAACAAACGAAGCCAAAAAACAATATGACCTACAATATGCCAAAGACAAGCTGAAGCGTATCCCTCTGGATGTTAAAAAAGCCATTGATGAACGCATGCAGCGTGATAGTATACTGTTTAATGATACTCCCGTTGCATCTACCCCCTCCCAAGCGAGACTTGTCGGAAAAGAATCTAATACAGTTCCCCAGACAGATGCTCCGATCCGTGAAACGCTGGATGGAAAACTGAAACGGCTACGCAGCGAACATTCGACACAGATTACGGTTGGCTCCCATGAATAACCAACACTAAGCCACATACAATAGTCAAGAAAGCAAGTATCTGCTATGGCAAATCGATTATCCGGTTCTGCAAACACTGGAAAGAAAATTATGCAGAGCCAAAATCTATTCAGATACACATACAACGAATCAGAGCAGTCCGGCAATAATATACCCCACAAATTTGACTGATCTTTTGATAATTATCAATCCGGAATCATCAGTATAGTACTCAAATCTGATAAAGCAATAGATAACTCTTCTTTGATTCTCTGTATCGTGTATGCAGATGGATGTTGCAACAGCAAAACATTGATTATAAATTGTTCTGAAAAGGAGAAAACTCATGACACCAGCATCACAACCACAACCGGAAACCATAACTCTGGAGCAATATGAAACTCTGCCTGAAAACAGGAGGGCAGAAGTCTTTGATGGTGTTATCTATGATATGGCCAGCCCGTCACAGATACACCAAACGCTATCCATGGAATTATCAAATATCCTTTATAACTACCTCAAAAGCAAAAAAGGATCCTGCCAGGTATTCAGTGCTCCTTTTGATGTGAAGCTGTCTGACAAGCCTCTTACAATTGTTCAGCCTGATATTATGATTATCTGCGACAAAGATAAGCTGGATGGGAAACGCTGCAACGGCGCCCCGGACTTCATCATCGAGATTGTTTCTCCAGCCAACCCGTCAGATGATTATATCCGCAAACTTTACTACTACAAAAATGCCGGAGTACGTGAATACTGGATCGTAGATCCACGGAGAAAGACCATTACCGTAAACTACTTTCAAAGTGATATTGTGAGCGTCCAATATCCTTTTGATTCCGTTGTCAAGGTCAATATCTACGATGATCTGTATATTAACTTCGCTGTAATTGCCGATCTACTGAATATTTAACCAAAAAGAAAAGGCATACATTCGCTATGATCACATGCCCTGCTCTTTTCTAATTTTAACACCAGGAGAATATAACCGTTATAAAGATTTTGCCCTTCTACCATTTTTTATAAAGGTTATATTCTCATAATAATCCTCCAAATTGACATATTTCCCGTTCTCTTGTGCAAATTGTTTTACTTTACTATGGCATGCAAAATCCCATGAATATACTTCAAACTTCCATCCCTTCTCTACAATTCTATCAGAGTCTGTTTTAAAACTAAACTATTTCTCAAATTAAAAAACAACCACCGTTTTGCCACCAGATATGAAAAGAAGGCAGAATGCGGTTTTCTGATGGATGCCCTCCAGTCTTTATGAAAGAGGGTGGTGCTTATGAACACAATGGAAGTTCTCACATTGTTGTTACTCATATTTACAGCACTGTCTCACATAGACAACCATAAAAAGAAATAAGCATCCCGACCCTGAGAAAGTTGGACGCTTATTTCTTTAAATTAGCTAAAATTTTACTGAGGGCACATCGGAAGATCAATTCCGATCGCCTTTCCAAAGAAAGAGGTTTAATAATAACCGGTCACTTCAGGATGCTGTACATAAATATCTGTGCCTGCGCTGTCATAATTTAAGTAATAAATAGTTACTACTTCGTTTCCCTGAAAATCTCCAACCCAATGTCCTTTTGCCGGATTCATCATAAAATAGCAATGCTCTACAATTCCTTCTTTTACCAGGTCAATGGCGAGATTAAAACGGGCCTGACGCCGCTGGTGTTCTGCTTCTTCCGATTCATATATATAGGTATAATCACTGTATTTACGTATTCTATTTTTATCCTCGACACTCGCCAACGTATTCAGAATTTCTTGCCTCATCGCCTGATAATATGGGTCGTTTCGCATATCCTGCCGGGTATATCCATACGCCGGTTCATCGGAGGACCAGTTCCACTCGTTCTCTCCTGGATTTAATTTATAATTGAATCCAACTGATAAGTAGCCGGCTCTCCAATAATTTTCATCTCCTGGCTCAATCAGAACAGAACCTTCTGCAGCACCTGCATTTTGGGATTGTGCGCAAGCTCGACGTCCTTCCGCTTTTCCGAAATTCAGATAATGTTGATACAAAATGCTTTCATCCGTTCCATATACCGCTGCTACATCAAGATTCGTCTGTGCATAGTATTCTGCATCAAACACTGTCCCATCCGGCATTGTCTGAGGGCTTGCCAAAACTGTGAGCCCCGGTGACAACCCCAAAACCCCCAGCATCAACGCCACTATCATCCTTTTCTTCATTTTCCATCTCCCCTTTGCTTATATTACTCCCAATTTGCTTTTGTGTTCCCGGTGATATCATTTATGTTTTTGCTGTATATGAATTGAATTTTCCCATTCATGTTCCCGGAGCATACAGACGGAAGATGACCATCATTGCAAAAATATGCTATTTAATTGAGCATCTATCTTTTTCTTCAGTATGATCTCATCACATGAAAAGACAAGCAACAGACTGTGATATATATTAACGCTCAACGCATAATGCTCGTTATAGCTAAAATAATTAAGATCGTCGCAAAACCATGTTTCCTTCTCGTGAAGATCAAGGAACTTTACGACAAGCCACCTCACAAATTCCATCTTTTCTTCTGCCGTTCCGCCACAAACCGTACATGGAAATGAATATTTTTTCAATAACGCATCACACGAATTGATAGACGTTCCAACTGACAACTTATGCTTAAATTTTTCTTGATAACTGTTGAACGCTTTCTGAAATAAGTATTTTTCAAAACTCCCGGCAAAGTAATGATTCTTCCAGTCTGTAACTACAGGATTGTCTTCCTGCTTTCTTATCCTCAAATAACAATGTGCTTCTGTCCAATGGTAAGAAAACAAAAGAAGTCCCTGCTGCAAATATTCTTTCGCATCAAAATCTTCATCACAAAACAACTCAAGAATGGTATGGATGTTCGGCTCCATATAACCATCCCATTCTCTTTCAAGCAAACCTCCATCACTTTCTCCCATTGCCTTTAGGTAGTCAAGGTATACTTTTGGAACACGGTAACCGTATTCAGCACAGATGTTTTCTAATTGTTGCACTTGTTCGTCTGACGCAGACACGCATTTGCTGCCCCATGACCTGTCAAAATTCGATATTGTTCTGTATAACCGTTCTATAACAGACTCCGGCGTTCCTTGATAAAATTGTACCATGGGAGCCACCTCCCTTTACTTTCCAAACACACAGGGCCGAATTGGGATTTATATTAAAGGTCTATCGCATCACCTGCTCAAACTCACACAAAAGCATTGAAATCCCAGACAGATTCCATTATAATAATCTTGTGTGTATCGCAGGCCTTGCCTGTATTGTGTGGTAGTTCGCGCTACCGCCCTTGCCGTCGGGAGTTGGCCCTCCCGGCGGTGGTACACCATTTTTCTTTTGTTCTCGAAAAGAATTTTAGCACAACGCAGTGTAGAACACAAGTGTCAAATTGGTTTTGCTGCAATTATGAACCCGCCCTTACAGAAAACTCAAATTCCATTGCAGGCTATTAATGATTTGTACCTGTATTACTATGCTATTATCAAACTTTTCTATTTCTGATTTCTCAATTCCAAGTATTTCATAAGCGGCAACAAACAAGGAAGACCCTCTCGAACCACGCCTTAAAAATGATTCATAAGTCTTTTCACTGACACTGCCATTACTCTTTTCGTTAAGCAGCCTGTAACACTCATGATAACCGATTTCTTTATTTCCCCGGATTCTTTTCATCTCGTCAAACAATATAACATTCATCCGCAAACCTTCAAATTTACGAACACAAAAAAAGAACGGAAATGCTGATTTTTCAACATTTCCGCGACTTTAACCAGGGCACGAGATGGGATTCGAACTTAGGTTCAAATAAAAAAATAAGATAGAAAGGCGCTTTTTCGTATTCTCTTTTTGGTGTAACCAAAAGTGTAACCAACTTGCTATCATATATTACCGCTTATCATCCCTTTACCGTCAGGCACCTGCAAAGCAGGTAGAGATTGACTGACTCAGAGAAAGGATTCCAAAAGTCCCGATTATGGAAACGGAGGGGATTCAAACCTGAACGTGCCCAAAAACCAATACGATCAAGGAGAAAAGCAGCCTGTCTAAAATATGCTTTATCCTCTAAAGCACATTATCATTGAACGCCACATATTTTCATGCTACAATCAAATTGTATGATCGAACAGAAAGCAGGATGCGATTTCCCGATGGTTGCCCTCTAGTCTTTACGAAAGAGGGTGGTGCTATGGACACAATGGAAGTTCTGACATTGTTGTTACTCATTTTTTCAGCACTGTCTTACATAGACAACCATAAAAAGAAATAAGCATCCCTACCGCCTAAAGTGTGGATGCTTATTTCTATACAATGTTCTCACTGAGGGCACATCGGAACTCGTGTCCGATCGCCTTTCTAAGTAGATTATACATGAGAGCCGCCTGTTTTGCAAGCGGCTCTTTTTGTAGCCAGTCATTTTCAAAGAGCATAATGCCGATGAGCCTGTCCATCCCTCTACCGTCAGGCACCTGCAAAGCAGGTGGGAATTGACTGACGCAGGGAAAGGATTCCAATAACCCTGATCATGGAAACGGAGGGGATTCAGTCACACTTGCAGCGATCCCATTGATTGTATCAGAGAAATGCTGGGACATAACAATCTTTCCACTACGCTGGGATATATCTATAACCCACTCACGGAATCGGAAACATAGCATTTAATCACAAAGGCTTTATGATCTGTCTAAAAGTGTCTAACAGTTGAAACAACAAAAAAAGAACGGAAATGCTGATAAACTCAACATTTCCGCTTCTTTCAAAAGAGCACGAGACGGGATTCGAACCTGAAAGTGCCCTGAAAACCCAATAAAAT
>CANPIC010000046.1 GCA_947574055.1 uncultured bacterium
ACCCGCGACCCTCGCCTTGGCAAGGCGATACTCCACCACTGAGCCACTCGTGCATGTTACCTGCCGTTCCAACAGGCAAGTATTACTATACTACAGCATATGCGTTTTGTCAACAGAAAGTGAAAATTTTTTTCTTACGGGTTTCCTTTACCCTTCCAGAGCACTGCCGCATTTTACCCGGTAAATGGCTGTCAGCGATTCCTCCACCTGCGCTTCCAGTTCGGCATCCCCCTGTATCCTCTCCAGCATCCCTTCATAGGCAGCCTTAACGCCGTTCTTGACATAGAGCAGATGTGCCCCATTCTGCCATGCCTCCAGACAGGCATCGGCAAGGAGCGCCTCTTCCCCCTCAATCAATGCGGTAACAAGCCCTTCTTCTGTCCTGCCTCCCAGCAGGGACGGCAGTGTCACCGTGCGGAACGTGCCGTTTCCCTGATCTGCAAACTCCATATTGATACCATATACGGAAGGATCTTCCGGCAACGACTCCGCTCCGTTTTCCAGGATCAGAAACAGCTGGCATTTGCTGGCAGAAATCGTATCTGTCAACATCTTTTGAAACTGGTCCGCATCCTGAATATTAGACCCCTTATAGACAAGACCGCCTACCGGATACTGCGCCAGCGCCGCTTTCGTACTATCTCCGGCCCTCACCGCATTGTCCACATCGGTCAATGCCTCCGGCGTAGTGAGAAACAGGCCTGCCACTCTATCCTCAATCGGCATCCCCGCTATGCTGGCTTCGACCATATCCGCCATCAGATCATCGTCTGTATAAGCCGCATCGGTCTCTGCCTCCTCTGTCTCCGGCTCTGTCTGCCCGGTCTGTGACATCTCTTCCATCTCCTCCTGCAGCTGCTTTTCATGGCGCTTGTCGGAAATCCACCTTGTTACAAACCTGCCCGCAAAAAATATGCCTGCTGCCACACCCAGGATAAAGACCACCAATGTAACATAGGCCAATATCTGATTTCTTACTCTTCTCTTCCTTCTCCGTTCCCTGCCCGACATTCTTGTCGTTTTTTTCTTCTTTGCCATTTGGATACCCCCTCATCCCTGATCGCCCGTAAATTATGTACAAGTCAGTATTTCTTTTATTGTAGTATGCCGGCAACATTTTATCAATGCATTATTTGCATTTTCTATGACTGAATCTTGTCGACTGGCAGGCCCAAAAAAGCCGCATCCCCGGTTTACCACTTTGCTCTTGATAGGCAGGTTGCTCCTGAACTCCGGTTTCGGGATTGCAAGTTTCAAAATTACCTGTTTCCTGTACAAATCGAAGGGAGTATGTTCTCTTTCAAAACATACTCCCTTCTAAACTACGCTGTCCAATGGATAATACCTCCTTATTCTGTTTCACCCGTCTTTTCCAATTCTTTTATCTTTTGTACTTCTGTACTGCAGCGAGGTTCTTATGTAACTGCACTGAACTTTGTCCCTTGTACTTCAACGAATGTTTTTTCGATTCCTTTGTGCCTTACTTGTCGGTCTTTGGTGTTTTAACTTACGTTTTCGGTGGTCCGTACCTCTCTTTCCTTAGATTTTATCTATGTGAATGTTTCTCTTTTGTATGACTTAATTATAGCACGTTCGCGAAATTTGTCAACACATTTCTATAAAAAATTATAAATTTTTACATAATTTTCTAATTTTTGACAATACTGTCAGTTAAGAAGTGCGCCTGCAATACGGACAGGGCCTATTCTCGCTCGGCTACAGCTTTGCCGCAAGGAATACCCTGTCCGTAAATCTACTCTATTAATGCAGCTGCAATTCATGGGTGATCAGGTATCTGTCCTGTTGCAGTTCTTCTATTATCAGGCTCAGATGGCAGGATTTGGCACCCACACTGCGCATGGCTTCTATCAGATACTCATCCCGATAAGTTTCCGTATCATAGGCGACTTCCCATTCTCTGTAAAGAGCCTGCCCTTCCAGTACTTTGCTGAACTCATAATTCCCTGCTCCCCTTGTCAGTATCTCGTCAAAACATTCATTATAGTAATCTGTCAGACTCCGCAGGATCTCATCCTCGGTAAATCCTGCGTCTGCGCTGCTCCTCCTGCCTGCAGCCTCGCCGGAGGTTCCGGCAGTCCTGTATTTTTCTCCGTTGCAGGGCGGCAGATTGACAGACAACTCCTGTCTCACGTGGGTATCCGCATAGTCCTGATCGGTTTTGTTAAAATAGTCATAGGTGCCTTCTCCGGTATCGTCCCAGGTGGCATCCACATTATAATACTCCTCTTCCAGCTTTATAATATTCCAGGCATGATCCTCACCCGCATAACCGGTGCAATAATAGCAGGGAATACCAAGCTGTTGCATCAGATACTGAAAGGCACGGGCATATCCTGCACAGACGGTCCTTCCATTGACCAGTGCACTATAGGCACTCTGGTTCATTTCCGCACTTTTGACATAATCCACATCTCGCAGCAGGGAATCATGCACAAATCGTTCTTTGTCATAGTCACTGCTAAATCCCCTGGCCCCGGTGAGAATGGCTTCTGCCGCATTCTCGAAGGCGGTATTTTCCCGTTCCAGATTCTCCGCCGTCCGGTTAAACTGCAGGTCAATCTCCAGACACTGCCCATTGCCCAGCCGTTTACAAGAGTACATGGTATCCAACCAGAACAGTTCCGGATGATCGTTATAGACCGCGGAGATAACATCCCGCAGCTGCCGGGCCCTGATGGGCACAACCGGCGAAAAAGCCGGATTAAGCGCCTGCGCATTGGCGTAAATCTGTCTGTAAATATGCTGTCCGGTCTCATCCAGCATATTATAATAAGGATAAAACAGGGGATCAAAGCTCAGTCCGTCGCCGGTCTCACCCGGTTCCAGACTCTCGATCAGCGTCTGTGCCTCTTCCTCCTCGATCTCGCTGTCCTTCGCTTCGATCTCCTGATAACCGCTCTTTCCGGCTACCTCTTCCGGTACGGAGATGGCAGATTTCTCAGGAGGTATGTATGTGGCAGGCACCTCTTCCCCGTCTCCATCTTCTGCCTGCATTTCACCGTCCGTTTCGCCCGAGACGGCCTGTGTCTCTCCTGTGCCTTCTTGTTGTGTCTCCTGTCCTGATGCAGCCGGGCCGCCGTTTTCCTGCGGTCCTGTCGTTCCGCTTCCCGGCTCCGGCGATGCAATATCGACCAGGATTCCGTCATCTTCGTACAGAATCTGTGCGATCTTCTCCGCCGCCTCCGGTTTCCATGCACAGAAAAATACCAGTGCCATCAACAGCACCGACAAAAAAAGCAGCAGATGCAATATCCCCTTAAAAAACCTCTTCATACGTACCCCCCCCTCACGCTCTCGTCTGCTCTGCATCCAAAGACGCGCCCCCACGTTGTTTCCCGGAAAACAGCACAGATGGAACAGGGCTAGCCAAGCTCCATTCCATCCTCAGATATCATGATACGGATCAGTTTTTTCCCAAGGAAGGGTTTGCAGGCCTCCCGGGCTGCCTCCTCTTCTTTCAGACAGTATTTCCCGTCTGTGACAAGAAGAATCAGTTTTGATCTGGCATGATAAAATTTCAGGTACTGGTACAGACATTCTATCCTTTTCTCACCGGGAAGCTGCCTGTACGTATCGAAAAAACCATTGACCACAACGGTCATCATCGGTATCACCCTGTTTTCCACCCGGTCATCTTCCAGCCAGTCGGCCAGATTAAACCGCACATTACGAAAGACATCCCCTTGCTGTTTGAGGGCCCGCAGCAAAGCCGGAACTGCTTCCGCCATCTGCGCCCTGTCCACACTATGATCTGTCACCAGGGTCATTTCCAGCACCGGGCCGGTAAAATTTCCCCTTACATGCAGCACTCTTTGCACCTGATCACGAAACTGGTGTAAAAAAACCGGAGAGAGATTCATACTCACACACTTTCTATCACGACCCCATGTGCAATCCCGGGAACTGTCTTGCCCTCATTAAAACTGGTTTTGCTCAGCAGTGCACCGGTGGGGATAAAGAGCACCCGTTTCCATTTTTTCTCCTCCAGCTGTTTTAAAATATAAGAAGAAAGCGTAACGGCCGCGCATCCGCACCCGGAGCCTCCCGCATGAGTGTCCTGGGTCTCGGGGTCATAAATCTGCATACCGCAGTCCAATACATTACCAGAAATATCATACCCCTTTTCCGCCGTCAGGTCAACCAGTGCACGCTGGCCGATACATCCCAGATCGCCGGTGATGATCTGATCATAATCGGAAGGTTGTCTGCCAAAGTCAATCAGATTCTGATAGACGACATTGCAGGCAGCCGGCGCCATACAGCAGCCCATATTCATGGAATCCTTCAGGCCATAGTCCACGATCTTGCCAGTGGTAATGCCTGTTATGGCAGCCCGCACATGCTTGCCCGGTTCCCTGCCCAGTACGAAAGCGCCGCTGCCCGTCACAGTCCAGGTAGCCGAAAGCGGCCGCTGACTGCCGTATTCCAGCGGATTTCTGAATTCTTTTTCCGCACTGGCAAAATGGCTGGACGTGACACATACCACATTGGAGGCAAATCCCCCGTCGATCGCCATAGAACCCAGACTGAGCGATTCCCCGCAGGTCGAGCAGGCACCGTACAGGCCAAACAGCGGAATCTCGTAAGTCATGATACCAAAAGAAGTGGCGATCGACTGTCCCAGCAAATCTCCCGCAAACAAATACTGAATCTCCTTCGGATCCAGCCCGGCCTTGCCCATGGCCAGATAGACCGCATCTTTTTGCAGGCTGCTCTCTGCCTCTTCCCATGTATTGCACCCGAACAGATCATCTTCGCCAATCATATCAATCAGTTCTGCCAGAGGGCCTTCTCCCTCCTTTTTCCCGCCAATCGAGGCGCTGGCATTGATATAGACAGGACGCTCATATGCTATGCTCTGTTTCCCCCTTCTTTTTCCTCTTGCTGCCTTTTTTTCCTCTGTTGCCATCATCCCATCCCTTTCTTAACAGATAAACGCTGTTTGTTTTTTTGATAGGATTTCCGGCTCCGGCGGGGATTATGCTGGAATTATTTCCATCCGTATACGCCAGCCTTTTGCAGCTGCCGGGATCTCACAGCCCCTTCTCCTGCCATGTCACGATTCCCTTTTCCACCATCATGACCGGACGATAGGATTGTTTCGCCTTGCGCAGTCCCTCCGCACCGGTATCTTCTTCCCTGTTGATATAGCGATAGGAAGCCGCCTCATGCTCCACAAACTGCTGGTTGATCATCGGATAGGCTCCCTGTACATCGGCATAGGCTTTTTCAATATGCACGATAAAGACATCATCACTGCCGCCCGGCTCTCCCAGGGTAAATGCCACGACTCTGCCCTCTGCCCGCAAAAGCCCTCCTGTCAGGCCCAGTTCCTTTCTCAGCCGCAGCGCATTCAGCGTCACGCAAAATTCCGCATGTTTTTCCTCATCATCGTCACAACCGTTCAAAACCCTCCACTCCTGCGCCATGCGCAGACATGCCGGTGTATTTTCATCGGTGATGGCTTCATAAGCCCAGTCGGGATGAAGTTCTTTGAATTTATTGATATGATTTCTCTTGCTGTGCAGCTTTTTTCCGGACAGTGTAATCAGCTTTTCCGATTCATACACATAATCGGCCACATCTCTGTCATAGCGGATCGTAAACCGGCCCGGATAAAGTTCCTCCAGCCGCGCAAACTGCTCCGATGAGACAAGATGCATACAAAATGCCTCCTGCCGCTCTTGAAAATATGCCTGCAGGATGTCCATAACACACCGCAGATCTCCCTGCCCGAGGGGAAAGCTGACAGAAGCCTGTTCCCTGCGGACCAGAAAAACAAGCATCCCCTCTATGACAGCATACCGCATATCGTAGTGGGGCGCCCATAAATAATTATTTGCAAAGGCAGATTCACAATTCAGGGATTTTGCCTGTCGGTAATATCCCTGAATCAAGTCTCTGTCAGAAAGTTCTATCTGTTTCCAGTTTATTTCCATACTATCCTCTCTTCTTTTGTTGCACTCCTCTTATCATCGCCATCATTACCCGCTATTTTTTCATTTTGGGATTAAAAACCAGACTGGCCAGATAAGCAAAGATCAGCGCCGCACTGCAGCCCACAGCTCCGGCCTTGAAACCGCCCATAAAAAGGCCCAGAAGACCCTGCTGGTCCGCCGCTTCTTTGACGCCTTTCATCAGTGTATTGCCAAATCCCAGCAGCGGGACACTGGCGCCCGCACCCGCAAATTCCTGAAAAGGCTCATACCATCCGAATACACTGATCACCGCACCCAGGCAGACAAGCAGCACCATAATCCTGCCCGGCATCATCTTCGTCTTTTCCATCAGAATCTGCACAAGGGCACAGATCAGTCCGCCTACCCAGAAAGCATTGATATAATCCATAGTTTCTCCCTTCTCACAGTTTCATTGCAGGGAATTTTGAAACAAGGATCCTAAGATCATAACGATCCGTTTCGCAATTACCTGATTGTCATTGATCAGGCAGGCAGGTATGCACACTTCTGCGCCGTATGCAGGCCGCAATGGTTTCCGCAAATCACAGATCAGCATATTCAGGCCAGGCCTGTCTGAACTGTTAACTAGTATTTTCATTTGTTTGTCATAATATGTGAGTATTTCTTTTCTTTTCGGAGACATACTGTCCCATAAAAGAAAAACAGACAAAAGACAGCCCGCCGTTTGCAGATGTGTCTTTGCACCTAGTGTGCTGACACATTTACTTTCAGATAAATGTGTCAGCACACTAGGATGATTTCTGTGGTAACTGCGCCAGTATAATGGCAATAAATACCAGAGCACATCCTGCTGCCTCTTTCAGGCTCAGTTTCTGCCCCAGCAAAAGCCATCCGGCAATCAGTGAGATCACGGATTCCAGACTGAGAATCAGCGACGCCACTGTGGGATCCATCCCTTTCTGACCGATGATCTGCAGCGTATATGCCACGCCGCAGGACAGGATACCCGCATATAAGATGGGCATCCATCCACTTACAATGGCCTGCCAGGACGGCGTCTCGGTCAGAAACATACCAATCCCGCAGACGACACTGCTCGTATAGAACTGGACACAGGACAGCGCCACCCCATCCGCTTTGGGCGAAAAATGGTCAATGACAAGAATATGGATGGAAAAGACAATGGCACACAAAAAGACCAGGAAATCTCCGCGGCCAATGGCAAACGATTCCCTGATGCATAAAAGGTACATACCCGCCACTGCCAGAGCCACACTCAGCCAGACAAGCGGTCTTACCTTTTTCCGGAAAAACAGCCCCAGCACCGGAACGATCACAATGTACAAAGCAGTAATAAACCCCGCTTTGGCCACCGTCGTATGCAAGATTCCATTTTGCTGTAAGAGACTGGCCGTGCTCAGTGCCAGTCCGCAGCAAATGCCGCCGGTCAGCGTAATACGCCTTGCCTGCTTCTTCTCTTCCCGGGACTTTTCCCGCCAGCCGGCCTCATCCTGTCCGTTCTTTCGTTTCCACATAAGGAAGGGCAGAAGCACAGTTCCGCCCAGCAAAAAACGGACCGCATTAAAGGTGAAGGGTCCTACATAATCCATTCCCACACTCTGTGCCACAAATGCCACACCCCAGATGGCGGCCGTCAGAAACAGCAGTGCGGAATTTTTCATCTGATTCGTATTCATAGTATTCCCCGGCCGCAACTACCCAAGCCAGGCCATAACCTCCACTTCACAAAGTACATTCCCGGGAAGCTGCTTCACAGCCACGCAGCTCCTGGCCGGCTTCTCCGTAAAATATTTTTCATAGACTGCGTTAAAAGCGGCAAAGTCATTCATATCGGCAAGAAAACAGGTCGTCTTTACCACCTTTGTATAATCAGTCCCTGCTGCTGCAAGTACGGCGCCCGCATTTCTGATCGCCTGCTCTGCCTGCTGTTCGATGCCGCCCGCCACGATCTCTCCACTGGCCGGGTCAATGGGAATCTGTCCCGACGCAAAAAGAAATCCGCCTGCCGTGATCCCCTGTGAGTACGGCCCGATGGCCGCAGGCGCTTTTTCAGTACTGATCTTTTTCATTCTTATCTCATCCTCCATCCTCTTCTTCAAATTCCACAACTACATAAAAACCTCGTTCCTTTTCCTCTATGGCCGTCACAATCCCCTCTCTGGCCAAAAGCCGCTCGCGAAAAGGAAAATTACCTGACATGGCAAGGGAAGGATCTATGATATAATAATAATTGCTGGGCAAGACGCCCTCTGTCACCTTCACACGCTCCCCTGTTTCCAGAAGACCCTGCCGCTCCATCTTAAATTCCATCCTGCGCATATATTTCCCGCCTTTCCGGAAAAGCCATTGTCCTCTGCACAATCAGCATCTTTTTATTATACCCCGTCTGCCCGTGAGGGGCAAATACAAATTACAGGCCTTTTTCCTTGAGTCCATGGACAAGCTGCACATAAAACTCTCGCACATCAAATCCTTCTATATTTTCCCGGTTCAGATCAATCATATCCGCGTGGGAGATACCGCGCCCGCTGCCGGGAGTCAGAAGCTGACAGGTTTCGCCCCAGGGAAATGAATCCTCACCCACCAGACCATCATTCCTGCCCTCAAAATGTCTGACCAGATGCCAGGAAAAATTCAGCGGAAACCGCCCGCTCACAGCCTTGGTCTGAATGGACCCCACACTCTGACAGTATACCCCGGATACCTCCCCCAACTCTTCATTTCTGGCTCTGCATGCTTCGGCCGTCAGATCCCTTACTGCCGCCATGAAATCAGCGTTTTCCTCTCCCAGCGCCCGCAGCGCCTTGTTATAGGCAGCAGCCACCATCTCCTGCTGCGCTCCGGGTATATGAGAGAGCAGACAGTCCGCAAACTCACAGCCCCGATGGGGCGTGCTGACAGTCGTCAGAGACGCCACCAGATCTGCCACCCCGCATTTGGCCAGCGCATAACGGCAGTCCAGTCCCCCTTTGGAGTGCGCGATAATATTGACCTTTTCCGCGCCTGTCTCTTCGAGGATTTTTCTGATCCGCACTGCCAGTTCCTCTCCGCAGTCCGCCACGGAAGCCGCAGAAGGATGATTACCATAATAGACAACCGCGCCGTTTTGTTCCAGTTCTTTGGGCACCCTGCCCCAATAATTAAAATAACGGAAATCACGGAAAAAAACGCCATGCACCAGTAATAGCGGATATTTGGTGGCGCAGATTCTCTCAGCTTCCCGTTTCCGGTTCAGCAATATTTTCTCATTTTCAAAATCAGCCTCCCGTTCCGCTGTCCGGATCAAAATGGACAAAATGATCAGATTCACCACCGGCAGCATCCCGCACAGGCCTCCCAGCACACGCCATTTGACGCCGAGCTGCTCTGATGTGAGATAAATGCGGATCATGCCATTCCAGAAAACGACAGCATGCAGACAGACAGAAGCTACCGTCCCCAGAATCCAGAGTTTCGGATCTCCGATCAGAGAATCTGCCCGCAGCATGCCACAATATCCTGCCAATGAATATACGATGGTACAACCTGTGGACAGTAAAAAAACCCGTAGCAACACACAGCCTTCCTTACAGATACGCAGTCTTTTCTTCTGCAGTTTTCTGCTCCTTACGGATGGCCGGATCTGCAGTACCACAAACAGCACCGCAACCAGAAACCACAGTGCCCCTGCTGTCTCATACTGCCTGCGTAAAGTATAGGCATTTGCCGCTGCAAAGAGCAGTGCGGCCCCCAAAAAGTACTCCGCCATATTTCTCCCCCTCGTATCCCTGCACGGTTCACCCCTTGAGAACCGTCTCTGTCTTTCTCTCCTTGCCAAGGCCCAGCAGTATCCTGCTCTGTCGCAGTGTATCACTGGAATCATAATCGTATTCCACCGTCTGGATACTGACCCCCGGATAACGACGGCGCAGATTCCCCACAATCCCCCGTTCACACACGTGGCTGACCAGGCAGCCAAACGGATGCACGATCAGTATATGTCCACAGCCCTGTTCAATGGCATCCGCCGCCTCTGCCGCCACCAGCCAGCCATCGCCGGTCAGGCAACTCTCCCCGATCAGCCCTGCCGCCTTTTTCTTCAGTTCATCAAAGCCTGCCTCTGCGGCAAAACGCCCGCTGCGCGTTACCTCTGTATACAGTTCCCGCTGCATCCGTTTCATAAAAGCAAGTGTGGCATCAAAAACAGGTACCAGCACGGGAAAGCGGCAATCCATCGCATATGTTATCTTCGCACTGTCCATCACATAAATGGCATAATTGATAAATCCGCCCATCCGGCACCGGCAGTTCTGTTCCTGCAGGAAACGCTCCAATCCATGATTGCCCAGGGGCGAGAATTTAAGATAGATCTCTCCTGTCACCCCGACCATCTTTCTGTCGACACACCTGACCGGGATATTTTCAAATATCTCAATTACAGAACGCCACAGCTTCCGTTTCTCTTTTCCCCAGAGCCCCGTATGACTGCGGATCTTTTCCGCCAGCATCGCATACGACTTTTCCAGTGCCCGGTCAGCAGCTCCCATTTCCTGTTCATAAGGTTTGGTCTGGTGATAAAGACTCATGCAAAGGTCACCGCAGCACACTGCGGCAATGGCACCCGACAACAGCCGGGGCGTGATCCGGAAACCGGGATGCCGCTCCTGCCCCATAAAGTTAAGCGAGAGAACCGGGATCTGTTTTTGCCCGCACATTCCAAGCACACGTATGATAGTCTGGTAGATATTGCCCGCACGGCAGGCGCCGCCCGCCTGTGGTTCCATAAAGGCGATCCGATCCGGCGAATACCTGCCGCTTTTCAGCGTCTGCAGCACCTGACCAAGGATCAGTACTGTCGGGTAACAGGAATCGCTGCTGATATACCGAAGCGCCTGCTCTTTCAGTCCCGCCGCTTCTGACATGATTTCAAAATGATACCCGCTTCCCTCAAAGGCCGCTTTGAGAAGAGCGGAATGATACGGCAGCATCTGCGGCAGAAAGATGGTGTGCGTCTTTTTCATTTTTTTCGTAAAAACTGCATTTCCCGATTGTTTCATAACCATGCTGACATCCTTGCTAAAGCCCTATCGTCTCTGTCAGGATTATAGCACGTTTTTTAAGGGAAAGCAAAAGCATGCGTTTCCAAAAATCAACTTGCTTCCACGGGTTGTTTTCTGCTATGATAATATTGATACCGCAATCCTGCATTGCAGGATTTTCCGCCGCCTGTGCGTAAGTCCTGTATCACGCCGTCTTACGCGGCGCCAGGTGTTTCCACAGCGTGGCTTGTTTTTCAAGGAAGTATCAATAATAATAGGAGGGACTCTATGCAAAGAAAAATCAAAATGTTGGGAACCGTTCTGGCTGCCAGTGTCCTGGCTGCATCCACAGCCATCACCGCAGCCGCAGCACCGGTCACGGAAGAATCCGCAAAGGCGCTCGCCCTGGCCAATACTGGCCTGACTGCAGACTCTGTGCTGTATATCACGGCAAAGGCAGATCATGATGACGGCAGACAGATCTATGAAGTGGAGCTGCTGACCGGTAATTATATGTCATATGAATTTGAGATCAACGCAGCCGACGGCGCCGTGCTGCATGTGGACTGCGAATGGGACGGCGCTCCCAGAGCCGCTGTTGGCACACAGGCAACTGTCACGCCGGAACAGGCCAGAGCACTGGCCATTGCCCATGCAGGCCTGACTGCAGATGCTGTCACTTTCGAAAAGGCCAAAACAGACCTGGATGATGGTCAGATCATCTATGAACTGAAATTCTATACGGCTGACCGCAAAGAATATGAGTACGAAATAGATGCCGTAACGGGCAATATTCTGAAATGGGAATACGATGCCACACATTATACGCCGGTGACTCAGACAAGCAATCCCGCTCCTTCTCAGAATCAGAATACCTCCTCCGGTGCCATCTCCGGTATCGAGGCTGCCAAAGCGGCGGCGCTGAAACAGGCAGGACTCAGCTCCGCCAATGTCAGATGGGGTAAGGTGAAACCGGATTATGAAGATGGTCGTCTCGTCTATGAAGGGGAGTTTTACCATAACAATCTGGAATATGAATTTGAGATTGATGCTGCCACCGGTGCTATCGTTGACTGGGATGTCGATGAGGATGATTGATCCGGGGTTCTAATCGTTCTTACGGCCTGCGCATCTGTTGCGCAGACCGTAAGAACTTTTTTTAATATATCTTACGATCTCATACGCTCCTGTTTTCTCTGACAGCCAGCGCAATGGAAACTTCCGGTGTATAATAGGGGATCAGCATCGCCTGTAAGGCATGGTACAGATCCGATTTTCCCGGCCACACCGTACCCATCACTTTATTTTCTCTGTCCATCTGATGGAACCAGGAACCGTTTGTATGATCCAGTACGCTGGCATCCAGATATTCCATAAACTGCGCATAATCATCCGCATACTTGCGGCCGCCTGTCACTCTGTATAATACCGCAGAACTGTTGATGGCTTCGGCAAGCGTCCAGTGCATTCTGTCATGAACCACCGGCTTGCCTTCCCAGTCAGTGGTATACACAATTCCCGGCGCACCATCTGCAAACCAGGCATCCTCAATGGCTCTGTTGTAGAGGTTTTCCGCCGCCTTTATGTAAGTGTCTCTGTCAGCTTTTTCCCCATAAGTGGAAAGCGCCCACTGTACGATCAGTCTGGCCCACTCAATTCCGTGTCCCGGTGTCGCTCCATATGGTTTGAAGGGATCATCCGGGCGTTCTTTGTTACATTCCAGATCGGCCACCCATTCTTTTGTAAAATGCTCGGGTATCCGCCAGTTATTCCCTTCTGCCCAGGAAATGACATGCCGTACGATGCGGCCTGCCCGTTCACGGTACTTTTCTTCTTTCAGCGTATCCGCCGCCGCCAGAAATGCCTCTACCGTATGCATATTGGCATTCACGCCCCGGTAATCATCCAGAATCGTAAATTCCGTATTCCAGGTATCACAGGAAAGTCCCTCTTCCTCATTCCAAAACTGCCGGTCATATGTGGCAATGGCTTTTGCAAGAAGTTCTCCGGCCCCTTTCCTGCCTGCCAGACAGGCGGAAGAGGCAGCCAGTATGACAAATGCATGCGCATAACACTGTTTTGTGGGCAGGATATCGCCATCCTGGGTAAGACCTGCATACCATCCGCCGTTTTGTGTATCATGCAGTTCCCCGCACAGCCCCTTCAGCGCCTCGTCTACAAGCTCCCCGCTGCCTTCATATCCCAAAAAGGAGCCCAAACTGTAAACATGTGCCATCCGGCAGGTGATCCAGGTCTCCCGACTGCGCTCGGTCCATGGTGT
The DNA here is from genome assembly GCA_947574055.1 of uncultured bacterium. GTDB lineage: Bacteria > Bacillota > Clostridia > Lachnospirales > Lachnospiraceae > VSOB01. The sequence continues at coordinate 13,263 of CANPIC010000046.1, forward strand.
GCCATCGTCTCCCAGATAGTAGGCACTGCCGCCCGGAGAGGGAAATCTGCGCCCGAACCGCAGAAGATCCTCACGGATATCCTGCAGAAACTTCCTGTTTTCCGCTGTATCAATTTCATATTTTCTGTTCATGTGGTCCTCCTATTCCAGTTCCGCGTTACCCCTTTTTGTGCAGTCCGGGGTAGCGCTGATTCCGGTCGGGTGTTGGTTTAATAGTTCATTTGATTTACTATTATAGTATCACATTGCACGCCTGTGTTTGTCAAGTCTGGATTGTTCCTTTCATGGCCGTGCAGTCTTTTGCTTCCCGCGCATGTTCTTCCAGCCACGGGATCACATCGTGCAGGGAGGATAACTGCGCAGTCGCCATTTTGCCAGTGGCTTCAGCCGGTACTTTCATATCGGGAATACAGATAACATCAATCCCTGCGGCATAGGCCGCCTGTATGCCCGCTTCGCTGTCTTCCAGCACAAGACATTTTTCGGGCGCTTCTTTCGCATATTCGCATGCCTTTAGAAAAATATCGGGGAACGGTTTTCCCCTTTTTACTTCTGCGCCAAACACCAGGTGAGAGAAATAGGCACGTATCCCGTTCTGTTCCAAGACACCTTCTGCCCGTGGTCTGGTACTGGATGAGGCCAGCAGGATTTTATACTGATGCTCATGCAGGTAAGTCAGCAGTTCCCTGGCACCCGTTTTTAACGCAACGCCCTGTGTAAAATATTCCTTTTCCTTCTCGGTGACAAAGGCAAGTCCCTCTTCCATGGAAATCGGAAGGTCACAGACCGCAAGAATCCGTTTCATGTTGTCCGTTTCGGTCTTACCGCTGTAATCACGGGCATATTCCTCCAGGGAGATGGTCTTATCATATACTGCCGTCAGATCACGGTACAGCCAATAACTGATAATCTCCGTATCAATCAATAAACCATCCAGATCAAAGATAACCGTATTTTTCATATTGTTTGCTCCTTTTTTATATGGGCGCCGGAAATCTTCCCCCAAATGTTCCTATCTTCCTGTTACCGAGATCACCCTGAACTGCGGATTCTCAGGCCCGTGGTATTTTCCCGGACAATTTCGGGGACTTATGGGAAGTACACCCGGCGAGTACCGTGCGGCGGTCAAAGCTGCAGTTCCCCGCTGAAGATCCGGCTCACCACAATGGCGGCTGCCCCCACAAGCTGAGACTGGCGGCCAAAGTATGCTTTTTTTACCGGAATCCTCCGGCCATCCTGCGCGATCCTCTTCTCATTGACGATCTGTTCCAGAAGTGCCACACTGGCATCGTCCCAATCCATGCAGTCATGTCCCAGTACAAGCAGTTCCGGATGAAGCATATTGATGACACTGACCAGTGCCGCCGCAATATGTTGAATCATCTCCTCCAGAATCTCTCTGGCTGCCCGGCAGTCCGGCAGCCGGAAATACTCCTCATAGGACAGTTCCAGCCCGGTGGCTGTCCTGAGTTTATCCAGGATCAGGCCGGTACTGGCATACATCTCCAGACATCCCTGGTTTCCGCAGGAACATGGAGGGCCCTGACAATGGATGCTGACATGTCCCAGTTCCGTAGCCAGTCCTCTGCTGTTGCGAAAGAGCTTGCCGCCGCTGATCAGGCCAGAGCCGATGCCGTCAGAGATCCCAAGAAACAAAAAGTCTTCCTCCGCTTTCCCCACGCCAAACAGCTTCTCCGCCAGCGCAGCGCAGCTGTTGTCATGTTCCATATACACTGGCAGGGGAAACTGCTCCCGCAATGCTTCCACGATCCGGACATGATTGACGCCGTGAAATCTCGGCGGATTGAGGATCACACCATTTTTGATATCCACCGGCCCAATGGCCGAAACGCCGATGCCGGTCACATTCGTCTCCTGCCTGTAAATGCGCGCCACAGCTTCACAGGCATATTGAATCAGCAGTTCACCGGTCAGCCGACCCGGGAAACGGATTTGCTCAGTCCGCAGGATTTCCATTGTCATACTGCACAAAACAGCCTCGACCCGGCTGCGCAGGATAAGCAGCCCGATGATTTTCGGCGCTTTTGCGGATACTTTCAGTAATATGGGATTGCGCCCGCAGACTTGTGTCTGCTCCTCCTCACATTCCTCCACCACATTTTTATCCATAAATTCCGTAATGATATTGCCCACTGTCGTCTTGGCCAGTCCGGTCTGCCGCGCCAGCTCGATCCTCGTACGACACGAACCTGTGGCTATCATCTGAAAGATAAGCCCTCTGTTAAACTGCTTGGATCGAATACTGTTTTGGCCGGTCTCCTTTTCCATATCCGCCTGTATCTCCTGTCACCTCTGTCCGGATCACTCCGCCGCCCTGCCTATGTCCCGGCAGAAACATCGAAAGATAAGAGGATGTGCCGCATCCACATCCTCGTTGTCAGTCAACTGTAAATCTGTTTTTATTTTATCACAAAAAGACCGGGCTGTCATTTTCTTTTTCTGCCTCTTCTACCTCGTCCACCATAATACACTGAAACTGTATTGCAGAGGCTTCTTCGCTGCTTTTGCCTCACCGTTTTCTATTCTGATATAAGGTACTTTGCTGTTATATGTCGTTAACTTCAGGCGATTGGCTTCCCTGTTTCGTTCCATCCCATCAAACCTGTACACCGTCCTGCTGCAGGCAATCGGCCCCTGGCCGGCATGATCCCACTCATAGATATGGAAATAACAATATGTGGTATCTGTCTGATAAATGGCGCCGTTTTTACAGATATATGCACTGCTTTGATACCCGCAGCTGTTTTCCCTTCCATGGGCGTGATCTGTCAGTACCATATCCGCCATCCCGCACAATTCCTCACAGGCACAGATCCCTCCGCTGTCTTTTACTGCCCTGTCGCCACACCTGCCGGAAACGGCATGATGCATAAATAGGATCACAGGCCTGCCTTTTGTGAATCCCTGCTCCTTCCTGATCCGCTGTTCCAGTTCAAAAACGGCTTCCCGGGAGCCATTGTCTGCCCCGTTTTCCCCAAACCATTTTGCATCCAGGCATATCACATTCATATGGGGCGTCACTGCAACACCGGCCGTGTAATTTTCCTTCCTGCCCATCACATAAGACGGCAGCCCCATACTACGGCAGAAATCGTCGTATCTCCGGGGATTTTCTGCTCCCGTCTGTCCGCTGTCACAGTTTCCCAGAGACAGATAAATCCGGTCTGTCGGTACATCACATGTCTTTGAAAGTCTGGCAAGCCATCTCCCTGCTTCTTCATATGCCGCTTCAGTTGCTGTATAAACAATATCTCCTGTAATAAATATATAGTCCAAAGGTTCTGTTTCTGTTATGCCGCCCAAATTTGCTGTCAAATCATTTATATCATAACTTCTTACCGGCGTCTCCCCGCCGGTCCTTTCCTTACTGACCTCTACTCCAAAATGCAGGTCTGATATATGTAATATCCGCATACTTTCTATAGCCCTCCCTCTTTTACAGGTCGAGATACGCACCAGTTTTCCGAAAATAACAGCAGGGATGTGAACCTCTCACATCCCTGTCTGTTTCGCTCTGTTCTTGATAAACCAGCCAAGATACCCTGCACCGCAACTGATGATTGCCGATAACAGGATACAGGCTGCTTTCTCATTAATCGGAATACAGGCAAGGCCGATAACCATTTCCATTGTTACAATCACTCTTGCCCTCTTTCCGATCCTTTTTTTCTCTTCCGCGTTCAAAGGCTTATTCTCCGAGTCCAGCGGAGCATTTCGAAAGATCAAAAGAAAAAACGGAACTGCCGCACAGACAGTCATCACTGTTCGAAAGGGTATTTCCGCCTTTATCCACAACAATGCCGCCATAAGCACCATACAGGACAAAATATAACACCGCCCTGCCGTCTGCGCGTGATATCCTCCTGCATCCGATCTGAGCAGAATGATGGCAGCTAAGAGCAGCAGACAATACCAGGGGACCTTCAGCCAAAATCCGATCAGCAGACTGGTCATGATATTCACACCCAGAATCCCGGCACTTTTTAAGGCATATGCGTATATTTCCCTGTCTTCCTCCGAAATCGCTTTATTGGTTTCAAGAAAACAAATAAGCCTTTCTTCCAGCCTTTTCATCCTTATTTATTTCTGACAAATTTCTTTAATCCTTCCGGTTCCTTCGGCTGATAATAGCAGTAAAGACAACCTGCCGTCGCAATCTGTCCGGCAATGACAGCCAGCATAAACGCCATCATACCACTCGCATATTTTGCCATCCATCTTTTCACTTTCATATCCATACCTCCTGACTACTTTTCTCATCTGTAAACGCATTTTTTATTATAGTATATTTTTCATGTCCCTGCCGCCCGTTGTAACAATTTACCTGTTTATCTGTCATTTTTAGCAGGAAATATATACATTCTTTACGAAACCGCGTCATATAACAGCAATTTTACACAAAAAATCTTCTCCTTTTCTGACAATTCCATTTGTCCATGATGCTGTTCCACAATCTCCCGTATGATCTGCAGCCCCCAGCCATGAGAGCGCACATCAGGTTTTGTTGTCCTATATTCCGCCCCTTTTCTTCTGCGCAGGCCATCATAGGGATTTTTTATCTCCAGAAACAGGTTACTTCCCTGTACACTGATTCTGACCGATATCCATCTTTCCGTTTGCTCTACCGCCCTGACTGCTTCGATCGCATTATCCAGCAGATTGCCCAGACAGATACTGATCTCTTCTCCGCAGATATGACAATCATGGGGTATTTCCAGACTGATCCGAAATGATATCGCATCACTGTCCGCGATTTCAGCCTTATAATTCAAAATACTGTCAAAGAAAATATTGCCGCTGGAAGCCACACTTTTGCCGGCTGACAGAAATTCCAGATTCTCTTTGCAATACCGTTCCAGCTCCTGATATTCCCCCGCCTCCAGCAGAATCTGAAGATAAATATACTTCTGCTTCATATCATGACGGAATTTACTGAGCTCCATCCAGAGCGCCTTGCTCTCTTCACACTGACGCATATAATAATTGCACTGTTCCTGCAGGGCCTTTTCGTGCATCCTTTTTTCTGCCACTTCTTTGCCTTTTTCATACAAATAATAGGAAACAATATTGATGATCAGCAAAATAACAATCCCCAATACTTCGGCAGCTTTCTTCAAAACGATACTCCGCTCAAAAAATCTGTCCATGGGAAGAAAGATAAAAAATACAACAATACAGCCGATAGGTACAAACACGGCTTCCAGCCAGTCCCAGAAGCCGGAATCCCTTTTCCGGTCCTTCTTCATAAAAAGCAGAATAAATTTCAGCAGACAAAACCATACCAGTTTTGATGCAATCACGCCCAGAAAAAATTCCTCCTGATAGATTCTGATAAAGTAGAAAGCCGAATAAATCATCAGTTCAGAGCACATTCCCGTAAGATACATAACAGCTATTATGTAAACTTTATAGGCAACGGAATCCTGATATAAGTAAGTAAATAACAGGTAAAAGAATCCGAAAAATATAAGCAGGTTTGTCCATGCATTTTGCGACATGACATAGACGACAAAATTATACGCAATAAAATACAACAACCATGCAGCCACTTCGGACCATGGTGTTCTGCCTCTGGAAGTCATAACCTTTTCTGCAAATATCCAGTGGATATACAGCATAAACACTTCCGCAATGGCAGTCACAACGATCAAAAACATTCCCATCCCCGCTATTCCCTCTCCAACATCGCCATATAATGTCTGTTCATCATTTTACGGTATCGTCTGCTGACGGAGATATCCATGCCATCGTCCATAATGATTCTGTCATATTTCCACTCTCTGATATAATTCACATTGACATAATAGGATACCTGCACTCTGACAAATCTGACTCCCGCCCCGTCAAGTTCCTTTTCCACATCATTCAGTTTCCCGTTAAAAAGATATAGTTCATCTGTCAGGTGAATCCGGATTTTCCTTCCCATACTTTCAAAATACATGATTTTCTGTAATGGTATGCTGCGCCTGCACTTTTGATAGGAAAACGTAAATCTTTCATTTTCCGCCGGTCTCATATATAACACTTTGCGCAGGACCGTCTCCAGCCGCTGCTCTGTCACCGGCTTATCCAGAAAGGCAAACGGCTGCACTTCGATCAGTTTCTTGCAATACTGGTCATACGCAGAGATAAAGATAAGTACGGTCTGATAATCTGTTTCCCGGATGATCCGGGAGAGATCCAGCCCGCTGATCCCCTCCATCTCAATATCCAGCAGCAGAATATCCATATGCCCATACAGCCTGATATCCTGCAACAGCTCCTCTCCTTCTTCAAAAGCATGGACTTCCAGGTTTTCTCCCAGTCTCTCGGCAATCCGAAGTACCATGGCTTCCTGTTTCCTGACTTCTTCCACCATATCATCGCAGATGCCTATCTTTATCATCTGTAAAAAAACGCCCCTTTCCCAAATCACTGCCCCCGCTCCTGCTTATCCTTTATTGTACTGATTCAAAGATGCAAAAACAAGTATAAAAAAAGGGGCTGTTGCAAAAGTAGCTGAACAATCGCTACTGGAGCAATGGCTCCGT
>CANPIC010000047.1 GCA_947574055.1 uncultured bacterium
TCAGGTCGCATCCGCAGGCTGGTACGGATCAGATCCCGGATGCTGATTTCCCCCTGACCATCTGCATTGGCATTTCTTGTCTCCATACTGACCAGATTGGGTGCGCCTCTGATTTGCAGTTCTGCACTGTCTTCGATGGTGATAATTCTCTCTTCCGGCGGAATATATTCTGACAATGCATTTAAAAATGTCGTTTTTCCGGAACCTGTACCACCGCTGATCAGGATATTATAACCGGCCTGTACCAGATATTTAAGCCAATGTGCCGTCTCTTGCGGCAATGAGCCTGTCCGAATCAGTGCTTCCATATTCACTGGTTCTCTGGGAAACCGGCGAATGGTCAGAACAGGACCATGGAGTGCCACCGGCGCCAGTACCACATGAACCCGGGAACCATCTTCCAGTCTGGCATCTGCTACGGGAGAAGCCTCATTGACCACCCGATTGCACTTTGCCACAATCTGCTGAATGATATCTTCCAGCTTCTCACGGGAAGAGAAGCAATTTTCCCAGGCTGTTATTTTTCCTTTTTTTTCGATAAAAATATGATCGGGACCATTGATCATGATTTCCGTGATCTCTGTATCTTCCAGCAGTTCCTGTAAAATATCCAGTCTGCGGATGGCATGAAACAATTCTCTGCCAAGCCGTTCTTTTTCTTGCAGTGTCAGGAAAACTTCCCTTCCGTATTCTGTCAGACTCTCCGCAATCAGTCCCTGTACTTCTGTCTCCTCCATTTCTCTGGAGTAATCAATGTTCTGATGGATTCTCTCCAACAGCAATTCCTTTTTCTCATTCATACAAATGCTCCCTGATCACCTTTTTTACATATACTGCCAGTTCCCCATGGGTCAGCATTTCCAGATCCAGTGAAAGATTGCGTATAAATGGCAGTCTGTACTTGCAAGTTTTTTTCAGAACATCTCCGTACTCTGCCCGTTCAAGCAGTTTCTCATAATGATACAGCTTGCACATGGCGGCGCTGTCTTCCCGGACCAGTGTAAAAATCTTTTCACAACTGCGCAGGAGATCAAACAATCCCTGTATCTGCTCTGACAGATCCAGGATCAGATATTCATAGTCTGTATGGCGCTCCAGTTCTTCCAGCATCATAAACCATTGCTTCGGCGTAATTCGTGCCAGATCCATACAGGAAAAGACAGGAGGGATGTAATCCAGATTCCGTATTGTGCCTGTCATACCTTTGAGCTTATAGAAAAGTGCCTCTCTCGCATTGGTCACATAGTAAATTAAATCTGACATATCCGTCATAAACTCCTGATCCAGACGTCTGGAAAAACCGGAAAAACTCTCAAAATTCAGATACAATGTCTTATGTTCACGCGCCAGCATCTCACCCATCGTCAGGGCAAATCCGGTCTGCATACATCGGCGTACCGGACTGAATAATCCGATCAGACGTATGCTTCCCTGTCTGTTGTGACTTTGAACAGTTTCCTCTCCATACCCTTCACAATTTCGCATAACACTGCGCAAAATCTCTTCACATGGCTGGTATCTGCAAATCGTCCCTTCCTCTTCCTCCTCGCTAAGAATAAGCAATATTCCGGCCACTTTATCTCTCAGAGTCGTATCATATATTTTTTCTGAGATCAGCAGTACCGCGATTTCTTCCGTCTGACAAAATTTTTCAAGCATTTCCCGGGATGTAAAGGCTGCCGGTTCGAACGGGCAATTCCCTCTTTTACTGATATAATCACAGAAGCGGCCCGTATATTCCGTTTCCGGATCACAGACAGCAAGAATCCGTTTTTTTAACATAGCTACCTCCTGTTTCTGTAACACTTTTTCTTTTTCGGTCAAAGTCCTGACCAATATAAAATAATGAGAATACCGCCCAGAATCGGGCCGGACATGGGAATTTTCTTCCCCAGGCACTTCTTTCTGCCAAGAAGCAGAATAAAGATAGGAATCAGAGCAAGATATAATCCTGCCAGAAGAGCAAGCAGGGCATATTGCCATGAAAGAAATACTGCTGTCACACATAACAGCTTAATATCACCTGCACCAACTGCTTTGCATAAATAAAATGGAAATAAAAAAAGAATAACTGTCAATATCTGAAAAACTGAATGGAAAAAACTCTGGGAACCGTTTTGTCTGATCTGACAAAGAATCGCACTTGACAGTGCGGTAACAATCAGCGAATTAGAAATCTTTTTTGTATGATAATCCTGCCAGACGGCCAATAATAAGAAAGAAAAAAGATTTACAATGTTCTTCACCTCCTCTGTTGCAGTCGGTGTGATCTGTAAGTCGCATTATAGTACATCTTTTCCTTTCCTGTCTATTGGTAATCTTTCACAAAAATTTCAGGAAATGGATACCGTACAGCAGCGCAACGCCCGGTAATCCCAGGATTCCGGATGTCAAAGCCGTCCACGGATTGATTCCCACCATTGTGGCATAATTCTGCGATGCCAGCATTTCATTGATGACAATTATGCAAATAACACCTGTTATACTTCTCAGCATAAAATTCAGTATGAACTCTGCTTTTTTTCGCAGTGCCAGTACACATAAAACAATCACACACATAATGATGATAAAAGGTGCACCTGCCAATCGATCCATTTCCATACCCCGTTCCCTTCCTGTTACCGCTTCCTGTCTGTCTTTCACTACTATTCTATTCCGGTAAGAATTTAACTATTACATGAATAAATTACCAGTATAAGACCATACTCTATAGTAAAGATACCGGTACTGACAGGACTGTATTTCCGATCATCGCCCAATGCCGGCATCAGGTTGGTAAATCTCAGGAAAGGCGGAATATTATGAAATCTTATTTCAGCAAAAGTTCTCATCTGGACAAAGAGGACAACAGTATTTTAAGCGACATAGCAAAGACCCGTTACGCTCTGGAGACGGCCTATGCCGGCTTTGACAACGCAACGGATCCCGATCTGATCGACTGCTATATCTATGAAGTCAATGCAATACAAAAGCGCTATAAATACCTGCTGCAGGAAGCCGCAAAGATGAAAGCTGCAACTGAAACACCGAAATCAGAAAGCCTATACGAGGAATCCTCGATTCCCCTGGTGAGACAAACTTTCCGTGAGTTCCCCTTTTCCGTAGGTTAAGCCGGCATAAACTGTCTGCGTATTTTCCATCATTGCCGGGGAAGTGTCCTGCCGGCTCACTTCCCTGTATGCAGATAAAAGCTCTGTTATGATCTTTTTGCATATTTGCAGAGGTTCCTTGCTGCCCCTGCTGTCTGCTTTTGCCATCTCTCCGATTACATACATGTAAAGCTGAAGCAGGCTGGCAGCAGGTTCGTATCTGAAATCCAGTGAATTCATCATCTCATTGATACAGCCTCTGGCCCTTGATAACGCATCCCGGAAAGCCTGTAAATCCTCCCCTGCTTTCTCTGCGTCATCGAGACAGAGCAGATACATCTCATACAAAATCACTGTCAGACCACTCTGATTGGCCTGTGTAATACGCCTGGTAAAATCTTTCTTTGCTTCCTCTGTCATATCAAATCACTCCATACACATCGGCAAAAATGCTGATGGCATTTTTAATTTTACTGCAATAACTGCAAGATCTGAGAAGGTCTCTGATTGGCCTGGGCCAGCATGGAAGTACCTGCCTGGCTCAGTACCTGATCCTTTGTATATTCTGTCATTTCTTCTGCCATATCCGTATCCATAATACGCGCATAAGCACCTGTCAGATTTTCCTGGGTGATATCCATACTGGAAATCATATGTTCCAGGCGGTTCTGGTAAGCGCCGAGACGGGAACGGATCGAAGAAAGATTGTTGATCGCCCGTCCGATACGGTCGATGGAATTTTTTGCTTCTTCCTCTGTAGATACATCCAGCTCCGCCACACCAAGTGTTTTGCAGGAAACTTTGGGAATACGAATATCCAGTTCCTGACCTTCTGTAGCGCCGACCTGTGTCGTCATAGGACCGATACCTGTCAGATCCACATTGACGGTACGGGTAGAGGTATTTGGATTGTCTGTCGGCTGAGTCTGCGTAAATTTTTCCAGATCAATATCCAGCGTCAGGGAAAAACCGTTATCGGCTACAATAGTCACTGTATGGTCATCATCGAGAGACGGAATCATCTTCTGATTCTGTACTGTCTCCAGATCTTCCATCTTTCCGTGGATCTCTGTCTGAGGCGGTACCGGTGGCGCGGTAATTTTCGCATCTTTGACATAAGGTACATCGTAAGGTACATCCACTGCCTCTCCGTCTTCGTTGATCTCTCTTCTCATCTCCACCTTCCAGCCGGTTTCGATCACCACTTCATAAAATCCGATCTTGGCCTCATCGGAATAGGATTCCACTTTTACGGACAAGGTATCAAAAGTCGTATTGGTTTCCTTTGTGGATTTTTCCACATATCCTTTTAAATCATATGTTCCGTTGATGATTCTCCTGCCGTTAAATTCTGTGGATTCTGCGATACGATCAATTTCTTCAAGAAGGGAATCAATCTCTTCCTGCACATTTTGCCTGTCACTGTCGGACATGGGGCCGTTGGATGCCTGTATGCTCAGTTCATTCATACGCTGCAACATTTCATGCACTTCCGTCATGGCTCCCTCTGCCACATTGATAATGGACACCCCATCACTGGCATTGTTAGAACCCGATGACAGACATCTGAGCTGTGCATGCATCCGCTTGGCGATGGCAATACCGGAAGGATTGTCTTTCGCCCGGTTGATCTTAAAACCGGAGGACAGCTTCTCGATAGAATTGGCCAATGCATTTTCTGTTTTGTTCAGATGATCATTGGAAAGTACTGCTGACATATTAAAGTTTATTTTCATAATCTTAACCCCTTTCTATTTCCCCGCGAACTGCGATCACCACTGCTTTTGCCGCGCTGTAAAGTTCTCTTGTAGATACCGGATTCTCTGCTTCCTGCTCTTCCCGTGCTGTAAATCCGGTATGCAGATCACGCCTGATTCCCACATACATATCATCGCCTTCAAAGCCGGCTCCGGACAATGCTTTCTGCGCTCTGTCTCTGATCGCCTCCAGCTTCTCCCTGCCATCTTCGGAGGAACCAAGGAAAAACCCTTTTACCGTCTTTCCTGTAAGCTGCAGTCTGATAGAAACTTTTCCAAACTCTTCTGTCTCCATCGAAATCTCAGCCGTCCCTTTGTCTTCTTCTCCGTGGATGATCTGCACATGCAGCGCCAAAACAGAATCTTCTGTTATGACAGGTATGTCATATCTTTCCGTATCGGCCAGTTTTGCCGTAAAGGAAACCTGTTTATACATCAGGCCAAGCTGCCGCATATCAGGGTATGTGATTTCATCCGATTCATACATGGCCTCTTCCAGCAGTTCCTTTTCCGTCTCTGTGAACTTCCTGTAAGCGTCACCGGCTTCCTGTCTGGATATAAATTTCTCTTCCAATCGAGAAATACTGTCCGCAAAACGGCTATCAATCCCGTTTCCGTCTCTGCCTGTTTCTTTTCGTACTCTTTTGACAGCACCCGCACTGTCTGCGCGATATTGGTTCATCGCCTGGATGTTTTCCGGTGTAGCCGGTTCATCCAGGAATCGCAGCATCCGCGTTGTATCTCCATGGGGTCTGGTCTGCCTGATTATCTCTGTCTGCTCTCGCAGATACGATTCCTTTATTTCTTCTGATTCCTGCGTTTCCCGGAGACGCTCGGCAAATGCCTCCAGTTCCATTGTTTCATCCGGCGTGATCTGTGCCACCTTATCCCCATCCAGACCATCGTAAACCTCATGCCCCATTCTTATGTAATAAGAGTCCTTTGTCTCATCCATGGAAAAGGCACTTTCTATCTGCCGGTCAATCGTTTCTCCCTTTTCCCTGACGTCCTGCAGAGTTCCTACAGAATCATCTACTATCGTATCAATTCCTTTTGCTTTTCCTGTCCGCACAAAAGTAAGCAGATTTTTGAAAGAAAGGGAAGCGCCCTGATGGAGCAGGCTTCCGATCACTGCCCCGTCTGATTTTTCTACCTGACGAAGTAGTCTGTAAATACCGATATAAGAGTCTTTTTCTTCTTTTGTGATTTCTTTTTTCTGTTCCAGTTTATATAAATATTTGCTGAATTTCTCCTGTTCCCGCGCAGGGTCCTGCTGCCGCTCATTCAGATAATCGTCCAGTTCCTGCACTGTCATTGTCAGAGGATTTTTCTCTTCCCGAATCATTTCCATCGTAGCGGCAGGAGTCAGTTTCTTTACCACATTGCGCAGTGCCTGATCCGCCTCTTTGACCGTCATAATATTTTCTTCCGTAATTTCCAGGGAATTATAGCCCAGAATACGCACGGCCCGTTTGTTGGCATCCGTGGCTTCCAGTCCCAGTTCTTCAAGGAGCGTCTCCGTATTACGAAATGCTTTGGCTATGGAATCTCCCATATCGCTTCTGGGCGCTGTCTGGAAAGTTTCATAGCTTTCATTGGCTTTTTTATAAGAAGCCGCCAGCGCTTCTCCGCTTTCTTTTACCTGCGTCAGTGTAAAGTCTGTCTTTGTAATGCTGACTTTCCCCACCGCCGCCAGAGGCATTTGCGGAATCTTTTGCGCTGTCTGTCTCGTCTCTTCATACAGCTGTGAACGGGCCAGCGTTTCTTCCTGCGTGCTGCCGCCAAATAAGATACGCTGATAGTTCTGTTCCACATCCCGCAGTGCTTCTATTACCTGTTCAATCTTTGCCGTTTCAATGGCAAAACCACTTTTTAACAATTCTCTGTTTGCCGCAACAGTCATTTGCAGTCTGATTTCTTCCAGCTGTCTTCTGGCGGCTGCATTTTCTTCTGTTACATTCTGATATCCGTTTTCGATCAGTTTTTGCGCGGCATCCAGGGAAGCGATTGTCAGATCTTTCTCCCCTGCCGCTGCCAGGTCAGCTGCCTCGCCGGACAGATTGCGCACGGTATCCCATATCCGATACGCCTGATCCCACAAAGAATCCGCTCCTGTCAGATCTGCTCTGGCCGGGCTCTTGCCATCTGATACGGCCGTTGCCATAGCTGACAGCAATGCCTTATCATCCATCGGAAGTGCGATCTGTTTTAATTCCATATAAGAAGTAAGTGTCTCCTGTGTCAGAGGGATTCCGCTGCTTATCAGCCATCTGGCTCCCTCCTGTGCCCCTTCTTGATCCGAAAGTCCCGCTTCTTCTATGATATGATCAATCTGAGACTGCAGATTTTCCCAGTTGATATGATCCGCCCGCTTTGCCAGGTAACCGTTTTCATCCTGATAGTAGCCCCGTCCCTGGCGGCTGTTATCTCCCGCACTGCTATAACGGGACCTGTACAGATCCTCTACCACCGGTTCCTTCTCATGTAACACCATATATTTCAGCGTATCATCCCCAGGTGTCTGTAAAGTCCTGGCCTCATCCAGTGCTTCCATGGCTTTTCTGGCCGTCTCTTCGGTCAACGGCACGCCCTTTTCCACAAAAGCGTCCGAAAGTTCCTTTGCCAGCGCTGCATCCCCGGTAATCTCTGTCAGCGTATCCATATCCAATGTATCTGTAAAACCGGATATGGATACGCCGGCCTCCAACAGGGAAGCCTTTATGTTATCCACAATCGTAACAGCCTCATCCACTTGCGTACTGCCGACCTGATATCCGTTCTCCTGCAGCTTTGCAAAATCTTCTTCTGACATGGAATTTGACATAACTGTCATATAATCACTGGTCAAATCCACATTCTGCAGACTTGCCTCAGCCATTACCTCTTCCACTGTCTTTCCCTGTTCCTGATAAACCTGATTTTCTGCGGAGGAACCGGATATATCCAGCATATAACCATATCCCTGTTCCGTACCTGCCTTTGAAGCGGCAGATTCCCGCCGGGATACCTCCTGCGCATCCATAACCTGATTCCTGTCCGTATTCTGAAACGTGATCCGCATAAATCTCTCCTCTTTTCAGATTCTGTGTATAAAAAGGTGAATGCAGACATTTTCTTTTGCTGCATCCACCTTTTATTTCGGCACTCGGACCGGATAACTTAACCTTCTTATGGAAACTTCATCTTCTCACAGCCTGATCAGAAAGAAAATACTGCGGAAGACCAGGGCGGCAGATCAAAGCTGATGGAATAATCCCGATAATCACAAGGGATCTTTTCCGCCTGAATCACTTCCGGGATCTCTCTGCCTTCCCCGCCATATTGCACATCATCGCTGTTTAAGATCAGTTTATACTTCTTTTTCTTGGGAACACCCACCCGATACTCTTTGCGTTCCATTGGTGTCATATTCATAACAAACAGCAGTTTACGTTTGCTGGAAGGACATTTTCTGATAAATGCATAAGTACTTTCCTCTGTATCATCTGCTTTCACCCACTCAAATCCTTCCCAGCTGTTATCCACTTCATGCATACAGGAATATTTGCGGTATAATTTTAAAAGGTCTTTCACGTAACTCTGCATTCCTTTGTTCAGCTCTTCCTGCAACAGGAACCAGTCAATCTCTCTTTCCTCGCTCCATTCTCTTTCCTGTCCAAATTCCTGACCCATAAACAACAGTTTCTTGCCTTCATGGCCAAACATATAGGTATAGCCGGTACGTAAATTGGCATATTTGTCTTTGTGATAGCCCGGCATCTTACCCAGCATGGAACATTTCAGATGAACCACCTCATCATGAGACAACGGGAGGATATAATTCTCACTGTCATTATAACTCATGGCAAATGTCATGGCATAATGATTGCCTTTGCGGAAAAAGGGATCGAGCTTCATATATTCACAAAAATCATGCATCCAGCCCATGTTCCACTTAAAGGTAAAGAACAGCCCTCCTTCTTCGATGGCCCCCGTCACCTTGGGCCATGCCGTAGATTCTTCTGCAATGGTCATAACACCGGGAAATGTTCCACGGATCACAGAATTCATATGTTTGAAAAACTCAATGGCCTCCAGATTCTTATTATCTCCATATTTATTTGCAACCCACTGTCCGTCCTGTTTACCGTAATCCAGGTAGAGCATGGAAGCCACCGCATCAACCCGTAAACCGTCGATATGAAATTCCTTGATCCAAAACAGCGCATTGGCAATCAGGAAATTGACCACTTCCGTCTTTGCATAATTAAAAATCTTTGTACCCCAGTCCGGATGCTCTCCGATCCGCGGATCCGGATGCTCAAAGAGAGCCGTTCCGTCAAATTCTGCCAGTCCATGTGCATCTTTGGGGAAATGAGCCGGCACCCAGTCCAGAATCACACCGATATTGTGCTGATGCAGTGTATCCACAAGATACTGGAAATCCTGAGGCGTACCATATCTGGAAGTGGGAGCATAATATCCTGTCACCTGATATCCCCAGGAACCATCAAAAGGATGCTCCGCAATTCCCATCAATTCCACATGGGTAAAACGCATTTTCTTCAAATATTTTACAAGGGCATCCGCAAATTCCCTGTAATTGTAAAAACCCTCATCTTCCCTGAAAGGATGCCGCATCCAGGAACCGATATGACATTCATAAACGGCAACAGGTTCCGTATTGATATCCATACGTCTGCGGGCATTCATCCATTCTTCATCTGACCAGTGCATATTGGAAAGATCGGTAATGATAGAAGCCGTACCAGGACGCTTTTCCGCATAATTGGCAAAAGGATCTGCCTTATACAGTTTCCTTCCATCCTGGGCGGTAATCAGAAATTTATACATTTCTCCCACTTTGACATCCGGAATAAATCGTGTGTAGATACCACCGGGACCGATCTTTTGCAGTTCATGAATTTCCTCATTCCAGTCATTGAAGCTGCCAATCACATTTACTTTTGCCGCATTGGGCGCCCAGACAGCAAAATAGACTCCTTTTTTTCCATCCTCGGTTGACGGATGCGCTCCCAGTTTCTTATAAATATCATAATGTGTTCCCTGCGCAAACAGATACTGATCTGTCTCCGAAATAAATACGGTTTCCTGTCCTCCCATTGTACCCTCCTTATACCTTATCAGTTTTTTACACAAAATCCTTCTCTCTTAATATGATCATATCTTCATCATCATACCGTTTGCCAAGAAGAATATCCATAAAATGCGACATATTTTTTCTGCCTGCATGATGGATAGCTTCTTCCACAATCTCCTTAACCTCCTTTGTCGTCACGGAATGTTCGCTTGTCTGAAGATCCGAAATTCTTGTATACAGTGCAAGTACTCCCAGTTCATCAATGGCGTATTCCTGTTCCAGCGCATATTTTTTGGCAAACATGACAAGAGAATCATTATCCATGGCCTCGATATCAATTCTCAGATTAAAATTCTGATGCAGTACTTTATAATTATCCAGGAGTTTGTTCATATTGATTTTGGTATCTTCCAATATGACAATAATACCCTGTTCCTCCTGTTCCAGCAGTTTGATCATAGATTTGACGGCATTGCCTTTGAGGCTCCCTGCGCCTTCCACGATCAAAGCGCCATTGCTGAGTCTTGCAAATGTCTTACCCATATCCTTGTTATTCAGCGCCTGTCCGGTAATTTTGGCCATACGTCCGGAAAAATTGCTGTCCGTCATCTGAATTTCCTTGATGATATTTTTTGCCAGTTTTACAGACCCCATCCCCGGCTCTCCGGTCAGTATCACATTGCCCGTATAGGAAGCCAGACTGATATTATCAAGTGTATCCATGATCTGCTCTTTCGTGGATCTGGTCTGGATAAACGGCCCAAACAGCTTCTTCTCCTCGGCTGTCATTGGTCTTTGTGATTTCTCCAAAGGCTCACTTTTCCTGCCTTTACCGGTTCTTACATTCTCTGATGCAGATTTTTCTTCTCTCTGCGTCTGACCTTCTTCTTCCCCGTCTGCTGCTTCCTGCTGCACTTCTTCCTCTGAAACAGTATTTTCCGCTGCTGTCTCTTGCGCCTTGATCTGCTCTGTCTCTTCGACTGTTTCTTCCCCGGAAGGCACAGGGACAGACTGGACACTGCTTTCTGTTTCCTGCTGTGCTGCTTCATCTGTACCTGACTCTTTTATCTCTTTGCTTTCTTCAGATTCAGGGATGGCATCCTTTTCTTCCGCGTCAGCCTCCCGGCGTTTCTTCCTGGAAGAGGCTTTTTCCTTCTTTACAGACTCTTGTGCCAACAGATCCAATTCTGCCAGTATCCCTTCTTTTGTAGAAGCGTCAAACTGAGAAAATATTTCACCGGTCTGCTGTTTTACACGTTCACGTACAGCTTCGGCACGTTTTTCCACATTTTCTTTCTTCTTTTTCTCCCATTCCAGAAGAATATCATTGATACTGATCTGTCCGGTAATCTGCCGCTCTACCTTATCATCCTCCGGCACGGCAAGGCGGATCTGTCCGTCATATTCCTGTGTCAGATAATTGTCAAATTTATGATTTTCCTCCATGGTATCTTCCGTATCTGCCATATTCTTTTGACCAACATCATTTGTTTCATTCACTGCAGCCGATTCTTTTCCTTCATTCTTTGTATCTGTATCAGTCACAGCAGCCATATCCCTGGGCGGATCGGCAACAATTCTGTCATCCCTGGGCGGATCAGCTTCGCGGATTTGCGCTTTTTCTATTTGTATTTCTTGCTGTATTTCTTGTATTTCCTGTATTTGTGTTTTTTCCGCTTCGCGGGTTTTGTCTGCCTGTCTCTGCCTGTTGATATCCTTTTTCAATCGCTGCACAGGCATCGTATCCTGGCCGCTTTGAATGATCTTTGGAATTTCCGAAGTACGGGACATCTGCACCACTCTCGCAGGCTCTTGTATCTGTATGGGGGGAGGCAGTTCCATCGTATCCGGATCTTCAAAAAACACTTCTCCCTGACCAGTCTCCGGTTCATCATATACTTTCGGCTGTTCCTGCCTGTTCATCTCTTGCTGCGTATCCTGCATCAGATTGCTGAGAATCTCTCTTGTAAAATCTCCTGGGCCTTCCATAGAAAAATCAGGCTGTTTCACCTGCGGTATTCTGATCTGATGCTGATGCTGAGACTGTGCAGTACTGTAAGGCACAGGCTGACTTTTTGCAGCGGTCTGCCGTGGCAATCCGCTATATGTACGGGAAGGCTCTTCTCTGGCAATCTGCGCCCGGCTGGCTGCATATACCGAGGGCTGTTTTTCCACAAATGTCTGTGGCGGAGTCTGTCTGTACATCTGAGGCTGCATATCATAATAGTCCTGTGCAGACTCTTCTTCATAATCTTCCTCAGTCATATCATAATAAGAATCATATCTTCTGGTTTCTTCTGTATCCAGTTCATCCGTCTGATAATCTTCTTCGTATATTTCCAGTTCGTTCTTTTCCAGCTCTGCCTGAAAATCTCTGATCTCTTCCGTTGTATAGTCAATCGTATTGCTGCCATAGCTGTTATCCGGCGGCGTATAGACCATAGTAGGCTGTACATCAGGTCTGACTTCTTCCTCGCCTAATACCTGCCTCATACTTTCTGCCAGTTCCCGCTGCAGATTAATGGTCGCGTATTCCCCTACATTCATTGGTTTGACTTCGATATCCATACCATCATCAACAGGGGCGGGAATCGGAACAGGTTCCTCTTTGACAGGAATATTTTTGATCCCCTTTGCCTTGTTATATTTTTTCTGCTGATCCGGCGACAGTTCCGTGTGAAGCATCTTCAGTTCCATGGCTTTTGTCACATATCGCCCTTCACCAAACCAGAGAATCAGTTCATCACATTCTTCCACACATTTGGTTCCCAGGCCGATCCGATGATAGAGATATGCCAGTTCATAAGCCCATTTCTCTCTGTATTCCCGCCGTTTCAATTCCTCCAGCACAGCCACCCTTTCTTCCAGGGTTACATCCTGTGCTTCATACAGTTTATACTGCAGCACATACCTGCCATTATCCCTTGGGGCCGTCTGGACAAATTCCTTATAATATTCAACCGCATGAACCACATCATCCAGTTTGATGCTCAGTTCACAGAGGGAATACACAATCATCCGCCCTCCGGGATGACGTTCATAGGCAAGCAGAAGGATTTCCCGGCTCTCTTCAAATCTCCGGTTGAGTTTATACAGATCACTGACGGTACAGAGCATGTTGACATTCTTTACTTTGCGCCAGTCAATGGTATCCGCGATTTCCATGGCTTCGATATATTTTTTTCTTCCGATCAGGGTTTTGATTTCTTCTGAACGTATCTTATATTCATATTTATCCAACGTACCCACCTCATAAAAATCCCTAGCGGCAACAGTGTATGTCAGATCAGTATGACATCACCATAAAGCTATTGTAAGTTTACCATAGCCATTTGCATAAGTCAAAAGCTGATTAGCATACTCAGCCGGGCAAATTGTTCCAGTGTAAGCGCTTCCCCTCTGATATCAGGACGCAGGTTCATCTCTTCCAGTGCCTCCGTCACCTCTTTCCTGCTGACGGAAAGCATTGCCGCATTGGAAAGACTGTTGACAAGTGTCTTTCTCCGCTGTCCAAAAGCCGCTTTTATCAGGGCAAACATACGTCTTTCATCTGATACAAAAACAGGATTTTGTCTGTATCTCATCAGACGGATCACTGCACTGCCCACCCCGGGTCTGGGCATAAAACAGCCCGGTGAAACCATAAACATTATCTCTGCACTGGCATAATACTGTACAGCCAGAGACAGGGCGCCATAATCCTTTGTACCGGGACCTGCCTTCATTCTGTCAGCCACTTCCTTTTGTACCATAACAGTAATACTTTCCAGTGGCATATGACTTTCAAACAATCCCATAATGATCGGTGTGGTAATATAATACGGAAGATTTGCCACCACTTTTACCGGTCTGCCATGATTCTTATTTTCAGCCAAAGCCCTGATATCCACTTTCAGAATATCCTCATTGATGACTGTTACATTATCATAAGCAGACAATGTCTCATGAAGAATCGGTATCAGAGATTTGTCAATTTCTACTGCTGTCACCTCTCTTGCAGACTCTGCCAGATATTGTGTCATCGTACCGATTCCCGGACCGATTTCCAACACGAAATCATCTTTTGTGATGGCTGAAACCTGAATGATCTTCTCCAGAATATGCGTATCAATCAGAAAATTCTGTCCATATCTTTTCTGGAAATGAAACTGATATTTTTTTAAATATTCCGCTGTTTTGGCCGGATTGCCAAGATAAGCCATTATTGTCCTCCTCCACATCTGATGCCAAAGAGCCGTTCTCCATTCTGCCTTGTGATCTCTGTCACTTCTTCTTTGCTTCTCTGTTTGATCTCAGCTATCTTTTCGATGATAAGCGGAAGATACAGAGAGGAATTTCTCTCACCCCTGTGAGGCACCGGAGCCAGATAAGGGCTGTCTGTTTCCAGCAAAATCCTCTCCATGGGAATCACCTGCAGCGCTTCCAGCAGCTTTCTGGCATTTTGAAAAGTGACCACGCCTCCGATCCCAAAATAAAAATCCATCTTCATAAACTCCCTTGCAATTTCCTTACCATAGGAAAAACAATGTACAACACCCCCTGTTTTTTCAGCATGACATGTCCGCATCAGATCCAGGGTATCTTTTGCGGCCTCCCGCGAATGAATGATTACCGGAAGAGAGACTTCCTGCGCCAACAACAGTTGACGGACAAACCATTTTTTCTGAATTTCCACATCCACTTCCTTCCAGTGGTAATCCAGCCCGATCTCACCTACCGCCACTGTCTTCTCATGCGCACACTGTTTTTTCAGTTCTAAAAATATTTCTTCTGTCAGTTGTCCCGTATCACAGGGATGGATTCCCACTGCCCCATACATAAAAGGATAGGCTTCTGTCAGCTTCAGAATCTTTCTCAGGGATTCCGGGCTGGAACCTGCATTGATCACCGCTCCAATCCCCTGCTGCGCCATTGCATGCAAAAGTTCTTCCCGATCCTGATCAAATGCTTCGTCATCATAATGTGCATGTGTTTCAAATATCATAAAATATCACCCGTTTTGTTTATTATAATTTTATATTTTTCACAAATTTAAGAGAAAATTCATTTTTTTGTAAAAATCTCTTGCAAACTAAATCATATTATACTATAATCATTATTGTGTT
This sequence comes from uncultured bacterium, assembly GCA_947574055.1. Taxonomy (GTDB): domain Bacteria; phylum Bacillota; class Clostridia; order Lachnospirales; family Lachnospiraceae; genus VSOB01. Next base: position 15,032 of record CANPIC010000047.1, read on the forward strand.
GTAAACAAGTAAAGCAAACGCGCCTTTAGCTCAGCTGGCAGAGCACCTGACTCTTAATCAGGGTGTCCAGGGTTCGAACCCCTGAAGGCGCAGTTATAAGTACCATTTTTGAGGACGCAGCAGCCTTGGGGATGGTGCTTTTTTTTGCATTGGACAAACACCTCAATCTTAATAAAACTTTACGCTTTGTCACCTTGAAAAGCCAGTGTCATCTGTTATAATAAAAGTAACTGTTGTTTTACACACGTAAAGGGGGAGGATATTATGTACGGAAACATGTATGCAAATGCAAATGATGCAGGACAGACACCGGATGAACCGGGAAAGACGACGAAAAAGCCGCTTTCCACTTCCATCATTATCGCACTGATTGCCGGCATTTCCGCTATTATCTGCGTCAGTATTTTTTCGGGTAACTTTGCCAGATATAAAAAATACAACAGCGGTAACGGAATCAGTGTAACAGGATCGGCAAGTTGTGATTTTGAATCGGATCTGATTGTATGGCGGGGCAGCTTTTCCGCTTACGGACCCACACCTAAGAGCGCTTATAAATCCATTAAAAATGATGCTGAAGTCATCAGAAAATATCTGATGGACAACGGCATCTCCGAATCTGAACTTTCTTTCAGTTCTGTTTCCATTTCTCAGAGATGGACCACACAGTACAATGATGAAGGTGAACGAATGGGCGAATATCTGGATGGTTATGACCTGTCTCAGACTGTTACCGTCACTTCTGAAGATATCGACAAGGTAGACGCGATCTCCAGAGACATCACAAAACTGATCGAAGCCAACATCGAATTTGAATCGGATTCTCCGGAATATTATTATACGAAACTGGATGAACTGAAACTGGATCTGATTGAGCAGGCTACGGAAAATGCCAAAGCCAGAGCCGATATCATCGCAGATGGCACAAATGCCCGTACAACCCGGCTTCTCAGTGCCAATCTGGGAGTTTTCCAGATTACCGCACAAAATTCCGATTCCGAATACAGTTATGGCGGTGCATTTGATACCAGTTCAAGGAACAAAACTGCCACGATCACCGTTAAGTTAAATTATGCCACAGATTAAAAAATAAAACCAAAACCCGGCATGGATCTTCTGCCGGGTTTTAGTCATCATATCCTCTTTATGATGAACGTTTATCATGGTAATCAGACAGAAGAAAGGAAACAATGAAACCATTTATAAAATTTTTTCTATCAGCGCTTTTTATCTATCTCGTTTTCGATGCCTCTGTTTCTTATATGAAAAACATTCCCCATAAATATACGGAAGACTATCCGCTTCTTTACGAAGAACAGCTTACTGTAATGTTTGGCAGTGATTATGAAATCGGAGAAAAGAAAACTATTGTAGTAGAAGCTGAAATCTGTGACTGTGGTTATCATATTGACGGCTTAATCTATGATGAATGGGATATCACCTATCAGGATCAAAATGGCTTTACCTATACACAAACATTAAACAATCAACAGGATCTGGAATCTCAACAGATAGAATGGCTAAAAAATCAACTGTCTTCCTATTATAAGCAAAAGTATCTCCTGAACCGTTTTCCCAAAGGGACATTTCAGGATCTTTCAGCAGACGATTACTTCGCTTCCTCTTACTGTTTTATCTCTATCGGTTCTCCGGTTGGCCATTATACAATGGACAGACAAGCAGAATATAATAAAACAGTAGAAAAAAATCGACAATATTTTAATAAACTGGGGCAGAGTCTGAAAGAAGAACAGAATATGATCCACTTTTATGAACTGGATTATGACAGCATTTTTAAACGCTTTCCCATTGAAGTATCCATGAATCTCAATATTAATGACGAAAACCTGCAGGGAGTCGATCAAAAAACATATGAAGAAGAAATTCGCAGAAACATCCTGGCTATGATGGAAGATCTTAACAGGGACACAGATCATACATGCAATCTCACCATAGCTATTTACAACAACAAAGGAAAAAATGATCTCTATGACGGTTTCAAATGCTGGAGATATTATATTTTACAGGGAGAATGGTTTGGCGCAAAGGACGGAAAACATCAGGAAGATTACGACTGGGAAGTTTTTTATGCAATGGAAGGCATTTTCTGGTAAGATTTACCTGATAACAGGGATGCTCACAGCATCCCCTCTTCAAACGCTTTTTTCATTTCATGCAAAGAATCATATTTACGGTATAAAAGTGTCATGATTTCTTCATCAGGCTCTATCAGATCGGGTATCATCACAGGTTTCATTCCGGCCGCATAAGCTGCTCTGATTCCGTTGGGAGAATCCTCCACTGCGATAGCCTCAGCGGGAAGTACCTGCGCCGCTTTACAGGCTTTCAGGTAAATATCAGGCCTCGGTTTGCTGAGCCTGACCTGATCTCCGCCAATCACTACATCAAAATAAGCAAACAGTCCGGAACGTTTCATATGACTGATCACAGTTTTAGTACTGGAAGAAGAGGCCACGCCTATGGTGTGTCCCTCTTCCTTCAAATACTGCAATATTTCCTTGGTGCCTTTCATCAGTGGAAGGCCATCTGCTTCAATCCATCCCTGTACAATTTCATGGCCCCTTTTGAGAAATTTATCCGCATCGAACTCCTGTCCGAATCTGTCTTTAAATTGCAGAATAATATCTGTCCTGTTTCTGCCGATACAAAGATCCGTCAGTTCTGTGATATCTCCCAGATTCCACTCTTCTGCCAGTTGAAACCAGGCTTTGGACGACATGACTTCCGTATCAAAAAGCACACCATCCATATCAAAAATAACAGTTCTGTTTTTCATATTATCTGATAACTGCCTTTCTGAAATTTTTCTTGCCTCGTTTTATGACAACCCCGTCAGTAAAAACAGATTTATCATATTCTTTTTTGATATCTGTTTCTTTTTCTCCGTTCAAAGACACGCCGCCCTGTTCAATGGCCCGCCTGCCTTCTGATCTGCTGGATACAAGGCCACATGTTACGAGCAGACTGATCAGATCTATTTTTCCTTCTTTAAAATCATCATCCGTCAACTGCGCAGTGGGCATTTCTGCCGCATTGCCGGTAGAAAACAGGGCACGTGCACCCTCCTGTGCTTTCCGGGCCTCTTCTTCACCATGTACGAGACTGGTCAGTTCATAAGCCAGTATTTCTTTTGCCTCATTGAGCTGGCTTCCCTCCCAGGCATCCATTTTATCAATTTCTTCCAGCGGAAGGAATGTTAACATCCGGATACATTTCAGTACATCCGCATCCGCCACATTCCGCCAGTACTGGTAAAATTCAAAGGGTGACGTCTTATCAGGATCAAGCCATACCGCACCCTTTTGCGTCTTGCCCATTTTTTTGCCCTCTGCATTCAAAAGCAGTGTGATTGTCATGGCATAGGCATCTTTCCCCAGTTTGCGACGGATCAGTTCCGTACCGCCCAGCATATTACTCCACTGATCATCTCCGCCAAACTGCAT
>CANPIC010000048.1 GCA_947574055.1 uncultured bacterium
TTAAAAAGAACCTCTGTTGTGCTGCTGCATAACAGGGGTTCTTTGACAGTCTGAGGGTAGAATTTTCTTCTACCCTTCCTCATCCGGCATAATAACAGCCGCTATGAAATAAATGAGAACTGCTGTCCCCAGGCTGAAAAAGGTCAGCAATACCCACGCGATCCGAATCACGGTAGGGTCCAGATTCAGATATTCGCCCAGACCGCCGCACACACCACACAACATCCTTTTTGTCCTGCTCCGCATTAATTTTCTGTAATCATTATTCATATTCCATTCCTCCGCTTTCATCAAATCTGATTTCTATTGCACCCATGGCACATTCCAGCACCATCTCTTTGTCTGCACCGTAATCCAGTTCATGCATCCCTATGCAATACATATCCCCATCTTCACCGAGGATAATACTGCCGGCCACACATTCTGTTGTATAATTAAAATCGTCTTTATCCCCCGCGATATCCATTTCGATCGACCCCATGGCACATGCTGCCTCCACATCGCCCAGAATCCGTCCCTGGTACCGCAAACCGCCCACACCGGTATCAATGACCAGATCAGTTACTTCACTGTCGCTGATCTCCATCCAGCCCAGGCCGGTTTCAAGTGTCACCTCCTCTGCTGTCAGCCCACTTAGGCTGATCTCTCCCATGCCCGTCTGCATGGTAAGTTTCTCTGTCCTGACAGGCCCCCCTGTCAACACCCCGGCCCCCAGTTGCAGGTCGATCTCCCTAACCTGTGCACTTGCGGGCAGATATAAGGTCAGGCTGCCGTCATGATTATGTTCACTTCTGTTATGATTGGCTCTGACCACCAGTTTCCCGTCCTGCGCATAACACTGCAGTACATGGATATTATCTGCAGAAATGCCGTAGCTGCCTTGTTCCGTCGTCTGTAGATAGAGACTGCAGCGGCCTGCTTCCACCACAATCTCTGTGATCTCCGATGCTGCGGCCACTTGCTGATCCTCATAATGCCGCTCTTTGATCAGCGGATGCCCGTCGTCCAGCATCGTTCTTTCCAGTTCCCGCCACATCTCATCCTCATCATGATAACCGGACAGATTTGCCTCTTCCCATCCTTCAAGGCAGGCGCCTCTGCTCCCTGCTTCCTGCCTGATCAGGGTAAAAGCCTGCGCAATACCGCCGAACAGCCCGCCCACAACGAGGCTCGTAACTCCCACACCCACCACTATCAGCAGGGTAAGAAATATGATTTTCCATACTCGCTTCATCGCATCACTTCCTTTCTCACATCGCCAAGGCAAAGCCCCTTATCGGCACCCTTCCTTTTTATGAAAGGGTTTCCTGCAGACACTGACAACTGTCCGAAACAGCCATACGCTGCTTTTCAGAACAATCCAGCCAAACAGCAGTGACAATAGCACACCCAGCACAAACAACAACAGGCCGCCACCAATCAGCACAGCCGCCGCTGCCGGTGCCGCAAACAATTTCACAATCCCCACACCGGCCACCAACAGTCCCGCCAACAGTATGGCGATCCCGGCTATCAGCAGCGATACCGCCACTGCCAGCGCTGCCACTATGATGCCCACGATGACTGCTACAAGGGAAAGCACCACCGGGATACAAACCGGCGCCAGCAAAATGCAAAGCAGAGCAATGGCAATCCATTTCCATACATTAGGACTTTGCTTCCCCGGCTCTTTCTCTGGCTGCTCCTCTTTCTTCTTTTCGTGAAAAGGACTGCCCTTCCTGGCCGGGCACTGCCGCTGCTCTCCGGCAAAAAAACCGCTCTCGGTAAACTCGCCCTCATCCAGCCTGTTATCCATACCGCTTCTGATACTTTCCGCCAGTTTCCACGGCGTCCCCCACTCCGCCAGAATCTCCTGCTCATGTTCTGGGCCGGCATCATCCAGATAGTCATTATAATATTGTAACGCCGCTTCCCTTTCCTCTGATGAAACATCACTGAGGGCACGTTCCAGTGCCTGCATGAATTCCATACGACTCATTCTCTGATCCCTCCCTGAAATATTCCGGTGATCTTCGCTGCATACAGCGACCATTCCCCCTCATATAGATTAAGCTGCAGCCGTCCTTTTTCCGTTATTTTATAATAACGTCTGTTACGTCCGCCAAACTCCCGGTCATACACTTCCAGACATTCATCCTTCTGCAGCCGCCGCAGTACCGGATACAGGGTGGACTCCGATACCTCTATCGCTCCCCGGACTTCCTGCGTAATCTTATATCCATAAGTCCCTTCCCTTTCCCTCGACACCACTGCCAGCACGATTGCATCTAACAGTGCAGCCCCCGTATTAAATACCATCGCCTTGCTCCTTTCCATACAATATTATACATCATATAATATTGTTCCTTCCAATACTATACAACATATAATATTATTCGTCAAGCACAATCTTCGCTTTTCTGCCTTGCAAAATCCTCCGCGATTGATTACAATAAATTCCGGACATTCTGTAACCGTGCAGACAAGTATTCTGCCTCTGCTGTTACAAGAGGTCTCAACTATTTTACCGAATGTGAAAGGCTGATTGTTATGAATCATTCCGAACGCAGTATTCCGATTCCCAAACGGATAGCTGCAATCAATGACCTGACGGGGTTTGGCCGCTGCTCTCTGGCAGTGGTGCTCCCTGTGATCAATGCCATGAAGGTGCAGGCCTGTCCTGTTCCCACTTCCGTTTTTTCCAGTCATATGGCTTTTTCTTCCTATTATTATAGGGATCTGTCCGACGGGCTTTCCCCTTATCTGGAAGAATACCGTAAACTGGAGCTTATGTTTGACGGTATCTATTGTGGATACATTAACTCACCCGGTCAATTTATACATTTACGTCAGTTTATGGAAGCACAGCGCGAAAAGGGCACACCTGTGATAGTGATTGACCCCGTTCTGGGTGACAATGGCCGCACCTACCGCCTTGTAACAGAGGAATTGTGCCGTGATATGCGGTCCTTTATCTCTTATGCCACCATTCTGACGCCTAACCTGACCGAAGCCTGTCTGCTGACCGGTCTCCCCTGTCCGGCGCGGACAGTCGAAATGGCATTTCTGCAGGAATTGATGGAACGATTGTTGGATATGGGACCTTCCAAAGCCGTAATCACCGGTATTCCCGGAGAGGGCAGCCTGATTAACTATTGCGGCGAACGCGGTTTGCACGGAATCTCTGCATTTACCTGTGAGACAGCTTCCAATGGGGAATCCCGTCCGGGAACAGGCGATCTCTTTGCGGCCATACTGACGGCAGATGCCGTAAACCAGGTCCCCTTTTCCGAGTCGGTACAGAAAGCCGCCGACTTTGTCCGCACTTGCGTGCTGGCATCTGCCGCCGCCCATATCCCCATCCGGGAAGGCGTACTGTTTGAGAACTATCTTTCCCTCTTATGGGAGCCGCACTGAGTTATCCACACCCCGTTTTCTATTTTGACTATTTTAGTCAATATAGACAAACTCCGATCTGGTTGTGGATAACGCGGTCTGACTTGCCGGCTCATATGCCATATCGGAGAGATGACAGCATGTTTGGCCATCTTTAATGAGGTGACATAGTATCAAATGGAGTCAGTCAGTTGACATAATATGTCTTTTTTTACATTTTTACGCAAAATTTTTCATTTTCTGCAATGAAAGAAAAATGACATGCTATTCATTTTTTCATGTCAGGCCTGCATTTATCCACGGTTTCCACAGAGTTATCCACAGTGACACATAAGTCACATTGTAAAAAAACAGTCTGTTTTTCTTCTGCATTTTATGTAGACTAATCTGTAACAACCAAAAAATACAGGAAAGGAACGATTCGATGCCTACTCTGAAAATAGGTTCCCATGTGGGAATGAATGGAAAAGAGATGTTTCTTGGCTCTGTCAAAGAAGCCCTCTCCTACGATGCCAATACGTTCATGCTTTATACCGGTGCCCCGCAAAATACCCGCCGCAAAGAGCTGTCACAGCTTTGTATCCCGCAGGCGCAGGCGCTTATGAAAGAATCCGGGCTGGAAGAATTTGTCGTGCATGCCCCCTATATCATCAATCTGGCCAATACAGTCAAACCCGAGACCTTCCGTCTGGCAGTCGATTTTCTGGCACTGGAAATAGAACGCACCATTGCCATGGGCAGCCATGTGCTGATTCTGCATCCGGGTTCCCATGTAGGGGCCGGGACAAAGGCCGGCACGCAGAAGATTGTGGAAGGCCTGAATCAGGTTCTGACAAAGGATCTGCCCTGCGTGATCGCCCTGGAAACCATGGCCGGCAAAGGCTCTGAGATCGGCCGCTCCTTCGAAGAACTGGCCGCCATCTATGATGGAGTCGTACATGCCCAAAAGCTGCGTGTCTGCTTTGACACCTGCCATGTCAATGATGCGGGCTATGATATTGTCAATGATTTTGACGGTGTAATCGACCAGTTCCACCACCTGCTCGGCAGGGAACAGATCTGTGTCTTTCATATCAATGACAGTAAAAATGAAAAAGGAGCTTCCAAAGACCGGCATGCCAATATCGGACAGGGTACGATCGGTCTTCCCGCGCTGCACGCTATCGTACATCACCCTGCGTTTGCTGACATTCCCAAGATTCTGGAAACTCCCTATATTCCCTGCCCGCAGGAGCCGGCCCGCTCTCTTCCTCCGTACAAAGAAGAGATCGCCCTGCTGCGCAGTCCCCTGTAATCATCAAATCGGCCCGGATGTTCCCGGCTGCCAATCGCAGCCGGGCCTACAGCCACTCATCCCAGAAACGTTCAATCCGTTTACCGATCTGGTCAACAGTCACGTATTGCATATTTTCCCATTCCCGGGGGAACAGGCGTCCATAGGAAGGACTGGCAAATCGCTCGTCCAGCAGTATGACAATACCGGTATCTTCCGTGGTGCGAATGACCCTGCCCGCCGACTGCAGCACTTTATTCATCCCCGGATACCGATAGGCATAATCAAATCCTTTGCCCTCGCTGCGGTCAAAATAGCCTTTCAGGATCTCCCGCTCCGGACATACCTGTGGAATCCCGGTACCCACGATCAGAGCACCGATCAGACTATCCCGTTTCAGGTCGATGCCTTCGCTGAAGATGCCCCCCATCACACAAAAGCCCAGCAGGCTTTTCTCCTCCTCGATCTCCACTTCTATCCGGATCGCACTGAAATCACAGTTGTCATTGACAGAAAAGCGGCTCAGAAACTCTTCCCGCGCCCTTTCATTCATATGTCCTTCCTGCAAAATACACTCCTGCGTCTGTTCATCCCAAAATTCCGTCCTGTAGATATCATAGACCGCCCGCAGAAAGCTGTATGATGGCAGAAAGATCATATAATTGCCATGGCGCATGCGAACGGTCTCGCAGATATAGCGTGCTATCCTCCTGTACTCCTCTTCCCCCCGGCGAACATATCTGGTCGTCACATCCATTCCCGTGAACAGACCACATCTGCGGTTGTCAAAGGAAGAATGTGCATAAATCTCAAAGTCTGCCGCCTCTCCGCCCAGCAGTTTCTTATAATACTGGATGGGGAGCAAGGTAGCGGAAAAGAGGATACTGCTGACCCCCCGTCGCATGCACTCCCGCAGATTCCTCCCAGGGTCCACGCAAAAAAGCCGCAGCAAAAATCTGCCGTCCTCTTCCATCTTTGTATAAATCACATAATGCTCATCCAGCAGTTCATAGATTTCCAGAAAATGACAGACTGCAAAATAAAACTCCAGCAGATCCTTTCGTACTTCTGTCATCCTCCTACTCTCCTGTTTTTCCAGAAACTCATTCATTGCCGAGTAGAGGCGGTTCAATGTCATGACAAAAGGGGATATGTCTTCCAGAATTTTGTATGTCTCACATTCCCGTTTCAGCGCCAGCAATTCCCGGTTGCAGGCATCCAGCCGCCTGCCGATCTCATAGCTGACTGTCTTTATGCTGCGTTTACATGCCAGGAAGTCTTCTTTATACAGTTCTGCACTGTACATCTCCCGGCCCCGTTCTACCAGATTGTGTGCCTCATCTACCAGAAACAGATATTCTCCCCCTGCATGATCCGCAAAGAAACGCCGCAGATACACATGCGGGTCAAAGACATAATTATAATCGCAGATAATCCCGTCGCAAAACAGGCTGATATCAAGCCCCATCTCAAAAGGGCAGACATGATGCTTCTGCGCATAGTCTGCGATAGCTTCCCTGGGATAATTGACTTCATTAGTCAGTATATCGTACAGCGCCTCGTTAATGCGATCATAATGCCCGTCGGCATATGGACAGGCCAGCGGGTTACATTCTGCCTCTTCCAGTGGGCAGATCTTTTCCTTCGCTGTCAGCAATACCGTTTTAAATGCCAGGCCCCGTTTTCGAAGCATGGCAAACGTCTCATCTGCCACCGCTTTGGTAACGGTCTTGGCCGTCAGATAGAACAGCCGCTCCGCCTTGCCCTCTCCTATGGCCTTAATTGCCGGAAATATAGTGGAAATCGTCTTGCCCACTCCTGTCGGTGCCTCCAGAAACAGTTTCCGCTTATGACAGATCGTCCGGTACACCCCCGCCGCCAGTTCTTTCTGCCCGGTCCGGTAGGCAAACGGGAAGGAAAGGGCATGGATGGAATCCTGCCGCTTCTCTTTCCAGGCAAATTCCATATCCGACCATTTCCGGTACTGCCCTACAAGGTCCAGAAACCATCTCTCCAGTTCCTGATATGTGTAATCATAATGAAAATAACGGATTTCCTCCGTGTCCAGATTGCAGTATGTCATTCTGACCCGTATCGCAGGTCCCGGCTCTCTGACCGCAGGCAGCGGAGCATCTTCTTTCTTTGCCATAAGCGGGGAAGATACTGCTGCTTTGCGCTGTGCATACATCCAGGCATAACATCTGGCCTGTGCCAGATGTACCGGCACCGGCTCTGACATCGCGCCCAGTTCGCGGTATGTTCCCTTGATCTCATCCACCATAAATCCGTCCGGCTGTTCTATGACGCCATCCGCCCGGCCCTCAATCACCAGTTCATATCCGTCCGCCTGACAGACGTATTTCAGGCTCACCTCCGCCTGATACTCTGCTCCCATCCGGCGCTGGATCATCCTGTGGACCCGGCTGCCCTCTGCCATCGCCAGATCGGAAGAAGCGGCAAAGCGATTATCAATGCTGCCACTGCGCAAAATAAATTCCACCAGACTGCGGACTGATGTTTTTAACTGTAACTGCATACTGACTCCTTTTCGGAATGTTTGCGAAGTATTTTCAGAACATGCAAAAACTCCCTTTACGGACAAAAATATCCGCCAGAGGGAGTCGGTTCTTTGAAAATGCATCTGTTATATTCAGGCTACTGCCAGTTCTGTCAAGACCTCTTCGAAGTGAGGATCGTAACCGTTGTAGCTGACGGTGAGTGTCTTGGTCAAATCCAATCCATATACTCCTAAAATCGATTTTGCGTCCACTACGTATCGGTTGTAAAAAATGTCAATGTCAAAACTACACCGAGACGCCGCTTCTACAAAGTCTTTTACCTCTTCCAGATCCAGCCTGATATTCCGTTGCGTTTTCATTGTTATCATTCCTTTCCTTTTACTTGCTACGAAGTGCCAGAAAATGACCCTCCGCGCTGTGCCGATAATCAAACCATCGATTTCTGGTTGTATTATATATCCTGTTTTTCCCAAATGTAAAGAGTTTTATGCAGGCCTATAAAAATTTAATAATTAGATTATATCTTCTTAAAATTATGCACTTTGTACATATATGCAAACCTTTTTCATAGATTCAGGGCAGGCTGATGCTCCATTTCGCTTTCTGTCTCTGTCGGCGGATGCAGGCGCTATGCAGGTTTACTTTAGATTTTGAAAAGAATTTGTAAATTCTGTCATATAAGGACGAAAACGCAGCGGAAGCATCCCTTTTTGCAATGCTTCACTGCCCCGTTCCTCTATGGCTATCTTATGACAGAAATGCCGGAACAGTTCCTGGTACAGTGCCTCATCCCCGCTCTCTTCCACACACTCCCTCTTAAAGTGTGTATCCCGGGCGAGAAACCAGGGCTTACCTGCTTCATGGACGGCAAACAGACATCTCCCCACATCGCAGATCAGAAAATGTTCTCCGGGAAAGCGGTCCGAGAAATGATCTGCCAGAAATGCAAGCACGTCATTTTTCGGAGAGACTTCCGAAAACAAAACCCCGTTTTTCAATTCGCGGAAGCGGACAAATCCAAGCAGCTGATGCATCTCATGCCATGCATGGAATTTCAGTTTCTGTACTCTGTCCACATCCACATCCGCATGTCGAAACAGAATATGCGCCGCCTGCCGCAGGCGCAGCCCCTTGGCCACGGTCCTGTATACGGCTGTGGCCTTGTCCTCCTGATAAGAGGCCAGTGCCAGGCAGAGGGTATAAAAACCCTCCTCACCAAAGCGATCCTGCAATGTCCGCAATACTTTTCCACTTTTAACCGGATCGGTCAATATATGCTCATAAACGGCAAACAGGCGCAGATTCCCTTCCTCCGCAGTCATAATACCTGTCACTTCCGGCCTGTAATGCTTCTCATATGCCGTATAGATAGCAGTAAAAATACCATCCAGACCGTCCTGGCAGATCAGGATATGCTCTTCCATCCAATCCCCACTCCTTCCTGCACCGGTCCAAACCGGCAGTCATCAAATAGTGAAAGCTGCCGGTAAGTAATCTGTTCCCGTTCAAAGGGCAGCCTTTCTTTTTCATATAAAAGATTCCGGGTAATGGAATCCTCATCTATCTTCACCGGGTACATCTGCTTCCCGCCGCAGGTAATAAAAAAATGGGCACGCTTGAGTACGACTCCGATCTTTTTCAGATCTGAAAATGTCAGGCGGGCACTCCGTCTGGCCTGCACGATCTTGCGGGCACTCTTGACTCCGATCCCCGGCACACGCAGCAGCATCTGATAGTCTGCCGTCTGCATCTCCACCGGAAACTGCTCCAGATGTCCCAGCGCCCAGTCACACTTGGGGTCCAGTAAAATATTAAAATTAGGTTTTTTCTCATTCAGCAGTTCATCGGCGGCAAATCCATAATAGCGCAGCAGCCAGTCCGCCTGATACAAGCGATGCTCCCGCAAAAGGGGCGGCCCTCCGACCGGCGCCGGCAGCGCCTTATCGTCATTGACACGGACAAAAGCCGAGTAAAACACTCTTTTCAGAGCAAATTTCTGATACAGGCTCTCAGCCACAGACAATATCTGATAGTCACTCTCACCGGTGGCTCCGATAATCATTTGTGTAGACTGGCCCGCAGGGACAAAGCGTGGCGCATGGCGGTATAGGGCCACTTCGTTCTGGCTGGCAGTGATTCCACTCTGGATCTGCCGCATAGGTGTCAGAATATTCCTGCGATGCTTATTCGGAGCCAGGCTGCGCAGTCCCTCCGCCGTCGGCAGTTCCAGATTGATGCTCATCCGGTCTGTCAGCAGTCCCGTTTTCTCAATCAGCCTGGCATCTGCCCCGGGTATGGCCTTGACATGGATATATCCCCGAAAATGGTACTGGTTACGCAGCAGATAAAGAGTCCGGTACAACAGTTCCATTGTCAGATCGGGACTGCCCACAATCCCCGAGCTGAGAAACAACCCTTCTATATAATTACGCCGGTAAAAACCAATGGTCAGTTCACAGACCTCTTCCGGCGTAAAAGCTGCCCGCGGCACATCATTGGAACGGCGGTTGATGCAATATTTACAGTCATAAATACATTCATTGGTCAGCAGAATCTTAAGCAGTGAGATACAACGGCCATCTGCGCTGAAACTATGGCAGATGCCGGAAGCCAATGCACTGCCCATCTCTTTGCCGTTCCCTTTCCTGTCCACACCACTGCTGGTACAGGCCACATCATATTTTGCCGCATCGCTGAGTATCCCCAGCTTCTCTTTCAGTCCTATCGTCTCCCGGCTGACATACTCCATATCCGCTCATCCTTTCCCTTCCGTACAGCTTCGTGTTTCCGATTTCCGGATATAAAACTATCATAGCATATGCCGCCTACTCGAACAAGCGTTTTCCGAACATATTTTCTTTTTTCGGCAATTTAGACAAATTATAACAGCCCGGATAACAGTTCTGCCTGAATTGTCACAAACAGCCTGCTTATTTATCACTTCTTCTCAATTCCTTCTTGCAATTCCCCGGGAAAAGCGCTTTAATAAGAATGTATGTCATTCGATGTACCTATCTTTGCCATAGCAAAAAGAAAGGATGATAAGAGCAATGAAGCAATGCATCATTCCCGACGGTTATCAATCTGCGCTGAACCTTCATGAAACGCAGGTCGCAATCAAAACCGTAAAGGATTTTTTCCAGAATCTGCTGGCGGAACGGCTGAACCTGCTCCGTGTATCGGCGCCTCTGTTCGTAGACCCGGCTTCCGGTCTTAACGATAACCTCAACGGTGTGGAACGTCCGGTTTCCTTCGGCATCAAAGAACAGGGAGACGCTCCCGCTGAGATCGTTCACTCTCTCGCCAAGTGGAAACGACATGCTTTGAAGAAATACGGATTTCAGCTGGGAGAAGGGCTGTATACAGATATGAGCGCAATCCGCCGAGACGAGGAAACAGACAATATCCATTCTATTTATGTGGATCAATGGGACTGGGAAAAAATCATTTCCAGGTCACAGCGTTGTCTGGAAACCCTGCAGGACACAGTGAGAATTGTATACAAAGTACTGCGGAAAACAGAAAAATATATGTCCATCCGCTATGATTATATCAAAGAAATCCTTCCGGAAGAGATCTTCTTCCTCACCACACAGGAACTGGAAGATATGTACCCCGGGCAGACTCCCAAGGAGCGTGAATATCATATCACAAAGGAAAAGGGCGCCGTCTGCCTGATGCAGATCGGAGATAAACTCCGTTCCGGCGAGCCTCATGACGGCCGTGCTCCCGACTATGATGACTGGACACTGAATGCGGATATCCTCGTATACTATCCGGTCCTGGACATTGCCCTGGAGATCTCTTCCATGGGCATCCGTGTGGATGCCCAGTCGCTGAAGACACAGCTGGAAAAAGCCGGTTGTCCGGAGCGGGCACAGCTTCCATTCCAGAAGGCTGTCCTGGAGGATACCCTGCCCTTTACCATCGGCGGCGGCATCGGCCAGTCGAGAATTTGTATGTTCTTCCTGCGGAAGGCACATATTGGCGAAGTGCAGTCTTCCCTCTGGCCGGAAGCGGCAATGGCGGAAATCAGAAAAAAAGGTGTGGCTCTTTTGTAGCCACACCCTGCAACTCACTCTGACAGCATACTTTTCCTTTACTTTTTCTTAAATCATGTTTTAATTTTTCTCCAACTCCGCCATATCTTAGGAAAATATTAAACTATAATTTAACTTTTCTGTAACACGAAGAATCTACATGTAAAAACAGGTGTTATTGATACAAAGTACTGTCTGAAATGTAAAAAACTTCTTGCATTTTGTGAAAGATATGATATAATAGCTTTTGTACGGAGAATAGTTTGCCTGACAGGCAGGATATGATCTCTCCTATCTTTGCAGGATTAGTACATCGGTAGTATGTCAGCTTCCCAAGCTGAAGAGGCGGGTCCGACTCCCGTATCCTGCTTTATAGTAAGGCTGCGAAACCACAAGGGTTCCGCAGCCTTTTTGTATCAGTTCTCTGTCCGTTTTTTCTTTTGCTCCCTATGTTGCATATAGCGGTTGTGCGGACCATGCGCAATCCCTTTCATGCTTCGTCATTCTTCCACATCCTGCAAATCCACATACGGATAAGGCTCCATTGTCTGCTCTATAATCATGCGTACCAGATTGATCCAGCTCTTACATTGATCAAGAATAATCGCATCCCCGGTGATCACATGCTCCCTTGTCTCCAGCTTTCTGTCCACGTCATAAATGACTTCCGCTTCTGTCTGAAACGAAAACGGCGCCATGACGCGCATGATCTCTTCTTTGAGTCTGCCGGAATTGGATACGGGAGCATCCAGATAAAATATGGCTCTGCCTGCCCCCTTCTTTTCCAGTGCTTCTCCGATTCTCACAAGCGCCGTCTCCGTCTTGTCAATGAGCCGGTATGTGCCACGCAGTCCCGCCAGATCCCGGATGCATCCGTCCATGCATCGCAGCAGTGTAGAACCGGACAGTGCCACCTCCAGGGTAATGATCGTATTAAACCCGTCAATGTACACATCGGCTCCCTCCAGCGGGCCGGAACATTCTTTTTCCTGTCTGCAAAGGATGCTGTCTCTTGGAGAAATAGCCCGCACCAGCGCAAGTCTCTGACGTTCTGACAACAGATAATGATTCCCCACAAAAACTGACGCCCCTTTGATGGGATATCCCCGGTTCAGCAGATAGTACAGATTTGCGGCCGCTGCCTTCAGCACAGATGCCGCCTTGCCATGAAACTCCTTTTCATCTGTCAGACAATAGCTTCTTGCCACAACTTTGCTCATTTTGTGCCTTCTTTCCCTTCTCCGCTGCATCGCTAAGACCGCTTCGCTGCCTTGTCGCGCCGCGTCTTGCCGATGAAATCCGTTCTCCGCACCGCTTCCCGGGCCTGACTGTCAGCCGGTCACCTGATATCCCTGTTCCTCCACCGCCTTTTTGAGAGTCTCCTCGCTGACTTCTTTGGTCAATATTACGACTGCCGTCCCGGCTTCATGGCTGGCAGTGGCTTCCTGGACACCATCCAGTGCTTCCAGTGCCTTCTTAACGTTTGCTTCACAATGCGGGCACATCATGCCCTCGATTTTCAATGTTTTTTCCATGTTATATTCCTCCTTTTTGCTATCATCGGTTGGACTCTGCTTTGCCGGATTTACAGCACAGCCACTGCCGGTAGCGTCTACCGCCTCTGTGCCCGGACTCTCACTGTCTTTGTTGCCGGTTCCCATACGATCTTCTGTCCTTCTCTTTCTGTCCCGACTACTGTCATACATGCGGAAAAAGTTCAGCCGCAACGCATTGGTCACCACACAGAAGCTGGACAGACTCATGGCCGCCGCCCCGAACATGGGGTTCAGTTTCCAGCCAAACAGCGGAATCCAGACACCGGCCGCCAGCGGTATGCCGATCACATTGTAGAAAAATGCCCAGAACAGATTTTCATGGATATTTTTCAGGGTGGCCCGGCTCAGGCGGATGGCCGCCGGCACATCCCGCAGGCTGCTCTTCATCAGTACCACGTCCGCTGCATCAATGGCGATATCCGTTCCGGCGCCGATGGCAATACCGGTATCTGCCCTTGTCAGAGCCGGCGCATCATTGATCCCATCTCCTACCATGGCCGTCTTTCCCTTTTGCTGCAGGCCAACGATCACTCTTTCTTTCCCGCCTGGAAGCACACCGGCTATGACTTCGTCAACCCCTGCCTGGGCACCGATAGCCCGGGCTGTCCGTTCATTGTCGCCGGTGAGCATTACCACATGGATGCCCATATTCTGCAGTTCACGGATGGCTGCCGGACTGTCCTGCCGGATGACGTCCGCCACAGCGACGATACCCAGCAGCGTATTGTCCTGTGCAAAATACAGTGGCGTCTTACCGGCCCCGGCCAATGCGGCGGCCTTTTCCCTCATCGCGCCCGGCACCGATACTTTATCTGAAATGAACCGCTCATTACCGCCAAAAAGCCGCTGCTCTCCGACAACAGCAGTCAGGCCGTTGCCCGGAAATGTCTGAAACTCCGTCACTTCCTCTGTCTGCAGCCCCTCTTCCTGTGCCCTCTGCAATACAGCCTTGGCCAGAGGGTGCTCGCTCCTGCGCTCCAGCGTAGAGGCCAGCGCAAGCAATTTCTCTTGTGTAATCCCCTCTGCCGGCAACAGATCCGTCACCCTGGGCTCGCCGCTGGTAATCGTACCTGTCTTATCCAGTGCCACAACCCTGATCTTTCCCGTCTGCTCCAGGCTGGCCGCCGTCTTGAATAAAATGCCGTTTCTGGCTCCCATGCCATTGCCTACCATGATTGCCACCGGCGTAGCCAGACCCAGTGCACAGGGACAGCTGATCACCAGCACGGAGATCCCCCTTGCCAGCGCAAACCCGATGCTTTCGCCGGCCAGAAGCCAGCCTCCTGCCGACAGACATGCCACCAAAATAACAGCCGGAACAAAAATACCCGATACCCGGTCAGCCACTTTCGCAATAGGAGCCTTCGTGGCCGCGGCGTCGCTGACCATCCTGATAATCTGGGACAATGTGGTGTCCTCCCCCACACGTGTGGCTTCACAGCGCAAAAATCCCGACTGGTTCACTGTCGCGGCGGACACCTCATCCCCGGCCTGCTTATCCACCGGCACACTCTCTCCGGTCAGTGCAGCCTCATTGACCGCACTGCTTCCCTCCCGCACGATACCATCCACGGGTATATTTTCTCCTGGACGGACAACGAAGATATCGCCCTTTTTCACCCGGCTTACAGGCACTTCTTTCTCCTGACCGTCTTCCAGGATAACGGCAGTTTTCGGTGCCAGCTTCATCAGTCCTTTCAGCGCGTCCGTCGTCTTGCCCTTGGAACGGGCTTCCAACATCTTACCTACGGTAATCAGTGTCAGGATCATGGCTGCTGATTCAAAATAAAACTCATGCATGTATGCCATGACGCCGTCACTGTCCATCCGCATCTGCGCATCTGTCATGGCAAACAGGGCGTAGACACTGTATCCAAACGAAGCACCTGCTCCCAGTGCCACAAGCGTATCCATATTGGGCGCCCCATGCAGCAGGCTCTTTACCCCACTGATAAAAAATTTCTGATTGATAACCATCACAGCCATCGTCAGTAACAGCTGCAAAAGTCCCATCGCCACATGATTGTCGGCCAGCCACGACGGCGCCGGCCAGCCCCACATCATCTGTCCCATGGAAAAATACATCAGCACTATCAGAAATCCCACGGAATACCATAACCGTCGCTTCAGTTCCGGTGTCTCCACATCCTTCAATATCTCTTCCGCATCGCCGCTCTCCTGCCGGGTCCCTTCTTCCGTCTTCAGGGATGCCCCGTAACCTGCCGCCTCAACCGCGGCTATGACCTCCTGTGCCTGCGCGCTTCCTTCCACGCCCATGGAATTGGTCAGCAGGCTGACCGAACAGGTCAATACTCCCGGCACCTTTGACACTGCCTTTTCCACACGGGCACTACAGGCCGCACAACTCATTCCCGTTACCTTATATTGTTCCATTCATGCCTCCCCGGGCCAAGCGCCCGCTTATCGCAAAATCATCTGCCGCAGCCCTGCCCTATTTCATCAGTTTCTGCAGTGTTACCAGCAGTTCTTCGATTGTCTCATCCTTCCCCTCCCTGATATCTCTGACGACACAGGTACGAATATGATTGCCCAGTAATTCTCTGGAAAAAGCATTCAGCGCCGCATTGGCTGCCGCCACCTGAATCAGAATATCCAGGCAATAGGCATCCCGCTCCAACATTCCCTGTATTCCCCGTATCTGCCCCTCAATCCGGCTCAGACGGTTGCGCAATGACCTGTACTCATCTGCGGAACGTTCTTTTGTCTTATGGCAACAGCTGCCCTGCTCTTCCCGGTCATTTAATGGATACTGCTCTACTTTGTCAAACTCCATCCCTTTTTTCCTTTCCGGCCTGCCCTCTCTTTTCGCATGGCGGTCCGAACGGGCAGTATCTATCCTTCCCTTATTACGCTTATCATATACCCCCTATAGGTATTTGTCAAGAATAATAACATCTGTTATATTTTGACATAAAGACAGTCCCCGTTCTGCGCTCTGGCTTGTGCATGATAAAAGACATGCCCCGCTGAGGCGGCGCATAAAGAGCGAAGCCACGCAGATCCGCAAGATCGTTTCCCTTTTATTTTTTCCAATTCCGTAAATAGATAAACGATAAAAATGTTTGCCGCCAGTACCATATCTTCACAAGTTTCTATTCCTGGTAATATGTTTTGATCAAATTCTATGAATGCTATGTCACCCTTCCCCTCCTGTTTCTTATCATAATATACATACTCATGATCAGGTTCACAAAGTATTTGTCCTGACACTAAATCCTTTCTAAAACACATATAAAGCCAGTTGGCATCCTCATATGCAGCGTATGTACTTGCAGTAACTGCTATCTCCCCCGTCTTCTGACGACAAATTATCGGTCTTTTAACACATACCTGTCCCCAAACGTTTTTTTCTCAATAACCCCTTGCAATCCTTTTGAACTTACAATAGAATATTTTTTCCCTTTTGAAAAAACTCCCGATATAAATGCATCTTTCCGTTTTTGACTTTAAAATAAAATTCCATTTATCTCTCCTCCTGTCATCCTATGTAAATATAAGAATGAAACGATATTTGTTTCATCATACCATTTCAATGATATAATGTCCATCCGGATGATCATCTGCTGCTTACACCAAACGGATACACGGCTGATCACCCGCGGCATAAACAGGCGCAAATCTGTCCCACTGCTGACTCCCGTGACGGTCCGGCCAGTCTGAACGGGCATTGTTTTTGGCAGAAAGATGTGCTATACTTCCATTTGTAAACGAACTGATAAATCGCAAGTTATGGTTGATGATCAGATATCATCTGTTCAAATTAAAGGAAGTAAATCATAATGAGAACTTACAATATAGATACTTTTATTTCCCAAAGCAGCGGTAGTGGTGAACGATATACAACAAGATTTGGCGGACAACCAGATTGGATTGCCGCTCCCCAATGGCCGGTTAGCCTTCCATGGGATAATCGTCCATTAAAATTTATAGGGCAAATACGATTAAATGACTTTAATAGTGAATGGAAGGATTTGACTTTAGCATATATTTTTCTGACACAACCAGAAGATAAGACTGACCCGTTTTTGACCCGGATATCATTTATCCTGATGAGGGCGAGAATGCGATTATTGTTCAGCCTAATGGAAAAATCCCGGAATATATTCATACAGAGCATCTTTGTGTTGGTCCAACAGTAGATAATGAAACTATATGGATACCTCAAACAACTGAAAGGAAAGAAATAGCCACCACGGAATGTAAGCAATTAGATGTCGATAAATTTTGTGGTATCCCTGCCTTTTTCCAAAATAGTAAAGTGGAATCTGATCATATGCTATTATTACAACTCCATACAAATTGGTTGCCATTTTATATAAACTGTGGATGTGAACCTACCATGTTTATATTTCTCAATGGCAAGAAAGATAGCGGCTTTATCCTGATTGAAGATATGTAACACTTACCTCATCTGAAAAACGTATCGTATATACATCCTCTATTTCCTCAATATATAGAGGAACTTGCCATTACAAGAAACAAAACGAGGACAGATCCCGTGGAATAATCTCTCTTGCAACTGTTTGAATTTCTTGTAAAGTCTATTCCATCGGGAAAGTTATTGCGATATAATGGCGCCAGTGACAAATTGGCAGTTATCATGGAGATGCTTTGAAATGGATTTTATCAAAATACTGCGTGAAGATAATGACTTATCGGACTTGTTGTGTGATGTATGTGATGTGGAAATTCTTTCGGCATTTCAGACACCTGAAGACGAAGGCGGACATCTGACCTATAATATCTCCGGGAAAACATTTGCCAAAGCAGGCAGTGGAGGTGAATACATTTTGCTTGCAGATGGTTCAATAGGTTTTCGTGGAAGCGAAGGTGAATGTGGGAGAATTGCAGATAATTTGGAAGATTTTTTTGAATTTATGGTAAATTGTCCCTGCTGGTTAGACTATTTGGATGAAGGAGAATACCAGGACCGAGGGCAACTTTATGAATTTGCAAAAGAAATCTTCGAGGAACATATGGAAAATGCCAAAAACATTGATTTTGATTTGCCGCAAGCACAGCAGGAATTAGTCGCTCGTTTAGGAATAGAGAAGAAAGCGGATGTTGTGGATCTATTGATCCGGTTTTATCATTGTGCAAAACGTGAGCCTCGCTTTCTTTCAACATATACAGAAAATGATGGTAGTACACATAGTGGTACGGGGAGCTTGTTTGACCGTTAAATGCTTTCTTTCACAAAAATATATACTCCCAATTCGTTTACTTGTTGCTACTATCTATTTCTGACCTACACAGTTTATATTTATACGAAGAATGAATATTTCTGTATCTCTTTCCTTAAAAGTATACCTGCTGCTTATTTGATCGAACTAACCTGTATGTAGAAATAATAGTATGCAATACCGCCATAATCACTTTTTTTAGGTTTTAAAGGGAGGTAGTAAATCTGCACACTCCAGCGGATATGCGCTATCGGCTTCCATGTTTGTGAAAGTCCCATCATTGTTTTTGCATTGCCATGAGTAAGTGCCCAATAACGTGTCGTTACAGACATTGTCACTAATTACCTCTAATTGAGGGGGATTTTCCAATATAATCATGGCATCCTCTTCCTCCAGCAATCTGTTTGCATAGTGATTGAGTGCTTCACATGGTTCATATT
>CANPIC010000049.1 GCA_947574055.1 uncultured bacterium
ACTAGAGCGGGGGTGCCGCTCAATCATCTAATTTGATGATTTTGCGACACCCCCTGTTGTCTGTCCTTTGCTTTGCACGCCAAACGCATCAAAACATGAATCGTGAACCTTTCGTACATAGCATAACGGAAGCTGAAAAAGTCGGTGATACAAGTGCTTTCGGCAGAGACGAAACATCCCGGCTGTGCACCTTGCGCAGCACATAGAACCGCTTATGCCCGCAGCCCAGTGCGCAGCCGGGATGCTTCGTCTCTATCGCAAAAACATGATCCTGTCAGGTTTACAAGTCAGTCATGCATGTCTTTGCCGTGTTTGCGTTTCCGGTTTTGTTGCCAGAAAAAGCAAGATGTAGTATAATAAGGCAGAATATCACGGTATCGGACGGGAAACGTGGGAGTTACCATGGCGATACGGCATGAAAATAATGGATGATTGGTATGGAATTTTTAACGAGGATCAGAGATTTCATTGTAAAAGATGTTGAAAATGCCAATGAGACGAAAAGGGCTTCCGTTATCATGCGTTCCTTTTCGCTTATCATATGTATTATTTCCCTGATTCAGGGTATCTGTATGGCTGTTTTCGGAGAGTGGGGCGGGGTGGCAGTCTGTCTGGCCTGTCTGGCAGGTTATGCGGTGCTGTTTTACTATACGTATCTGAACCGTACCCGTGCAGCCTTGCTTTGTATTGTTCTTTCGACCTTATTCTGGGTGATTCTTTTTATCGTTATGTTTGGCAGAAGCTGCGGCGTGCAGCATTTCCTCTTTGCCCTGTTGGTGTTTGTTCTGCTGGTTTCTCATGCGGATACACATCACAAGATGCTGATGGCAGCAGGGCTGTGCATGGTGGGCCTGGTACTGTATTGGTATACGGAAGTCGGGGCACCTTTGCTGGAACTTGGCCGGGGAACTCTGGTGATGATGCAGACATCGAGTACGGTGGGGGTGTTTGTGGCAGTTTCGTCCATTATTCTGCTTTTTGGCCAGGATTCTCTGCTCAGAGAGAAAAAGCTGGTGGCATATAATGAAAAGCTGCGAGAGACCTCTTCCAGAGATCCGCTGACAAAGCTGTATAACAGACGGGCCATGTTGGAATATCTGCACAGACAGGCAGAGAAAGTGGAGCGGTATGGTAACTGGTTTGATGTAGCGATTGGAGATATCGACTTTTTCAAGAAAGTAAATGACACCTATGGACACGAAGCCGGTGATGCGGTGTTGGTGCGGGTGGCCGGAATCCTGTCCGCGTATATGAGCGATAAAGGTGAGGTATGCAGGTGGGGCGGCGAGGAGTTTTTGCTCGTTTTTACGGATATCAACGGTGAGCAGGCGCTGGAGAAGCTGGACGAACTCCGGCTGATAATCAGCAGTCAGGAGATTGCCTATAAGGAGAAAAAGATCCGTGTCACCATGACATTCGGACTGGATGAGTATGACAATAAAAAACCCATAGATGATACAATCCGCAGTGCGGACCAGAAACTTTACATTGGCAAGAAAGGCGGCAGAAACCGGGTGGTATTCTGAGCGCAGCGAAGAAACGGGAGTATAAGAAATGGCATTTGCGCATTTACATGTCCACACAGAGTATTCTCTGCTGGACGGGTCAAATAAGATCAGGGAATATGTGAAGCGGGTAAAGGAACTGGGAATGGACAGTGCAGCCATTACCGACCATGGCGTGATGTACGGGGTGATAGATTTTTACCGGGAGGCCAGGGCGGCAGGCATCAACCCGGTGATCGGCTGTGAAGTATATGTAGCGCCAAACTCACGGTTTGACAAGGAATTGACAGGGGGCGAAGACAGGTATTATCATCTGGTTTTGTTGGCGGAGAATAACACAGGTTATGCCAATCTGATAAAAATTGTCAGCCGGGGCTTTACGGAAGGGTATTATTACAGACCCCGCGTGGATATGGAGGTATTGCAGGAGTTTCACGAGGGAATCATAGCACTTTCTGCCTGTCTGGCGGGAGAAGTACAGCGCTATATTGTAAAGGGGCTGCTTGATGAGGCAGCGAAAGCGGCCCGCCGCTATGAACAATGTTTTGGGAAAGGTAACTATTTTCTGGAATTACAGGATCATGGCATACCGGAACAGAAAACAGTCAATACGGCGCTGCTGCGTTTGAGCCTGGAACTGGATATTCCGCTGGTGGCCACCAATGATGTGCACTATACGTATGCAGAAGATGAAAAGCCGCATGATATCCTGCTCTGCATCCAGACCGGCAAAAAACTGGGTGATGAGGATCGGATGCGGTATGTGGGCGGACAGTATTATGTGAAGAGCGAGGAAGAGATGAAGGGACTGTTTCCCTATGCGTGGGAAGCAGTGGAGAATACCCAGAGGATCGCGGATCGCTGTCATGTGGAGATAGAGTTTGGCGTGACCAAACTGCCGCATTTTGAAGTGCCGGAAGGATTCAGCCCCTGGACGTATTTACAGGAGCTTTGTCATAAAGGGCTGCAGGAACGATACCCGGAGGCTGCGGGAGCGGACACAGAAGAAGGGACGACGCTGCGGGAGCGGCTGGCATATGAGATGGATGTAATCCGCACGATGGGATATGTGGACTATTTTTTGATTGTATGGGATTTTATCAATTTCGCGAAACAAAACGGGATTGCCGTCGGCCCGGGCAGGGGCAGTGCTGCGGGCAGTATTGTTTCCTATTGTCTGAAGATCACGGATATTGATCCGATCCGCTACAATCTGCTGTTTGAGCGTTTTCTCAATCCGGAACGGGTATCTATGCCCGATATCGACATTGATTTTTGCTTTGAGCGGCGCCAGGAAGTGATCGACTATGTGGGCCGCAAATACGGTCATGATAAGGTGGTGCAGATTGTCACGTTCGGTACACTGGCGGCCAAGGGTGTGATCCGGGATGTGGGCCGGGTTATGGATCTGCCTTACAGCTATGTGGATACGATTGCGCGGATGGTTCCCAATGAGCTGAATATCACCATAGACCGGGCGCTGGAAGTCAATCCGGAATTTCGCACGCTGTATGGGGAAGATGAGCAGGTGCATAACCTGATTGATATGTGCAGGCGTCTGGAAGGACTGCCTCGGCATACTTCCATGCATGCGGCGGGGGTGGTTATCTGCCCGGAAAGTGCGGATGAATTTGTGCCACTTTCCAGAGGGTCAGACGGTTCGATTACCACACAGTTTACCATGACTACCCTGGAAGAACTGGGGCTTTTGAAAATGGATTTTCTGGGCCTGCGTACCCTGACTGTCATACGAAGCGCGGTGGACAATATAGAGCGCAGCAGCGGTAAAGTCATTGATATGGGGAAAATAGATTACAATGACAGAGCTGTACTGGAAGCGATCGGTACAGGAAGGAATGAAGGCATTTTTCAGATCGAGAGTGGTGGCATGAAAAGTTTCATGAAAGAATTAAAGCCGCAGAATCTGGAAGATATTATAGCCGGCATTTCTCTTTACCGGCCGGGGCCCATGGATTTCATTCCGCAGTATATCAAGGGAAAAAACAGCAAAGGCGATATCGCCTATGCCTGTCCCCAGCTAGAACCCATCTTAAAGCCTACCTATGGCTGTATCGTCTATCAGGAACAGGTCATGCAGATCGTGCGCGACCTGGGCGGCTATACGCTGGGCCGCAGCGACCTGGTGCGCCGCGCTATGAGTAAGAAGAAGCAGGCTGTCATGGAAAAGGAGCGGGCCAATTTTATTTTCGGCAATCCGCAGGAGGACGTGCCGGGCTGCATTGCCAGAGGGATTTCCGAGCAGACGGCAAGCCGTATCTATGACGATATGATGGATTTTGCCAAATATGCGTTTAACAAATCTCATGCGGCCTGTTATGCGGTTGTCTCCTATCAGACGGCATGGCTGAAATACTATTATCCATTGGAATTTATGGCGGCGCTCCTGACATCTGTCATCGACAATCCCAGAAAGGTGTCCGAGTATATTCTGGCCTGCAGGAGCATGGGGATTTCCATCCTGCCGCCGGACATCAATTTCGGGGAGGCAGACTTCTCGGTGTCCGGTGGTGCGATCCGCTATGCCCTGACTGCCATTAAGAGCATTGGCAAGGGGGTGATTGCGTTCATCGTAAAAGAGCGGGCACAGAGAGGACCCTATAAAAATCTCAAAGATTTTATCACCCGCGCAGCCGGCAGTGATCTGAATAAAAGAGGGATTGAAAACCTGATCAAAGCGGGGGCGCTTGATGGTCTGGGCGGTACGAGAAAGCAGCTTATGAGCATCTATGTACAGGTGCTGGAAAGCATCCAGCAGGATAAGAAAAATAATATGGCAGGCCAGCTCACCCTGTTTGATCTGGTCGGAGAAGAGGACAAGAAGGATTATGACATTCATTTGCCGGACGTGGGCGAGTATTCCAGAGAGATGATGCTGACCTTTGAAAAGGAAGTGCTGGGTATTTATGTCAGCGGCCATCCGCTGGAAGAATACGAAGCTGTCTGGAAAAAACATATTACGGCCACTACGGCGGCTTTTCTCCTGGATGAGGAGACCGGTGCGGTACAGATACAAAACGGTACTACGGCTACTGTCGGCGGTATCATTGCCGATAAGAAGATAAAGTACACCAAAAATGACAAAGTGATGGCGTTTCTCCAGTTGGAAGATCTGGCAGGCAGTATCGAGGTCATCATATTTCCCCGGGACTACGAGAAATACTCTTCCAGCCTGACAGTGGACAATAAGGTTTTTATCCGGGGCAGAGTTTCCGTGGACGAAGAAAAAGACGGCAAGCTGATCTGTGAAGAACTCACCGCCTTCGAGGATATCCCCCGCATGCTCTGGATCAAATTCGCCTCCCGGGAGGAATACGAAAGTGCAGAGAAACGTATGTATGATATCCTCAGACAGTCCGATGGCAAAGACCGTGTGACCATCTATATTGAACAGCCAAAATCCATAAAAAAACTGCCTGCCAATATGAGCATCCGGGCAGACGAAACCCTGCGCCGGGAACTGGCAGAGACATTTGGAAATGAAAATGTAAAAGTCGTTTAAAGTGTAGAAAACAGATTGAAATCCCAACAAAAACAGTTTAGAATATTAAAGAAAATGAGCGGAACTGCGGAACTGAAATAGGAGGAATATTATGGCAAAAGAGATCAAGACCATCGGGGTGTTGACAAGCGGTGGGGATGCACCGGGTATGAATGCGGCCATCCGCGCGGTTGTCCGGAAAGCGATCGGCAACGGAGTCAATGTAAAAGGGATCAAAAAGGGATATCAGGGACTTTTAAATGAAGAAATCGTGGATATGGAAGCCAGGAGCGTGTCAGATACGATACAGAGAGGCGGCACCATTCTGGGAACAGCCAGATGCCATGAGTTCAGGACCGAAGAGGGACAGGCAAAAGGTGCGGAAATATGCCATAAACACGGGATAGACGGTCTGGTGGTAATCGGTGGTGACGGTTCTTATCGGGGGGCACAGGCTCTTTCCCGTCATGGTATCAATACGATCGGAATCCCCGGTACCATTGACCTGGATATCGCCTGTACAGAATATACCATTGGATTTGACACGGCAGTCAATACGGCGATGAATGCCATTGACAAGGTGCGCGATACCTCTTCTTCCCATGAGAGATGCAGTATTATAGAAGTAATGGGCAGAAATGCGGGTTATATCGCACTCTGGTGCGGTGTGGCCAACGGCGCGGAGGATATCCTTCTTCCGGAAAAATATGACTATAACGAGCAGGAGATCATCAACAATATCATTCGCAACCGCAAAAAGGGCAAGACCCATCATATCATTGTCAATGCGGAAGGCATCGGACACTCCACTTCCATGGCCCGCAGGATTGAAGCGGCTACCGGCGTAGAGACAAGGGCCACCATCCTGGGTTACATGCAGCGCGGCGGCAGCCCTACCTGTAAAGACAGATTTTATGCTTCTATTATGGGTGCCTATGCGGCTGATATTCTCTGCCAAGGCAAGACAAACCGTGTTGTGGGATATCAGCATGGGCAGTTCCTCGATTTCGATATAGAAGAAGCACTGGCAATGAAGAAAGATCTGAACAATTATCAGTTTGATGTCAGCAAGGTGCTGTCACTGTAAATGCGTTCAAGGTAAAGAGACGGAGCACTCTTATGATTACAAGTGCAGGCAATGCCAGAATCAAGGCAGTCATACAAATGAAACAAAAGGTAAAAGCGCGCAGGGAAATGGGCGCTTTTCTGACAGAGGGCGTGAAAATGTTTCTGGAAGCGCCAGAGGAGCAGATTCGGGAAATTTATGTTTCCGAATCTTTTTCCTGTCCGGATGAAGAACTTTGGGGCGCCGCAACGGAGAAATTAAAAAGACTTCCTCATGAAACGGTATCCCAACCCGTATTTCAGAAGATTTCAGATACCTGTACGCCGCAGGGGATTCTCTGCGTGATGGAAGCCAGGCAGTACACGCTTGCGGATCTGCTCAAAAAGGATGCACCACTGCTGCTTTTGCTGGAAAATATACAGGATCCGGGGAATTTGGGGACGATGGTACGAGCCGGAGAGGGGGCAGGGATTGACGGCCTTATCCTTTCCGCCGATACGGTGGATCTGTATAATCCCAAGACTGTACGGGCCACAATGGGGTCTGTCTATCGGATGCCTTTTCTGTACGTGGATGATTTCCCCGCGATCATGGCAGATTTGCAGGAAGCGGGTATTTGCATCTATGCCGCTCACCTGCAGGGAAAAACAGAGTATGATGGATGCGATTTTAATGGCGGCAGCGCATTTTTGATCGGCAATGAAGCAAAAGGTCTGACTGCACAGACGGCTTCGCTGGCAGACCGCTATATGAGGATTCCCATGGCAGGGGAAGTGGAATCTCTCAATGCGGGCATTGCGGCAGCGATACTGATGTATGAAGCAGCGCGGCAAAGGAGGAAACGGGTATGAAGATCGGTATCATTGGACTGGGCAATATGGCCGACGCTATTCTGGGCGGCATGTTGCGAAAGGAAATCGTAAAAAAAGAAGAAATCATCGGTTCGGCGGCCACGGAGCGGACGATCGTGCGGATGAAGGAAAAATATGGTTTTACTACTACCCTGGACAACAGAGAAGTGGCCCGAAAGGCAGAGATCCTTATACTGGCTGTAAAACCACAGTTTCTGGAAGCAGTCATCGGCCAGATCCGGGACTGTATCAGAGAAGATCTGTTACTGATTACCATTGCGGCAGGCAAAAGTATCAGATGGTATGAGGAGGTATTTGGACGCCCCATCCGTCTGGTGCGCTGTATGCCGAATACACCGGCGCTGACAGGGGAAGGATGCACGGCCGTATGTGCGGGTGAGAATGTAAGGGAAGAAGATATGGCGCTGGTCCTGCGGCTGATGGGCAGTTTTGGCAGGACCTGTATCCTGCAGGAGACAAAGATGGATGCTTTCTCTGCCGTGGCGGGCAGTTCGCCGGCTTTTGTCTTTCTGTTTATCGAAGCATTGGCGGATGGCGGGGTGGCAGCAGGCATGACAAGGGAGCAGGCAGTTTCTGCTGCTGCGCAGGCCGTGCTGGGCAGCGCGAAACTGCTGCTGGAGACAGGGCATCATCCCGGCGTCCTGAAGGATATGGTCTGCTCCCCGGGTGGTACGACGATTCAGGGTGTGCGGACACTGGAAGAAAAGGGGATGCGCGGTGCGGTGATGGATGCGGTTGCCGCATGTGTGGAACGTGCGCGGCAGTTGTAGTGTAAGGCTCTGCCCGGTGAGACTGACAGAGGCGGTTTGGTAAGCGGGTAAGAGATCACAGAGTGATCGGCTAATATTGCAAGATTGTTACAGATAACGTAATTTTTTTTTAGAAAAATTTTCTGAACCTGGTATAATTTCCCGTAAAATGTTAAAACTTGACAATGTGTCATAAATTTGTTATTATTTAATAAATGATTAATAAATTCGTAATATTTGTTAATCTGATTCTGGAGGGAAATATGAAGACAAGGGGCAGAAAGTTGCTGCATCGCCTTTCCGGCATACTGATGGGAGTTGCCGCAATCGGATTGTTACGGTTAACTGCTGTTGCCGGCAGTACGGAAAGCCTGCATTCACTGAACGTTGGTGCGGCTGCGATACTGGAGGTTGACCTGACAGTCAACGAAAAAGGAGATTCAGAAGTGGCATCGGTATCCCGTGATGTGGAGAGCGATGCGGGAAAGGGCAAAGAAAAGGAAGCGGGTAAGGAAAAGGACAGCGAGGGCGCGCAGGAAGAAGACGACGCCGAAGAGTCCAACCTGGTTATGGCAAATGTGGAGAATGCAGTCAATGTGAGACTGGAAGCGAGCGAGGACTCCGAGAAGGTCGGTAAGCTGTACAGCGACTGTGGAGGAGAGATACTCGAAAGGCGTAATGGTTGGACTAAGCTAAAGTCAGGCAATGTAACCGGCTGGACAAAAGATGAATATCTTTTGTTCGGAAAAGAAGCGGAGGATATGGCAGAGGATCTGGGCAACCTGATCGCGACCATCGAGGCGGATACCCTTCGCATCAGAAAAGAGCCACAGTCAGATGCCGGTGTCTGGGGGCTGGTGGCAAAAAATGAAGAGATGAAGGCGCTGGAAATCATCAACGATGACTGGATCAGCGTGGAATGGCAGGGCGACATCGGGTATGTGTCCGCCAAATATACGAAAATAAAGTTTGTTATTGATTCCGGGGAAACCATGGAAGAGATAAAAAAACGCGAAGCCAAAGAAATGGAAGAGAAGCGAAAGGCAGACGCGGAGAAGGCGAAGCTGACAGAAAATCGCGGAGCGGTTCCGGTCAATGCTTCCGATGATATGCTTCTGGCAGCACTGATCCAGTGCGAGGCAGGGAATCAGCCCTATGAGGGCAAGCTGGCAGTGGGGGCGGTGGTGATGAACCGCGTGAGAAGCGGCGGCTATCCGAATACCATATCGGGTGTGATCTATGCGTCGGGCCAGTTTACGCCGGCCGGAAACGGCAAAGTGGCAAAGCGTCTGGAAGCAGGGATCCAGGACAGTTGTATACAGGCTGCCCGGGAAGCGATTGCAGGTGCATCCAATGTGGGCGGTGCCACCCATTTCAGAAGAGCAGGCAATCATGATGGTCTGATTATCGGCAATCATGTGTTCTGGTAAAGGGATGGCGGCGTTGGCTTCTTTGGAAGATTTTGCGGAAAATGGATACCATGCAGGCATGACATGTGACAAATCCGTACAGAAATAGAAAAAAGAACAAGCAACGGGAGAATATCTCATGGCAGGAGCCGGCGGGATATTCTCCTTTTTTCGGGGCCTGCTTTTGAGGAATCCTTTTCTTTTTCTTGAATGAATGAGCATAATATAGTAAGATAAGGTTGCGACTTTAAGAAAGGGGGAGATGATATATGTTGTTTAACTGGAATATGGCTGTGGTGTGGCTGATCATTCTGGTCCTGTGTCTGGCGGTAGAGATTGCCACGCTAGGCCTGACATCCATCTGGTTTGCGATCGGTGCACTGGTGTCGACAGTGGCAGCGCTTCTTAATCTTCCACTCTGGATGCAGAACACGCTATTTGTTCTTGTATCTCTTGTGCTATTATTCTTCACAAGGCCCATCGCAGTGAAATATTTTAACAAAGACAGGGTAAAAACCAATGCGGAGAGTCTGATCGGAAAACAGGCGATCGTGATCAGCGGTATTGATAACCTGCAGGGAACAGGGCAAATCATGGTAAGCGGACAGGAATGGAGTGCCAGGGCCATGGATGAGTCTGTCAGATACCCGGTAGGGGCAGTGGTGGAAGTGATGGCCATACAGGGTGTGAAACTGATTGTAAGGGAAAGAAAAGAGGAGATTTGAAAATGGTAGGTGGAGTTATCGTTTTAATTTTATGTCTGATTGTACTTTGTACCGCGGCGTCGTGCATCCGTATCGTGCCACAGGCCAACGCTTATGTGGTGGAACGGCTGGGCGCATATCAGGGAACCTGGGCGGTAGGAATCCATTTTAAAGTGCCTTTTATTGACAAGGTGGCCAAGAAAGTGATTCTGAAGGAGCAGGTGGTGGATTTTGCACCGCAGCCTGTGATCACGAAGGATAATGTCACCATGCAGATTGACACGGTGGTATTTTTCCAGATCACCGATCCCAAACTGTTTGCGTATGGGGTGGAAAACCCGATTATGGCCATCGAAAATCTGACGGCAACCACACTGCGTAATATAATCGGTGAGATGGAACTGGATCAGACACTGACATCCAGAGAAGTGATCAATACAAAGATGCGTTCCTCTCTCGATATTGCGACAGACCCCTGGGGGATCAAGGTAAACCGGGTGGAACTGAAAAATATCATTCCGCCGTCGGCGATCCGGGACGCGATGGAGAAACAGATGAAGGCCGAACGGGAACGCCGTGAAGCGATTCTGCGGGCAGAGGGAGAAAAGAAATCCACAGTGCTGGTTGCAGAAGGGAAAAAAGAATCTGCCATACTGGAAGCGGAAGCTGAGAAGCAGTCGGCAATTTTGCGGGCAGAAGCGCAGAAAGAGAAGATGATACGTGAGGCGGAAGGTGAAGCGGAAGCAATTCTGAAAGTACAGAAAGCAACTGCGGATGGTCTGCGCTTTATCAGGGAAGCAGGGGCAGATGAGGCCGTACTTCGCCTGAAAGGGCTGGAGGCCTTTGAAAGAGCGGCGGACGGTAAGGCGACGAAGATCATCATTCCGTCTGAGATACAGGGGATGGCGGGACTTGCGTCTTCTGTAAAGGAACTGTTAGGGAACTAATGCAGCCACAAAGAGATAACAGGGAAAGGAAAGATGGATTTAAAAGGACGGCATTTTTTAAAGCTACTGGATTATACGCCGGAAGAGATCTTGTATCTTCTTGATCTGGCAGCTGCTTTAAAGGAAAAAAAGAAAAAAGGGATTCCGGTGGATGTGCTCCGTGGCAGGAACGTGGCACTTATTTTTGAAAAAACCAGTACGAGAACGCGCTGCGCCTTTGAAGTAGCGGCGCATGATCTGGGGATGGGAACGACCTATCTGGACCCGGCGGGTTCCCAGATCGGAAAAAAGGAGAGCATTGCCGATACGGCGCGGGTTCTGGGGCGGATGTATGAAGGCATCGAATATCGGGGCTTCGGGCAGGAAATCGTGGAAGAACTGGCACAGCACGCGGGTGTGCCGGTCTGGAACGGGTTGACAGATACGTTTCATCCGACACAGATGCTGGCAGATATGCTGACGATCCGGGAGTGTCTGGGCAGACTGGCAGGGGTACGTCTTGTATATATGGGAGACGCCCGCTTTAATATGGCCAATTCTTATATGGTAGTCTGTGCGAAACTGGGGATTCATTTTACGGCTTGTGCACCGCAGCAGTACTTCCCAGGCAGCGCACTGGTGGAGACCTGCCGGGCGCTGGCAAAGGAAAGTGGTGCAACGATCACACTCTCGCCTGATCCTGCCCAGGCGGTGTCAGGAGCGGATGTGATCTGTACGGATGTGTGGGTTTCCATGGGAGAGCCTGACGCGGTATGGGAAGAGCGAATCCGGGATCTGTCTCCTTATCAGGTGAATGGACGGATCATGGAGATGGCAGGAGAGCAGGCCATATTTTTACACTGTCTGCCGGCGTTCCATGATTTAAAGACTAAGATCGGCAGCGAAATGGGAGCCCGTTTTGGGATCACGGAAATGGAAGTGACAGACGAGGTATTTGAGTCTGCGCAGTCGGCGGTGTTCCAGGAGGCAGAAAACCGCATGCATACAATCAAAGCTGTAATGGCAGCTACCTTGGGAGCGGAAGTGTGAAAACGGAAATCCTCAAAATGCTCAGAGAGACGGCGAATTATGTCTCCGGTCAGGAGTTGTGTGAACATTTTGGCGTATCCCGGACGGCGGTATGGAAGGTGATAAACGGGCTGAAAGAAGAAGGCTATCAGATTGCCTCCACGCCGCGCAGAGGCTACCGCCTGGAAGAAGCGCCGGATATTTTGTCAGAAAGCGAGTTGAAAAGCCGCCTGGGCACAACGTGGCTGGGACAACAAGTGGTATATTTTAAAGAAACGGACTCTACCAATACCCAGGCCAAGCGTCTGGCGGAGGAAGGTGCGCCGGAAGGCACGCTGGTGGTGGCAGATATGCAGACTGCCGGCAAAGGACGGCGGGGGCGTACCTGGCAGCAAAGTCCGGGAATGATGGTATCCATGACCTTTATTCTGAAACCGGAGTTTGCCCCGGATAAGGCTTCCATGCTGACCTTGCTGGCGGCGCACAGTGTGGCGGGGGCCATCGAGCAGGCCAGTGGTCTGCAGGCACTGATCAAATGGCCGAATGATATCGTGATCAACGGCAAGAAAACGGTCGGTATACTGACGGAAATGAGCCTGAGTGTGGAGCAGGACAGCATCCACTATGTGGTGGTGGGAATCGGAATCAATGTCAACATCACCACTTTTCCGGAGGAAATCCGCGATGTGGCCACTTCGCTGTATCTGGAATCAGACAAAAAAGTCAATCGGGCCGGCCTGATTGCGGAAGTCATGGAGCGGTTTGAGAAAGATTATACGCAGTTTTTGCAGACTGAGGATTTGTCCGCGATCCTTGAAGATTACAACACCCATCTGATCAGCAGAGACAGGGAAGTGCGGGTGCTTGATCCGAAAGGAGAGTTTAAGGGGATATCCAGAGGCATGAATAAAAACGGTGAACTACTCGTGGAGAGAGAGGACGGCAGCGTGGCAAATATATATGCCGGCGAGGTTTCAGTGAGAGGACTGTATGGCTATGTCTGATGAGCGGATCATATTGTGCGGAGCCAATGCTTACGAAAAAAAGTATTATTTTAACGAAAAATTCAGCCAGATACCCCGGTCAATCCAGGACGAATTGCACATTATTTGTGTACTGTTCACCGAAGAAGCCGGGGGCATCTTTACGATTGTCTTTGAATCTGATGGCAGCGTGTCTCTGGAGACAGACGCAGCGGAAAATGATATCTATTATGATGAGATAACCAGCGGCCTCCTGATCGGGGAAATACGCAGAAAACGCAGAGAATTACTTCATTCCCTGAGCATGTACTACAGAGTCCTGATCCTGCAGGAAGACCTCACGGAACAATAACTGTAAACGACACCCAAACAGCACTTCCTGAGAGAGGAGCAGACAGGGACAGAGACGTGAAAACGTCGAGGTACCTGTCAGAGAAGGTGCTCCTTTCTTGGGAAGTGCGGAACTATAAAACAGCACTTCCTGAGAAAGGAGTAGACAGGGACAGAGACGTGAAACCGTCGAGGTACCTGTCAGAGAAAGTGCTCCTTTCTTGGGAAGTGCGGAACTATAAATAGGAAAAAATTATGTTACTGGTAGTAGATGTAGGTAATACGAATATCACCTTTGGCGTCTTTCAAGGAAAAAAACTGAAAAAGAGTTTCCGCATCACCACAAAGATACAGCGGACCTCCGATGAATTTGGCATTACGATCAGGGAATTGTTGCAGACGAACGGAATGACTGTCCACGATATCAGCGGCATCAGTATGGCCAGTGTGGTACCGAATGTAATGCACTCACTGACAGGAGCCATGGTAAAATATATTCATCAGAAACCGCTGATCGTAGGACCGGGCGTGAAGACGGGAATCAGGATATCCGGTGAGAATCCCCGGGGGATCGGAGCCGACCGGATCGTGGATGCGGTGGCAGCTTATGAGAAATATGGCGGTCCCGTGCTGGTGCTGGATTTTGGCACGGCAACGACCTATGATCTGGTGAGAGAGGATGGCAGTTTCAGCGAAGGTGTGACTGCCCCGGGGCTTCGAATATCGCTGATGGCTCTTTCCCAGGAGGCGGCCAAGCTGCCGGAGGTAGAGATCAAAAAACCCAAATCCATACTGGCGCAGGAGACAATTTCCAGTATGCAGGCAGGGCTTGTGTACGGACAGATCGGGCAGACGGAATATATTATCAAACAGGTTAAAAAAGAAACCGGCTATACGGATCTGAAGGTAGTGGCGACCGGGGGCCTGGGCAGAATGATTTCTGAAGAGACAGATAGTATTGATGTATATGACAGTGCACTGACGCTGGACGGTCTGCGGATTATTTATGAGAAAAACGTGGAGACAGGGGCAAAGAAGTGGTAGGAGAAAGAGGCAGAGGCGGGATGCTCAAAACGATGCGGATCGGAGATGTGGTCCTGAAAAACAATGTGATACTGGCTCCCATGGCAGGTGTGAGTGACCTGCCTTTTCGTTTACTCTGTGCCAGGCAGGGCGCAGGGATGGTCTGCATGGAGATGGTCAGTGCCAAAGCCATTTATTATAAGAATAAAAATACGGATAGCCTGATGGAGATTGATCCTCAGGAGGGCCGGGTTTCGCTGCAGCTGTTTGGCTCAGATGCGGATATCATCAGTGAGATGGCAAAAAAGATTGAGGATCGGCCTTTTTCCATACTGGATATCAATATGGGCTGCCCTGTTCCCAAAGTGGTAAATAACGGTGAGGGCTCTGCTTTGATGAAAGATCCAGTTCTGGCAGGCCGGATTATAGAAAAGACAGTCAGGGCTGTCCAAAAGCCGGTGACGGTAAAGATCCGCAAGGGATTTGACGAGGCACATGTCAATGCGGTGGAAATGGCACATATTGCGCAGGAGTCCGGCGCCGCAGCGGTGGTAGTTCATGGCAGGACAAGACAACAATACTATGGAGGCAAGGCAGACTGGGAGATCATACGGCAGGTGAAAGAGGCGGTGCATATTCCGGTGATCGGAAACGGAGATGTGACAGATGGCCCCTGCGCCCGTCGGCTGATGGAAGAGAGCGGATGCGACGGTGTGATGATCGGACGGGCTGCTCAGGGCAATCCCTGGATATTCCGGGATATCATTACTTTTCTGGAAACGGGACAGACGCCGGAGCGGCCTGCGGCCTCCGAGGTAAAAGAGATGATACTGGAACATGCCAGGCTGCAGTTTGCCTGTAAAGGTGCATATACCGGAATCCGGGAAATGCGCAAGCATGTATCATGGTATACGGCAGGTTTTCCTCACAGTGCAGCGGTCAGAAGACGGGTTAATGAGGCACAGTCCATGGAAGAATTACTGGAACTGTTAAAAGAAATCGAATCATAGGGCAAGATGGCAGGCTCAGCTTTTAAGTTTGATACTTTCGCAGTGATATGCATATACTGCAGTATGGAAAAAATGATTGGCATTTATACAATACCGGAAGAAAAAAAGAAAAACAAAATACGACGGATGGCGGAAGAGGTATTGGGCTTTCCTTATCCGCTTGTTTGCGGCAGTGGGGTGTTCCTGGATATTCCGGTGGAGGGGTATGGCATCAGAGGGATAACAGAGCAGGAGATCGGAAAACAACAACAGGCGGCGGAAGCGGAGCAAAAGCAGAACGGAAACCGGCAAAAAGATGCAGGGGCATCCGCAGTGCCTGGCAGGAGCGAGAGCAGGCAGCGGCGCAGACTGCAGCGGACATTTCGGAATATCAGGAAGGCCATACAGAAAAAAGAGAGCCAGAGCAGAGATAAGCAAAGGAAAGAAGTGCGGAATATGACAACTCTGTCAGAGAATGCATTTCTTTTTTATTCCTGGCAGGAAGAACTCCTTCCGGCTGAACTGATGCTTGCATATTATCGGCGCAGCCAGCGGGAGAATCTACTTGTGTTCCGGGCCGAACAGCTTATTTTTGTAGATGGCAGAAAAGAATCCGGGGAAAACGGGGAATCTTCCTTGTGGGAGATGTCAGGCGATCCGCAGCTGACAATCATGGAGGAAATCTATGCTTCCTTTAATTATGTGACGATTATTACAGAACGGGCAGAGGCATGGCAGGAATTTGCCGAAGATGCCTATGAAGAATATGGATTGTCTGTCAGATGCGTCAGAGATAATGCCGGCCTCACTTTTCGGGAAAAGAAGACGCTGATTCTGGATACGGCAAAAGATGGCTGCCGGTGTATGGGCAATTTTCCGCCGGAGAGTGTATATCTGGATCTGCTGCGGACGAAAAATAAAAGTCGGCGGATTGCTGTCCGATGTGGCCGGATTCCTTATCTGTCCCTGCACAATGCCCTTGACACTGTATTGCGGGATGGGGTATAATCTCGACGGAGATGGTCAGAACAAAGTATGGCAGGTGACAAACCGTTTTGGCGCTTACAATAGATGGATCACAGATAGCAGGGGGATGTCATCCGGTTAGAAGAGGCCGGAGTAAGATTACGATTATGGAGAGGTGGCAAACAGAAAATGGAAGAGAAGAAAAACATATTAACGTATGAGGGACTTAGAAAATATGAGGATGAACTGCATGAACTGAAAGTAGTCAAGCGGCAGGAAGTGGCACAGAAGATCAAAGAAGCCAGAGAACAGGGTGATTTATCCGAGAATGCAGAATACGATGCAGCCAAGGATGAGCAGCGCGATATCGAAGCCAGGATCGAAGAACTGGAAAAAATCCTTAAAAACGCAGAAGTGGTTGTGGAAGATGAAGTCGATCTGGACAAGATCAATATCGGCTGCCGTGTGAGGATCCTGGATCTGGAATTCAGTGAGGAACTGGAATATAAGATCGTCGGCTCCACAGAGGCCAACAGCCTAAAAGGAAAGATTTCCAACGAATCTCCCGTGGGCAGGGCACTGATGGGGAAAAAAGCCGGCGATGTGATCGAAGTGGAGACACAGGCCGGAGTCCTGGAATATAAGGTACTGGAAATACAAAGAAGTAATTAAAGAACAATGCAGGCAGGCTGATCTGCCTGAACTGTGACACAAGCAGAAGGAGAGATGGACGTGGGAGAAGTGCAGAACAGACAACAGGAGCAGGATCTGGGACAGCTTCTGAAAGTGAGAAGAGAAAACTGGCGGCGCTCCAGGAAAAGGGAAAGGACCCTTTTCAGCTTACAAAATATGATGTGACGCATCACAGTGTGGAGGTAAAGGAGCATTATGAAGAGATGCAGGGACAGACTGTGTCATTGGCTGGTCGTATTATGTCCAAACGCATTATGGGGAAAGCCTCCTTCTGTAACATTCAGGATCTGAAAGGCAACATACAATCTTATGTGGCCCGTGACAGCATAGGAGAAGAACCCTATGCAGAATTTAAAAAATACGATGTCGGTGACATAGTCGGTATTGAGGGTGAGGTTTTTAAAACAAAAACAGGTGAGACTTCCATCCATGCTGTCAGGATTACACTCCTGTCAAAAAGTCTGCAGATTCTTCCGGAAAAATATCATGGACTGGTTAACACGGACCTGCGTTATCGCCAGCGCTATACGGATCTGATTATGAATGAAGAGGTCCGTGACACCTTTATTAAGCGTTCCAAAGTGATCAGCGCGATCCGCAGATATCTGGACAGCCAGGGATTTATGGAAGTGGAGACCCCGATGCTGGTATCCAATGCCGGTGGCGCGGCGGCGCGGCCGTTTGAGACACATTTCAATGCATTGGACGAAGATCTGAAACTGCGTATTTCACTGGAATTATATTTAAAACGTCTGATCGTGGGCGGCCTGGAGCGGGTCTATGAAATCGGGCGTGTATTCCGCAACGAAGGGCTGGATACAAGACATAACCCGGAATTTACTCTGATGGAACTGTATCAGGCATATACGGACTACAACGGCATGATGGATCTGACAGAGAATCTGTACCGCTATGTGGCAAAAGAAGTACTGGGCACCACGACTATCACCTATAGGGGTACCGAGATGGATCTGAGCAAACCATTTGAACGCATTACGATGGTAGATGCCGTCAGGAAATATGCGGGGGTTGATTTTACAGAAATCCATAGCCTGGAAGAAGCAAGAGCCATCGCCAAAGAAAAAGGTGTGGCATATGAAGAAAGACATAAAAAGGGAGATATCCTCAATCTGTTCTTTGAAGAGTTTGTGGAAGAGCATCTGATCCAGCCCACATTCCTGATGGATCATCCGGTGGAGATTTCTCCATTGACAAAGCGTAAACCGGATAATCCTGAATATGTGGAGCGGTGATGTTAGAATATAAATAGTACAAGCCAAAATGAGAAATTCCAAATACGCATA
>CANPIC010000050.1 GCA_947574055.1 uncultured bacterium
GATGCTGTTTTGCTTCCAGTTCCGCATCTTCTCTTCAAAGGCCCCTCTCCTGGAACGCTTTTCAGACGCAAATGCGTCTGCAAATCCTTCCGGGCCTTTTCCGCTTCGATGCTGTTTTGCTTCCAGTTCCGCATCTTCTCTTCAAAGGCCCCTCTCCTGGAATGCTTTTCAGACGCTAATGCGTCTGTAAATCCTTCCGGGCCTTTTCCGCTTCGATGCTGTTTTTGAGGGTTATTGGGGAGGGTTTTTTTGTTCTTCTCTGCGGGTTTGGCCGATTGTCTTACCGGCGTATTTTTTGAACACGCGGCAGAGGTAGGCTTCGTTGGGGTAGCCGGTGCGTTCTGCGATCTGTTTCAGGGAAAGTCTGGTCGCCGCAGCCAGTTTTGCCGCTTCGACAATGCGCAGGCCGGTCAGGTATTCCACGAAGGTAACGCCCAGTTCCTGGCTGATGATGCGGCTGAGGTAGTAAGAGCTGATGCCGATTGCCTCTGCCACGCTGTCCAGTGAGATATCTCTGGCGAAATTCTCACCGATGTAACGGATGGCTTCTTTTACGTAGTCTGATGCGCCGCCCATCTGGCACAGGGCCTGGATCCGTTCAAGCTGTTCCTGCCATTTTTCCAGGCCTTCTCCTTTCTCTTCTGCCTTTTCCTCCTCTTTGGCTGCCGGCGTTTTTTGATACAGGCCTTCCAGGCTTTCCTGATAGGAGCGGGGCAGGTCTGTCAGCTTTTCGTAAAAGCCGCCGATCCCGGCCCGGAAATGAAGCGGGTACTCACGGCGCAGTTCTTCGACGGCCAGCCATACCAGGTCTTTGATCCATTCTTCTGTCTCCCGGGAGTCTTTGCGCTGCATGCGTTGCGCCAGGATGATCAGACTGATTCCATGATCGGTGGCATTTACGATACAGTTGCAAAGGCTGTCCAGGGCGCGGTGGACGGTTTGATTCCAGACATTTTTCTGCAGCGGCTCCCGGCCTTCTCCAAGACCGGAGGGCAGGATCGTCGCCACGGCGGCTCCGCAGAACTGTATGTGGTTCATTTCGCAGTACATGCGCATGCTGTGCTCCGAAGGCTCTTTCATCAGGACCGAATAGACGATATCACTCTCCAGCACCGAATGGATGCCTGTCAGCAGAGAATGCATCCGGTTTCTGGACTCTGCCTCTTCCCGCTCTTTGCAGATGCTGTCACATACCTTTCTTATCGTCTCCAGAAAGTGTTCCTTTTTCTCCGGTTTCAGCAGGTAGGCATCCACTTTCATATCCAGAGCCTGTTTCACATAGTCAAACTCGTCGTAGGCCGTATTGATGATAAATCTTGTATTTACTTTGCGTTCATGGAGGATACGAATCGCCTCAATCCCGTTCATCCCCGGCATGTTCATATCCACAATGGCAATGTCAGGAGCCAGCGTTTCCACACTGCGCACCAGTTCATAGCCGTCGTTGACGATTGCTGTGATCTCGATCTCCGGAAATTCCCGTTTGGTAAAAAGTTCCAGCCGTTTGCATGCCGCTTTTTCATCGTCTGCTATGATCAGTGTAAACATTTCTTATTCTCCCTGCCAAGTTCCCTGACCGGGAACTTCGATATGAAGCACTGTTTTCCCCGGATGGCTGTCCACGTCAAATACTACCTGCGCCTGATAAAAAAGTTTGAGCCGCATATAAATATTGCGCAGGCCCACATGGTCGTCTTTTTCATACTCAAATTCTCCGTTTCTGATCTTGCTGATATAGGTCTGCTGAAAGCCGCAGCCATTGTCTTCTATCTCAATCATCGTGCATGTCGGAGCCTGTTTTGTGCGTATGATCACCCTGCCGCCGGTCAACATATTGTGGATACCGTGTTTTAGAGCATTTTCCACCAGGGGCTGGAGGATCATACAGGGCATTTTCTGGGCACTGCAGGCCCTGTCAAGGTCAAAGACAAAGGTAAAACGATCTTCAAAACGACATTTTTGTATATAGATATAATCTTTGAGATTTTCTATCTCTTCCGCAAGGGTAACCGTCTTGGTCAGGCGGTCCAGATTGTAGCGCAGGTACTCGGCCGTGATATCAATCAGCGTCCTTGTCTGTTCCGCATCTTCCATCACCGCAGAATTGGAAATCATGTTCAGCGTATTAAACAGAAAATGGGGATTGATCCGGGACTGCAGCAGATTCATCTGGCTGCTCTGCAGTTCATTTTTCAGACGGAGGTTGTCTATCTCCATCTCTTTGATCTGGGCCCGTATCTGGTTGTCCTGTTCCAGCTGGCACACCTGTTTCTGGATAATGTCCAGCATGTCATTCATCGTGTCCGCCAGTATCATCAGTTCGTCATGTGAGCGCAGTTCCAGTCGTTCCGTATGGTATAAATTCTCTTTGATACATTCCACAAACCTGGTCAGCTGGCTCAGGCTGTCGGAAATGTTCCGTATGATCCGCAGGTTATGTTTCAGGTAGATGGCCAGCACCAGTACCAGCAGGCCGATCTGCAAAAAACCGATGGCCCGGCTGATCTGCGCCATGTTCTGTTTCTTTTCCAGGGAAACTGTCAGTTCTATAGAATAAATATCTTTAAAACTGGTGTTGATATAATCCATCACTTCCTGTGTGGCTCTGAACTGCACGTCAATCTCTTTGTCACTGACGTCATGAGGGTTTTCCTGTGAGACATAGCTTTTCAGCAGCAGGATCAGGCGGTCACACTCCTCCAGATAGGTTTCGGTCATGCAGGCCAGATCTTTTTTGGCACGGGAATATTCCCGCTCCACTTGTCGCTCCACCACGGCAGTCTGACGGCAGACATTTTCCCGCTCGGCTGTGTAGCCTTCCATACTGCTCTCCCGCAGATACAGATAGGCGTCGCTGATGGCCATATTGGCTGTCTCGATCTCCACGAAGAGCTGATTGAGCTCCAGCAGCTCATCCAGGGCACTGCCATACCCCAGGGACAGCATCCAGTTGCCCATGGAAGCGGCCGCAAACATGATGATCACACAGCCGAGAATGACAGAATATCCTTTTTTGTACTCCGTTGAAATAGATCGTTTTCTTTCTCTATCCATTTCCCTTGTCCTCCGGATCTTCTGCCATGACAAAGTTTACATCTGTCAGTATTTTGCGGTCCCACTGCCCGCCGGATTCCATTTGGCGCCGGATCTCCCTTACGCTGATCCGTCCCATGTTTCCCTGTTGTTGTTCCATCACACCTTCAAATGCGCCTGCGCGCAGTCCCTGGGTCGTCTCCTCCACCAGATCAAACACTAAGATATGGGAGAATTTCCTGGTCTCCCCTGTCAGTCTTGTGCCCAGAGTCTGCCCGGAAGTGCCTTCGATACACACCAGTGTGTCCACCTCCGGATATTCTCTGGCTATGGTATGGTATTTTTCCATCACGCGGAGGGAATCATACTGGTCATATTCCAGGCATGCCACCGTCAGATCGGGATATTGTTCCAGCGCTTTGCAGATGCCCTCGTAGCGCTCTTCCAGATTGGGGTAGTTTTCCGCGCCTGACAGGACTGCGATTGTGCCATGCCCTCCTGTTACCGCTGCCACCGCCTCTCCCATTTTCCTGCCGGCAGCATAGTTGTCTGTTCCTACATAAAGATGCGGAAAAATGCCCTCCACATCCGTGTCCACCAAAACGATGAGAATTCCCTGCGCCTGTGCTTTTGCCAGGGCTTCCAGATAGTCCTCATCATCAATCCCCTGTACGATCAGGGCATCTACTCTGGCTGCTGTCTCCTGCCGGATCAGCTGCGTCATCTGTGCAACGTCGTAATTCATGCGGGGGATCACAATCTTTACATCAGCCCCGTACTCTTCTCCTCCGCCCAGAATCCCCTCTCCCATGATCGACCAGTAGCCATAGTCTTTGTGTGGAAGCACTGCCGTAATGCGCACCCAGTCCTGCCCCGTATCCTGTGTTTGCCTTTTTACAAAGCAAAAAAGCAAAAACCCGCAAACCGCCAGACAGGCAAAGAGCATGCCGGCCCAAACCCATTTTGTTTTCTTCATATCCCGATACCTCCCGGCCTGTCCTTTATCGTCCCTGACTCC
This sequence comes from uncultured bacterium, assembly GCA_947574055.1. Lineage (GTDB taxonomy): Bacteria > Bacillota > Clostridia > Lachnospirales > Lachnospiraceae > VSOB01. Next base: position 4,052 of record CANPIC010000050.1, read on the forward strand.
GGTGCCTGCCCTGATATATCATTTCCTGCAGGCACCTCTTTATGATTATGGAAAAATGATGTTTCTCTTTCTTCGCACGGCATTTCCGGGGCTGTATCAGGCCATCAGTTCTTTGCCGCGTATTTTCTCACATCAATAGCCACGGCAATGATGATGATCAGGCCTTTGACCACAAACTGCCAGTAAGAACTAAGACCGATAAAGGTCAGTCCATAGTTGATGACATTGAAGATCAGCACACCGGCAATCACACCGGGAACAGAGCCGATGCCGCCGCTGGCAGAGCAGCCGCCCACGATACAGGAGGCAATGGCATCCAGCTCATAGCTAAGACCGTAAGAACTGGTAGCGCTGCCGGTCCGTGCCGCTTCCAGGCATCCGGCAAAGCCATAGAGAGCACCGGCAATCATATAGGTGATCATCAATATCTTAAATACATTGATACCGGATACTCTGGCCGCATTGGGATTACCGCCCACGGCGAAGATCTCCCGGCCCAGGCAGGTTCTGGTCTGGATGATCCAGACAACGGCGCAGAGTGCCAGTGCGATCATCACCAGGATGGGGATACCTGCAAGGGAGCCCGTTCCCAGATTGCCGAAAGATTCCTTATAACCGCCCAGCGGCTGAGAGTTATTCGGCGCTTTGTTAAAGTACAGGCAGTTGACACCATAAGCAATCATCTGCATACCCAGCGTAGCCAGAAAGGCGGGGACTTTCAGTTTGGCCACTGCATAGCCGTTGCAGGCTCCCACAAGCAGTCCCACCAGTACGGAAGCCAGAATGGGAACAATGACCGGCAGTTCCCCCATATTGGGCCAGAATTTATTGGCATAGGCCGCCTGCTGTGCCAGGGAGCCGGACACCACTGCCGCCAGTCCCACTACACGCCCGCCGGAGAGGTCGGCAGAACCGGATACGATGATAAACATACAGCCCAGTGCCACCAGCATTTTCGTGGAACTCTGGGTGAGGATATCACGGATCACCCGCAGGGAGATAAATTTGGGAGAAATGCACGCTATGATAATCACGATCAGCAGCATGATCAGATACAGAGCGTAATTCATCATGAAGTCTTTTGGTCTAAATGTTTTCTTTTGCATCTTCGTTACTCCTCTCTGTATTCTCATAGGTACTTGCCAGGTACATAATGCGTTCATCCGTCACTTCATCCCGGTTTAAGATACCCGACAAGTGCCCTTCACACATGACCATGACCCGGTCGGACATGCCCATCAGTTCCGGCATTTCCGAACTGATCATGATCACGCATTTTCCTCTCTGTACCATCTCTTCCATCAGACAGTAAATCTCATATTTGGCACCCACGTCGATGCCGCGGGTAGGTTCGTCCATAATCAGAATATCCGGCCCCAGCAGCATCCACCGTCCCAGCAGCGCTTTCTGCTGGTTGCCGCCTGACAGGTACTGGATCTGTGCTTTCAGTCCCGGCGTCTTGATCGACAGGGAGTCTACGTATTTTTGTGCGTCCTCGTTTCTGGCGCCATAGTTTAAGAACGGCCCGCCGCCCGTATACTTCTTCCGGTTTGCCGTCTGATTGGCCAGTACGATATTTTCTCCCACTGAAAGCATGGGAATAATCCCCGTTACACGCCGCTCTTCCGTCAGCAGGGCAATTTTATGCCGGATGGCCTCCCGCGGATTTTTGATGTTCACCTCTTTGCCGTCAATGCGTATGGTGCCGGACGCGATGGGACGCAGGCCGAAGATGCTTTCCATCAGTTCGGTCCGCTGGGCACCTACCAGTCCGCCTATTCCCAGTATTTCCCCTTTTCTGAGGGTGAAACTGATATCAGAAAAAGAATGAGGCAGAGCGGAGGTCAGATGGGATACTTCCAGATATACGTCCCCCATTGTATGCTCTGGTCTGGGAAAGCGATTTGTCATTTCCCTTCCCACCATCTTGCTGACGATGCTGTCCATGTCCAGCTCCTTCGTGGGCCAGGTCCCTACAAGCCGGCCGTCACGCAGCACTGTAACCTCATCCGTAATATCGAGTACTTCTTCTATTTTATGAGAAATATAAATGATGGCAACCCCCTGCATGGTCAGCTTCCTGATAATACCAAACAAGAGTTCTGACTCACTCTCTGTCAGAGAAGAGGTAGGTTCATCCATGATAATGACTTTGGCGCCATAGGAAACCGCACGGGCGATTTCCAGAAGCTGACAATGAGAAACGGACAGGCTGCTGACCCGTTCTCTGGGATCTATGGTAATCCCCAGATCCTGAAACAGGTTCCGGGTATCCTGATACATTTTTTTATCATCCACCCAGTGCACGCCTGCCACATTCCGGTAAGGAATCCGTCCCACCCAGATATTTTCCATCACATTGCGTGTCATAATGGGATTCAGTTCCTGGTGTATCATGGAAATGCCTGCCACCATGGCCGCTTTGGGCGTAGGCAGCGTTACGCTGTTACCCTGGATCCGTATCTCTCCGTCATCCGGCTGATAAAGGCCAAATGCACATTTCATCAGTGTGGATTTGCCGGCGCCATTTTCCCCCATCAGCGCATGAACGGTTCCCGGCCGTATGGTCAGGGAAACATCATCCAGCGCTTTGACACCCGGAAAACTTTTGGAAATATGTTTCATTTCAAGGACGCAGTTATTTGCCTCCATAAGCTACCCTCCTTGCTTATCTGTAAGAATCATCGAAAATTGCATTCGCAGCTATACGAAACCCCGCGGCCTGGCTGCATCAAACCTGTATTGCAGCAGGCTGCGGGGTTGCCGGTATATCAGTATCTTTCCTTCAAAGTCCGTATCTGCTGCGGAAATGATCTCCCCTGATCAGAATGCGGTATCATTAATATCATAGGTTGCCTGATCTACATTGTCGATGGTAACAGGAGAATAGTCCAGCCATACTCTGTGTCCTTCCACAGATACGCCTTCCATACCCATGGACTCTGTCGTCACTTCCTGGCCGCTGTTTGTCAAATACATCACTTTGTAGATAGATTTTGCCAGCATCACAGGGTTATTGAGCGCCGTTACCAGCATGGTGCCGTCTTTGATGGCCTGACAGCCATTTACGGTTGCATCCACGCCGCAGACCGGAAGATAGGTATCGTCACCGGTGAAAAAGCCGCCTGCTTTCAGCGCTTCGATCGCCCCCAGTGCCATGTCGTCATTGCATGCGATCACTGCATCAATATCATCACTGTAATTGGCAAGCAGAGCCGCAACCTTTTCCTGTGCGGTCGCACGGCTGTAATCACAGATGATTTCGCCGCCGATATTATTTACCTCAATACCGGCATCTTCCAGCGCCTGTACGGAATACTGAGAACGCACGGTCGTATCATAGTGTCCCTGGATACCCAGCAGCATCACATAGTCCAGTTTGCCGTTGCCGTTGCGGTCCGCTTCCGGATGTGCCTGCCAGTACTCTGCCAGTGCCTCGCCCATGATCGTACCGGATTGTGTGGCCACGGAAGATACGCTGTAGAGCTTATCATTTTTGGCAAAATCTTCGTCGGAAGGAGTATCGGTATTGGCAAAGATGCCATAACAGCCTTCTGCCTGGATCTGATCGCAGATTTCGGAGATGGCACCGGTATTGATATTGTTCAGTACCAGATAGTCCACGCCCTGGGTGAAGAAGTTATTCATATTACTGGTCTGGGTACTCACGTCATTGGTGCTGTCGGCATCTGTAATGGTAATGGTCCCATCCGCCGCACCGATGTTGAGCAGGGTCTGTCTTGCGTTGGAAATAAAGGTATCCGCGAAATTATACCATACCACACCTGCCACGGCAGAACCTGCTGCCGGTGCATCTGCTTCTGCGCCATCCCCTGCACTTTCCGCCTCTGTGGCAGCGCCCTGTGTCTCCTGCGCGGGCGCATCCCCGGATGTCTGCCCAGCCGTGTTGCCACAGGCTGTGATGGTAATCATGCAAAGACCAAGCAATAATGCCAATGCTTTCTTTTTCATACGTATTTTCCTCCTGAGTCATTTTTATGTATTCTGTACAGCCATTGCGTCTGCCTGCACATATAGTTATCTCTTTCGCACAATTTTTCCCATGGTTTTTTGCACATTTTTATTATATCATCCACATTCCCGGCATCATATTCTAAATATTTGTTATGTTTTTCTTTCTTTGTCCATCTTTGGCTGTGCGGTTTTTCACATTTTGCACTCTTGTCATTTTTTGTCGAAAAAGAAAAAAACAAAAAGAAAAAAGCATCTTCAAAAGATGCCCCACCAGCCATGCCGAAACTGATCTGGGGTACGGGCTTTTAAAAGAATACTGGCATCAGGGAATCATCACGGAAGCCGCGAGGGCCGTTGTGGCACAGGTGAAAAAAGACGGCCTGCCCTATATCACGGCAACACATGATATCAACAATCCCCGCAGCGGCTCCGTCATGAGACAGTTGGGTATGAAATACCAATACTCTTATGTGGAACAATGGCAGCCCAAAGATTTCGCAGTCACGTTCAGAATGTATCAGCTGAATTTTACAGAAAATGACAACCATGTTTTCAAAAGGTACTGGGATAATTCCGCAGTCCATTTTATCGAGCCGGAACTGTAATACCCATTGCCTGAACGCGGCCTGCTTCCCGCATATCCCTGCGAACCAAAGAACAGCAACCCCGCAGGGCACAGGATATGGCGCGATAACAGACAGGGCGGCGGGATTGTCAGCATCTGCCCCGCCGCCCTGTTTTGATTTTCATCAGCCGTTAAACCGGAAGTTGTTATTTAGTCACAGTCTCCTTCCTCGTACACAAAGTCCCTGAAGTAGTCTGTTTCATCCTGATTATCCAGCCACAGTTCAAACCAGCCAAGAAAGTCTTGTCGTTCGCAGCAGGGCTGGACGCCTACATCTGTAAAGTTCCAGACTTCACCCCGACAGTTTCCGGTTACGATCGGACGATAACTCATGCCACACCCTAAGTTTATCAATTCCATATTTCCCCGGTAAACCTTGTCTTTCATTTCAGCCTCAATGATATCTGATGCCCTCTCATCGTCTTCCCAAAGCCAGAATGTTTCCAGCATAAAAGGCACGGATAGTTCCTGATATGGCATAGTTTCCAAATCATAAAAGCGGCAGGCAATCCCGACAAGAGCAGCCGTTTCTTTCATTCAACATAAAGCAGGCATAAACTTGGCAAACAGATATAACCCCTCTGCCCCTGCCATGACTTCATGCGCTGCACCTGCCTGCATGATCGATATCGTTCCGGGCGCATACGAAATCACACTGCCTGCATTGACACAGCTTCCGCTGCCTTTTATCACCTCATGCGTTTCCAACTGGGTTTCATGGATGTGGCTGCCAATCCTGCATGCAGGCGCAATCCTTACCAGATGGTAACTGAACTGCCCCTCTGTATCCCTCGCTGTGATCATGTGCTTCAGTTCCACACCCTCAAAGGTCGGATGCTTTGACCATGCAATCCCTGCAAAGTCTGCCTCCTTCTCCGGCAAAACGAATTGACCATTGTTAAAAAATTCAAATGTATCCATTCTGACACCTCCGATTACAATATATGATTTGCTCTACGTCTCAATCATAGCCCTCGGAAGCTGTCACGTCTTGTAAAAAATTGCCCTATGTACCCTGCCCGATCCGCCGTTTGGAACGGATGTATGCAGACGGGGATATCCCGACAATCTTCTGAAATGCCTTATCAAAATGGCTCTGGTCATAAAATCCCATCTCTGTGGCAATCCCGCTGATCGTCCTTCCCTTATCCAGCATCCCCTGCGATTTTCGTATGCGGTTCTGGATACAGAACTGGTGTGGTGTCATTCCGATACTGTTTTTAAATTTCCTTATGAGATAATATTTGCTGATAAAAATATTTGCCGCCAATGTCTCTATAGATAGTTCCTGTTCCGGGTGACTGGTAAGCTGATCAGCCAAACTTTTTATGTCCGCATCCAGCTCTTTCCGGACATGATCCTGCTGTCCATAAACGGTCCGCACAGAAGCCAGCAATCGTTCTCCCTGCGTTCTCCCTATCATCCCCTGCACCGCTGCACCCCCTAACAGCCTCCGCACAACCTCTTCTGTATTACGCAAATCAGTCTTTTCTATCAAAGCAGTTCCGATACACATAGACAAAAGGCACACATCCTTTCCCTGGCGCACGGAATGTACAACATAAGGGGGAACAACAAACACATCATTCCTGTGGCACGTCATTTGCCTGTTTCCCAGACGCACCACAACCATTCCCTGCAAGACAACAGATACGACATAATGTCCTACATGAGTATGAGAATCAAAATACTGATCTATATTTTCTGACACCACAAATTCGATTGGATACTGATCACACAGATAATATCTCATTTTCCTCCCCGCCCGGTTACGCAAAAGATCATCACATAATCCACCGCCCTTACAGCTTTCTTTGCCAGAGCAGCATATGATCCTGAAATCCAGCCACCATCTTCCCGCTATCTTTCAGCCAGGACAGATAAGACCGCACCGTACTTCCCACCAAAACATACTGCTCAAAATTCATGGTAAGCCCATAGCCTTTAAACACTTCCTGTAGAATATGCTCAAAGCAGACCGGCTCCTCACAGATAGATAAAATCTTTTCGGCGATGCTATACACCTTATCCCTGTTGTAACAGACAAGTTCTCTCACATCAGCGGAGGCTTCCGCGTGGGCGGGAACGAACATAGCCGCCTCCATCTCCATCACCATGTCCAGTGTTTTCAGATAAGCGTCCGGGTCATAGATGAATGAGACGGCATACTTCTCCAGTGTTTCCCTGCTGCTGATGCAGTCCGCAAGAAACACCACTCCGTCCGGCATACGAAATCCCACCATGTCAAAGAAATGGCCTGGCAGAGGTAGCACTTCAATCTCTTTTGGGAAACTTTCATCTGAAAAATCCGTCACATCGCTTTCCTGCGCCATCAAAAACTTATGCCGTAAATCCTTAGACGGATAACCGCCATAAAGAAAGGCCGGCTCCAAAACCGGGTATTTTGTAAACGCCGCCTCTATGCCGCCCGAATAAACCTTACATCCTGTCTGCCCCTGCAGATATCTGTTTCCGCCGATATGGTCTGCATTGGAGTGGGTATTCAGGATTGCCGTCAGATGCCAGTCGTTCTTATCCAGTATCTGTCTGACCTTGCGCCCCGCCTCCTTGTCATTTCCACTGTCAACCAGGTAGACATGATCCCTGTCTGCCACATAGACACCAATCTTTGCCGGACAGTTTATGTAGTAGCATTTTTTACTGACTTGTACCAATTCATACATGTCCTGTCTCCTCCTTTCATTGTTCGGGCAAAATATCCCCCGGATAAACGGCCCGGACCTGATCCAAAACGGCGTGGTCTGCGCGGGGAATTATCAGCTACAGTTTCCGTCCTCATAATCAGTATAACCCCTGTACCCGTTCTCATCAACTGTCGTTATATTACGGACAACAGGAGGACATTATGCTTTAAAGTCAAATCCCCGGAGTATCCGTGATTCCCCACGAAGATTAAGGATTCTGTTCGTAAGTGGCACGATCATTCCCTCTTTCTTCAAACGTTCCAGCGCTTCCAGAAACACAGGAGGTTTTGAATCTAACTGAACTTCTGCGCTCTGTGAGGCGGACACACTTCCCTCCCCGAACGTTCGTCTCATATAATCCTCAGTTTCCTTGACCACCATTGCAAACCTGGAAGGAGTATTTTCCTCTCTTTTAAGTTCTTCCTCACGTTCACGCAAATATTCTCTTTGCACGCCTTGATACCAGTTTCTCACCCTGTCCTGCCATGCCGTCTGCCCCGGGCCATAGCCATATGATGTATCAAGATCATATAAGTAACCGTCCTGATAGCCAATCGTCAGATTACAATCCGTTGTCCTCTCCCATCCTGCTGTAGCGACTCTCCGATATGCAGCCTCATATCTCGTCAGTGTGGAAACATCCGCCTTGCCGTCTGCTGCCAATTTGTCATATTTGTCTTTTAACACTTCCCACAAATCTTCTCCAGCGGGCGTATAAAACTTTCCATCCCTGTTTTCCAGTTCTCTGATATCATATCCTGTCAGCCGATTTACAAAGTGATAAACCACCATTTTTTCTTTATCTCCCGATATGTATTGGAGAGGTTCCTCTACACCATAATTTACCGGGTCACAAAAAGCGATATGTTCATATAGGTAATAACCATTTTTCCCCTGATTCAATGCTTCTTCTATCCTTTTTGCCAATTCTTCCTCTACTCCACTTACGTGAATAAAGAAATCATAGGGGTCAACTGTCAGCCTTAAATCGGCACCTTTGGGGATTACAATTCCCTTTTCTTCAAATGCCTGATCAATGGCGTCATTTGTTTTGTCACGAATTTCCTGATTCCATTCCATATCCTCCACGAAACTATTACATCCGCCAAATTTTTCGCGGATCACCGGATCATTCCCACACAAATCAGGCTGCATTCCCAGCAAAACACGTTGTTCCTGTGTTGCACAGATTTCACGTTCCTTTTGTGTTAAACCTTTTACATAATAGGGCGAATTTTTATTAAAATACTTATCGCTAATATGCTGTTCAGGACTTGCAAATTTTTTATTTTCCTCATTTACCTTTGCGTAATGTTCGCTTAAAACCTTAAAATACTTTTCTAATTTAGACAATGCATGGAAGGTCGGAAATGTAGTTTGCTCTTTCTCAGTATCTTTCACAAGAGCTTCTTTTGTGTAATTTGCATATGCCGGCTCCCTCTGCTTAGAGGATGAGACAGTACCCTCATTTCTTGTGTCCGCTACTACTGCTTTTTCTGTACTGTTTTGGCTTTTCATACGTTTCGCTGTTGCCACATTGTTCTGATCATAATTCTGTCCTATGCCATTAACACTCAATTTTAACTCTCCTCCATTTTTATCTTTTTTTGTCAACAACCCTTCTGCCGGGCAGATGGATACCGCCTATCCTTCCTGCTTCTGAAAAATATCTGTTCTGCAGGGAACCGTTAGACGAACTGACCTGCACTTCCTATCTCAAAATTATCCGACTCACAAGATCCACCCGCAGGCGCACGTTCCCCTCCACAAAGCCAAACTCCACCACTCGCTCCTCCCGCAGGATGTCGTCCACGTACTCTGGTATAAGTTATATCGGATTAAGGGAGATTCTATCAAGTTCTATTGCACAAAACGCCCATATGATTGCACGAAATGTGCCGCTTCCAGAATCCTTTGCAGCTTTCCCTCCTCCACTTTTTGTCCTGATAGCCCCGGACGAAATAACGTTTCCTTGCAATTTCGATAAAATCTATAGTAGCAAATCCTCTCTTTCTGCTATATACTAAGTGTATTGGGTAACCATAAACACCAAAGATGCTGCACAAAACATAGACCGCAGAAATGCGACATGGAGACATAGAATAAAAACTCTGAGAATGGGAATTGTTTTTCGTAATTGGATATGACATAATTTTATGTTTACAAACTGATCAATCTTTATTGGGAGGAAGGAACATGTTCGATGAAAGATTATACGATACACCTGGATTTTGCCGTCATGGCCTGAGCATAAATCTGGTCAATAAAAAACAGATTTTGTTTTTCCCTGTACTGCAAATCAAATGTATTTCAGAGGCGGCCACTATTTACGATTATCCAATGGACGCGGCGGAAATCGGGAGATTCGTGTTCCAATTCTTTGAGCAAATGAAGCTGCGGAATTTAACGCTCCATACGCCCTATAAAAATTACTGGCTCATGCCCAAGGGGATTCGGAGCTTTAAAAAATATGTGGAAGCTACTTTTTCTGTTGACCTTACCTGGGATGGGGATGTTTTTAGTGTCTGTCGCTGGCTTCCGGCACCTGAGCGCGGTTTTGAACCAGATCCCTCCAGTAAGGATCTCACCATAAGCAACTCCGTTTCGGCAAAGGACTTGGGAGCGTTTATTCAGCAGCAATTCGATTATATTGAGAAAAAGCGTCAGGGTATGTAACTTCCCGTTCATCGGTCTGATAAAAGTCCAGAACAGGGCCGCAAAATAGAGGTGTTGACTATCCCGCCGCCCTGCAGATGTCAGATTACATTTTCAAAAGTGAAATGCAATCATCGTTCATGGATTGTTTCGGTTATTGCCATGTTGTGAATCCGTTTTGCCGGAATATAAGCTGCTATGAAAGCTGCCATACAGACAAATAGCAAAATAATGAGTAAAGGAATTGTCGGCAAACTCCATATTGCATAGCTGAAATGAGTGCCTATAAGAATGTTGTATAGCAGCCTGTAAACGATCAGCCCGACCATACTGCCAACAATACCTCCCAGCAAAGCATAGGTAAATGCTTCAGCAACAATCATTTTAGTTATCTGATATTCGTTCATCCCTACTGCCCGCATCGCCCCGTATGACTTAATTTTTGAGGACACACTCATGGAAATGCTGTTTACAATATTTAATACCGTTACCAAGGCAATAATGGCTAGAAACGCATAAATACAGAACACAAATGCAAGATAAGTCCCAGAGGTCCGTTGGTCGCGCAAATCGTTTAAGCTGCAATCATCGTTTAAGATATCCCGAATTGCTGTTACATCTTCGTCCGTTACATCACCTCTTGTTTGTATCATAATGAGAGAATAATCCGTTATTCCAGTTAAGTGAATAAAGGTATCACCAGAGGTAATAAGGGTTATTTCTCCGTTTGTGAGCCCGTCGCTGTTAAATGGATCATATTTCAGCAAACCCGCAATTTCAAATTCTTCACCGGCAACAAGTATTTTATCACCAATTTCCAGAGAACTGCTTTTGTCCCATGTCGCAAGCACATAATGACTGTTTCCATATACTTTAGAAATATCACTGCCTTTTTTCAGCATATCGTCTTTCACAAGACAGCTCAAATCAAAATCATCATAAGAAATCATATCAATTTCAACCGCCTTTGCATTTAGCTGCGCCGGAATGTTAAAAACGCGGCGGCGTCCGAAAATACGTTTTACTCCGTCCATTGTGCTGATCGTATCAAGTAAAGCACTATCTACCCCCTTTGAAGCATCAACACTTGAAATGTTAATATCAGCAGTGGCGGCAGACTGTGGCATGATATAACCAACAAATTCTACCAAAACAGAAAAACTCAGAAAAAGAATAATACTGAGGGCAAAGGAACCCGTCATAAGTAGCAGCGTTTTCTTTGCCGCTACTGCATGATGAATCCCCAGAGCTGTTTCAATTTTGAATAAATTGACCTTTGCTGTATGATTTATATTTCCTGTGATTTCTGAGTTTCCCGAAGCCGCCATTACAGGAGATACTTTTGCCGCCCGTTTTGCTGGAGCTCTGGCAGCGATTAACACTGCAACAATACCTACGATAATTCCACTGATGATACCAGCTATACTGATACCAAAAAGAGGAATGTCAGAAAACTCCTCTCCGACAAGAAAACGTAAAACAGCACATAACCCCCATGTGATGATAATACCAAGTGTAACGCCTGTCGGAATAGCTGTTTTGCACCAATTCAGAGCTTCCAGTTTTACAAAACGAATAATTTGTTGTTTACTCATTCCAATGCACCGCATCATTCCAAAAAATTTTGTCCTTTGTGTCACGTTACTGTTGATACTGCTTGCAATCATCAATACGCCTGCTATCAGCACCAAGACAAAGAATACAATGGCAACGACACAGAGCGTTTGCCCGGTTGTGCTGCTTATGATATCCTGCAATGTCAAACCGTCATGCTTATTTACCAATCTTGTTTGCTCCATTCTAATACCCATTTCTGCCATACTGAAAATGGCAGTCACCAGGAAAACGGCGAAAATAATACATAAAATGGTCATTCTGTTCTGCCGCTTATGAACCTTTGCCGAAATAGGTATAAGGCTGAGATAGCTTTTCATTCCTGGCACCTCCCTAAATCAGTCAGAACGCCATCTGACACCTGTAACACCCTGTCGGCGGTCTGTGCGATACTACGATTGTGGGTAATCATAATAATGGTCTGCTCATACTTCTTTGACGCTTTTTTTAACAGGGTGATGACTTCGCTGCTATTGCGCGTGTCAAGGTTTCCGGTCGGCTCGTCGGCAAGGATTAAGGACGGGCGTGTGATAAGGGCACGTCCGACTGCCACGCGCTGCTGCTGTCCACCGGATAACTGGCCAGGCAAGTGGTTACGCCGCTTTTTCAGATTAAGAACCGTAAGCAATTCTTCCAGATACTTCTGATCGGGTTTCTGATAATCAAGCAGCACCGGGAAAATGATATTCTGCTCAACAGTCAGTTCGGGAATTAAGTTAAACGCCTGAAAGATAAAGCCGATATTCCTCCGGCGGAAAATGGTCAGTTTGCGGTCATCCATGGAAAAAATATCCTTGCCACCAATCTTTACCTTGCCAGATGTAGGTGTGTCAAGCGCACCTATCACGTTGAGCAGTGTACTTTTTC
>CANPIC010000051.1 GCA_947574055.1 uncultured bacterium
ATGTGAGCCGCTTATGTCTGACACGTACCATCCATCATCCTTTAGCATCCGGTCGACTTCTCTGAATCTCATGTAAGTTTCCTCCTTACAATGATATAATAACACGTATTTTATGTATTATCAAGAGAAAAGCGTGAAAAATACACGTATTTTACGTATATATTATATGCAAATGCCGGGAAAGTATGCAGACTGGCAGCAGGATGCGCCGCCAATGTTCATCAACGAGTTGGGGAATATACAGTTATGCCGCCTGCTTTGGTGGAATTGCGGAAACAGGAAAATGATTTGCTATACAGGATTGACCGGGGCAATAAGCTGAATACCAGAAATGCCAGAATGACATTGAACGCCTTTTTGATTTTTGGATGGAAATTTTTGCAAAGAGTGGTAGGAAAGCCACAACTTGTACAAATTATAAATCATATTACAATACATACATTAAGAACACAATCGGGAAAAGCAGATTGCAAAGATTACAAAGGCAGACTGCCAGAGAATCATTAATGAAATGGTTCAGGACAGAAAGAAACATTCCACCATGTCTAATCTGAAAAGCTGTCTGAGTATTGTCTTTGCATGTGCTCTGGATGATGATATTATTATCAAGAACCCAGCAAAGAATTTACAAGCGCCGCAGACAGAGAGTAAAAAGCGGATGGCAATAGGTATGGAGTGAAACAGAACCTCGGACACGCTTCTACATCCGTGACACCGGACACATACACGCATCTGACAGAGGACAAAAAGAAAGAGCAGGAAGCAGTGGCGCAGACGGTTAGAATATCATAAGTGCTGTGACAATTCTGTGACAAATTCGAGAAGAAAGACGGAAAAGATAAACCATGATAAAAGTACTCTAAATGGCAGCAGTATTGAAATAAACAATGATAACACAAGACGGAGGAATGCGAACAATAGTTCGTCAAGAAAAAACACTTGACACCTCTTTGTCATTGCGCTATGATAGAGCAGGTGTCAGGCAGAGGAATGGTATGGAAAAAATTATAGTGCAGGGAATTTTATATGATTTTTACGGAGAACTTCTGACCGGGCACCAGAGACGGATCTACGGGGATGCCGTGTACAACGATCTGTCCCTGAGTGAGATCGCCGAGGAGAACGGGATCAGCAGACAGGGAGTACATGATCTTCTGAAGCGGTGTGACCGGATCCTGGCAGAGTATGAGAGTAAACTTCATCTGGTAGAGAAATTTACGCATATCAGACAAAAGGCGGAAGAGATCGAAAGGCTCAGTAAGGATGCAGCGGTCGGGGGCCGGATGGAAACCGGAGCAGAGGATGGCACCGGGAGGCAGGACAGGCTGGCATATGCGGATGACCGGATAGTGGCACTGGCGCAGGCAGGCAGACTGGCCCGGGAGATATTAGAGGAATTGTAGATGGCATTTGAGAGTTTAACGGATAAACTGCAGAATGTATTTAAGAAGCTCCGGAGCAAGGGCCGGCTGACGGAAGAAGATGTGAAGACGGCGCTGAAAGAAGTGAAGATGGCTCTGCTGGAAGCAGATGTTAATTTCAGGGTTGTGAAACAGTTTATCAAGTCCGTGGAGGAACGTGCCATCGGTGCGGACGTCATGAACGGGCTGAATCCGGGGCAGATGGTCATTAAGATCGTAAATGAAGAAATGATAGCCCTGATGGGGTCCGAGACGACAGAGATACAGCTTGAGCCGGGAAAAGCGGTAACCGTGATTATGATGTGCGGCCTGCAGGGTGCAGGTAAGACGACTACCACGGCGAAGATAGCGGGGAAGCTGAAGAAAAAGGGCAAGAAACCGCTCCTGGTAGCCTGCGACATCTACAGGCCGGCGGCCGTCAAACAGCTTCAGATCAACGGAGAGAAGCAGGGCGTGGATGTTTTTTCCATGGGAGAGAACCAAAAGCCTGTGGATATCGCCAGAGCATCGCTGGAGCATGCGGCAAAGCATGGGCATAATGTGGTGATACTGGATACGGCGGGCCGGCTGCATATTGATGAAGAGATGATGCAGGAACTGCAGGAGATCAAGGCGAACGTGACAGTGCATCAATCGCTTCTGGTGGTGGATGCCATGACAGGTCAGGATGCCGTCAATGTGGCCAGGGATTTTGACGAAAAAGTGGGAATTGATGGTGTGATCCTCTCCAAGATGGACGGTGATTCCCGGGGCGGGGCCGCACTTTCTGTGAAGGCCGTTACCGGCAGGCCGATTCTGTATGTGGGTATGGGTGAGAAACTGTCTGATCTGGAGCAGTTTTATCCGGATCGTATGGCGAGTCGTATTCTGGGAATGGGCGATGTGCTTTCCCTGATCGAAAAAGCCCAGGCGACCATGGATATTGATGAAGAGAAAGAGAAAGAAATGGCTTCCCGTTTAAAAAAAGGGAAGTTTGACTTCGAGGATTATCTGGAAAGTATGTCACAGATGAAAAAGATGGGTGGACTTTCCAGCCTCCTTTCGATGATGCCGGGAATGGGTGGTAAGATGGGAGATATCAGTTCCCTGGTGGATGATAAACAGCTGGCCCGGATGGAAGCCATTGTGCTGTCTATGACCAAGGAGGAGAGGCAAAATCCCAAGGTGCTGAATCCCGGCAGAAAGCATAGAATTGCCAGGGGGGCAGGGGTGGATATCAGTGAGGTGAACCGTTTTGTGAAGCAGTTTGAACAGTCACAGAAGATGATGAAGCAACTGCCGGGCATGATGGGTGGTTTTGGTAGTAAAAAGGGAAAATTCAAATTACCTTTTTAGATACAGGCGGAAAACATCGTTTTCCGCAGATACAATGTTGAAAATTTTTCGGAGGTGAAAGAACATGGCAGTAAAGATCAGATTAAAAAGAATGGGACAGAAGAAGGCTCCTTTTTATAGAATCGTAGTTGCAGATTCCCGTTCTCCCAGAGATGGAAGGTTCATCGAGGAAATCGGTACACTGGATCCGATGACCGAGCCCAGTACCTTCAAAGTAAACGAAGAGCTGGCAAAAAAATGGCTGGCAAACGGCGCGCAGCCGACGGAAGCAGTTAGCAGGATTTTTAAGAAAGCAGGGATTGAAAAATAAAAACTTGCCAGATTCCGGAGGTGAATCATGAAAGAATTGGTTGAAGTTATTGCAAAAGCGCTAGTGGATAATCCGGACGAGGTTGTAGTGACAGAGAAGGAAAACGGCAGGAATATCACCGTGGAACTTCATGTGGCGCCTTCCGATATGGGGAAAGTGATCGGAAAGCAGGGCAGGATTGCGAAGGCCATTCGCTCTGTGGTAAAAGCAGCGTCATCAAAAGACAATAAGAAAGTGGATGTGGAAATCATCTGATATCAGGGGGCGATTCCTTACAGAGTCGTCCCTGTCTTCTTCCCGGAGAGGAAATTTCTGCATCATTTCTGATCCGGGAAATGATGGGCATCTTTTACTGTCCAGGAGAAGTTGTGATCTGTGAAAGATACTGGAAAGGAAGAAAAAATGGAACAGTTACTAAGGGTGGGCGCCATTGCTTCCACGCATGGGATACGCGGGGAAGTCAAGGTATTTCCGATGACAGATGATGTAAAACGATTTGAGGATTGCAAAGAATTGTTGCTGGATACCGGAAAAGAGAAAAAGACTGTGGAGATTGAAACCGTCAGATACTTCAAGCAGTTTGTGATTCTGAAATTCCGCGGGTATGACAGTATCAACGAGATAGAGGCATATAAAGGCAAAGAACTGTATGTGACAAGGGAGAATGCTGTTTCCCTGGAGCAGGATGAATACTTTATTGCCGATCTGATCGGGCTTGTCGTCTATGATGAGGAAGAGAGACGGCTCGGGGTATTGCAGGATGTGATCGAGACAGGTGCCAATGACGTGTACAGTGTGGAGACGGATAAGGGCAACGAGATTTTGCTCCCGGCGATCAGGGAGTGTATCCTGGACGTGGATGTGGCAGAGGGGAAAATGCATGTCCATATTCTGCCGGGACTGCTGGATGCTAACGGCCAGTCAGCCAAGTAGCTGTATGGATGCGGAGATGCTGTAAGATTGATATCATGCCTCTTGCTGCTGCGGACCGGATTAGACAGGGAGGGTAAACCGGAATGAAGTTCCACATTCTGACTCTGTTCCCGGAGATGGTGGATATCTGCCTGCATGCGAGTATACTGGGCAGGGCTGTAAAAAACGGCCATATATCTTTCCATACGGTGAATATCAGAGATTATACTTTGGATAAACATAAAAAAGTAGATGATTACACGTACGGAGGCGGTGCAGGTATGTTGATGCAGGCACAGCCTGTTTTTGATGCCTGGCTTGCTGTGCATCATGGAGCCGGCGCGGGAGAGACATCTCCCGGGGGGTGTGATGAAACAGATGACAAAGATATAAAACTGCGGGCGGGCGGTAAAAAGATCCGTACGATCTATGTGACGCCGCAGGGCAGGACTTTCACGCAGAAGATGGCAGAGGAATTTGCAGGAGAGGGGGAACTGATTTTTCTCTGTGGTCACTATGAAGGCATTGATGAGCGGGTACTGGAAGAGGTGGTGACAGATCCGGTCTCTATCGGGGACTATGTGCTGACCGGCGGAGAATTGCCGGCCATGGTGATGATAGATGCCATAGCCAGGCTGGTGCCGGGTGTTCTGCATAACCATAGTTCCGCGGAGACAGAGAGTTTCCAGAACGGTCTGCTGGAGTATCCCCAATATTCCCGGCCGCCCGTATGGCACGGAAAAGAGGTGCCGGCGGTACTGCTGTCGGGCAATCATAAGCTGATAGAGGAATGGCGCCAGCAGCAGTCGCTGATACGGACGAAGGAGAGAAGGCCGGATTTGTATGAGGCTTACAGGAAGCAGCAGTGATAAAAAAAACTTGCAATCCTTGCATGGATATGGTACATTATTAATGTTGCGAAGGTGAGATGGTCCTCTGTTGCGTGTATGCATTAAGAACGTCTGATGAAATAAGGAGGCACAACATGAACGATATTATCAGAGGTATTGAAGAAGAGCAGTTAAAGAAAGAAATCCAGGAATTTAGCGTGGGTGACACCGTCAGGGTATATGGTAAGATCAAGGAAGGCAACCGGGAAAGGATTCAGGTCTTTGAAGGTACTGTACTGAAGCGTCAGGGCGGAAGCAACCGTGAGACGTTTACGGTCAGAAAGACTTCCAACGGCGTAGGCGTGGAAAGGACATGGCCGCTTCATTCTCCGAATGTGGAGAAGATCGAAGTTGTAAGAAGAGGTAAGGTAAGACGTGCGAAATTATTCTACCTGCGGCAGCGCACCGGCAAGAGAGCAAAGGTGAAAGAACTGGTTAAATAAGAAAACAGACGGGGCAACTGCGGGGGTAGTTGCCCTGTATTTGATTTCCAGGCCAGCAGGCAGGACGGCCTGGTTTCATCTGTTTGGCGGGGCGGCGGGGATTGTCATAACGGGCAGATCGGAGTGCATATGAGCAGAAAGCAGGGGCTGAGTTTCTATCATAAAAAAAAGAGAATAAGTGGTACGGTGGTGCGGGAGATTGCGGAATGGATTTTTCTGGTTTTTACTGCTGTGCTGATTGCGACTGTTCTAGTTTTTTCGATTGGCATGCGGACAAGTGTGATCGGTGTTTCCATGGAACCCGGGCTGTATAACGGACAGGAAATACTGATCAATCATTTTCTGTACAGTATTGTCTCACCCAAACGCGGGGACGTGATCGTATTTTTGCCTAATGGCAATCAGAACACGCATTATTATGTAAAACGTGTGGTGGGACTGCCGGGGGAGACTGTCCAGATCAAGGATGAAAAGCTGTATATTGACGGTGTCCTGGCGGAAGAAGACGAGGCATACGATAAAATGGCGGAAGCAGGGATTGCAGAGAACGGGATTACCCTGGGGAGCGATGAATACTTTGTACTGGGCGATAACCGCAATAACAGTGAGGACAGCCGTTCCGGCAATATAGGTCCGGTGAAGCGTGACAACATCACGGGAAAGGCATGGTTCCATATGGCGTCTTCGGGAAGTGGTATGGGATTTATCAAATGACCTGTATCTGGGCGTGCTGGTCACGGCAGGGTATGATGCACTGCGGCAGTCGGCAGGACGTTGGGGGTATTTGGCAGCAGGGAAGAGGACAGAGAGAGGACAGGAAATGAATTATCAATGGTATCCCGGTCATATGACGAAGGCCCGGCGTATGATGCAGGAAAATCTGAAACTGATTGATTTGATGATAGAACTGGTGGATGCCAGGATGCCGCTTGGCAGCCGGAATCCGGATATTGATGAACTGGGAAGAAACAAAGCGAGAATCATAATACTGAATAAAGCCGATCTGGCGGACCCTGCATGCAACCGTATGTGGGCGGATTACTTTAAAACCAGGGGCATTCACACAGTGGAGGTCAATTCCAAATCGGGGAGCGGTGTCCGTTCCATCCAGTCTGTAGTGAGAGAAGCCTGTAAGGAAAAGATAGAACGGGATCGGAAAAGGGGCATCCTGAATCGTCCGATCCGGGCTATGGTGGCAGGGATTCCCAATGTGGGCAAATCGACCTTTATCAATGCCTTTGCCGGCAAGGCCTGTACGAAAACGGGAAACAAGCCGGGTGTGACCAAGGGGAAGCAGTGGATCCGCCTGAACAAAAATGTGGAACTTCTTGATACACCGGGTATCCTCTGGCCCAAATTTGAGGATCAGCAGGTGGGCCTGCATCTGGCGCTGATCGGCTCTATCAATGATGATATACTGCGTATGGAGGAACTGGCACTGGAACTGATTGCCTTTTTGCGAAGCCGATATGCAGGAACTTTGTGTGAGCGTTTCGGTGTGGAAGAGGACGGTGAGGACTACGCTATATTAACGGATTTATGCATCAGGCGCAGATGCTTTTTAAAGGGAGAAGAACCGGACCTGCGGAAGGCTTCCTCGATGCTGCTGGATGAGTTCAGAAGCGGGAAACTGGGGAGGATCACACTGGAGGTGCCGGAGCAGGGGGCAAAAGAATGAAAAAGATCGTCAAAGAATTGCTGGATACAAGTCTCTATCTGCTGATCGTGCTGGCACTGACCTATCTTGTCATCACTTTTGTGGGGCAGAGGACACAGGTAAGTGGCAGTTCCATGGAAATGACGCTCAGCCATGAGGATAACCTGATTGTGGATAAGATCACATACAGGTTTCACGACCCACAACGTTTTGATATCATCGTATTTCCCTTTGCATATGAGGAAGATACTTATTATATCAAACGGATTATCGGCTTGCCGGGAGAGACAGTGCGGATTGACGGAGAGGGCAATATCTACATTGATGAAGAGATACTGGAAGAGACGTATGGCAAGGAGGTCATGGATTCCCCGGGAAGGGCTTTTGAGACCATTACGCTGGCAGACGATGAGTATTTTGTGCTGGGAGATAACCGCAATCACAGTTCAGACAGCAGAGATCCCAGTGTGGGCAACATCAAACGGAAAAATATTATCGGCAGGGCATGGATCAGAATATGGCCTCTGCATAAATTCGGTATCTTAAAGCACCAATAGAGGAAAGAAAAGTATCATGGACAAATCGATCAGGGAAATCAGAGAAGAGATGCAGGCAGCGACTATGGATGAGCTGCCTGTTTTTATCCATACGTATGAATCAGACAGCAGAGCAGGTGTGCAGACACTGCTTGGCAGTGCACGGAAAAAGCTGGAGGCTTATCAAAAGGAACGGGAGCGCCTTGTACAGATGTGCGCCTATGAAAATAAGTATCAGGCCCTGACCTATATCTGCGGCATTGACGAAGCGGGCAGAGGGCCATTGGCCGGTCCGGTGGTGGCGGGAGCGGTGATACTTCCCAGGGACTGCCGGATTTTATATTTAAACGATTCCAAGCAGCTGACGGCTAAAAAAAGAGAAGAATTGTACGATATAATAAGAGAGAGAGCTGTCGGTGTGGGGGTAGGCGTCAGCGGGCCGGAGCGGATTGACGAGATCAATATTTTACAGGCGACCTATGAAGCCATGCGCCAGGCGGTGGCGCAGCTTCCGGTGGGGCCGGATATTTTGCTGAATGATGCGGTGACGATCCCGGATGTGGATATCCCGCAGGTTCCGATTATCAAAGGCGATGCCAAAAGTGTCTCCATCGCCGCTGCCAGCATCGTGGCAAAGGTGACGAGAGACCGCATGATGACAGCATATGACAGTGTTTATCCCGGATATGGATTTGCTGCCAATAAGGGATATGGTTCCAGGGAACATATAGCAGCACTGAAAAAACAGGGAGCCTGTGCGATTCACAGGAAGAGTTTTATCAGGAAGTTTGTGGAAACACAGTAACAGTGCGGGGGCTGACGCGCCGGATTTGGCGGCCAGTTCCCTGAGGTGGCATGTGCGGGGCACATGGGGAGGAAGCAGGAGAACCGGATGGCATTCAGTTTAGCAGGACTTTTTCGTACAACACAGGCGGATACAACGGCAGTTTCCCAGCCGGCGCCCAGAACAGAGAACACGGGGAGTACAGGCGGGGGACAGAATCTGGTACCCGGCAAAACTGTCAGTGGGGAAGTGGTGGGAAGGGAAGGCGATGAGATACAGATCCGCATTGCGAAGGATACGGTGATCAGCGCCAAAATGGAAAAAGAGATTCAGACCAATACAGGGCAGAATGTGACTTTCCAGATTCGCTCCAATTCCTCAGGGGTGATTGCACTGCGTCCGCTGTTTCAGAATATGGCGCAGGAGAATACGGCGCTGCGCGCGCTTTCGCAGGCCGGGATCGAGGTCAATGCCAAAAGCATGCAAATGGTATTTTCCATGATGAAAGAGGGCATGTCAATTGATAAAGGCTCTCTTCAGGAGATGTACAGACAGGTGGCAGGAGCAGAGGAAGCAGATATTCCTGCCATCGTGCAGATGAACCGGCTGGGGATAGAAGTGACACCGGAAAATCTGCGGCAGTTTGAAGCCTATAAAAATTATGAACATCAGTTGATCTCTGCTTTTGAGCAGGTGGCAGAGGAGATCCCGCAGACAGTGGCGGCACTTTTTGCCGAAGGCAATGGGCAGGAAGGGATGGCACTGATCGGCCGCCTTCTGACCGTCTTTGGCGCTGTAGAGGAGGCCGGACAGGATATGGCCGCGACAGCAGACGGGGCTTTGCCGGACAGCGGGGCGGCGGGAGAAGCAGCCGGACCGGCGGCAGCAGGTGATAAAGTGGTTATCACTGAGAATATCGGGGAGACGATGCAGCCGGGCAGTGTGGCGGAAGATATGCTGCTGCCAAAGGAGGAGGGGCTGGTTTCCGGGCAGCAGGAAGCAGAGATTATGGCAAAAGAGGGCGCCGCAAACCGGGCGATCCCGGAGGAAGCGCAGATCGCGCTGCAGGACCGGGCCGGACTGGCGGAACTTTTCAGAAATGCCGGCGGAGATCTGCAGCTGGCGGAGCAAATCCGGCAGGGGCAGGTCAGCCAGGAGGAGTTATATCGGGCTGTACAGGAACTGGTGCACAGGGCCGGCAGCCGGACCGAGGGGGAAGCAGTGAAAGAACTTTTTCTCTCCAAAGGCTTCCAGAAGATATTGCAGAACAAGGTATCTGCCCAGTGGACACTGACTGCGCCGGAGAATCTGGAGAAAAAAGAAGTGGAACGGCTCTATTCCCGGCTGCATGAGCAGACCAGACAGTTGACGCAGGCACTGGAGGGGACGAAGGCAGATTCGCCGCTCTTTAAAAGTCTGCAGAACATCCGGGACAATGTGGACTTTATGAACCAACTCAATCAGATGTATACCTATGTGCAGCTGCCTCTGAAATTCCGGGGCGAAAATGCCCATGGAGATCTGTATGTGTATACGAATAAAAAGAATCTGGCCAGGAAAGACGGCAATATCAGCGCCTTTCTCCATCTGGATATGGAATATCTGGGCATGGTGGATGTGTATGTGGCAATGGAAAAAGGCAGAATCAGCACACGGTTTTGTCTGGAGGACGAGAAAAGTCTGGACCTGCTGGAAAAAAATATAGATACTCTCACCGAGCGGCTGACGGAAAAGGGATATCGCACCGAGATGAAGCTGATGCTGAAAGAAGAAAGCGGAAATGTGATGGAGGAGATTATCAGAGCGGATAAGAATATCAGTATGATCAGTGAACTTTCCTTCGATGTAAGAGCATAAGGAGCAAAAAAATGAGCGGCAAAGGAGAGAAACCCAAACAGGCCATAGCTCTGTCCTATGATCCGAATGATAATGCGCCGCGGGTGGTGGCCAGCGGTAAAGGTGCTGTGGCGGAGCGGATCATAGAGGCGGCAAAAGAATCGGATGTGCCGGTACATGAGGATACAAAACTGGCGAATACGCTGTCGCGTCTGGAGATCGGAGACGCCATTCCGCCGGAATTATATGAGGCAGTTGCAGAGATTCTTGTATTTGTTGATGCAATGGATAAAATCAAGGCCAAAATGGACAGGTGAGGCGGTGAAAAAAACGGAAACCAAAAGAAGCCTTGGCAGACGGGGAGAAGAGAGAGCGGCGCTGTATCTGGAAAGACAGGGCATGCGCATCGCTGCACGGAATTTTACCTGCAGACAGGGGGAAATTGATGTGATCGGTTTTCATAAAGGCTGCCTGGTCTTTGTGGAAGTAAAGTACAGAAGAGACGAGAGAAGAGGGACACCGGAAAGTGCCGTCACCCTGCAAAAGATGGAAAAGATCTGCAGGACAGCGGATTACTACCGGTATCTTCATCATTATGGGGAAGAGCGGCCGGTCCGCTATGATGTAGTGGCTGTCAGCGGCGAAGAGATCCGATGGTATGAAAATGCGTTTGAACATCGGCAGAAAGGCAGGGCACATGGGCAGAGCGGCGGACGACGATGGTGATAGCGGGTAATACAAAAAGCAGGAATGGAGGACAGACATGGAGATAATCAGAAAAAATATGGTGACAGGCAGGGGACTTACCATTCACAGGGAGCGGGAACTGGCCTGGTTGACATTTCCAGCCCTGGAAGAGACTGGCATCGTCAGCCATCTGTTCAGCACCCGTCTGGGCGGGGTGAGTCAAGGGTATCTTGGCAGTATGAATCTGAGTTATGCGCGGGGAGACGCACCGGAGAATGTGGATGAAAATTTCCGGCGCATCGGTGAAATCCTGGGGAAGGAGAGGGCTGATTTTGTATCCACAGACCAGACCCATACGGCAAATGTGAGGAAGGTCACAGGAGCTGACCGGGGAAAGGGAATCACAAGGGAAAGAGATTATCAGGAGGTAGACGGGATGATCACGGATGAGCCGGGCCTTGTGTTGTCGGCTTTTTTTGCGGATTGTGTCCCGTTGTTTTTTGTAGATCCTGTCAGGCGGGCCATCGGCCTGTCCCATTCAGGATGGAAAGGGACGGCAGGTAAGATCGGCAGGGTGACCGTGGAAGCCATGGAGCGGGAGTTTGGTTCGAACCCGTCAGATGTCCTGGCGGCTGTCGGCCCTTCTATCTGCGGCTCCTGCTATGAAGTAGGAGAAGATGTGGCGGAGCAGTTCAGAGCGGCATTTGCGCAAGAGGAGCAGGGCAGGCCATTTTTGACAGAGCGGGGAGGCGGCAAATATCTGCTGGATCTCTGGGAGGCTAACAGAAGAGTCCTGCGGGAAGCCGGAATTTTGCAGGAACATATCAGCATGACTGATCTGTGTACCTGCTGCAATCCGCAGTTTCTCTTTTCTCACCGGGCGTCAGGGGGAAAGAGAGGCAATCTGGGCGCCTTTTTGATGCTGAAGCCATAAGTAATTTTGCCTGTCTGTAGTCCCAGGGCAGGGGATTTAAGAAAAACTTAATCAAAACATGATGCTAGTCTTAAAGAGCATTTGATACGATACAGAATAAGAAAAGAATGATAACGGAGAACGGATATGGCAAAAATTTTAGTATGTGATGATGACAGGGCCATCGTGGAGGCGATCGAAATCTATCTGGTGCAGGAAGGATATGAGGTATGCAAAGCCTATGACGGGATGGAGGCAATGCGGATATTGCAGCAGGAGGAGATTCAGCTGCTGATTATGGATGTGATGATGCCCAGACTGGACGGCATCCATGCCACGCTGCAGATCAGGGAAAAGTACAGTATCCCCATTATCATTCTTTCCGCGAAGTCGGAAGATGCGGACAAGATATTGGGACTGAATATCGGTGCGGACGATTATGTGTCCAAGCCGTTTAATCCTCTGGAACTGACAGCGCGTGTCAAATCTCAGCTGCGCAGATATACGAAGCTGGGGAGCATCGGCGGGACGGAAGAAACGGATCAGGTTTACCGTTCGGGTGGGCTGGTGATGAATGATGCCACCAAGGAAGTGACAGTAGATGACGAGCCGGTAAAACTGACCCCTATTGAATACAATATCCTGTTGCTGCTTGTCAAGAATCAGGGCAAGGTATTTTCCATCAGTCAGATTTATGAAAATATCTGGAATGAGGAAGCGATCGGCGCGGATAATACGGTGGCAGTACACATCCGGCATATCCGGGAAAAGATTGAGATCAATCCCAAAGAACCCCGTTATCTGAAAGTAGTCTGGGGTGTGGGCTATAAAGTGGACAAGCAGTAGCCGTCTGCGAACAGGAAATGATGATTCGGATCAGTATGTACCAGCACATCGGAGAAGAAAGGGAGGAATGGCTATGAAGGTCAGGAAATACGGAAAAGGCATGAAGATTACAACAGCCATTGCAGAAGTGGTGCTGGTTACGCTGAGTGTGCTCTGTATCGGCATCGTATCCTGCAATGCCGTAATCAGTGTGCCTAACCGCGCGAATACGATGCGGGTGAATTATTATATCAGCCCCTTTTCCAAGACGGCAGCGTTTGCAGATTCGGATGTATTCAGCGATATGGTTTATGACAGTCTCAATGATGTGACACGCTTTTGTGTCATACGGGGGCAGCTTGAAAGTGGCGGAAAGTTTGATGAGACAAAGGAAATTGATATCGAGCAGTTTGCCAGGCATTTTGAAGAGGTTCCGGTGACCGATACGAGTATCTGCTATCGGCTCGGGGATCTGCTGCAATGGGGGCAGGCCCAGGAAGAAGTTTCCACCAGGGTATATACTTATGCGCAGGCACTGGAGATGATCGCAGAGGCCCGGGAAGCTGCCTTGCCGGAGACCGATACGGATGCGATGGCCAATGAGGATGTGATCCTTTGGGAAGCCGGGGAGGCACAGGCAGCAGGGACAGATGCGGAAACTGTGTCAGAGAATGTGGAAGAGGTAGATCATATCTATTATGACTATAGTCAGGATGGCGTGCAGCGTTCGGAAGGCACACTGACAGTTACCTTCCAGAGCGCGCAGGAGCAGGCTGAGGATACGGAAGAAGAGCAATACGTAGAGATACCGGTGGAGCGTTATCTGCCGGTAGATGGCCGGTCCATACTGGCACATGTGGATAGTGTGGAAGAACTGGAAGAAATGGTCTTTTATCTGAAAGAGACCGTGCGTATGCTGGAAGATAATTATCAGTCCTATCGGGAGTATCTGGCATACTTTGATAAGGATGAAACAAATTTCCGTTATTGTGTTTTCCGGGGCAGTGGCAAAACACGGGAAATCTATACCAATATGCCGATAGATGAGAAAGGTACAGATGTGGAAGAGATGGACACCATGTTCGCTGCCATGGGACGTTATCTCAGCTATAAGCCCGCCAATTTTTCTTATGAGACAGATACTTCCATCCGTGAAGAGCAGGTGAGGAATATATGGAACGATTATCGCTATGCGTATCCGGATGATTCCTGTGTCTGGATCGGAGTGGATACCACTTTTGCATATCCGGATATGTTCCAGGATGCGGATGCCTGTTATCGCATGGCGGCGCCGGGGTATCTGTTTGTCATACTCAGTATATTTTGCAGCATCGGTGCCTTTATTCTCTTTGGACTGATGACGCATTTTGCGGGTAGGAAACAGGGGACAGAAGGCATTACGCTGCTTTGGTTCGACAGATGGTATACAGAGATCGGTGGCCTGGTTGCTTTTGGCATCACGGGGACGCTTTTTTTTGTCACCGGTCTGGCAGTCACAGAGTTTTACTGGGGCGCGGGCGATCATCTGCGGATGCTGGTGGCGCTGGCACTGGGAACGGCGCTTACATATGGTATGTTCCTCTTTTTCTGGCTCAGTCTTGTCAGAAGGATCAAAGCCGGGACATTCTGGAAGAATTTTCTGCTTTATCACATCTGCGTCAGACTGAAAGATATGATCCTTGCTATCTATGATGATGGCAGAAATGTGGTGCGGGTCTGGGTGCCGTATACGCTGTTTGTAGGTGCCAATATATGCCTGGTCGCAGGGGATGGGATCTTTTTTGCACTTTTTCTGGATGTCTTTGTGGGGCTCTTTTTATACCGGGGCAGTCAGATCCGCAAAAAGATACTGGAAGGGATCAGGAGTATACGCGACGGCTATCTGGATACACAAATAGATGTGGAAAAAATGCATGGTGATAATCGTATCCTGGCAGAAGCAGTAAACAGCATCGGCAACGGAATCCGGCAGGCGGTGGAGACAAGCGTAAGGGATGAGCGGATGAAGGCGGATCTGATCACCAATGTCTCCCACGACATAAAGACACCGCTGACTTCCATCATCAATTATGTCGACCTGATCAAGCGGGAACCAGTGGAAAATGAGAAGATCAGAAGCTATCTGGAAGTGTTGGACAATAAATCTCAGCGGCTGAAGCAACTGACGGAAGATCTGGTGGAAGTCTCCCGTATTTCCTCGGGCAATATCGTCCTGCAGTGTGAAAAGCTGGATCTGCGGGAACTGATGAATCAGACCATCGGGGAATTTTCGGAAAAGCTGGAAGAAAAGGGATTGAAACTGATTCTCAACCTGGAAGATAAACCGTTTTTTATCTATGCGGATTCCAGACGTATCTGGCGGGTCATGGAAAATCTTTTTAACAATGCGTATAAATATGCACTGAAAGGGACGAGAGTCTATGTAGACCTGAAAGAACTGACGGAGGAGAACGGGCCGGGCAAGGTGTGGCTGACCATTAAAAACATATCCGAACAGCCACTGCGGGTAGGCGTGGAGGAGTTGACGGAACGTTTTATTCGCGGAGATGTATCCAGAACTACAGAAGGCAGCGGCCTGGGCCTGTCCATAGCCAAAAATCTCACGGAACTGCAGAAAGGAAAATTTGAGATTATATCAGATGGGGATCTGTTTAAAGTGGTGATTACTTTTCCGATTGTACAAGGCACTCTATCCTAAGGCGCTCGAATGGGATATGTCTCACATATTTTGGACAGAAGCAGAGTGATAAATCGGAATTTGCAGATGAATTTCTTGAACTTTCCTTATTTTTCAAGGCTTTTAGAGCCTTATATAGTGAATTGATATGTATTTTCCCTTGTTTTTGCCCTTATGGGTATTTTACAAGGGAAAGTTTTTGTGAAATGTACTTAATCGTTGCCTGCCACTTTATCTAAGAGCCTTGCGGAAGTCCGCTTTGCTTCCCTTGTGGCATGGGCATACACATTCATTGTGGTACTTACGTCAGAGTGTCCCA
>CANPIC010000052.1 GCA_947574055.1 uncultured bacterium
GGCGGTCTATCTCTTGTTTTCGGTTGCTTGCTTCTTTACCGTACATGAGCATTGATCCAGGTAATGACATCGGAAGCAGTTCTGATTCGATTGTCTGACGAAAACAGGACATTATACTGTTGTGGCAGTATCAATACCAGTGCCTTTGACAAGAAAGTCTGTCAGTGTATCAGAAATCTTGACAGCAGATGCAAACCCAAGTGCACCGGCCGAGGTACGATACAGACCCGGCCCCTCTTTCCCTTCGCCAAAGAAATAGACCAGATCGCCTAAATCATCTCCAAACATCCACGCTTGGCAAAGAAACTTCTGATTAGACGGCCTGTCAAATTCTTCTAATTTTTCTAGCGCCATGTTCGCACTCCAGATCCAGATAGACAGACTCCCGTCATCTACTTCAAATTCAGGGCCATAGCTGCCTTCCCCGGATATTTGCCGTAAAAACGCAATATAATCTTCCGGCAGAGGAACCGGTGAAACACGAATGATTTCTTCTATCTCTTTTTCGCCGCCAGCGCAGATTTCATCCTCATCAAAAGTCAGCCTCTCATTTATATTCTCGATCATATTCATTTTCTTCCCTCCCTGTTCGCCTTGCCAACGACTCTATCATACCACAATAACAGCCAGGGTGGAATCGAACTTTAATAAAGATTCTGCACGTATTTTAGTCCCCTGTCAGTATTTCTCGAGGATCTTTCCTGCCCGGTAATAAGACAGATTAAAATCCCTGATTCCCATTTCATGATAGGCATCCAGCTTTTCCATTAATCTGCGCTGATTATGATCCATCTCAGCATAACTCAGATCTGCACGCCAGCCGATCTCTTCCAGCACGCCGGCCTGTTCCAGCATGGGAATGGCATCACTGCTCAGTTTGAACCAGTACCAGTCATCCGAAGAAAGAGCCTGCCGGTCATGCGCCAGATTATATCTGATAATCTGGTAATCAGGCCGGGCCAGGGAAAACCCGATATAAAATATTGTCACTGTCACCATCGTGAACGGAAACAGAGGAAAGCTGTTTTTATATATTGTGGCAATACATCCTGTCAGCAGCACAGTCAGCAAAGCCAGCGCCCAAAGTACCAGTACACGCAAAAATGTCAGATGATGCATAGCCACATACAAAAGCATCCGCATGGCAGAAGAAGCAATCATAATATACGTACAGCACGAAAATACGGTCAGGACTCCCTTCAGGACTTTATGTTCCCGGAAACGCGAAATACATAGCAAAAGAATACCCAGGTTAATCAGACAGACAACCAGTAGCTGGAAGAACCCTTCCCTGGCATAAGAGGAATAACTGTAGCCCTCCGGCAGCTGAAAACCTCCCAGGAACAGATAAGAAATCTGAATCACGGAAAAGACCAGATACAGCACTGTAATCACCGAAAGAAAACTGATGCCGATAACCGGCTCCCACCGTTTTTTCTCCACTGCTTCATCCGCAATTTTCCCATCCGCTAAATAAGCCAGCAGCCCATAAGAACCACCTATCCCCACAAATAGCAGCAGAAGCATCCAGAAAGGATGCGCCGGAAAACGGATATTACAGAGCAGCTTTTCAAGCAGACTGCGAAACACCGCATCCGCACTTGTCAAAAGCATGGTCAATACAAACAGCACCGGCAGCGAGATGGCAATTCCGATCCATACATACTGCATGGTAGTGGACTTTTCTTTTTCCTTTTGGTTCATATACCGCCTCAGTGACTGGAACGGGCAGTAAAGATAACCCATCGACACAAAAGGCGCAATAAAAATCTGTCCCAGATACTTGGCAAACCCCCATTTTTCCACCCGGCAGAAATGGCTGAACAGAAAACTCAAAAACAGCAGATACATCCCACAAGTATTAAAAGTCAGCACCGGCTTGCTGCCGGTCAGCATACTGCTGAAACTTAAAAGGCCCCACGACACAAAGTAAAACCAGGTACTCTTTTTCAGCGGTATTCTCAGGACATGGCATACCTTTACCAGTCCCGCCATTGTAACAGCAGAAATCACCACAACGGAAACTCCGTGAAATCCCGGATAAATGCAGATAGCAAATAAAATCCCATATAACAGGCATCCCAGGCCAAAAAAGCCAAAATGGTTCATCATCTGTTCCAGCTTCTCTCCAAATGCCGGCACCCGTATGGCCTGAACCTGAACCGGCGACTGCATACCTGGCATACCCGGCATCGGCGAAGCAGGATTCCCCTGAACTTGGCCGTATGGGTTCTGATAAGCCGGCTCCGCTACAGGCGGCCCCTGCTGTGGCTGTACCGGCGGCATGTTATCCATTGCCGGTGGTGTCTTTGTCAGATTGACCGGCTCAGACTTGGGCTGCGCAGCGCACTCCCGCTCTTTCTCATCATCGTTCAGTTCTCCGTACATATTCATTCTCCCATACATATTATATCCTCCCTATTATAAGTTCCGCATCTCGCCTTCCGATATATATATATCCACACATCTCCCGGCTTGATGCTGTCTTCGTTGCGCATCTCGCCTCATCCTTCCTGCTGATCGGGCTGCCATTCCAGGATATCTCCCGGCTGGCAGTCGAGTGCGGCACATATTTTATTCAGTGTATCTATTTTAATGGCTTTGGCTTTGCCGTTTTTTAATACGGAAATATTGGCCATGGTTATCCCCACCCGTTCCGACAGCTGGGTAACGCTCATCTTACGCCTGGCCAGCATGACGTCCACATTAATGATAATCATATACCTACCTTCCTCTTAAATGGTTAGTTCGCTCTCTTCTTCCAGTTCTGCCGCCCTGTATACCAGATGAGACAGCGCTGCCGCGGCTACTGTCACAGTCACCCCGGCAAAAACCACCACAATACAAAACAACATCAGCCCGCCATGGCTCATTCCCAGCACATAAAAAACACCACTCCCCACAAATAGCAGCACCGAATCAAACGCCGACAATGCGGCAATATATTTAAGCAGTCTGGCATTGAGATCGGTGAAAGAACGGTCCGCACCAATTTCCGAAGCAATCTTCCATCCACATAACAGCACCAGATAGCAGGGAACCCCCGTGATCCACAAAAATACCATCCAGGGTATATAACAGTTCTCATATGCCGGGGCCGCCTGTATGATCGCTCTGCCCCAAACCGGAAGAAAATAAAAATAAATCACCAGGCCACAGACAGCCACGCCGATTATAACCGCCTTTAATGAATTGGCCAATCCTCTCTGACTCATATAAGCCCTCCTGTTCACCCTGATCGGACATGATCGCCCAAACGCCTCCGGGATTGCCTAATTCTACCACCAGTATATTTATATGTCAATAAATTTTTATTGTATCACGATAAATTTATGACACTTTAGCACAAGGCAGACAGGAAACTGCGCCTTGCTGAGAAGTAAACTTTCCCTCGGCCTTTTCCGCATCCGCCAGGCATTTCATAACCGGCACACATTTTGCAGTGATCAACGCATGGTGTGACTGGAGCAGACGGCTATTTAAGAATTTATTGTTGCGTAGGCTATAGCATCCACCTGAAAGAACAAATTACCCGGATCGGCAAATGCAGTCTGAAATGACTTGCGCACGGGATATTTACCATGAAATCTTCTCTTAATTACCTTTTCCATTACCGGAATATCCCGGATATTTTTGAAGAGACAATTCATCTGTACGACATTCGCAAGCGTCAATCCCACTAATGCCAGTCGCTCTTCCATTTCATCAAAAGCACCATTTATTTGTTCTTCAATCGTACCATCTATATTGCGGGCACAATAATTGATAAAGCAATAATCTCCCGCCTGAATAATCCCTGCATGTGCCCAATCTTCATTCATGTCATATCGTTTGATTTCTTACATTTTTCCACACTCCCAGCTTTCCGTTAACCATGATTATGCCCCATATTCCATCAGTATTTCTTTACAGGTTTTTATAATGCGTTCTTTTATTTCCAGCGGTTCGATAATCTTAGCCTTTATAGTTGCTTCCTGAAAATGATCCATACGAACTAATTTAAACATGCAATAATCCTGATATTTTTCATAATATCCGATCAGATACCAGTTATACCATTTATATTGCAGACAGACTGGCTCTACCTGAATGTCTTTTACTTCATCATGACTATTTGTATAAGAAAATCGGACAACGCATTTTTCCTCGATTGCATCTTCTAACAGCAGTAATTGTTCCTTTGTTTTGTGATCTTCACTTGCGACACCAAGGTCCACGGAAACAGCTGTCTCCCGTGTACGGCTTATACTCTGCACTTTTTCCAGTACCTGTTTCAGGCTTTTGCTTGTATATGCGCTTGCCATTCCTTCCAGAGCAGTGACAATCCAATCATATTCGTGACTTGTTGCAACCTGCTTTTCTAAAACAAAACTGTCCATAATCTGATAGCCGCCTTCTACGCCATAAAAAGATTGAATCGGGATACCTGCCTGATCCAGCGATTCTAGATCCCGCATAATCGTTCTGGAAGAAACTTCAAATACTTCTGCTAATTTCTGTGCTGATGTCCGGCCATGATTTAATAAATAGACAACAATGCTCATAAGACGATCAATCTTCATCTTTTCTCCTTTCTGCCCCAGTATAACAAACAAACTATGACACCATTATGTCATAGTTTGTTGAAAGAAACAATTATTTCAGATTTTCCTGCCAGGTTTCCAAAGAATCCTGAGATCAAATACGATAGGACACTAAAAATGAAAAGAAAATATGCAAGGAACAAAAATATGATTCCTATAGACGTTTGGGGACAGCCCCGTTCACTTACTGACGCAAATATCTTTCAATAACTGCCATATACTCTTCTTGCCAGTCCTCTATTTCAAGCCGCAATGGCTTTGACAGTTCCAAACTGAAAATCCCCATGATTGATTTTGCATCAATCACATACTTTCCCACACAAAGGAGTACATCCCCTTCTATTTTGCTCATATCACTGACAAACGCTTTCACCTTATCGACGGAGCCAAGCAGGATCTCAAAGGACTTAGCAGTTTTTTGTTCCCCCTGTTGCTTCCCATAATTGGCAAGCAGGGTATTTACCTCTTCCCTGCCTGGCATGGAACGGATTGCTCCTTTTCTGGTTGTTATGATGGAGGCCGCCGCATTTGCAAAAGAACTCATTCTTTCCAGATCCGCCTCTGTCAGATCATCCAGCCCATGCTCCAACAAAAAGCCGAGCACACAAGCGCAAAAGGTATCCCCTGCTCCTGTGGTGTCAACCGTCCTGTCACTTAAAAACGGTCTGCCATAAATTTTCTGATCCATATAATAGGCAAGGCTTCCCTCATTGCCTAAAGTCACACTGACCAGCCTGACGTTTGACCGCTCTTTGATCATCCGTACGCCTTCATCATAGTCTTCTTTTCCGGTCAGCCACTTTATCTCATTATCCGCAATCTTTAAGACATCACATTCCCCGATTCCATACCAGATTGCCGCTTTTGCCTGTTCTTCATTCTCCCATAAAGGTTCCCGTAAATTAGGATCAAAGGAAATCCGTTTCCCTGCGTTCTTTGCATACGCAACAGCCGCCTTCGTTGCTGCAGCAGCCGGTTCATTTGTAAGGGAAAGGGAACCAAAATGAAATACCCTGCATTCATCTATCAGCTTCCGGTTCACTTCCTCATCTGTTAGCATGATATCCGCTCCCGGTTTTCTATAGAATGAAAAATCCCGGTCTCCACCCGGCAATGTATGAACGAGAGCAAGCGTAGTGTTCACCTCCCGGTCATAAAGCAGCCCTTCCTCTGAAATCCCCGTTTCCCGGATCGTTTTTCCAAGCATCCGCCCAAAATAATCTTCTCCCACTTTGCCAATAAACGCCGTCGAGTACCCCAGGCGGGAAAGCATTGCCAGCACATTACACGGCGCACCGCCCGGATTTGCCTCAAATATCGGGTTTCCTTTCTCGCTGCTGCCATTTTGGATAAAATCAACCAGCAGTTCTCCCATTGCAACTACATCATACATGTTTTCCACTCTCCTTTCTTTCCTGAATCTCCTGCATAATCTTGTTATACGCTTTCTTATTCAGGCGATAGAAAAATAAAACTGCCGCCGTTATCATCCACAGCACGCCGGGAACTGTGGTAAAAGAATGTTTGATCACAGCCAGCACAGCCGGATTCTGCTGTTGATTTGCCACATAACCAAAGCTGCCCAAAACACCTGCCAGCACCGAAGTCCCCATTGCCATTCCTATCTTATTCCCCAGAGAAATAAACGCATACTGGAAACCGTCATTACGAAGCCCTGTTTTCCATTCCCCATATTCCACACAGTCCGGTACAATCGCGTAGATCGCTGTGTTAAATCCGGAAAAGAAAAACTGTGACAGGCAGGAAAACAGGTAAAACGGAACCGGTGATTTTCCAACCGTAAAAAAGTACATACAAAACATGCTGATCCCGGTAAGCAGCGCAAAGATAGAAGCAGAACGCCCTTTATTGTTTGTCAGCCGAAACACCACCGGGAAGCAGGCTGCGCCGATGATAGAAGGGACGATGATAAAAAGGGAATAGGTACTGAATAATGCCTGATTCCCCTCCACATATGTAAAATAGTAGAGCGCATCCGCATTTCTCCCATAAAGCGTCACCCCAAACAGGAACTGCCCCGCCACCGCGATCAGATACGGCCTGTTTTTGACAACAGCAGATAACTGTACTTTCAGGGGCGTTTTTTGTTTCTCCGGCACTTCCACGACTTCCTTTGTCTTTGCAAAACAGAAGATATGACATGCGGCAAAAATACACCCGTATATGACCGCGATCAGCAGATATCCCCTCCTGTCATTCCCTTTCCCAAGTACCGTAATCAGGGGCACCGTTATGATATTGATGATGCCAATCGCAACCATCGCACTGACAGAACGGAATGTGTTGATCTTCGCCCGTTCCTCTATATTCTGCGTCATTGCACCGCACAAAGTTCCGTAAGGGATATTGACGCAGGTATAGCCCAATACCAAAATACAATAAGTAGCTGCCATATATACAATCTTTGCAGTGGCTGACCAGTCCGGATGCGCCCAGAAGGTCAGCATCAATACCAAAGCTGTCAGCGGCGCTGCGATCAAAAGCCACGGGCGGTATCTCCCCCACCTCGTATGCGTCTTATCGCTCAGGCCGCCGATCACCGGGTCATTGATCGCATCCCAGAATCTCGAAAACAGCATCAGTCCTGCCACCGCGCTCATCCCGATTCCGAAAACATCCGTATAGAATATCATCAGGAAATTCCCTGCAAACATCCAACTGAAATTACATCCCACATCCCCCATGCCATAGGCGATCTTACTGATCAATGGCACTTTTACATCCGTGTTCTTCTGTTCCATTACACGCCTCCTCTCCCGCTATCAATACCGGCTGCACTCCATTTTCTCTTTTTACCATCCCTGCCATTGCCAAGCCTGTGTACAGATACCCCGGAAACGATCCGCTATGCAGCTTCCGGGGTTTTGTATCTTTCACGTCGGCTACTCGGCAATGCGTATCACTGCCTTCACAATATCGGCTTTGTTGCTCACGCTGTAGTCCATGGCTTTCTGCGCTTCGTCAAGCCCGAATACATCTGTCACGATCCCTTTCAGGTTTACCTTTCCTGCCGCAACAGCCTCTATCGCCATGGGATAGATATGGCGGTAACGGAACACTGTCTTGAACGTCAGTTCCTTATCCAGCGCAAGACTCATGGGCAGCGTCATTTCCCCGCTCTTACTGTAACCTACCAGTACGATCGTCGCGCCCTTCTTCGTCATATGTATCGTCTGCACTGTGGTTATCTGTGTGCCGGCGGTCTCCACTGCAAGGTCACAGCCTTTCCCGTCCGTCAGTTTCCTTACCTCCTCCACTGCGTCTATCTGTGCGCCGTTAATGACGCCGTCTGCCCCCAGTTCCAACGCTTTCTGGAGCCGTTTTTCCATGATATCCACCACATACACCCTTGAAACGCCCATTGCCTTTAACGCCATCATTGTCACCAGACCGATACAGCCTGCACCCATGACAACCGCTGTCTGTCCTGCCCTTGCGCCTCCCTGCATGGCCGCATGGAAGCCCACTGCCAGAGGCTCGATCAACGCACCCTCCATGGTGCTTACATGATCCGGCAGTTTAAAGCAAAGGTCTGCCTCATGAGCCACATATTCCTGAAATACCCCGTCCACCGGCGGCGTTGCGAAAAAGACCACATCCGGGCAGAGATTGTAATTCCCCGTTTTGCAGAACTCACAATGACCGCAGGTCTTACCCGGTTCCAATGCCACTCTGTCGCCGACCTTCAGGTGCTTCACATCTTTCCCCACTTCCACAACGGTTCCGCCCGGCTCATGGCCAAGCACAAAAGGCGGCTTTACCACATAGTCACCGATTGCTCCTGTCTCGTAATAATGCAGGTCACTGCCACAGATTCCCACATACTCCAGCTTGACAAGCACCTGATTGTCTTTTGCCTTCGGGATCTCTCTCTCCTCAAATCCCATCTTGCCGATCCCCAACATGACCGCGACTTTCATTTTTCCTTCCATGATTGTTTCCTCCATCTTTCTTTCCATTTTTAATTTCATATTCCGCTCCATTCAACTCATCAGGAAATCCTTATTTTCTTCCTTTTATCTGTTACTTTATTTTATACTTTATTAAATAGTTTTATTATGTACCTTATTTTAGTTCCCAAAACGCAATTTGTAAAGATCTTTTCGATAAATCCTGCACTTTCATCACTTTTACCAAAACTCTGTCTCTCTTTTCACCAAAAATGCACAAAAAAAAGAAGTCTCATTTCTGAAACCTCTTTTTGACACTGCTCCATCTCCGTTTTATATCTGGCTGACAAACGTCTCTATCACTTTCAGCGCTGCCCCCAATGCTGCCGCAGCGACCTTATAATTACAGGCTTTCACAAAGGAATCTTTTTCCCCAAATGTATTCCTGCCGGCGACTTTATCCCATATTTCCTGAAGATGTGTACCCATGCAGCTTCCCACATAGCCTCCTAAAACAATGTCACAATCCAGAACCATGTAAATATTGTTCACTGCAATAGCCAGATAATCCGTATAAGAGTCCCATATCTTTGACGCCTCCGCATCCCCCTGATCCAGAAGGCTGAAAAACTGCTCCAGTCTCCCATCCGCCGCATCCGATAAATGCCATGCAGCACAATAGGCATCCAGGCATCCTCTCTTCCCGCAGTAGCAGTGTTCCCCGTCCCTGACAACTGTCATATGCCCGACTTCCCCGCATCGGAAATTCTTGCCCTGTACCAGTTCGTTTGCACTAAAAATTGCCCCGCCCACAGTATTGCTTAATGAAAGATAGAAAAATCGCTCTGTCTCATCGCCATGGAATCCCTCCGCATATGCCCCTGCATTGGCATCATTAAGGAAAAAGCAAGGATAGGGAAAAAAGACGCTTACTGAATCAAGAGGCACAGCCTCTATGCCCAATATATGAGAATACGTAATCTGTCCCTGATCCAAATCTATAATTCCCGGAAAGGAGATCCCCACACCTAAGACCTGCCCTCTGTCAGCACCGCTTTCATCCAGAAAATGCTCCAGCCTTTCACTTACTTCCCGATAATAGGCCGCCCCGGAAACATATGGCTGATGGATGCGCTCATATTTGAGGATTTCCCCCACAATATTGGTAAGCACCAGTGCAATATGGTTTTTCGTAATGTCCAGCCCCACCGCCAGTCTGGCATTGACAACTGCCGACAAGGCTTTCGCCCTTCTCCCACCGGTTGACTGCAATTCTCCTTTTTCCTCCAATAAGCCTTCCGCTATCAGTTCCTTTGTAATCTGCGTTGCTGTAGGCAGGCTGATCTTCATGTTATAGGAGATATCGGGGTTTGACACCGTTCCCTGTTTACAGATATAACGAAAAACCTCATTCCTGTTTTTCTTCTTTACTTCCATATTGGTTATCTTTTTCTTATCCATATCACTGCCCATACTTAATCTGAAATCATAAAGAAAAACGAGGATGGAAATTTACAGTGCAAACCCATGCTCCAGGTCCAGGGTGGCAAAATAATCTTCCTTTGTCTCTGCCCGGCGGATCAGGCGTGTACTGCCATCTGCCCGCAAAAGAATCTCCGCACTGCGCAGTTTTCCGTTATAATTGTATCCCATCGAAAATCCATGGGCACCTGTGTCATGAATAAACAGATAATCTCCGGGGACAATCTCCGGCAGGGAGCGGTCAATGGCAAATTTATCACAGTTTTCACAAAGCCCGCCGGTCACATCATAGATATGATCCGCAGGTGCATCTTCCTTCCCAAGGACCGTAATATGATGATAGGAGCCATATACCGCAGGCCGCATCAGATTGGCCGCACAGGCGTCCACACCGATATACTCTTTATATATATGTTTTTCATGGATGGCCTGTGTCACCAGACCGCCGTAGGGAGCCAGCATAAACCGCCCCAGTTCCGTATAGATCGCCACATCATCCATCCCCTGCGGCACAAGAATTTTCTCATACGCTCTGCGCACACCTTCCCCGATGGCCATAATATCATTTGCTTCCTCATCCGGCCTGTAAGGAATCCCCACTCCGCCGGAGAGATTGATAAACGCAATATGAATATTCAGTTCCTGCTTCAGCTTTGCCGCCAGCGTAAACAGGATCTCCGCCAGCGCAGGATAATAAGCCTCCGAAATCGTATTGCTGGCCAGAAAGGCATGAATCCCGAAATGTTTCACGCCTTTTTCCTTCATATAACGAAAGGCTTCCTTCATCTGTTCCCCGGTCATACCATATTTCGCATCCCCCGGCTTGTCCATAATATCATTCTGAATGGTAAAATCCCCGCCCGGGTTATAACGGCAGCACATCGTTTCCCGGAAAGGCGCAATCTTTTCATAATATTTCAAATGGGTGATATCGTCAAAGTTGATGATCGCCCCCAGATCATACGCCAGTTTAAAGTCCTCCCGGGGTGTGACATTGGAGGAAAACATAATCTCCTCCCCCGAAAATCCCACTTTCTCTGACAGATACAGTTCCGTATAAGAGGAACAGTCCACACCAATCCCTTCCTGCCGCAAAATCTCCATCAAAAACGGATTGGGCGTAGCCTTGACCGCAAAATATTCTTTAAATCCCCTGTTCCACGAAAAAGCCGCTTTCAGCTTTCTGGCATTTTCCCGGATTCCTTTTTCCTCATAAATATGAAACGGCGTCGGATATTGCTTTACCATCTCCTGTACCTGGGAAAGTGTAACAAAAGGTTTCTTTTTCATCTTCTATAACATCCTTTCTATTTGTCTTTCTGGAAAAGTCTTTCACATGCTCACTCAAAAATCCACTGCCTCTGCAAATCCTATCTCCCGCGCCGGAACGTGTTCTCTGCGTTCTGCGTGCATCTGTCCTGCAGGTCAGCGGGTTTCCTATGTTAGCATGCCACAAGCATTTCCATCTGTCAATCCCGTTTTTGTCATTTGTAGTATTTTTCAGGAACACTATAGTGTCTGCCTTGCCTGGAAATGATTGTATCACAGATTTTTTCAGCTTCCGTCTTGCTGCCTCTGCGAAATGCTCACAGTTTATACAGTCATGTGTTTGGCATGTTTACACAACAGTCTTACTTGACAAATCACCATTTTTCATCCATAGTGTTCCCAGACAGAACTATTCTCAAAACGAAAGGAAGCAACCATGTACCCCATCACGGAAGAACTGCTCCATTTTGGCCTCACCAGGCAGGAGGCCAACCTCTATCTGACCCTGCTTACCCATGGTGAGCTGACTGGCTACGAGGCTGCCAAACTGACCGGTATTTCCCGCTCCAATACCTATAATGCACTGGCGGGACTGGTGGAAAAGGGCGCATCCTGGGTTATGGAAGAAAATGTGACCCGCTACACGGCCGTTCCCTTTGAAGAATTCAGCAGCAATGTCATCCGGCATCTT
Organism: uncultured bacterium; assembly: GCA_947574055.1. Lineage (GTDB taxonomy): Bacteria > Bacillota > Clostridia > Lachnospirales > Lachnospiraceae > VSOB01. The sequence continues at coordinate 11,937 of CANPIC010000052.1, forward strand.
CAGGAAAAAAAAGAAGACCTGCTGCCCCGCCTGCCCAGGCGTCAGACAGACGTCCAGGGCTATCTCACTATACGGGGAACAAAACAGATCATGGATAAACTGACCAGCCTGATTCTGGAAACCAGACAGCGGCTGTATATCTCCGTGCCGCCCGCCATTCTCTCCCGGGTGCTTCCGCTTTTGCAACAACAGGTAGAGGCAGGAAAGAAAGTAGTCATTCTCTCCCACATCCCCCGTCCGCTGGAGGGTGCTATTTCCTATGTAACCGGCAGAGAAGAAGAACAGATACGTCTAATTGTGGATTCTGTCAAAGTACTGACAGGCAGAATTTCCGATGGGGAACATTCCGCCTGCCTCTTTTCCCAGAACCGCAATTTAATTGATATTTTCAAAGAAATGCTGAAAAATGAAATTATGCTCATTGAGATGGGAAAAATGGGATGACTTTTTTGTTTACAGGTAGCACAAAATGCCTGCATCACCTGCCCCAGCATAAACAACTGTCCCTGACAAACCGTTTGCCTTAGTCCGGTTCCGGGAACATGTCCCCCAGATAGACCCGACCGCTCTCCTGTTTTTGCTCATATTCCTGCAATATATGAGCATTGGCCCGCAAAATCTCCTCTTCCAGCTCTCTGGCAGAAATCAATCCACAGCCCGCACCACGGATAATGATCTGCTCCAGGCCGTCGGAAGTTGCCACACTGATCTGATAATGGGCAGCATGCTGATGGGCAAATTTTTCGATAAACCGGTCAGCCGTTTCCGCTTCTTTCGTGTAAACCACACGGATATTGTGATATTGCGTCATTTCCTCTGCATGCCCTTCCAGCCGATAGGCATCAAATACCGCAATCAGTTCACAGCCGCGGATTCCCTGATAATTACATAAAATATCCAGCAGCCTCCCTCTGGCCCCGTCCAGATTCACCGCTGCCAGCTCTTTTAGCTCCTTCCAGGCAAATATAATATTATACCCGTCCACCAGGAGATATTCGGGCTTTTTCTCCTGTGACTGATATGTTCTGGAGCGGGACGGCAGTGAGCTGCTCTCTTTTAGCGTCTGTCTGCGTCTGGCAGAAATGCCTTTGCGCGATAGGGGGCTGTCTTTGCGGTTGGCATAGGCGGTCTTATTTAAAATAGCGTCGATTTCCTCCGTTCCGATCGTCAGCGCCGACGCACTGCGGCTTTCTTTCTGTGCCTGTCTGCGGACCTGCGCCTCTGTCTTGTCCGGTTCTTTTGTCAGAATCGAAGGCAGATGCATATATGCCCTTACCTCATCCCACGGCACGACAAACCCGGCTCCATGCGCACAAAAAACAGACGAGGAGGGATTTCTCACATCCCGCTCCGGATCATAGTCTTTCTGCGCCAGCACTTCCCCGGTATTGTGACAGGGCCCATACCCTTTCAGTGTACAGGACAGCCGTCCCAGCCCCTTGGTATAGGCAGTCACCTCTTTCTGATAAGACTGCAGGCAGACAGCCGGCGCACTGCCCCGGATCATTGTCATCTCCCCGGCCATCTCCGGCTGGAAGGCTTTGGCATACAGTATGTCAAGGTCTGTCATGGCCCTGCCGGTCAGCCCGGACGGCACTTCCAGCAAAAAATCATAATACGGCTCCAGGAGCACCGACTCTGTCTGCATCAGCCCCTGCCGGACGGCCCGGTAGGTTGCCTGCCGGAAGTCTCCGCCTTCCGTATGTTTGGCATGGGCCTTTCCCGACATAAGTGTCACTTTTGTATCAGTCAGTGCAGCACCTGTCAGCACGCCCCGATGTTCCCGCTCCCGCAGATGAGTCAGCACCAGCCGCTGCCAGTTGCGGTCCAGCACATCCTCACTGCACCCGCTGGCAAACTGCATCCCGCTGCCCGGTTCACCCGGTTCCAGCAGAAGATGCACTTCCGCATAATGGCGCAGCGGCTCAAAATGCCCCACACCCTCCACCGCTGCGGCAATCGTTTCTTTATAGACAATATTGCCCGGCCCGAAAGAAACTTCCAGTCCGAACCGTTCTCTGATTTGCCGCTGTAATATCTGCAGCTGAATTTCTCCCATCAGCCGCAGCTGCAGCTTTTTTCCTTCCTCATCCAGTGAAAAATGCAGTTCCGGCTCCTCTTCTTCCAGTTGGCGAAGCAGCGGCAATGCCTTTACCAGATCATATCCTTCCTCCAAAATCAGTCCATAGGAGAGTACCGGCTCCAGCAAAGGCAGATTTACGCCATTTTCCCGGCCAAGCCCCTGCCCCGCAAACGTATGCTCCGGCCCGGTCACCGCCGCCACACATCCCGCGCCGATCTCTCCCGCCGCCTCATATTTCGCACCTGAGTACAGCCTGATCTGACTGATCTTTTCTTCCCATGCCCCATCTTCTGTCTCCACGGACAGGATATCCCGCACCGCCAGCGTTCCGCCGGTCACTTTCATCCAGGTCAGCCGCTTTCCCTGCTCATCTCTGCTGATCTTATAGACTCTGGCGCCAAACTGCGCCGGATAGTCCCGCTGCCCCAGATACCTGCCCATATCTGTCAGCAGTTCTCCCACGCCCTCGTCCTTTTCCTGCAGGGCGGAACCGAAATAGCAGGGAAACAGTTTGCGCACCCGGATCAGCTTCTGTGTCATCTCCTCCGGCACATTGCCCGTTTCCAGAAACAGTTCCAGTACGCTCTCTCCGCACATGGCAATATTTTCATAAAAAGATTCCGTCCCCTTTACCGCTTGCGAAAAGTCCACACAGCCGTCCCCGAACTCTTCCTGCAGCTGCATCAGCAATTCCGCCTTCTCTTTTATGGTTTTGCAGCGGTCCATTTTATTGACAAAAATCATGACAGGTATCTCATATTTTTGCAGCAGCTTCCACAGTGTCCGGGTATGAGCCTGTATTCCCTCCACCCCACTCAGCACCAGCACCGCTCCGTCCAATACCTGCAATGTACGCTCCATTTCCGCCGAAAAGTCCACATGCCCCGGCGTGTCCATCAGGATAATATCCGTATCTTCCCCGGTCAGCAATGCCTGCTTGGAAAATACCGTAATCCCCCGCTCCTTCTCCACTGCGTAGGTATCAAGAAAGGCATCACCCCTGTCCACCCGGCCCCGTTCCCGCAGTGCACCGTTTTGAAACAGAAGACTCTCCGACAGCGTGGTTTTTCCCGCGTCCACATGGGCAAGCAGTCCCACACAAATGTACTTTTTCGCTTTTCTTCCCTCTTTTCCTGCGCCCATGAAAACGCCTCCTTCCGTGGTTCAAATACTGTTCCAGTATACCACAAGAGGAGACATTCGTCGAGACACTGTCCCTGCCAGAACGCCAAAGATGCCCGCCCTACCTTGTCAGGCTGTGGCTGATTGGGGATAGGAAGCCATGAACTTATAAGACCTTCTTGCACTGATATTTATACAGATCAGAATACATATTTCCAGAGGACTGTGGTGTAAACCGATCATCCAGTGCGCCCATATCCACCGCAAAACCGCTGTCCACCACGGAAAACGCCCCATCCTTAAACTGGAACTGTGAAGTAAAATCCGGAATCCCCAAGTCGCCGCTTATCCTGATCTTCCCTATGATATCCACCAGCGCAT
>CANPIC010000053.1 GCA_947574055.1 uncultured bacterium
TTTTTGACAGCGTAAAAAATAGAAAGCTGCGGCACCAAATGGACAGAGGAAAGATGATAGAAGAACAAATTACTATTGATGAATAGATAACTCAAATCCAAAATATTTTCATCTGATTCTCTGCTTCCAAAGATGATGTTTTAGGGAAAATGGACAGAAGCAGAAAAAGGCGGCACAGGAAACTCTTTGATCAGAATTGCTATATTCGAACATTGGTTCTGAGTCTTCGGAAAGAAGTAATTCTGATAAGAGTAGTTGCATAGGCAAGATATTTTAGATATAATTGATTTGATAAGCTATCGTAAACGATATAATCGCCAATAAAGCAAGCCGGCAGGAAGGAATTATTATAATCGTCATGAAAACTTTATTCGATATTCTACCGGCCGATTTTTTTAAGCCGCTGACAAGTAAATACCGGCAGGAGTATGCAGATTGTATTATGCGGCTTTTCAATGCCTTCAAACCGGAAATCTCCTACGGAGTGAATCGGGACATTGTAGTCAAAGAACTGATGGACTATTTCGAGGCTGATGATACAGAGATGAGTTTTGATGATCAAGTCTATGTATCTGATGCGAGGGAGAAGGCAAACGGAGTCATAGCCGTACTGAGGAAGTGCGGCTGGATCGAATACGAGCAGGAGACGAATCACCAGATTCACGTGATTTTGTGTGAATATGCGGTACCGGTGATTGATAGTATGAATCGCATCATTCGCGAGGAAGAGGCGGAGTATCAGGGAATTATCTCGCAGATTCATGCGAGTTTGGAAAACGAGGAATTGTACGGTAAACCTTATGAATTGATCATTAAGGGGGTACAGGAGAATACGGAACGTCTTTTGTCAGAGTTAAAGAAGCTGAACGCCAGCATAAAGCGGCACATGGATCAGCAGACGAATGATATGGACGCGGAAGAAATCTTAGATCATTTCTTTACATATCACAAGAATATCGGATCAAAGGCATATCTGAGAATGAAGACCAGCGAGAACATTTCCTATTTTCGAACGTCTATTATAGAGCGGATTGGGCGGATCATGGAAAGCACAGAGATCATGGAGCGGGCGATGGCAGGTTACATGGAGGTGGAGGAGACTGAGGACCGGGAGAAAGCGTATGATGAGGTAATCTCTATGCTGATGGATATTAAGTCCTCCTTCTATCGTCTGGATGATATCATAGATGAGATTGACAGAAAGCATGCGCGATATATGCGCAGTGCGGTGATGCGGGCGCGGTTTCTGCTGGCAACCGGCAATCATCTGGAAGGGAAGCTGTCCAAAATAATAGATCTTTATGTGCGGCAGCTCAACAGCGGAGAGGAAAAAAACCTTGAGGGATTGTTTTCCCTGTATCCGCAAAACTATATTTCACCGGAATCAATCCAGACAATTCCGGTCACTAAGAAAGTTGGTGCAATCAGCAGATTCTCTAATCAGGCGCAGATGAGTGAAGCAGACAGGTTGCTCTATAAAGAAGCGCTAAGGAGAAAGAACCGAAGCCGTTTTTCTCGCAAGAATATCAACGAGTATGTTATAAATTTATTAGGAGACAGGGATAAGATGCCGGTTACGGAGGTGCCGGTGGAATCCGTCAGGGATTTGATCCGGATCATTTATATTAGTATCTATTCCGGTAACCGGTCCAATCATTATGAAATCAGGCGAAGCGGAAGACAAGTGGAGATGCAGGGATATTCGTTGCCATATTTTGAGATTGTAAAAAGGAGATAGCGCCATCCTATAGGTAAGACGATTTGAGCGCCAGTTTGAAACTGGTGTACTGACACATTTACATTTCGCCAAATGACTTGCCTGGATTTCCATCTGCAGCGTTGGCTTCACTCAACGATGCCACCGCATCGCCTCGTTCAGCCGCCTTGCAGTCTGAAAATCCATTCTGCGTCATTTATCTGAAAGTAAATGTGTCAGCACACCAGATCTATATGAAAGTATAAAGGGCACACATATGTTTGAAGAATTGATAGAATCTGCCGCACAAAAAGAGAAATTCCGTGTTGCAGCAAACAAACTGTTAAATCAGTGTTTTCTGCTGCGGAAGCGGGAGGACACGAAGAAAGAATATGTTTTTGTAAGGCAGAACCGGGAATTGTTCATCCCGTTTTTCGACCTGCTGGGGTACGATCTGAAAATAAACGAGGATCAGGGAGTGATCGGCATTGTGAACCAATTTGGGACAGGGAGGCTGGCACTTGGCAAATATGAGAGTATCTTTCTGCTGATTCTTCGGATTTTGTATGTGGAAAAGCGTAAGGAACTGGGCACTTTCACAGAGGAAGTGACGGTTCTCATGGAAGAGATCAGAGAGAAGTATGCGATGCTTAAAATCAAGGCCAAACCAATGCTGGACAAGGGGAATGAGCGGCATATGACCAGCCTGTTTCGCAGATATAACCTGATTCGGAATCTGGACAGTGACGTCAGTCAGCCAGATGCCAGAATCGTTATCTACCCATCAATTCTCATGGCGGTAACAGTGGAGGACATCAATGAGTATTACACGATGACAGAACAGAAAATGCGGGAGTATTCCGGAGGGAACACATATGGAGACTCAGAAGAAGAGTATGACCAGAGTGCAGTTGATTAACTGGCACTACTTTGAGAATGAGAGAATATCCTTTCATGGATCGACCTTGATCAGTGGAGAAAATACTGCCGGAAAATCCACCATATTGGATGCCATACAGCTGGTACTGACAACGAACACACGCAGGTTTAACGTGGCGGCCAATGAGAAAGGAAAGAGAGATTTAAGGGGATATGTGCGCTGTAAGATTGGCAATGTGGGTGAGGCATATCTTCGAAAGGGAGCAGTACCGGCCAATGTGGCGCTGGAATTTTATGAGGAGAAGGGTGATCGTTACTTTGTGCTGGGCGTGCATATGCTTTCCAGAGATGAGGAGAGTCCTGTCATAACCAGATGGTATATAGAGGAATGCAGGCTGGAAGATCTTTCTTTCATGGCAGGAGAGCGTGCCGCACTGGCGGAGGAATTTCGGGTAAAGAATAGGAAGATTTCATATGTAGACCAGAAAAATGCGGCACAGGATCGGTTTAAACGACGTCTTGGAAATTTAGACGATAAATTTTTTGACATGATTCCAAAATCTCTGGCTTTTAAACCGATGGACAATGTAAAAGAGTTTATCAATAAATTTGTCTTGTCGCAAGAGCGGGTGGATGTGGGCTCACTGCGGGAGAACATAGAGACACTGAGCGAGTTGGAGCATATATTGAATCGTTCCAGAAAGCAGCAGGGTGCATTGGAGAAAATTCTTGGAAGGTATGATGAGATAGAAGAGAAGGAAAGAAGTATCCTTGTCAATGATATTCTGCTCAAAATTGCGAATCGGGATGCCGCGCATCTGGTTGTGGAGGAATTGGAGAAAAAGATTCGGATGAAAAGTCAGTCCGTGGAGTCTAACCGCGGATTCCTGGAGGAAATAGGGAAGCAGATCAGGGATCTGGAGAATCAGATTCTGGCGATTCGCGTAGACATAGAAGCGACGCACTCCAATGCTCTTTTGCAGCAGGCCAGAAGCCGGATAGAGAAACTGGAGGGGGAAATCCGCCAGAAGAAGGAGGGCGAAAAGAAGCTGCAGGAACAGGTTCGTCTTTTGATGAATTATCTGAGGGATCTGGAAAAACTGGATTATAAGCCGGTGAAGCGTACACAGGCAGAACAGATAGGAGAGGTGGCGGATCAGGAGGAAAAGGCGAAGGCGGTTGAGAGACTGGAGGCTTTTGCTGTAAAGGAGCAAAATGAAATTCAGAAAACATGGGCGGTTCTTACCACAGACATGGACAGGCTTTCAGAGGAAATAGATGACTGTCAGGAACGTCTGAAGAAGCTGGAAAAGAGAATACTTCCCTATCCGAAATATGCGAAAAAGCTGAAAGAACTGGTGGAGAAAGAGTTTGTACGCAAAGGGATTTCGTCTCCTGTCTATTTCCTTTCGGAATTATTGGAAATCACGGATGTGAAGTGGAGCAGCGCCATAGAGGGATATCTCAACACGCAGAAATTCTATCTGGTAGTGGAGCCGGAATATTATCATGCGGCGCTGGAGGTCTACAATAAGAACCGCAAGGACATACATACCGCAGGTATCATTAACAGCCGTAAACTTCCCAAAGAGCAGGTGGCAGAGCAGGATTCTCTCGCCTATGTGATGAAAAGTGATAATCGTTATGCCAGAGCATATGCGAATTATATACTGGGCAGAGTAAAGCGCTGCACAGATGTCCGTGAACTGGAACAGTATTCCATTGCCATGACACCTGAGTGCATGCTCTATCAGGGATATGTGGTCAGACATTTGAATCCAAAGGATTATGAGAATCCCTTTATCGGACAGTATGCTTACCGAACACAGATAGAGAATGTGAAGAAGGAGATTGAGGAAAAGACGCGAAGGCGGAGCGGGCTCAGGCAGGAAATCCAGCTGTACACGGCGGTTTTGGAAAGTGCGAAGAAAGTAAATCTGGGTATTTTGAAGCTGTACCTGTATGTGCCGGAAAGCCTGCATAGCCTGCAGGAACAGATGGTATCAGCGAAGACAGAACTGAAAGAAGCGCAGAGCGATCCCACGCTGATCGAACTGAATCTGAAACTGGATGCTAAAAAGAAAGAACTTGGCGTAAAAGAAACAGAGAAAGACAGCCTCAATGGAGAAAACATTCGTCTGGAAAATCAGATCGATATGCATAGAAAAGAGAGGCAGTTGGGAAAAAAGGAATATGACAGCCTGCGGACAGAACTGGAAGAACAGGCGGACAGGGACGGTGCAGTCTACAAAGAGGCGGAGGTCAAATACAGACAGAATCGAAAGAGCAAGAGCGCACAGGTCATTGCAGTGAATTATGCACCGCAGCGATCCCAGCTGCTGCGTGAACGGGAGGAACTGCTGGACGGCAGAACGGGGCTGAAAGAGCTGCAGATGAGATTCAATCAGGAATTCACGCTTGATTTTGTGACGGGGCTTGCCAATATTTCGGAATACCGGGAGGCTTTGCAGAAGCTAAAGAGCGTTGAAATCGTGCGATATGAGGAAAAACTGAAACTTGCCAGAGAGGACTGCGAACAGATTTTCCGAAGTGATTTTCTTTCCAGAATGAAAGAAAATATTGAGAGCGCGAGAAATGAGTTCCGCAGCTTGAACAAGGCATTGGACAGTATTTATTATGGAGACGACAGCTATCGGTTTAAGATCAGTTTTGACAAGAATAAGGAGGGGCTGTACAGGATGATTACCGCAGAGAACAATTACGGGGGCATCAATATCTGGACCAGCGCTTTTGAGGAAGAATACAAAGAGGAAATGGCCGATCTTTTTGACAAGCTGATGGCAAAGGACGATAACGGGCAGAAGATTGTGGAGGAATACACAGATTATCGTTCTTATCTGGATTATGATATCGAAATCCATAAGCGGGACGGTTCAATACAGCGCTTTTCTGACATTTACGGAGAAAAAAGCGGCAGTGAAACGCAGGTGCCTTATTATGTGGCAATCGCCGCTTCTTTTTATCAGTTATATCGTTACGGGAACAGTATAAGAATCATGCTGCTGGATGAGGCCTTTGATAAGATGGATGATGAACGCATACAGTCCATGATGGAGTTTTTCAACGGATTAGGACTGCAGGTTATCCTGGCGACGCCGCCGGCGAAGATTGAGGTGATCGGTGAGCAGGTTGGAACGGTTCTGACTGCGATTCGTGTGGGGCAGAACAGTATTGTGGAGGAGTATGATTTGTGATGGACAGGCAGCAGAGGGAAGTGTTGGAGTGTCTTTTGGATTCCTATGAAAGGAGCCGGACATTCCGGGGAGACAATCAGGTAAGCCAGACATTTTCCGTGAGCGTCGGGAAGCTGTTTCCCCAATATAATGACGATGCGGAGTATGACTATTTCTGTCAGATTAATGAGTCGATGGAAGCGTTGTGTGCCGAGGGGCTGGTTACACTGGTGTATTGGAAAAAGGGTGTGTTAAAGAAGATCACACTCAATCCGAAGCGGCTGGATGTCTGCTATGAAATGCTGGGAAGGATGCCAAGAAGACGGGAGCAGGAAGAACTTGTGCGCATATGGGATGCTCTCTGTCTGGGTGACGGGTTGCGTGGGCAGAATGAATCCGGTCAGAAACAGCGGATTCCGTTGGTTAAGTATATTACGGCGCAGCGGCTCAGAGTTGAAAAAAATCTGAATGTGGAATATTACAATCATGATCTGGCAGAATATCGGGAACTGCTTCTGGCAGTAAAAGCGGTTCTGGAGAATCAGGAGGAGATATTTATCCGCAGCCTTTCCATGCAGCTGTTCCATGATTCCAAGAGAATGGAGCAGTTAAAGGACAGGGTAGAGGCCTTGCTGTACCAGTACGGAGCGTATCAGGATCGCGACTTTGTACTGGAGGAATGTGGAATCGTCCGTACGCCGACTTATGTAATGATGAAAGGAAACGGGAGTATACGGATCAGAAGAAAGCGCAGATCAAGTGAGTATGAGAAAATTGACAGAGAAGTAAATTTTGATGGAGAGGCAGAGACTGACATGGAAATGGGGGCAGAAAGGAAAAGAGACTCAGACGAGCAGGAGATCAATTTGTCCCTGATAGAAGGTGATATTGCGCTGTCTACAGAATCAGTCAAGAGCCTGAAAGCAGTTACGGTCATGGGAAAGCGTGTGGTAACGGTGGAGAATCTTACCAGTTTTCATGACTATCCGGCGGAGGATGATTTTGTTGTTTATCTGGGAGGATTCCACAATAAGGTAAAAAGAGATTTCCTCTTATATCTATATCAACGAAATCCCGGGAAAGAATATCGACATTTCGGAGACATCGACGCAGGAGGCTTTTATATTCTGGAACATTTGAAGAAAGAAACAGGGATTCCGTTTCGGTCACTGTATATGGATACGAAGACACTTCAGAGATATCGCGGGGACAGGAAGCCATTGACTGAAAATGACAGGAAACGACTCCTGCAATTAAAGGAGGAGTTGGCAGAGCGGATGCAGCAGGAAGAAACAGAAGATTATAGAGGTGTAATTTCGTACATGCTTGATGAGAACTGTAAGCTGGAACAGGAAGCCGTTCATTTGTGGGATTGAAATTTGCAGTAAGTGTAGAGACAGGAAGGGTTTGCCTTTTGTATTGACGTCATTTTATGCATATGGTATTATGACACAGACTTTTGAGATTGAACGGTCGGACTGTAAAATAGGGCGAAATGACAGGAATATTTCGCAAGGCGGCTTTACGGTAAGAAATATCTTGGGGCAGGAATTTGCTGTGATACTATGGACGGAAAACGGTCTATATGGAGGATAGGCTTATGGGTTATGCAGAAGGATTTTTTGAATGGGGCGGCGATGATGTGCCAGCCACCGGGGGCGGTGAGCCGCATAGTGATATGCAGAGCGTTCAGAATCTGGAGGCTGTCATCAACGAAGGCCTTCGTGTTGCGCTGCTGGAGGAAACGCCGGATCAGTCATTGGATGTGCTGTTGGAGCACCTGGGCAAAGCATTGAAGGGGGAGCGAACTTACATATTCGAGCAGAACCGGGCCGGCGGCGATGATAACACCTATGAGTGGGTGGCTGACGGCGTGGAGCCGGAAAAAGACAATCTTCAGAATCTTCCTTCGGAGGTATGCGCGAGCTGGTATCGAAATTTTCGGATAGACAAGCACATTGTGATTGAGCGTCTGGAAGATATCCGTGAGTCCGATCCGCTTCAGTATGAGAACCTGAAGCGACAGGGCATCCATTCTCTTGTAGTGGTACCTCTATATGACGGCAAAAAAATCATCGGTTTTTATGGTGTGGATAATCCCCCTGTAAAATCGCTGGAATATGCATCCAATATGCTGCAGACTGCGGCATATTTTATCGTGTCTTCCCTGAAGCGCCGTAATCTGTTCCGGAAACTTCAAAATCGCAGTTATAATGTTCTCCATGCCCTCAGCGTGGATTATCTGGCTATCTATCAGGTAAATTTTGATACCGGCGAATGTGAGACCTATCGGAGCAGCGAAGGGATAGGGATGGACTGGGCCCTGCATTTTAAGGACGGTTATCAGGCAGCTATAGAGTACTACATTACACAGTATGTTATCCCACGGGACCAGGATCGGCTTCGCACTGTGACAAAAAAAGAGTATGTGCTTGCTCAGCTCAGGACGAAGAAGAAAGTTTCTGTCCGCTACCAGGTAAAAGACAGTTTATCAGGGCTGAAGCATATGGAAATTCATTTTTCCGCTGCGGAGAAGACAGCGGAGGAAAATTGTGCTATTTTTGCCCAGCGGGATGTCAATGCCATAGTGGAGCAGGAGGAGAAGTATAAGCTGGAGGCGCGGCGAAGCCTGGAGGATATTCTGGAAGGAGCCAGAACCGGTATCTGGACGATTGAACTGGAGGAGGGCTGCAAGCCAAGAATGTATGCGGACCGGACAATGCGGATTCTTTTGGGTGTAACGGATGAGATCGACCCGGAGGAGTGTTACCGGAGCTGGTTTGAAAATATTGAGCCGGACTATGTGGAGATGGTGCAGGAGGCGGTTCTGGAGATCTTGCAAACCGGGCGTTCGGAGGTGATTTACCTCTGGAATCATCCGCAACTGGGCAAAATCTATGTCCGCTGCGGGGGAGTGCCGGATAAAACATTCAAAAAACCGGGCGTCTGCCTGAGCGGATACCATCAGGATATCACGGAAACCATAGTGACGAGGAAGAAACAGGAGCAGTCTATTCTGGAACTGTTAGAGAGGGTGAGACGGGCAAACCTGGTTAAGAGTGAATTCCTTTCCCGTATGTCCCACGACCTTCGTACGCCCATCAATGGCATTCTGGGAATGTTGGCAATTCTGGAAAAGAGTCAGGATGATCTGAACCGGCAGAGAGATTGCCATAAGAAAATCCGTGTGTCAACGGAACACCTGTTGTCACTGGTAAATGATGTTCTGCAGGTCAGCAAGCTGGAGAGCGGAAGGCCGGCGGCGGTGGAGGAACCTTTTGACCTGCGAGATATCCTGGAGGACTGTATCGCGATTCTTTCTCCTCAGGCGGAGGAAGAGGGAATCCGGCTGGTGCTGGAGGAGGCCAGCCTGCAGCATGGCAGACTGATCGGAAACGCGTTACAATTAAAGAAAATCCTTATGAATGTCATTGACAATGCCCTCAAATATAACCGGCCTCATGGTTCTGTATTTGTGCGGGTGAGAGAAGACGCCTGCCAGGATGAAACTGCAGCGTACAGGTTTGAGATCGAAGATACCGGAATCGGCATTGGGGAAGAATTTAAAGCGCATATTTTTGAGCCGTTTACACAGGAACATCAGGACGCGAGGACCAATTACAATGGAGTCGGCCTTGGCATGTCCATTGTAAAAAAGCTGGTGGATCAGATGAAGGGAAGCATCACCATCGACAGCTATCCTGGCAAAGGGAGTGTGGTTCAAATCATACTGCCTATTCGGATCGACGAAGCAGGCAGCGGGTATCCCGTGGAGGAAGAGCAGGATATACAGGACAATATTGCAGGGATGCGTATCCTTTTGGTAGAGGATAATGAGATTAACTGTGAAATCGTAGAGTATATTCTTCAGGAAGCGGGAGCGGAGATTGTGACCGCCAAGGATGGCAAAGCTGCTGTCGATGCGTTCGAGGCATCTGCGCCGGGGACTTTTGACTGCGTACTCATGGATTTGATGATGCCGGTTATGAGCGGATATGAGGCGACCAGAGTGATTCGCGGTCTGGAGCGGACGGATGCGAAATCGGTGCCTATCATCGCGCTGTCGGCGAATACGTTTGAAGAAGATGTCGCACTGGCAAAGGACGCCGGGATGAATGAACACCTGGCAAAGCCTGTAGACATCCATAAAATGTTCCGGGTCATGAGTCAGTTGCGGTGACGGCAGAAGTGTGAAGCGGAAGGCGACCGGCGTTCGGATGCGGATGCCGGAAATGTTACAATAAGGAGATGAAAAAGTATGAAAAACATGCCTTTGCTGCGTTCCTTAAAAATTAACATAGCAGTAATTATTTGCCTGAATATTTTTGTGTTTTCTTTTCTTGGCAGGTCTATCAGCAATATGTGCGAAAACACGATCGAAAATATAGGCACAGATTATATGGCCGGAATGAATGAACAGGTATCTTTGCATTTTGAAACAATTATTGATCTTCGCCTGACGATGGCGGAATCGATAGCGCATATTGCAGCAGGGGAAGAGAATTCCGGTTACGGCTCCAGGGAGGAGATTGCATACGGCGCGAGGGCAAGGCATTTTTTATGTGCTGCTCTGTATGCAGCAGATGGCAGGACCGAAATGATTTACGGGGATGCGGTGGAGTTAAATCACCCGGAAACATTTTTGGAAAGCCTGCAAAACGGAGAGAGAAAAGTCGCATCTGCGACAGACAGCAGCGGGAACGGGATCATTTTGTTTGGGATTCCCTGTGAATATCCTATGTCCGACGGAAGCGAGAGCCTTGCCATTGTGGTAGGGCTTTCTACCAAATATATGGGGGAGGTTCTCTTCCTTGAGTCTGACAGTTCTCAGATGTATTCTTTTGTCATACGCAAGGATGGTACGTATGTTGTCCGCGATCAGGGCGGCAAAAATGAAAATTATTTTAACCGCCTGTATAAAATCTTTGACGGCCAGAGTGAAGAGGCAGATTCTTATATTCAACAGATGACAGAGGCAATGAACGCGGATGAAGATTACTCCGTCATACTAAAAAACGGGGAATCGCGTTGTCATCTGTACTGTACCAGTCTCCCCGACTGCGAATGGTATCTGGTGACAGTGCTTCCTTTTGACGGGCTGGATCAGGCGATTTCCGGTATGGGCAGACATTGGCTGACTCTCGTTTATACCGCTTCTTCGCTGGTAATCGCCATGCTCCTTTACCTGTTCTTTCGGTATTTGAACATATTCAGAAACCAGGTAGCTGCCTTAAAGCGCATGAATACAGAGATGGATACAGCGCGGAAAGCCGCTGAAGAGGCGCAGAAAGAGGCAGAGCATGCCAATGCGGCAAAGCAGGAATTTCTCTCCAGCATGAGCCATGACATACGCACGCCGATGAATGCCATCATTGGGATGACATCCCTGGCCACTGCCAATGTACATAAGCCGGAACAGGCTGAGGAATATCTGCGGAAAATTGCGCTGTCCAGTAAGCATTTGCTGGGGCTGATCAATGATGTTTTGGACATCTCGAAGATCGAAAGCGGCAAAATGACGCTGAACGTCGGACTGGTGTCATTAAGGGAAGTGATGGACAGTATTGTCAATATCATACAGCCACAGGTTAAGGCGAAAAATCAGCAGTTCGACGCGGTCGCTTATGAAATTCTGGCAGAAAATGTATGTTGTGACAGCGTACGGCTGAATCAGGTACTGATTAACCTTTTGGGAAATGCTGTTAAATTTACGCCGGAGAACGGCTTTGTACAGGTGTCTGTCTATCAGGAAGCATTGCAGGAAGATACCTCCTGTGTCCGTACCCATTTCCTGGTAAGCGATACAGGTATCGGCATGTCGAAGGAGTACCAGGAGAAAATATTTGACTCCTTCAGCAGAGAGGATAACATGCGTGTACAGAAAACCGAAGGTTCCGGTCTGGGAATGGCTATTACCAAGTATATTGTAGACGCGATGGGCGGCACCATATCTGTTCGCAGTGAGCAGGGAAAGGGCAGCGAGTTTCATGTTATCCTCGATCTGGCAAAAGTGGCAGAGCAGGAGAGGGATACAGCACTTCCTGCCTGGAATATGCTTGTAGTTGATACAGATGAGCGCCTGTGTATCAGCGCAGTCCATTCCCTGGAGTCGCTTGGCATTCGCGCTGTGTGGTGTCCGAGTGTTGAGCGCGCAGTGGAACTGCTTGCCGGGCAAAATCACCAAAAGGATGGGTATCAGATCGTCCTTTTAGGCTGGAATTTGCCGGGGATGAACGGAATCGAGGCTGCGCGCAGGCTCCGGTCGGCTTATGACAAAGACGGTCCGGCTTTGTTCCTCTCAGCCTGTGACTGGAGCAGTATGGAAAAGCAGGCACGGGAGGCGGGGATCTGCGGGTTTGTCAGCAGACCGCTGTTTCAGTCTGCCCTGTATGATGCCCTCAAAACACTTGCCGGTATTTCTGATCAAAAAGATGCCGCTGAGGAAGAAGAGATCGGTCTGGAACTGAGAGGCAAGCATATTCTGCTGGCGGAGGATAATGAACTCAACTGGGAAGTAGCCAGAGAACTGCTCTCAGTCCTTGGAATGGAGCTTAACTGGGTTGAAAACGGGCAGGTCTGCGTCGCAAAATTTGCAGAGTCCCCTGTGGGCTATTATGATGCGATTCTTATGGATGTAAGGATGCCGGTGATGAACGGCTACGAAGCGACCCGGGCCATCCGGGCGCTGGAACGCGGGGACACTGATATTCCCATTATCGCGATGACTGCCGATGCTTTTTCAGAAGATATTCAAAAGTGCCTGGAGTGTGGCATGAATGACCATCTGGCAAAACCGATTGATCTGGAAGCTGTTGTTTATAAACTGAAAAAATACCTGAAATAAGTATCCGCCTGTCAGCAAAGGAAAAAACTTCGCTGCTGCAGATCACAGTGATATTGTGCTTTGACAAACGCAGGGAGACACTATGAAAAAAACCATAAAAAATGTTATATTAACTTTGTTATTCGTAACAGTAAGCATTTCCACCGTTTTTTTTGCGTATTTGTATCATTCTGCATCAGACGATGGGGAACTTGCGGGAGAGTGGACTGCCAGCCTGGACATGACAAAGCAGGCGGCAGTCACAGCTCTCAGCTGGCTGCAGGAGATAGAAGGTGTTTCTGTCTCTTTAGAGGAGATGGAGGTCTGTATGCAGGATTTGTGCATACAGATCAATCTGACATTGGTACAAACTTCCCGTTCGCAGGGGACATTTCATTGTAATGTTATGCAGGAAAGCTATGATGCCTGCAGGCAGGCTGCCTATGCGGCGTTTGCAGGAGCGTTTGAGGAACTTCTGGCCGAGCGGCTTTCCATGGCAGGTTATACGGGCAGTATGGACGAAGAGGCGATGGAAGCTCTGATCATCGAAACATTTGGCATGCCCATGGATGCGTATCTGATGTCCTATGGCCCGGAGTTATTGCCGTCTCTGGAAGAATTACAGACACATTATGATGGCAGCGGCACTTATCAGACGGAAGGGAATATTCTGACCAGACAGTTTGACGGCGGCGCAGCTGTCACCACAAGGGTGGACTACTATATTCGCAAAGATGCCAGTCTGATTTTGTCAGAAGGAAACAATGCTGCGCCAGCGGGCCTTTCCGTGGATGAGGCGCCTGTGGTATACGCTTTGCAACAACCCGCAAACTGAGCAGAGAGGAAGATTCTATGAAAACGATACTGCAGAAAACAGTTTCCCTTTCCTTACTTTTGGCCGCAGCTGCGCTGTGTCTGATTTTGCCGGTCGCCCGGGCAGAGGCAAGTTTCGAAATTCCGGGCATCTGCCAGGTTCAGACAGATACCGGTATCACAGGGACTGTAAAAACGCTGGATTACAGCTATGATGATAATACCTATCTTTCTTTGCGGGATACGGCCATGCTTCTTGGGGATACGGATCAAGCATTCTCGCTGGAGATTACGGGCACTGCCGTCTCTCTGCGGCTTGACAGTGTCTACACACCTGTGGGAGGGGAAAATGTTCCCTGGGAAGGCAGTGGATACAGGGATATTGCCTTGCGAAGAAATGAGTTTAAAGTAAACGGAGAAAAGGTGTTTTACTACACGATGATAATGCAGCTGCCTTCCGGAGAGTATGACTGCTTTATGACGGCGGTGGATTTGGCTATGATTCTGGATGTGTCTGTTACCGCTTTGTCAGCAGATTCTTTGCAGATTGATACCCGGGAGCCTTTTGATTTCTCCCCTGCCGCGTTGGAAGAAGCCGGGTATTTTTGCGGGCTTAACAGCGTGTTGGTAGGGGATGCGACGACAGGTGAAATATATTATCAGTATCAGTCTGATACATCCTACCCCATAGCCAGCACTTCCAAACTTATGACATGCCTTTTGACCATGGAGGCCATCTCATCCGGACAGCTCACCCTTGATCAGCAGGTTACGGTTTCTGCGACGGCCCAGTCATTGGCCACTTCCAGTGACGGGGTGGTTCCGCTGAGAGCCGGAGAACAGATCACCATACAGGAACTTTTGGTGGGGGCCCTTTTGCCATCCAGTAACGAATGTGCATTGTCTCTGGCGGAAGCTGTCGCCGGTACGGAGGAGGCATTTGTCCGGATGATGAATGAGAAAGCGCAGGAACTGGGACTTTCCGGGGCGATTTTTTTCAACAGCAATGGCCTGCCTTCTTATACGGAGGATTTCATTCCGGCAAAGCGCCAGAACCGTATGAGTGCAAAGGACATGTTTCGGCTGGCATCTTACCTTTTGCATGTGTATCCTCAGATTACGGACATCACATCTCTGGAAGAAGCCACACTGGAGTCCCTTGACTTTGAAGTGCGAAATACAAACCCGCTGCTGCGCAATCTGCCCGGGGTCACCGGCCTGAAAACCGGAACGACCAACAGAGCGGGCGCCTGTCTGGTGACCTCGCTGACTGCAGATGATGGAACCAGGGAACATGACCTGGTGGTGATTGTACTTGGTGCGGAAGATTCCATCGAGCGGGGACGTGTTTCGGGTATGTTGGCAAGATATGCACAAAATACTTTTAAGCGGGGGATACAAGAGACCGGGTCCGGGGCAGATGTCCAGACTTCCGGGAACCTGCCCACCCATGCAGAAGCGGTGGTAGACTGGGTGGTGCAGACGGCAAGAAAACACCAGCTCTCCCAGGCAGAGGCCGCTGAAAAACATACCGTTTTTCAGATTTAAATTTCAAATACACACAAA
>CANPIC010000054.1 GCA_947574055.1 uncultured bacterium
AAAGACAGGGCCGCCTTCGCCGGGATTGGGAAGCGGGATCACAGGGGTGCCTGCCATATTGTCGTTGCCGGGATAAACGGGGCCGCCCTCACCGGGATTGGGAAGTGGGATTACGGGAGTGCCACAGTTATCATTCATGTACTCGTTAGAATTCATAATAACCCTCATTTACGATGATGATATACTGTATTGTATGTCGGGAGGTGAGAAATGTGAAAACAGGAGAGAACGCAGACTGGCAGATAAAAAGAAAAACCTCCGGGGCAACGGAGGTTTTTCTTTTTATGAGGGGGAGATAGTGAGTTATTGTTCGACTATCTGGTTATAACTATAACTTAAAAATGTGTTCAAAGTGTGTCCGGTTTGTGAAATAAAACATAAATTTATTAATAAAAAATAAAACAGAAATAAAAATTGCAGAAAGTAAGGTCTGTTTTTGCATCAGATCCTGATATATTTGAAGAAACAGCGGGAAAAATGGAATACAGAGAGTATGCCCGGCGGCGTCTGTTATCTTACCTTGATGAAAGGTTCACAGTTGATGCCTTGATGCGTTTGTCGTGGGCGAAGCATTTCGTTTTGTTGAAAAGCAGACAGTTTTATGGTATTTTATAAGGAAGCATAAAAAAGGTTCCTGTTTTGCGGCGATCGCATGGCAGGAGGAAGAAAAGAGGAAAAGCCATGGTACGTGCTTCGGAATTATTGAAAAAACTGGCATTTACATGTGTGAAAGGAGATCCGGACCGGGAAGTGTCCGCGCTTGTCTATGACTCCAGGAAGATAGAAAGAGGCTGTATGTTTGTCTGTATAGCCGGCGCCAATGTGGATGGACACAGCTTTGCGGCACAGGCGGCCCAGGAGGGGGCAGCGGTTATTGTCGCCCAGAAAGAAGTGGAATTGCCAAAAGACAGTGAGGTGACGCTGATCCTGACAGAGGATACCAGATATGCACTGGCGTTTTTGTCCGCGGCCTGGTTTGGGTATCCTGCGGAGCAGATGAAGATCATCGGCGTTACGGGAACAAAGGGTAAGACTACCACCACTTATCTGGTGAAGTCCATTTTGGAACATGCAGGCCGCAAAGTGGGGCTTGTAGGGACGATAGAGACTGTGATCGGAGACACCCATATTCCGGCGGGCAATACCACACCGGAGTCCTATATTCTGCAGGGATATTTCAGACAGATGGCTGATTGCGGCTGTGACACGGTGGTGATGGAGGTTTCCTCCCAGGGACTGATGATGCACAGAACCCAGGGATTTAGGTTTGACTATGGTATTTTCACCAATATAGAACCGGATCATATCGGCCCCAATGAACATGCGGACTTTGAAGAATATATGGCGTGTAAGGGATTATTGTTCAGACAGTGTGAGGTGGGCATCGTAAATGGTGATGACACGCACTGGCAGGATGTGCTGAAGGGATATACCTGTCGCCTGGAAACATATGGTTTTGCAGAAACTGCCGATCTGCAGGCATATGACATGCATCTGGTGATAAGACCTGGTTCTCTGGGGGTGGATTTTAAAGTCAGGGGCCTGATGGAACTGACAGTGGAGACAGAGACTCCGGGCCGTTTTAGTGTGTACAATGCCCTGACAGCCATTGCCATTTGCCGGCATTTTGGTGTATCGGGAGAGGATATCCGGGAGGCATTGCTGCATGCACATGTAAAGGGGCGGATTGAGATTGTGCGGGTATCCGATGCCTTTACGCTGATGATTGATTATGCGCACAATGCTATGGCACTGGAGAGCCTGCTGGCCACTTTGCGGGAATATCACCCCGCAAGGCTCGTCTGTCTGTTCGGGTGTGGCGGCAACCGTTCCCGTATGCGGCGTTTTGAAATGGGCGAGGTGAGTGGCCGGCTGGCAGATTTGAGTGTGATCACTTCTGACAATCCCCGGTTTGAGGAACCGCAGGAGATCATAGACGATATCAAGACAGGGATTGCCAGGACAGATGGAGCCTATGTGGAAATCTGTGACAGGAAGGAAGCGATCCGCTATGTGATCGAGCATGGCCGTCCGGGGGACATTATTGTGCTGGCGGGAAAAGGACATGAGGATTATCAGGATATCAGAGGTAGGAAGTACCCGATGGATGAGAGGGTACTGATCAGGGAAATCCTGCAGGAGAAAGGAACGGATGTATGACAGAGGGCATGTTGCCCGGAGCGTCTTTTTCGCCGTTGTCAGAGGATGAGGGAGCGGATCATCCGTGGAAATATGCCAATATCATAATAGAAATTTCTCATGAGAAAGTGGATCGTCCCTTTCAGTATCGGATTCCGGATAGGCTGCGTGGAAAGATAAGCGCCGGCATGTGTGTGATGGTGCCTTTTGGCGCGGGAAACCGGGAACTGAGCGGCTATGTGACGGAACTGACAGATACGGCGGCATATGAAGAAGGTAAGATAAAAGATATCCTGCGGATATCGGATCAAGGGGTGTTGGCACGTGGCAATCAGATCCGGCTGGCAGCATGGATGCGGGAGCGTTATGGCTCCACTATGATCACTGCTTTGAAAACAGTGCTGCCCGTCCGTTATAAAATCAAGACGCAGGTAAAACGGCGGATCGTACTTGCGGTTTCCCGTGAGGAAGCTGCGCAGTTGCTCGAAGAGTGCCGGAGGAAACATCAGAGTGCACGGCTGCGGCTGCTTGGCGGGTTGTATGAAAAGGGAGAGATTTCCTATGAATATGCCACCGGGGCCCTTTCGGTTACCGCCGCGGTCATACGGGCACTGGAAGAAAAGAAGATTGTGACAGTGGTGTCAGAAAATATCTATCGGGATGCGGTGGGCAGTATGAGAAAGGACGGGGCGGATCGTGTTATACTCAGCCGGGAGCAGCGTTATGTGGCGCAAGAGGTGCTGGCGGAGTGCAAAGCCGGACGCCCCGGCATGTATCTGCTCCATGGAATCACCGGCAGCGGTAAGACCGAGGTCTATATGGAACTGATTGCCGGGATTGTGGCTGCGGGCCGGCAGGCGATTATGCTGATTCCGGAGATTGCTCTCACGTATCAGACTGTATCCCGCTTTACAGCCCGGTTTGGCAGCCGGGTATCGGTATTACATTCCCGGCTTTCTGCCGGTGAACGTTATGACCAGTGTGAGCGGGCGGCAAAAGGGGAGATAGATATTATCATCGGTCCCAGATCGGCCCTGTTTACCCCTTTTGAACGGCTGGGCCTTATTATTATAGACGAAGAGCATGAAAACAGCTATAAAAGTGAGACTATGCCCAGATATCATGCCAGAGAGGTGGCAAAAGAACTGGCGTCCTATTATGGGGCCGGTCTGGTACTGGGTTCTGCCACGCCGTCTCTGGAAGCCTATTATGCATCCTGTCAGGGGCTGATCCGGCGTTTTGAACTGACCAGGCGCCTGACGGGCGGGCAGCTGCCGACAGTCTATGTGGAGGATCTGCGGGCTGAACTGCAGGCCGGGAACCGATCCGTATTCAGCAGACGATTGCAGGTGCTTTTACAGCAGCGCCTTTCTCGGGGAGAGCAGAGTATGCTTTTTCTCAATCGCAGAGGCTATGCGGGGTTTGTATCCTGTCGATCCTGTGGGCATGTGATGAAATGTCCGCATTGTGACGTCTCCTTGTCCGAACACGGCGGCGGACGCCTGCAGTGCCATTATTGCGGTTATGAGCAGCCGATGGTAAAAAACTGTCCCGCCTGTGGGTCTAAATATATCATGGGATTTCGGGCCGGGACGGAACAGATTGAAGAGATGCTGCGCAGGCTGTATCCGCAGGCACGCATCTTGCGAATGGATGCGGACACGACAAGAAAAAAAGGCAGCTATGAAGCGATTTTATCATCTTTTGCCGAAGGCGGCGCAGATATTCTGGTAGGTACCCAGATGATCGTCAAAGGGCATGATTTTCCGGATGTGACTCTGGTGGGGGTATTGGCCGCGGATATGTCGCTTCATGCGGGCGATTACCGGGCCGGAGAGCGGACCTTCCAGCTCCTGACACAGGCGGCAGGCAGGGCAGGACGGGGGACAAAGCCGGGGGAAGTCGTTATCCAGACTTATCAGCCGGAGCATCCTTGTATCGTCTGCGCGGCCCGCCAGGACTACAGCGGCTTTTATGAGCAGGAGATGAGTTACCGTGCGCTGATGGGCTACCCGCCGGTAGGACATATGCTGGCAGTGCTGGTTATCTCACCGGAGGAAGAGTCCGGGCGGGCATTGGCCGCCCGGCTGGCTGCACAGTGCAGGGGGATCAGTCAGGAGACAGAAAAGGCAGAAAAAGAAACCAACGGACATCCGGGAGCGGGCTCCCGGATACATATCATAGGTCCTGCACCGGCTGCCATCGGGAAGATCGGCGACCAGTACCGGACGATATTTTATATAAAAGCCAGCGAACGCAGGGCGCTGATCAGGATCAGGGAGAAGCTGGAGATGTTTCTCGATGCACACAAATCGGGAAAAGAGAATGTACAGTTTGATCTGGATCCCATGAATGGTTATTAAGGAAAAGGGAAGGAGAAGACAGAGATGGCAATAAGAAATATCCGGGAAATCGGAGATGAGGTTTTGACGAAGACGTGCAAAGAAGTAAAGGAGATGACACCGCGTACCAGACAGCTGATTGATGATATGCTGGATACCATGTATGAGGCCAACGGTGTGGGGCTGGCTGCCTGCCAGGTAGGCATTTTAAAGCGCATTGTGGTGATTGATGTCACAGGGGAAGATCCTTATGTGCTGATCAATCCCCGCATACTGGAAACAGACGGAGAACAGACCGGCAGTGAAGCGTGTCTGAGCGTTCCGGGAAAAACAGGCGTGGTCACCCGTCCCAATTATGTCAAGATCAAAGCCTTTGACGCGGAACTCAGACCGTTTGAACTGGAAGGCACAGAACTGTTGGCCCGGGCCATCTGTCATGAACTGGAACATCTGGATGGCCATCTCTATGTGGAAAGAGTGGAGGGTGAACTGCTGGAGATGGAAGATATGGAAGAGGAGTGAGGCAATGAAGATTGTTTTTATGGGGACACCGGATTTTGCGCGGGGGGCTCTGGAAGCCATCCTGGCGGCAGGACATGAGGTGGTATGTGTGGTAACACAGCCGGACCGGCCACGGGGGAGAGGAAGAGAAGTACGCTTTACACCGGTAAAGGAGGCGGCTCTGGCGCACCATATCCCTGTACTGGCGCCGCATAAGATCCGCACACCGGAAGCAGTACGGCAGCTGGCCGGGTATGAGGCGGATTTGTTTGTGGTGGCAGCATTTGGTCAGATCCTTTCTTCGGAAATCCTGCGGATGCCTGCCTATGGCTGCATCAATATCCATGCGTCTTTACTGCCCAGATACCGGGGCGCGGCGCCGATCCAGCAGGCGATACTGGATGGTGAGACGCAGACGGGCGTAACCATTATGCAGATGGATGAAGGCCTGGACACCGGCGACATACTGACCAGGGCAGTGGTACCGATCCTGCCAGAGGATACCGGGGACAGCCTGCATGATAAACTGATGGAGGCAGGTGCCAGACTGGTGGTAGAGACGATCCCCCTGCTTGTCCAGGGAAAGCTGACACCAGAGAAACAAAGGGAGGAAGACTCCTGCTATGCTCATATGCTGCAGAAATCTGCGGGCGAGATGGACTGGAACAAAGATGCGGCAACTCTGGAGCGGCTGGTCAGAGGGCTTAATTCCTGGCCCGGCGCCTATACCCGCTTTCGAAATAAAAACCTCAAAATATGGGAAGCCTGCATAAAAAACAGTGATCCCAAGACAGAACAGGAAACAAAAGAGGAAACGTCAGTTGCCTTTTCTGCAGAGACAATTCCCGGTACTGTGATACAAGTGACAAAAGACACCATAGAGATACAGACAGGAAAAGGCATCCTGGTTTTGAAAAGCGTACAGCCCGAGGGGAAAAAGCGGATGCAGGTGAAAGACTTCCTTCTCGGCTACCCGGTAAAACCAGGGGAACACTTCGGTTTATCATAAAATAACTGCAGAATCCCGGAGGAAGGAACTGCGGAACACAAAACAGCAGGTCCCGGAGAAGGGAACTGCGGAACTCAATATGGAGGACAAATAAATGCCATATTATGGTTACGGATATTATTATGACCCGACTTATGTACTGGTGCTGATCGGAGCCGTGCTTTCTCTGTTGGCCTCCGCAAAAGTAAACAGCACCTATAGAAAATATTCTCAGGTGCGGAGTATGACCGGCCTGACCGGGGCACAGGCCGCAGAGAGGATTCTGTATCAGGCAGGTATCCGGGATGTGCGGGTGGAACATGTGCGGGGAAGTCTGACCGACCATTATGATCCTTCGGCCAAAGTAGTGCGTCTTTCGGATGATACGTATCATTCTTCTTCTGTCGCGGCGGTGGGAGTGGCGGCCCATGAGTGTGGTCATGTGTTGCAGCATCAGCAGGGCTACGCGCCGCTGAAAATCCGGACAGCACTGGTACCGGCGGCGAATATCGGTTCCAAGCTGGGGATTCCCCTGATTCTGATCGGTATCTTGCTGGGGGCCAGCCGGACACTGGTATCGGTAGGGATATGGGTGTTTGCTCTGGCGGTGCTTTTCCAGCTGGTGACACTTCCGGTGGAATTTGACGCTTCCCGCAGGGCAGTACGAATACTGGACAGTCAGGGTATTTTGGCAGGAACGGAAGTGGGACAGTGCAGGAAAGTGCTGCGCGCGGCGGCGCTGACTTATGTGGCAGCAGCAGCAGCTTCCATTTTGCAGCTTCTTCGGCTCGTGATGCTCTTTGGCGGAGGAAGAAGGAGAGATTAGTGGAAAAACAGGGAGATAGGAGCAGGGTCAATACCAGGGAACTGGTATTGGATGCACTGCTTTCCATGGAAAGAGAAGAAGCATACAGCCATGTGGTCATTGGCGGCATGCTGGATAAATATAATTATCTGGAAATACAGGAAAAGGCTTTTATCAAGCGATTGACGGAAGGTACACTGGAGCGCCGGACAGAACTGGACTATTGTATTAATACGGTATCCTCCGTTCGCACGGAAAAGATGAAACCGCTGATCCGGGAACTGCTGCGTCTGAGTGCTTACCAGATTTTGTTTATGGATGCGGTGCCGGACAGTGCGGTGTGCAATGAAGCGGTGAAACTGGCAAAACGTCGCAGATTCGGTGCCCTGCAGGGATTTGTCAACGGCGTGCTGCGCGGCCTTTGCAGAAAAAAAGGGCAGATCAGCTATCCGGACCGGGAAAAGGAACGGAGTAACTGGCTGTCAGTCTGCTATTCCATGCCCGTGTGGCTGATTGAGAAGTGGGACAGAGAGCAGGGCAGGGAAAATACAGAGAAGATTCTTGCGGGCCTGCTGCAGGAGAGGCCGCTTACGATTCGCCTGCAACAGGGCCTGACAGATCAGGAGCGCGAAGCGCTGCGCAGGGAACTGGTTCAGGGGGGCGTGCAGATCCGGGAAGATGCGGGGCTGCCCTATGCCTGGCATCTGGAAAAGACAGAAGGCATGCGTGCCATTCCCGCTTTTGCGGCCGGCATATTTACCGTACAGGATATCAGTTCCATGCTCGCCGTGGAAGCGGCCGGTATCCGGCCGGGAGATTATGTGATGGATCTTTGTGCGGCGCCCGGCGGCAAGGCTTTGCTGGCGGCGGAAAAGGCCGGCAAGGATGGCAGGGTATTGGCTAGGGATATCTCCGGTCAGCGGCTGGCCCTGGCACAGGAAGCGGCAGCCAGGATGGGAGTGGAGAATGTGATCTGGGAGCAGTGGGATGCGTCCATTGCCGATGATACGAAGCGGGAACAGGCAGATGTGGTGCTGGTGGATGTCCCCTGCTCTGGTCTGGGCGTGATCGGCAGAAAGCGTGATATCAAATACCGCATAACCCCGGAGGCCATAGAAGGGCTTGTGCCGTTGCAGCGCAGTATTTTGGAGCAGGCCTGGCAGTATGTGAAACCGGGCGGTGTGCTGCTTTATTCTACCTGTACGGTGAGCCGGGCAGAGAATGAGGAAATGAGAGCGTGGTTTTTAGCGCATTTCCCCTTTCATGGGGAGAGTCTGTCTCCCTACCTGCCCGCGGCATATCGGCCGGCGTGTGCAAAAGAGGGGTATCTCCAGCTTTTGCCGGGAACTGATGGTACTGACGGATTTTTTATGGCCCGGATGGTACGAAACAGTCCGTAGCAGTGAGGACGGACCGGAGATGAAGAAAAAGAAATGTTGAAAACAGATATCAAATCACTTACAATAGAAGAATTGAAAACGCAACTGCAGGAAATGGGCGAAAAGCCGTTTCGGGCGACACAGATTTATGCGTGGCTGCATGAGAAACAGGCAGAGAGTTTTGCACAGATGAGTAATCTCTCCATGGCGCTGCGCCAGAGACTGGAAGAGAGGTATGCACTGGTTAGCCTGGAGGCGGTCAGGATGCAGGAATCAGCGACCGATAAAACGCAGAAATATCTGTTTCGTCTGGCCGACGGCAATCTGATCGAAAGCGTGAGGATGTGTTATCACCATGGGAACAGTGTTTGTATTTCTTCGCAGGCGGGTTGCCGTATGGGCTGCCGGTTCTGTGCGTCCACGTTGGACGGGCTGGCGAGAAATCTGACACCGTCGGAGATGCTGGAACAGGTGTACGCCATTACGCGTCATACCGGGCAGCGGGTTTCGCATGTGGTGGTGATGGGAACAGGAGAACCGCTTGATAATTATGACAGCCTGCTGCGGTTTCTGCTCCTACTGACCGGTGAGGGCGGTCTGCATATCAGCCAGCGCAATGTCACGGTATCTACTTGTGGGATCGCTCCGAACATCTGCCGGCTGGCACGTGAGCGCCTGCAGATCACACTGGCACTCTCGCTCCATGCCGTTACGGATCAGAAGCGGCGGACGCTGATGCCCATAGCAGCCAAGTATCCTCTGGAGGAAGTGCTGGCGGCCTGTGAATACTATCAGGAGGAAACAGGACGGCGGGTTACACTGGAGTACAGTCTGATCGAAGGGGTAAATGACCGGGATGAAGATGCGGCGGGGCTGGCAGCGATAGCGGGAAAGGCAGGTTTCCATGTCAATCTGATTTCGCTGAACCCGGTTTCGGAACGGGGATTCGTACCGCCTGGGCGTGCCCGGGTGGAGGCATTTCAAAATAAACTTGAAAAAAACAGAATTAATGTTACTATAAGAAGAGAAATGGGTCGTGATATTGACGGCGCATGCGGACAGCTCAGGTACGGACATATAAAAGAGAAAAAGCAGGAGGCATAGATAAGTGGCACTGGCATTTTCCATGACGGATATTGGAAAGCGGAGAAAAATAAATCAGGATTATGTGTTTGTATCAGTGTGCCCTGTGGGTAATCTGCCCAATTTGTTTATTGTGGCAGACGGCATGGGCGGACATAATGCGGGAGACTATGCGTCAAAATATACGGTAGAGAAGATAGAGGAGCGGATCAGAGAGTCAGAACTGATCCAGCCGGTGGACATTTTTGATCAGGCTATCAGAGAGGCCAATACCTATATTCGTGCCATGGCCAGGGAAAATATCAGTTTTTCCGGCATGGGGACGACCGTGGTGGCCGCTACGCTGGAAGGAAATATCCTGCAGGTTGCCAATGTGGGAGACAGCCGTTTATATATTATCAATCAGTGGAGGATCAGACAGGTTACAAGAGACCATTCTCTTGTGGAAGAGATGGTGCGTATGGGAGGCATTGACAGGATGACAGCCAGGAGCCATCCCAATAAAAATATTATCACAAGAGCCATTGGGGCGCTGGACACTGTGGAGGCGGACTTTTTCCGGGAGGAGTTGTGCCCGGGGGATTTTATTCTGCTGTGTTCTGACGGGCTGACCAATATGCTTGAGGACGAGGAGATCCGGCAGATTGTCAGCAGTATGTCAGAACTGTCTGAAAAGGGCCGGAGCCTTGTGGAGGCGGCAAATGACAATGGCGGCAGAGATAATATAGCGGTAATTCTGATCGATCCCTTCGGGGGCCGTGAGGATGAGCAGTAACTGGAGGTTAACATGATTAAAATAGGAATGCTTCTGGGTGATCGGTATGAGATACAGGAAAAGATCGGCACCGGTGGTATGTCTGATGTATATAAAGCAAAAGATCACAAACTCTACCGTCCGGTGGCGGTGAAAGTCCTGAAACAGGAATTCAGTGAAAATACCAACTTTGTGGCCAAGTTTCGCAGCGAAGCGCAGGCGGCAGCGGGGCTTATGCACTCCAATATCGTAAATGTCTATGATGTCGGGGAAGAGGGCGATATTTATTATATTGTCATGGAACTGGTGGAAGGTATCACCCTGAAAAAATATATTGAGAAGAAAGCCAGGTTATCCGTCAAAGAAGCCATCAGCATTGCCATTCAGGTTTCCATGGGGATCGAGGCTGCGCATAACAATCATATCATACACCGGGATATTAAGCCGCAGAATATTATTATTTCCAAGGACGGGAAGGTGAAGGTGACTGATTTTGGCATTGCCAAAGCGGCAACCAGCAATACGATTACCTCCAATGTCATGGGTTCTGTCCACTATACGTCGCCGGAGCAGGCCAGAGGCGGTTACAGTGATGCAAAGAGCGATATTTATTCGCTGGGTGTGACTCTTTTTGAAATGCTGACCGGACGTGTTCCGTTTAACGGGGAGACTACGGTGGCCATCGCCATCAAGCACATTCAGGATCTTATGCCTTCGCCGCGGGATTTTGTACCGGAGATTCCTGTCAGTGTGGAGCAGATTGTATTTAAATGTACGCAGAAGAGTCCTGACCGGCGCTATCAGACGATGGCGGAAGTGATCGAGGACCTGAAACATTCCCTGATCAGCCCGGATGAGGATTTTGTGGTAATCGACGACGGAGAGATGGCCGGACAGACCCGGGTCGTGACAGGAGAGAGCCAGAAACCGAAGAAGAAGCCGGTAAGGAAAGAGAGCGAAGAGGAACATCTGCGTCTGAATCATAATGCGCAGCGTCCCCGTCCGAAAAAGGGGAATCCAGGAAAGAGCAGACCGCCGATCGTGGAAGAAGAGGACGAAGACGACGGTTATGATCCGAAGATGGAGCGGGTGACGACGATCCTTGCGGTGATCGCGGCAATCCTGATCGGCTGTATCGTACTATTTATTGCCGGAAAGACTCTGGGGATTGTCAATCTGGATGATATCAAGTCCAGATTTGGCACAGAGAAAAGCGAGGAAGTGGAGATGCCTGATGTGGCCGGCATGTCACTGACCAGGGGCAAAGAGATGCTCAGTGGGCTGGGGCTGGATTACGAGGTCGCCTATGAGGAGTCCTCCGAATATGAGGAAGATATCATCATCGGCAGCAATATCAAGGCAGGCAGACAGGTAGAGGCCGGTACGGTGGTGAAACTTACCGTGAGCGCGGGCGCCCAGGGCGTGAGTATGCCTGATGTGGGCGGCAAATCTCTGGCGGAAGCGACGGCGCTTCTGGAAAAAGAAGGCTTCCGGGTCAGCAGGAATGAGGCTTCTTCCAACACCGTAGAAAAGGGATGTGTCATCAGCCAGTCGCCGGTAGCGGGGGAGAAGGCGCCCAGAGGGACGACTGTCACCCTGCAGATCAGCACGGGACCGGATTCCAGTAAAGTCAGTGTACCCAATGTGATGAATATGTCAGAGATGGATGCAACCGTTACCCTGACAGAAGCGGGGCTGACAGTGGGCAGTGTGGAGGAGATCAACAATGAAGATCCGGCCACGGTAGGACTGGTATGTTATCAGAGTTATTCTGTAGGTGATTTTGTGGATCCCGGTACACAGGTGGATCTGAAAGTCAGCAAAGGCCCTATGGATGTCACATACGGTTTTAATGCCAATGTAGACAGTCCCATACTGGAAGATCCTGCATTTTTGTCAGGAACACAGGTGACAGTGATTTTGATGACGGTGGAAGGACAGGAACTGATGCGCACCAATACGGCTGCGTTTCCGGTGACGATGAATGTATCCGGTATCAAAGGCAGTGGTGTGGGTAAGGTGATATTCCAGTATACGGCAGTGACACCGCCTACCTCGACGACAGATCCGGCCACGGGAGAAATCGTCACCATACCGGGGACCGAGGAACCGAGGCTGATTGAACGGCCTGTACAGTTTACACCGGAATCGTAAGGGCGCCGGTATGTGCCATGGGAGTTTACTATGAAGGGGAAAATCATCAGGGGAATCGGGGGATTCTATTATGTGCATACGGGAAACAGCGGAATCTACAGCTGTAAGGCCAGAGGAATCTTCCGAAAACTGCATGTCAGGCCGCTGGTGGGCGACGATGTGGAACTGGCCGTTCTCAATGAGGCAGAAAAAGAAGGCAGTGTGGATCAGATCCTGCCAAGAAAAAATACCCTGATCCGACCGGCAGTGGCCAATATAGATCAGGCTCTGGTTATTTTCGCGGTGAAAAGCCCGGAACCCGGCTTAAATCTGCTGGACCGTTTTCTGATTATGATGGCGCAGCAGGCGGTGCCCTGTATCGTCTGTTTCAATAAAACGGATCTCCTGCCACCATCTGAGACAGAGCGTTTACAGGATATCTATCAAGACGCCGGCTGCCGGCTGGTCTTTACCAGCACGCTGGAAGGCAGTGGTACCGGGCAGCTGCGGGAGATGCTAAAGGGCAGGACTACCGTGGCGGCAGGCCCAAGCGGGGTGGGCAAATCTTCTCTGATCAACCTGTTGCAGCCGGATGCCGGCATGGAAACAGGTGCGGTCAGCGAGAAGATTGCAAGAGGCAGACATACGACAAGACACAGTGAACTGATCCGGATCGAGGATGATACTTACATTATGGATACACCCGGTTTCAGTTCCCTTGCTCTGTTTCAAATGGAGAAAGAAGAACTGCATTGTTTTTATCCCGAATTTGCACCTTATGAAGAGCAATGCCGGTTTCAGGGCTGCGCACATATCCATGAGCCGGACTGTGCGGTGCAGAGTGCCCTGGAAGCAGGGAAGATCAGCCGGAGCAGATACGATAATTACCGCCTGCTTTACGAGGAACTAAAAGAGCAGAGGCGGTATTGAGAAATGGCGTCTGCTTTCGCTAAAGCAGGTTAGAATCCTGCGATTACAGGCAGCTTACTTTTTTACAGTGAAAATCTGCACATGAAAATAGAAAGCATACATCTGAAATAGAAAGGCCAGTCCTGATTGCGGACTGGCTTTTAGAGACAGATGGCACTGGTAAGTTACTTGCAACTCCTGTTTTTATTGATACATAGACTGCAAAAAAATTATGATCTGCTTTTTTATGAAGCGCTTACTATAAAAGTAGCCGGACACGTTACGATTCCGTTTTCGAATTTATGGATGCCGATAATTGCATAGTGATGGGAAGCGTGATAGGATACTATCATCTCAGATGGACAAGGACGTTACAAGCGAATGATAAAACACAGAAAAGAAAGAAAAACACTTCAAACCTGTTTACAGAAACAGTTAATATAAGCCAGAAAATGGACGATCAGGGAATCACAGTTATTTTTTCCCTGCTGTTTCTGGCGGGAGTATTTGTAGAATTGGTGGTCTTACTAACTCTGAAGCCAATTTTTGAAAATAATATAGAGGAAAACCTTTTGAGGGACTATAAAGAAATCATAGATGAAATGATAACAGAAAAAATGAAATCTTAATATACAAATGAGAATAAGATATCGCAACCTGCACATGCTCGTATAGCAAGTGGAATAATCGGAGAAGCAATCACATGAGTTATTATGATATTTTTACCAACAAAGAACTTATCAAGCAAATGTCGACCCTGCAAAGTGTGACTGATTCGGTGAATATGCCTGTAATAAAGGGTATGGCAGGCAGTCTGGCCATTCAGCAGGTATATCAGAGCATGTATGTGGAAAAAGCCTATTTAAACACTTCCTTCCGACAATTAAACGGGGTATTAAGTAACTATAATCTGATGAATTATTATCCTGATGATTTGTCAGACGAAGAGGCGGCTGAAACTGAAGAAGTCAACAGCAGAATTGTCACAGAGATCTTTAAACCGGCGGAAGAGAACGAGGCCAATATCAGGCAAAAGGAGATGGCCGTTATTACATTGTCTCCGGTCAATGATACTGTGCTGAAATATGTATCTGAACATCCACAGGCATTACACCAGTTAACAAGCAGAAAATTCGAAGAAGTTATGGCAGAAATATATCACAGACTCGGGTATAAGATAGAACTTACAAAGGCTGTAAAAGACGGCGGAAAGGACATAATTCTTAGAAAACCTGATATTCTGGGAGACTTTATCTATTATGTGGAATGTAAGAAATATGCATCGGATAATCCGGTAGGTGTCGGGGTAGTACGTGAGTTTTCCAGTGTCGTTAACTGGAATAAGGTTAACGCTGGCATTATAGCTACAACATCGTATTTTACAAAAGATGTTAGAGATATGATCTTGGATCATCACTTGGGTTTTCAGATACAGATGCATGATTATGATAAGATAAAGGAATTGTTACATAAGGTTGTAGAGTGATGGGAATTTGCTTTTCATGGGATTAGTAATGTGGGGAGGGGATGGCAGATAGTTGTGTAGAGGACATTTCATTGAATTGTATTTGGGCAGGGGAAAGCTGTATCACAAGATGGGTATGGCTTTTCTTTTGGTAGAAAAGGTTCGGAGGTTATTAATATGATGTACCCATAAGATGACGTATAATAAGTTTCGCAAATTAATTTCATAAAAATAGACATGGTCTATA
>CANPIC010000055.1 GCA_947574055.1 uncultured bacterium
ATGAGTCAAACCTGCCCCTGTTTTGGTCTATCTATTAACCGACAGCCCCTTTTTTTGTGATATGGCAGTGCAGAAACACGTACAGGGGTGATTATTGTGTCTCAAAAGCAATCCCTTTTTTCACCAGAAATCGCCGGAATGTCTCATCCCAGAGTCGTTCCGGTGTTTTGTCTGGCAGAAATCCGGTAATAGAGACACCGGTAATGCAGGTCATGGATGTCCCATCATAGCGGATTGTCAGCACAAAGTCTTTGACATAGCCATCAGGAATCTTCGTTTCACTTGCGGCAATGAGCTTTTCCCGGATATCCGGCCTGACCGGCAGGACAAATTTCATGGCGGTCGGTGTTTTTTTCCCACGGATCAGGGAGAAGCAGACAGCGCGGATATCAGCCCAACGGGACAGATCATAGGGACGGACTGAAGGCTCTTCCCATTCTTCCCGGGTAAAAAAATCCTTTTCCAGGCGACCGTCAATGGTGAAGGTATTGTATGTGGTTATGACTGCTTCCTGCAAAAGAAACAGATCAAAACAGTCTGTTTTCAAAAGTTTACTCATAAAATGATTCAGTTCCGTGATTTTGTAAGCAGTCATGATAGATTCCTTTCTGTCTTTTTTCAGTATAACAGAGGCGGATGGGGTGTGCAACGGGTATCTGGAAAATGATGGTGCAACAGAAAGCCCTTTACATAACCTCTATGCCATGGTAAGATAATGTAGTAATGAAAACTACATGTTATATTTCGGATAAAACAAAATGGTATTGTTTAAAATAAGAAAAAAGGCGGAGGCTGGGAATGGGGTATAAAATCATTTTGGACAGTTGCGGAGAATTACCGGAGGAATATCAGAGCGATCAAAGATTTGAACGGGTTCCCCTTACTCTGGAAGTAGGAGATGATCATATTCTGGATGATGAGACCTTTGATCAGAAAGAATTTTTGAAAAAGGTGGCGCAGTGTAAGGCATGCCCGAAATCTTCCTGTCCTTCTCCGGAGCGTTATATGCAGGCGTGTGATACGGAGGCAGAACATGTGTATATCATAACTTTGTCATCTCATCTGAGCGGGAGCTACAACAGTGCGCAGCTTGGCCGTAAACTGTATCTGGAACAGCACGAACATAAGGACATCTGCGTGGTGGATTCTCATTCGGCAAGCTGCGGACAGACGCAGATCGCACTGCTGGCCATGGAGCTGGAGGAAGAGGGACTTTCTTTTGCGGACATTGAGAAGCGGCTGCATGCATATCGGGATGAGATGCTGACCTATTTTGTGCTGGATAATCTGGAGACACTGCGCAAAAACGGTCGGCTTTCAGCGGTAAAGTCCATGGTGGCACAGACGCTGAGCATCAAACCGGTCATGTCGGCGGCGGAAGGGATTATCATACAGAAAAGCCAGGCTATCGGGATCAGGAAAGCATTGCATAAGATGATAGAATATATGCAAAAAGAGGTGGATGAGCTGGCACGAAAGCGGATCATTATTACGCATTGTAATTGCCGGGAGCGGGCGGAATATGTAAAAGAACTGTTACAGAACGCGGCGCAGGTGCAGGAGGTGCTGATTCTGGATACAGCCGGCGTCAGCAGCCTGTATGCCAACGACGGAGGCGTGATTGTCACGGCATAGGAGGATGTTGGGCGAAAAACGTTGAAAAAAGTGCCGGAGCGGAGAGGAACAATGACCCGGTAAAGGGGTTTGCCAGTGTTTCTCTCTGCTCCGGCTGATTTATGTCTCTGGTCAGGCCACAGGACAATATATCCTTACATAATCTGAAAGGTCAGTGAGGAATGGGTCAGCAGATAAAAGGCCAGAAGCTGTATCATCAATATGGCCGGAAGTCCATAGACGAAGTACCAGTGCCTTGTCTTGTGGCGGAAGAGATACATACCCAGAAGGGAGCCGACGCTTCCGCCGATTATGGCGATGATAAAGAGGGTGGCTTCGGGAATACGGAAAGCGCCTTTGCGGGCTTTCCATTTGTCGATTCCCATCAGTGCCAGTCCCAGAATATTGAGTGCGGCGAAATAGCCGACTATCGTCAGGATCACGTCCATATCAGTCTTTGCTCTCTGCTTCCTGCATCTTCATGGCGCGTACCTTGCAGGAGAGGCCAAAGAGATTGATGAATCCCTCTGCGTCATGGTGGTCATACAGATCGCCGGTGGTAAAAGAGGCGATACTTTCATTGTATAATGAGTAGGGAGAGGTGGTACCTGCCTTGATGATATTGCCTTTATACAGTTTGAATTTCACTTCCCCGGTCACATAGCTTTGTGTGGCGGTAATAAAAGCAGTCGTTGCCTCTCTCAGAGGTGTAAACCATTTCCCTTCATAGACGATCTGGGCCAGTTTGTTGCCCATCTCTTCCTTTTCGCGGTAAGTGTCACGATCCAGTATCAGTTCTTCCAGCTGCTGGTGAGCTTCATAGAGGATGGTGCCGCCGGGAGTTTCATAGACGCCGCGTGATTTCATGCCTACCACACGGTTTTCCACAATATCGACGATACCGATACCATGTTTGCCGCCCAGTTCGTTCAGGGTGCGGATAATATCAGAAACTTTCATCTTTTTGCCATTGACGGAAGTCGGAATCCCTTTTTCAAAGGTCATGGTGACATATTCCCCTTCCTCGGGCGCTTTTTCGGGTGTGGTGCCCAGAACAAGAAGATGATCGAAATTCGGTTCGCTGGCAGGATCTTCCAGTTCCAGTCCTTCATGGCTGATATGCCACAGATTTCTGTCACGGCTATAGCTGGAATCTGCGGAGAAAGGCAGGTCGATGCCATGTGCCTTGCAGTATGCGATTTCACTTTCGCGGGAATCCATGGTCCATTTTTCATTTCTCCAGGCAGCGATGATTTTCAGATCAGGGGCCAGTGCTTTGATGGCCAGTTCAAAACGGATCTGGTCGTTGCCTTTGCCGGTGGCGCCGTGGCAGATGGCGCTGGCGCCCTCTTTCCTGGCAATTTCCACCAGTTTCTTTGCGATTACGGGCCTGGCCATGGAAGTGCCAAGCAGGTACTTGTTTTCATAGACGGCATGGCCCTGTACGCAGGGAATGATATATTCGTCGCAGAATTCATCTACCACATCTTCGATGTATAATTTTGCGGCGCCGCAGAATTTGGCACGTTCTTCCAGGCCGTCGAGTTCTTCTTCCTGGCCGCAGTCCACACAGACGCAGATAACTTCATAATCAAAATTTTCTTTCAGCCACGGAATGATGGCAGTTGTATCCAGGCCGCCTGAATACGCCAGAACGACTTTTTCCTTCATAATCGGATCCTCCTCAATATCGAATGTTTTCGGCGCCCATGCTTTACGGATGATTCCGTATGCCTGTCACGCATTTAATAATATACAACATTCGGCTGTATAATGCAAGTGAAAGTAGAGTTATTGATATAAAAAATGATAAAATATTCATAGCAAATGCATAATTATGCAGATTGACAGGGAGTAAGGATTGGTTTATATTATTATGGTAGAGAAAACGGGAAATACTGCCACAGGCGCAGAAGCGGCAGTGCGGTATTGAGAAAGGAACGGATATGATACGAGCAGGGATCATCGGGGCGACCGGGTATGCGGGCGCGGAACTGGTGCGGCTATTAATGGCACATAAAGAAACAGAGATTGTATGGTATGGCTCCAGAAGCTATATTGATCAGAAATATGCAGATATTTACAGAAATATGTTTGAAATCGTGGAGGGCAGATGCCTGGATGACAATCTGGAAGAACTGGCACAGCAGGCGGATGTAATCTTTACAGCCACTCCGCAGGGCTATCTGGCGTCTGTTCTGAAGGAGCGGATACTG
This sequence comes from uncultured bacterium, assembly GCA_947574055.1. Classification (GTDB taxonomy): domain Bacteria; phylum Bacillota; class Clostridia; order Lachnospirales; family Lachnospiraceae; genus VSOB01. The sequence goes on from CANPIC010000055.1 coordinate 3,831, forward strand.
GAGCAGGTAAAGATCGTGGATCTGAGCGCGGATTTCAGAATCAGAGATGTGGCAGTCTATGAGAAATGGTATGGGATCACACATGCTTCGCCGCAGTATATCGGGGAGGCGGTATATGGCCTGTGTGAAGTGAACCGGGACCAGGTGAGAAAAGCCCGGCTGGTGGCCAATCCGGGCTGTTATACGACATGCTCCATTCTGACGGCTTACCCGCTTGTAAAAGCGGGGCTGATTGATCCGGATACGCTGATCATAGATGCCAAAAGCGGGACTTCCGGCGCCGGCAGAGGGGCCAAAACGGCCAATCTGTTCTGCGAGGTCAATGAAAATATCAAGGCGTATGGCGTGGCAGGCCACCGGCATACACCGGAGATTGAAGAACAGCTCGGTTATGCGGCGGGCAGGGAGATCACTGTCAGTTTTACCCCGCATCTGGTGCCGATGAACCGCGGGATTTTGGTGACGGCCTATGCTTCGCTGATCAGGAAAGCGGATGGCACTCTGCCGGGGATGGCGCAGATCAGGGCGGCTTATGATGCCTGTTATCAGGCTGAGACCTTTGTCAGAGTGCTGCCGGAGGGAATCTGTCCCGAGACCAGATGGGTGGAAGGCAGTAATTATGTCGATGTGAATGTGGTAATTGACGAGCGGACCGGGCGAGCCGTGATGATGGGGGCTCTGGATAATCTGGTCAAAGGCGCTGCCGGGCAGGCAGTGCAAAATATGAATCTTCTGTTCGGCCTTCCTGAGACGGAAGGACTTTTGATGGTGCCTGTCTTTCCATAAGGAATCAAGCAGGAATAGGACTGATCTATGGCTACGAAAAAGAAAAAAGACGCTTTTATCGTGCAGGCCGGCATTCTGGCAGCGGCAGGTATTCTCTGCCGGATCATCGGTATTTTATACAGGAGTCCGCTGACCAGTATCATTGGCGATGAGGGAAACGGATATTACAGCGCCGCCTATAACTTTTATACCATTATCCTGCTGGTATCTTCCTACAGCATACCGTCGGCGATTTCCAAAGTGATCGCCGGCAAGTTGGCTTTAAAGGAATACAAAAATGCCCGCAGGGTGTTTCAGTGTGCGCTGCTCTATGTGCTGGTGGTGGGCGGAATTGCCAGTCTGTTTACTTTTTTCTGTGCCGGTTTTCTGGTAAAGGAAAACTCCGCCGCAGTGCTGCGGGTCTTTGCTCCCACGATCTTTTTGTCAGGGCTGCTGGGCGTGCTGCGGGGCTATTTTCAGGCGCACGGGACAATGATGCAGACTTCGGTCTCCCAGATCCTGGAACAGATTCTCAATGCGGCGGTGAGCATTGGGGCGGCATGGTGTTTTGTGTCTCTGGCCGAACGGGAATCCGATACGACGCGGGCCGTTTACGGCGCAGTGGGCAGTGCGCTGGGAACAGGGGCCGGTGTGCTGATTGCGCTGCTGTTTATGTTTGGTGTCTATCTGCTTAACCGTAAGATGATCAACCGTCGTATTAAAAATGATACGGAGCACAAAGAAGACTCTTTCCGCGAGATATTCGGCATGATTATCAGCATGGTAACGCCGATTATACTCAGTACGTTTATTTATAATTTCAGTACTTCTCTGAATCAGACGATCTATACTAATATTTTGTCGGAACTCAAAGGGATGGCGGAGGCCGAGATAGCCACCATGTATGGGATATTTGCCGGGAAAGCGGTGGTGATCTCCAATGTGCCCATTGCACTGGCTTCCGCCATGTCCGCGGCGGTGATTCCGGCTGTCGCTTCTTCCTTTGCACTGGGAGATAAAAAACAGGTGCGGGAAAAGATCGGAGAGGCGGTGCACACGACCATGCTGATCGCGGTGCCGGCTGCGGTGGGCCTGGCGGTACTGGCCAAACCGGTTACCGGCCTTTTGTTTCCGCAGAAGGCCTCTCTGGATCAGGCGGCCATGCTGCTGGCTTCCATCAGTATCACGGTTATCTTTTACAGCCTGTCCACCATAACCAACGGTGTGCTGCAGGCAGTGGGCAGGGTAAACCTGCCTGTGATCAATGCGGCTGTGGCTCTGGGCGTACAGACGCTGGCGCTGGTGGCCATGCTGCTGTATACCGATATGGGGCTGTATGCCCTTTCCGCGGCGATGGTAGTCTATTCGTTTCTGATGTGTGTGCTGAATCAGATTGCCGCCAGAAGGACACTGAAATATAAACAGGAATTTGTAAAAACATTTATCAAGCCTTTTCTGGCTGCTGTGCTGATGGGGATCAGTGCGTATTTTGTATATGAAGGTGTTTACTACCTGCTGCCGGTCAATGCCGTTTCGGTGGCGGCTGCCGTTTTGCTGGCCTTTTTTGTCTATTTTGCGGCGCTGATGGCACTGGGCGGTGTGGAGGAAGCCGATCTTCGCCGCCTGCCCAAAGGACATATGCTGGCGGCCATTGGTAAGAAATGCTATCTGCTGCGCGACCCGGCGTATACAAAGCCTGCATCCGGGAAAAAGGAAAAGGGCGAGGAGCGGAAACAGAAGAGGCCCGCCGGCCAAAAAGAGCGAAGCGGAGGGAAAACTGCGGCCCGCAGGCGCAGGGAGGAGCAGGAAGAAACTGCGCCAAAGGCTGTGCGGCGTGCGGAAGGAAAACGGTCTGCAGGGCCGGCAGAAGGCAGTTTGCCGGGCGGCAGGAGAGCATCCGGGGCAGGAGAGCGCAGTGCACCGCAAAGAAAGCGGCCGGGGAATGAGAAAACGATGCCGGCAGGGAAACGGCCCGCCAGGGAGCGGAGCGCACCGGCAGGAAGACGACCGGTCGGCGGAGGCGGTCCGGCGCAGGAAGAATATACGGCCGGAGAGAGAAACAGGCCGCAGAAAAAGCGCCGCGCCGGCGAGAACAACCAGACAAAGGAAGTGCAAAAAGCGGCGGCCGGCAGACGAAGCAAAGCCGGGAAGCCGCAAAGATAAAGGGGAAACGGGAATGATACGGGCAATGAAGAACGAAGATTATGATCGGGTATATGCCCTCTGGATGAGTGTAAAAGGGTTTGCCATGCGCAGCATAGACGATTCCAGAGAAGGGGTGGCGCGCTTTCTGGCGAGAAATCCCCGCAGCAGTGTGGTGGCGGAGGAGGATGGACGGATTGTCGGTGCCATTCTCTGTGGCCATGACGGACGCAGAGGCTGTCTGTATCATGTCTGCGTATCAGCAGAGTACCGGCGCAGAGGCATTGGCACTGCGATGGTGGTATTTGCGATGGAGGCTCTCAAAAAGGAAAAGATCAGCAAAGTATCACTGATCGCCTTTACACAAAACGATATCGGCAATGCCTTCTGGAATAAAATCGGCTGGACAAGGCGGGAAGATCTTAATTACTATGATTTTGTTTTAAACCGGGAAAATATTATTGCCTTTAACCGGTAGGCCGGGACGGGTATGTGATAGAAAAATAAGAATCAATAAGAGGTGGGCTGGAGTTATGACAGAGGATGCGAAGATGGTGAATTGGATTGCGGGCGGCGTGACGGCGGCAGCGGGGTTTATGGCAGCCGGGGTGGCAGCCGGGGTCAAATATGAGGGCAGGAAGGATATGGCGCTGGTGTACAGTGAGGCGCCCTGTGTGGCAGCGGGGGTATTTACGAGCAATGTGGTAAAGGCGGCGCCGGTACTGTGGGATCAGGAAGTGGTAGATTCCGGACGGGATGTGCATGCGGTGATTGTCAATTCCGGTATTGCCAATGCCTGTACGGGTAAACAGGGGTTTGCCTGCTGCAGGGAGACGGCAGCGGCAGCGGCTGAGGCGCTTGGCATTTGTGAGGACAGTGTGCTGGTGGCTTCCACCGGTGTGATCGGGATGCAGATTCCCATGGATAAGATAAAGGCGGGGGTTGGCCTGCTGGCCGGGGCGAAGGCAGATTCGCTGCAGGCGGGAGCGGATGCCGCTCATGCGATCATGACGACGGATACGGTTTCCAAGGAGGCGGCAGTCACAGTGGAGATCGGCGGTCAAACTGTGACAGTGGGCGGGATGTGCAAAGGCTCGGGGATGATTCACCCCAATATGTGTACGATGCTGGCATTTGTGACAACAGATGTCCGGATCACGAAAGAACTGCTGCAGGAAGCGGTGCGCCGGGATGTGCAGGATACTTTTAATATGATTTCCGTGGACGGGGATACTTCCACCAATGATACGCTGCTGGTACTTGCCAATGGGCAGGCAGGCAATCCGCTGATAGCGGAAAAAGGTGAGGACTATGATACCTTCTGCCGGGCTCTGCATGAGATCCATCAGACACTGGCCAAAAAGATAGCCGGAGACGGGGAGGGGGCCACGGCGCTGTTTGAAGCGAAAGTCATTCATGCAGCCAATAGGGAAGACGCGCGCCTGCTTGCCCGCTCAGTCATTTGTTCCAGTCTGACCAAGGCGGCGATCTTTGGCCACGATGCCAACTGGGGCAGAATACTGTGCGCGCTGGGATATTCGGGCGCCGTGTTTGATCCGGAGAAAGTGGAACTGCATTTTGAGAGCCGGGCGGGGAAGATGCTGATTTACCGGGACGGCCAGGCGGTGGATTACAGTGAGGCGGAGGCGACGAAGCTGTTGTCGGAGCCGGAAGTGACGGTAATTGCCGATATGAAGATGGGGGAGGCGACGGCCACTGCCTGGGGCTGTGATCTGTCGTATGATTATGTGAAAATCAACGCAGACTATCGGTCCTGACGGGACGGGTGACTGTGGTGGGATAGATAAGACAAGGGAGATGACAAAAGCGATGCGCGATCTGGAAATGGAAAAGATTATGCAGAAAGCGGAGGTGCTGATCGAAGCACTTCCTTATATACAGAAGTTTAATCGTAAAATTATTGTGGTGAAATACGGCGGAAGCGCCATGAGCAATGAAGAATTACAGGAAAACGTGATCAAGGATGTGACATTGTTAAAACTTGTCGGGTTCAAACCGATTATTGTGCATGGCGGCGGTAAGGAAATCAGCCGCTGGGTTTCCAAAGTGGGGAAAGAGGCCAGATTTGTCAATGGCCTGCGTGTGACTGATGAAGAGACGATGGAACTGGCGGAGATGGTGCTGTCCAGAGTCAATAAAAGCCTTGTGACCATGGTGCAGGAACTGGGCGTGAAGGCAGTCGGCATCAGCGGCAAGGACGGCGGTCTTTTGCAAGTGGAGAAAAAATATGCGGACGGGCAGGACATCGGCTATGTGGGAGAGGTGACGCAGGTCAATCCCAAGATCCTGTATGATCTGCTGGAAAAGGATTTTCTGCCGATCGTGGCGCCGGTGGGGCTGGATGAGAGGTTTCACACATACAATATCAATGCGGACGATGCGGCCTGCGCCATTGCCCGGGCAGTGAGTGCGCAGAAGCTGGCATTTCTGACAGATATTGAGGGTTTATATAAAGATATCAATGACAAGTCTTCCTTTATATCCAGACTGACCGTATCCCAGGCGGAAAAGCTGCTGGATGACGGGTTTATCGGTGGCGGGATGCTGCCCAAACTGCATAACTGTATTTCTGCCATAAAAAATGGCGTCAACAGAGTCCATATCCTGGACGGACGGATCGCCCACTGCCTGCTGCTGGAGATTTTTACCAATCATGGTGTGGGCACGGCCATTATTCTGGATGAGGAGGGAGAGGCCTTATGATGAAGGAAGCGATCGCGGAAGCGGAATGTGCGCTGCTGCATACGTATAACCGCTATCAGATTGTCCTGGAGCGGGGGGAGGGTGTGTACCTCTATGATATGGAAGGAAAGAAGTATCTGGACTTTGCATCGGGAATCGGTGTATTTGCACTGGGGTATCATTTCCCGGGATATGACGAGGCCCTGAAGGCACAGATTGATAAACTTCTTCACACATCGAATTATTATTATAATCTGCCGGCCATTGAGGCGGCAAAAAAGATGAAGAAGATTTCCGGTATGGACCGGGTGTTTTTTACAAACAGCGGGGCAGAGGCAGTGGAGGGAGCCATTAAGGCTGCCAGAAAGTATGCGTATCTCAGAGACGGCAGGACGGACCATGAGATCATAGCCATGAACCATTCCTTCCACGGACGGACCATGGGTGCGCTGTCCGTGACGGGCACCCCGAAGTACAGGGAGGCTTTTGCGCCGATGATCGGTCATATCCGCTTTGCCGATATGAATGATACGGAGAGCGTAAAGGCACAAATCAGTGAGCGGACCTGTGCCATCATACTGGAAACGGTGCAGGGAGAAGGCGGTATCCATCCTGCCGGGGATTCTTTTCTGAAAGAAATACGCCGTCTTTGCGACGAGCGGGATATCCTGCTGATTCTGGATGAGATACAGTGCGGTATGGGCCGCAGCGGTTTTTATTATGCCTGGCAGAAATATGGCGTGAAGCCGGATATTATGACAACGGCCAAGGCTCTGGGAGGCGGTGTGCCGGTAGGGGCGTTCCTGATGACGGAGAGAGTGGCTGCTCATTCTCTGAAAGCCGGTGACCATGGTACGACCTATGGAGGGAATCCGTTCGCGGCAGCGGCCATATCTAAAGTGATTGATCTGTTTGAGGAGAAGGATATCCTTACCCATGTGCAGGAGATCTCTGTCTATCTGGAAGAGCGGCTGGATGATCTGGCGGCGCGGTATGACCTGATAAAAGAGCGCCGGGGCTGCGGGCTTTTGCAGGGGCTGGCATGTAGCGGGCCGGTGGCGGAGGTGATCGGCAAGGCGCTGGATCGGGGGCTGATTCTGATCAATGCCGGGCAGGATGTGATTCGCCTGATCCCGCCGCTGATCATAGAGCGCACGCATGTGGATGAGATGACCGGCATCCTGGAAGCGTGTCTTAAGGAGTGCAGTCGGCAGGGCTGATGCCTGCCGGTGAGGAGAGAAGAATGTATGGTATGAAAAAACTGATTTCTCTGTGTGGTATCCTCCTGCTTGTCGCAGGAGCGGTACTGACGGCAAAGACAATACCCGGGATGGAAGCAGAGCAAAAAGAGCAGACGGTGTTTGCCTCCGGGGATACGGTCTATTTCTGGTATACAGATGATGCGCTCACTGATTTTCTGACAAATGTGTCGGCTGCATATTATGAAGAGAGCGGCAATTTTGTGATGCCTGTACTGTGTTCGGGACTGGAATATCTGGAGGCGGTCAATGATGCCTCCGTACACCCCGGGGAGGACACGCCGCAGATGCCGGATCTGTATGTGATCAGCAATGACAGTCTGGAAAAGGCGTATCTCTCCGGACTGGCGACGGTGGTCACGGATGAAAGCGGTGTCTGCAATACGGATACTTTTCCGCAGATTGCGCTGGATGCGGTCACTTATCATGGGAAATATGTAGCCTATCCCTTCTATTATGAGACAAGTGCCTTTTTGTATAATAAGACTTATATGGAAGAAGGAGAGTGGGCGGTTCCCCGTACCATTGACGACATACTTGCCTTTGCGGATGTATACGATGCGCCGGAGCAGGTGGAAGCAGTGTTTAAATGGGTGGTTTCGGATATTTTTTATAATTATTATGTGACCGGTAACTATATGATCGTGGGCGGAGAGGCCGGGGATGATCCGGCCCTGGTGGATATTGATAATGAAAAGACCAGGGAATGTTTGCATATCTATCAGAATCTGAATCAGTTTTTTTCCATTGATACGAAAGAAGAGACTTATGATACCGTGTTGCAGGATTTTATTGACGGCAAGATTGTGATGACAGTGGCGACGACCGGGGCGGTGGCGAAACTGGAAGAAGCCAGGGAAGCGGGGCTGTTTCCTTATGAATATGGCATTACGGTAATGCCGGATCTGACGGCGGACTTAAAGAGCCGCAGCCTGTCCGTTACCAATGCGATCGTGGTCAACGGTTATTCGGAAAAGGCAGATATTGCCAATGATTTTGCGGTTTTTCTGACCAGAAACTATGCGGACACCCTGTATGAAAAAACCGGCAAGATCGCATCGCGGTATGGCGTCCTGTATGAGAACAGAAATGTGGCGGAATTTATGGACGAATATGAAAATTCCATTTCCATGCCAAAGATGCTGGGCGCCGGTAATTTCTGGATACAGCTTGAAATCTGCTTTTCCCGTATCTGGAAAGGAGAAGATGTGGAAACCCTGCTTTCGGAGTTGGCGCAGCAGATGGAAAAACAGCTGGGACAGGACGCATCCTGACGGCTGTCAACTTTTCTGGATGAAACATGTATGAAATGATTTCCTGATGGACATAAATAGGGTATGGTAACAGTGCAAAGAAGTGCTCTGTTACCGGGTATCCACGATATTGGACTGAAAAGGGGATTGTTTCATATGCTGGGATGGGTCATAGCTCTTGTGAGCGGCGCGCTTATGAGCGTGCAGGGCGTTTTTAATACACAGGTGACAAAGGCATCCACAATCTGGATTGCCAGCGCGTTTGTACAGTTTACTGCATTGCTTGTATGTCTGGCGGCCTGGGCGGCGACGGACAGAAGTTCGCTGATGCGTGTGTTTGAGGTCAGACCCAAGTATATGCTGCTTGGCGGTGCCATCGGCGCCTTTATCACATATACGGTCATTAAGAGCATGGATATGCTGGGGCCCGCGAAAGCAGCGATGCTGATTGTGGTTGCCCAGCTGATCGTGGCGTATCTGATCGAACTGGCCGGATTGTTCGGCGTGGAGAAACAGCCTCTGGAACTGCGCAAGGTGATCGGCATGACGGTAGCGCTGGCCGGTGTGATTTTGTTTAAATGGGAGTGAAAAGGATGGATCTTACAAAATTCAAATGGACGAGAGAGCCGGAAAGCTGTCATATCGGTGAGGATCGCATCGAGGTCGTGACAAGGCCGCATACGGATCTCTGGCAGAGAACTTATTATCATTTCAGAAATGACAATGCGCCTGTTTGGCAGAGAGAGACGCAAGAGCGGTTTTTCAGTTTTGTCGTCAAAACGGAATTTAAGGAAAGTCATCACAGATTTGATCAGTGCGGGATTGTGATGTATCTGGATGGTGAAAACTGGCTGAAAGCGTCGGTGGAGTATGAAAATGATACCTTTCAGCATTTGGGAAGTGTGGTTACCAATCTGGGATATTCTGATTGGGCGACCACGGAGATAGATGCTTGCGTTAAGTCCATGTGGTATCGTCTCAGCAGAAGAGAAGATGACTATTGTATTGAGAACTCTCTGGACGGCGTGACCTTTCATCAGATGCGGATCTGTCATATACATAAAGGGGATAAAAAGATACGGTTTGGCATCTATGCCTGTTCGCCGGAAAATTCTTCGTTCCGGGCGGTATTTTCTCAGATGCAGCTGACAGAATGTCAGTGGAAGGCACATGAGGGACAGAAGCCGGATGATCTGGTATAAAACTCTCCGATAGGATAAAAACGAAACACCCAAAAGCAGGCGGCCCGGCAGGCTGGCAGAGACATGTCATGCCGGCCGCCTGTGCGTTTATTTCCGGTCTTCGATAATCAGAGTCCGGATAGCGGTTGGTGATTCGTTCCAGTTAAACATGTAAATGGTATATTGGGAATTGCTGCGGGCCGTGATCTCGGTGGACAGCAGTGCTTCATTTTGATTGGAAACAAAGATTTCATAGCGGGCCGGCACGACTCTGACATAGTTTGTGACTTCCATAAAGTTTACATTGCGGAAGACCACGTTGCCGGAGTAGGTAGAAAGGGTTAGCGGGCCGGCATTGTAGGAAAGGTTGCTGACACGGATACAGGAGCCGCCCATCGGTGTATAACAGGGGGCATCATTGATTTCCACGATAGTAAGGCCGCCGGCAGTGTTGACGATAGCGACTGTCATGGTTGCCCCGACATTGACTCTGATCTGCTTGCTGACATAGATATAACCGTTTCTGCCGGCAACCGTGATTGTCTGATAACCAGAGGAGATTCTGCCATATTCACTGACTTCGGCATATTCCAGGGTATCCACAGCCGTACGGTTATTGACAGAAACGACGAAAGGCATATAGCCGATGGCTGCATTCAGGAAGCGGATTGTGCCATAGCTGTTGGAATTACAGTAGAAGCATGGTGTCACGGGCCGGGGGAGTACCGTGATGATCGTCCCCTGGAAACCGGAGGAATTGTTGCCGGAAAAGACAGGGCCGCCTTCGCCGGGATTGGGAAGCGGGATCACAGG
>CANPIC010000056.1 GCA_947574055.1 uncultured bacterium
ATTAGTTCCGCATCTACGCTCCCGGGGCCCCCTTTCTCACGAAAAATAAACATCCGCTTCTGCGTCTGTTTATTTTTCCTGGGGCCCTTGCGCTTCGATGCTGTTTTTTAGTTTTTTAATAGTTCCGCATCTCTTCTTATTACCCGGACACCCGAAACAGGTGGGAGATTGCTTTTTATACTCTGTCCCATTTATCACAGAGGGAGTTGATCTGGTCTGCAAATTTGGCCAGGTCTTTGTTGGTTCCACCTTCGTTCTTGCGGATGATGCCCAGCAGTCTCTGACCCGCTGCCAGAAGCCTGTCGAAGATATCGCCGGCCTTCCTGCGTTTTTTCACAGGAACAGGTTTCGCCGCATATTCACACGTATTGGTCAGCAGATCATAGCGGGTACCGCTGTAGGGGGCGCTGGCGGTAAAGCCATATTCCCGTTCCAGGCAATCCCGGAATTCCTCGCAGATACTTTCCTCGCCGTGTACCACAAAGACCCTCTGGGGCTTTTGCACGAAACCGCCGATCCATTCCAGCAGCCCGTTCTTATCTGCATGGCCGCTCATACCTGCCAGTTTGGCAATCCGGGCCCTGACACTGATCGTCTCACCGAACAGTTTGACCTCATCCGTACCATCCACAATGATCCTGCCCAGCGTACCAACGGCCTGATACCCCACGAAGAGAATCGTACACTCCGCACGCCACAGATTATGCTTCAGATGATGGCGCACACGCCCCGCATCACACATACCGGAGGCCGACAAAATCACCTTGGGTGTCTCATCAAAATTGATCATAATCGACTCATCACTTGTAATGGCCAGATGCAGTCCCGGAAACTGGAGCGGGTTGATCCCCTGTCTGACCAGTTCCATCGCTTCCTCATCGAAGCAGTTATAGATATTTTTATTAAAGATCCCGGTGGCCTCCACTGCCAGCGGGCTGTCCACATAGACAGGGAAATCCGGAAAGTCCTCCACCAGACGGTCCGCCTTGATCTTGCGCAGAAAATAAAGCATCTCCTGCGTACGTCCCACCGCAAAGGAGGGAATGACCACATTACCCCCTTTGGCGAAGGTATCACTGAGGATCCCCGCCAGTTCCGTCACATAATCCGGCTTATCCATGGAATGCACCCGGTTGCCGTATGTAGATTCTATCACCACATAATCGGCTTCCTGTGTCAGCTTCGGATCTTTGATCAGAGGCTGATTTTTATTGCCGATATCTCCTGAAAAGACGATCTTTCTCTTTTGCCCTTCCTCATCCATCCACACTTCGATACTGGAAGAGCCAAGCAGATGGCCGATGTCCGTAAAGCGGATTTTAATGCCTTCACACAAATCAATGACGGCATCATAATGGCAGGGCACAATCCGCGCGATGATTCCGTCCGCATCCTCCATCGTATAGACCGGGTCATGCGGCTCCATTTTCTCATGCCGTTTGGCCTTTCTGTTTCTCCACTCCGCCTCCTGCATCTGGATATGGGCACAGTCACGGAGCATGATACTGCACAGATCCGCTGTCGCATCCGTCATCAGTACCTGTCCCCGAAACCCCCTTGCATACAGAAGAGGGAGCATCCCTGAATGGTCGATGTGCGCATGGGTCAGCAGTACATAATCAATCATACTTTCCTGAATGGGAAGAGGCGCCGTCTCAAATACCTTTACCCCCTGCTCCATTCCATAATCGACCAGAATATGCTTGCCACACACTTCCAGATAATGACAGCTTCCCGTAACCTCATGATCTGCTCCGATAAATGTTACTTTCATATAACCCCCGCCTTTCCTGTCAGTCAGTTTCTGCCTGTAGTTTCATCCCCCTGCTTCTCTGTGTTGCTGTTATTATCTGTCATTTTAACATATCCGGCAGGAAAAGGCTATTGTTATGAACGGATTTTATCCCACGATCCGCGCAATGCCAGCCAGCACCAGCAGATGCAGCGGATAAAAAAGGTAAAACCAGTGACGCCCACCGGCAGCTTTCTTTCGTCTGCGATTTGGGCTGTAAAAAAGAAGCAGGATAAAAGCAGGTAAGTACCAGAGATTTTCCATAAAAAGACAGGCTCCCGCAAGCGCAGCCGCGCCGCGGTATTCATGAAAAAAATAAAAGACTGCCACCAGGGCAATGCCTTTATAGGAATAATCCGTCCTGCCCAGATACGCCACTCCCGCAGCTGCCCCAAAGATCAGGCATTGCAGCGCAAAAAACGCGCCGGCGGGCAGCCCATATGTCTGTCCCCGCCTCCCGGTTAACTCTGTATGTACCCGGGCCCGCTGCGCCGTTTCCATGGCGACCAGGCCCAGAAAGAGAGTGAACAGAACATTCTGACGCTCCCATGTACAAAACCGGCCGTATACGGCCAGATCATAGGGAATCTCTGACAACAGCGCAAATACGATAAGCCTCTGTCCATATTGTCTTTTGTTCTTTGTATGAAAGAACCCTTCTACAAGCAAAAAGACAAAGAGAGGAAACGAAATCCTCCCGATGCTGCGCAGCCACCGGTACAGCACCCTCATTCCGTCGATCTGTGTCCCTGACAGTTCGCTAAAGTGATGATTTACATAATATTTTAGTACCACTGCCCCCAGATGATCAATGACCATGGTCACTGCTGCGATCCCCTTCAGCGCATTTCCGGAGAGAAACCTGTAGTTCATCCACTCCGCCCCGCTTTCCCGAAACTTACCGTTCGCTGTCAATCCCTTCTCATCCGCCCAATGTCACATCCTGCTTGCTATACCACGCAAGTGCACGGTGAAAATCAGCCTCTTCAAAGTCCGGCCACAGCTTCTCCTCCACATAAAAATCCGCATACACCGACTGTATGGGCAAAAAGCCGGACAGGCGACGCATGCCGCCCCAGCGAATGATCAGATCCATGCGGGAAATATCCCTGGAAAAGGGCTGTCCATCCGTCCTGATATGAGACAGATCCCACTGCCAGCCGTAGTTGACCAGCAGATTGACACGGATGCCACCGCCGCACACCCTCTGCCGCTCCCGATAAACGGCCAGTTCCTGCGGAAAGCATTTGGAAGTCTCATCCCCCATCACGAGCAGGTCCGCACCTTCCCTGGCAATCAGCTCAGCCGCTTCCACGCAGGCCTTCTGAAATGCCTGAAACTGCACGGAAGGCCGTTTGCAGTTATCCATGGTAAATCCATAGTATGTGATTTCCTGTAATCCATATTCCTTCGCCTGACGCAGCAGCGTAAGACCCGGCATCAACCCATAGGCATAGCCGTCCTCTTTCTCCATGCCATGCTCCTTTGCCCAGCGTCTGTTTCCGTCAGGAATGATTCCTATATGCATCGGTCTTTTTTTACTCATCTCTCATCACCTGCTGAAAGTATTTCCTTTTTTTCCGGTGTCCATCCGTCCGCCAGCACCTTTTCTATCTCTGTCAAAAGCCTGTCTTTCACCGGCGGTTTGAGAAAATATCCCGCCGGTTTCAGTTTCAGCACCGCTTCGATATTGGCCCGGTCATTCACGGCAGTGAGAAAGATCACCGGAATATCTTTCATATCCTCATCTGCCCGTATCATTTCCAATGTCATCCTGCCGTCACAGACCGGCATCTCATAATCCAGCAGGATCAGATCCGGCCTCTTTTTGCCGATGGAAGTCATGGCCTGGGCCCCGGACACCGCCAGCGCCACTTCATAAGTTTCTTCCAGCATGGCCTTCATCGTACGAAGTGCGGTGCCATTGTCATCCACCACGAGAATCCGTTTTCTGCCTGCCTTTTCCCCTCTCTCCCTTGCCGCCTCCTGCTCCACCTGCTTTCCGTCCAGCCCGAGCCGTCTGCACACCGCCTCCATGATCACTGTATGTTCCACCGGCCTGATCAGATTTTCAAACTGGCTGCTCTCATAATATTGAAAGAAGGTACTGCATTCCTCCTTTGTGGCAATCGTCAATACCGGAATCTGCCCGTATCGTTCACTCAGCATAAAAAAGATGGATGTGTCTATATCATATGCGCCGATCAGACTGATCAGAACCAGATCCGGCTCCACAATCTTCAGCATGCCTTCCAGTACGCCCGCATGTTCCGAACAAAGCTGTACATGAAAGAACTGTGCCAGGAACCGGTTTGTCTCCCGCACAACTGTATTTAACTTCCCCACCAACAAAATCTTTTTCATTTCTCTGTCTCCACCGCCGCTTTCTCATCCATTCCCGCATCTGTCATCATCTGCTCCAGCAACAGATCCGCAAGCCTCTCTGTCTCTTCCTGATCCAGATCACTTACCGCTGCCGCCAGCCTGCGGATGTTTTGTTCTGTTTCCTGTGGATATTCATATGACGCAAGCTCTGCCACCGCCTGATCTGCCCCATCAATATCCATTTCCCGGATACTGAGCCGCACCATCTCCACCAGCGCCTGCATAACATAAGGATCTGTTATGCGCTTTCCCGGCGTATCCCCGATCTCGAAAACACCTTGCAATTTTTCCCGGTAACTGCGCCATTCCTCCAGAAACGGCCCTGTTACAGCCAAAATCACTTCTATTTTACCATCTTTTGCCGCATATTCCAATATCTTTGCAAGACCGGACAGGGGCAGAAGTCCGATTGTGGCCGCAAGGCTTTTCATGGCATGTACCTGAATCCGGTACTGCTCCAGCCATGCCTTCTCCGTGATTCGCTCATACGCCTGTTCCAGTTTCTGGGCAGCGGCCTCAATCTGGGCATAAAACTCTTTCACCGTATAAGCCAGCAGTTTCTCATCCGGCAGATGCAGCCACGCGTACTGCCAGTCCAGACCGTCCACCAGCGGGAGATCCTCAGGCAGGCCTGCCGCCGCGCCCGCCTGGCGCATCTCTTCCTCTACTTCCTCTGGCATCCCCGGCTGCAACAGCTCCGGCGGCAGCATCTTCCTGATCATGGCCTCCAGCTTCTCCGGCACCACCGGCTTGGACAGGAAATCATCAAAGCCCTCTGCCAGATACTTTTCTTTGGCTCCTGATACCGCATTGGCCGTCAGCACCACAATGGGAGTTTCCCGGCAGGGTCCGTCCGCAAGCGCATGCAGACGGTGAAGCGTCTCCACCCCGTCCATTTCCGGCATCATATGATCCAGAAAGATCAGATCAAAAGATTCCTTCGCCGCCAGTTCCAGGCACCGCATACCGCTTTCTGCCTCTATCATCTGTATCTGTGTCTGTTTCAGCAGATTCCGCAGCACTTTGCGATTCACCGCATTGTCATCCACCACCAGGATACGGGCATCGGGTGCGCAGAATTTTGTGCTGTAATGATACTCTTCCACTGCCTGGCGAACCCTGGCTGAATAGTCTCCGATCGGTGTATCATCCATGATTTTCTGTTCCAGTTCAAAATAAAACTTAGACCCTTTTCCGTATACACTCTCAACCTGCAAGCTGCTGCCCATCAGTGCCAGTAGCTGGATGGTGATACTCATCCCCAGTCCGCTGCCCTCGATATTGCGGTTCCTCTCCTCTTCGATCCGCTCAAACTCCGTGGAGAGCCTCGGCAAATCCTCCTGCCGTATGCCGATTCCCGTGTCCTCCACTTCAAACCGCAGTACTGCAGTCTCCCCCATCCGCCGGCTGGAAATACGCAGCCACACGCAGCCTTCATGGGTATATTTGACCGCATTGGTCAATATGTTGGTCAGTACCTGCCGCAGCCGTACATCGTCCCCGTACAGCCGGGACGGGATATCTGGCGCCGCCTCTGTCTCAAGCCGGATCTTCTTGTCCGCCGCGCGCTGCGCGGCCATATTGGTCAGATCATGGATCAGACTGCTTATATCATATTCCACCGGCACAATTTCCATCTTGCCCGAATCAATCTTGGAAAAGTCAAGAATATCATTGATCAGCGAAAGCAGCGTCTGCCCGGCGGTGTAGATATCCATGGCATACTCTCTGATATTTGATTCTTTTGACTCCCGCAGGATCATTTCGTCCATCCCCATTACCGCATTGATGGGGGTCCGGATTTCATGCGACATATGCGCCAGGAACTTCCCTTTGGCCTCATTGGCCGCCATCGCTTCGTGCCTTGCCGCATCCGCCTCTTTCTTTGCCTGCACAAGAAGAATATTCTGCCGCCCGGCCTCTTTTACCTTCTCCTCCGCATCTGCCCGATACTCTCTAGAAAGCTGCAGAATGTGCACCACTGCCATGAGAATACTGAACAGAGTCATACTGTACTGGCCCGCCGTATTGCCGTGAGGATTGCAATAGACTGTGTTAAGAATCACATTGGCAATGCCGCCGGCCAGCAGCACAAGCATAGCCAGAATCGAAAGCACCGTATGCGGACTCCTGTTCTTTGGCTCAAACTGCAGCAGACTGACGATTGCCGTCACAAAGACCGCGCCCACACTGGCCGCCGACACATTAACCATCTCTTCCAGGTAACAGATGCCCGATATTTGCAATGCAATCTGCAATGCCGCATTGATGCTGACGCAGCATAACAATGCCGAAAAGCGGCGTGGATACCTTGCATGCAGATTCCGCTCAAAATAGAGTGTCAAAAACAGCGGCAGTAACAAGACCAGATACTCCTGCATTTCATAGGCTTCCTGCACATCATAAAAGATACTAAGCGTATCCGTGCCGATAAAGCAATAGATCCCTGCCGCCAGCCCTGTCAGTCCCAGATAGATCTCGCCTCTGTCCGGATAGTTTGTATAGCGCCGGATCAGGGCCAGCACAAACATGATGATCGCCATAATTACAATCAACAGGCAACAGCCGATATCCGCTATATTATTTCCCATTACCCCGATGACAACCATATCGCGGGTTTCAATCCTGATTTTTCCCAGTACCGCTGCCGCACCAGCTTCCTCGCCAGTCAGTTCGATCCTTACCTCGCCATCGCGAAACATTTTGGGCATATCCACGAAGTTTTCATGATCGCCATAGTTTTTCCCGGCCTCTTTTTGCGGATCATACTGATAGATAGCCTCCCCGTCCAGCAGCACGCGCACACGGGCTCCGCCACTGGAAAAGCCCATCGTCAGCCCGGCATATTCCGCCGGCAATACATTCTGAAAGACAAGCACATCTCCGGCGCCGGCCCGCCACTCATAGGGCAGAGCCACCTGCTGCCCCTTTCCTGCGCGCAGTGCTTCACCGGCCAGTTCCTGCACATCTTCGGCATCTGCCCCGCCTGTCAGCGAAACCATGACCCACCCTTCATTAAAGTCAAATTGCAGCTGGTCAGGCAGCAGCACCAGTTCCTCTTTCGTATGATACTGCACTACCGCAATGACCATAAAGACAAGAATCAAAAAGATCGTGATCCCTGCCGTCTTTCGTAAACGTTTCATCTTTTTTCCCTTACATACACCTGCATCTTATTTCATCGTTCTTCCGTCATAATCATCCACTCATGTGACGCCATGGGGAAACCACCACTGTTTCTTATCGCCGGACCGGTCAGCCAAAGCCTTGCATCCGGATCAATCCGTCAATCCCGGAAACTGCAGCATGTCTGAATCTATTATACGGGAGGATTTCCAAATGGACAAGTACATCTGCGATGCCGCCTGCGGGCTTTGCCAGACATTGCCAAAGCCTTACTGCGACTGTAAGTGTTATTTTGCAGGGACCTGTGTTACCATGTGAGCAGAAACACAGGAGGTAAACAGATGGAACCGATTTTATATATTGAAAATCTAAGCAAAACTTACGGCCAGGCGCCGAGTCAAACCAGGGCACTGGAGAGAATTACCTTTCAGGTAATGCCTGGGGAATTCCTGGGGATCATGGGCAGCAGCGGCTCCGGGAAATCCACATTGCTTAACTGCATTGCAGCGATAACAAAACCCACCGGCGGCAGTATTGTGATGGAGGGAAAGAAATTACAGTCTCTCAGCAGCAAGGCACTGGCTGCATACCGGGGTCAAACAGTGGGGTACCTGTTTCAGAATTTTGAATTGCTGGACAACCTCACCGGTCGGGAAAATATCCTGCTGCCGGCTTCGCTTCACAGTCTGGTGGAAAAAGAGAGTCTGCTGCGCCTGCAGCAGCTGGCGTACTATCTGGAAATTACAGATGTCCTGGACAGATTTCCCCCGCAGATGTCAGGCGGGCAGCGCCAGCGTGTGGCAGCAGCCAGAGCCATGATTCTCCGCCCCCGGCTGCTTCTTGCAGACGAACCTACAGGCGCATTGGACAGTAAAAATGCAAAGAATATCATGGAAAAACTCTCCGGCCTCAATCAGGACGAACAGGCTACCATCTTGATGGTCACACATGATTCCAACGCAGCCAGCTTTTGTAAAAGAATCCTGTTTATCCAGGACGGCGTAATGTTTCATGAGCTTCGCCGCGGCGACGAAAAGCGGCAGGATTTCTACCAGCGTATCCTCAAAGTCATGGCGCAGTTAGGAGGTGGCAGCTGTCATGTTCTCTGATTTAATACTTAGAAACAGCAACCGCAGCCGCAGGGAAAACGGGCTCTTTTTCGGTTCTCTGCTGATATCCATTGTCGCTTTTTATATGATTCTCTCCCTTTCCAGGCAGGATGTGATGGTTTTCCTTGCGCAAATGGAAAGCGATGCCGTAAACCGGCTGCTGACGATGATTCCCGTTTTCTGCGGGATAACACTGAGCATTTTGTTTTTCCTGATTTATTTTGCCTGTCAATATCAGCTGGAACGGCGCAAAAAAGAATTTGGGGTCTATCTGATGATGGGTATGCACAAAAGCAGACTCTTTACCATGCTTCTTGCCGAACATCTTCTGACCGGTATCCTGGCTCTGCTCCTTGGACTCCCGGTTGCAGTCCTGCTTGCTGAGCTTATCAGTCTTGTCACCGCCAGGCTGGTGGGCATGCAGATTATCGGACACCAGTTCACCTTTTCCCTTCCCGCTATCGGCTTTACCATAGCCGGTTTTCTTGCCATTAAGCTGGGAGCCTTTTGGATCCTCAGCAGTAAGATCAGCCGGCAGGAGATCGACACTCTTCTGGCCCATTCCTCCGGGTATGAAAAAAAACAAAAGCCGGCATGGTTCTATGGCATTTGCACTGCCTCAGGCGTGATGATGCTGGCAGCCGCCTATGCCATGTCCCTTCAAAGAAGAATCTGGTATGAAACGGGCATGCTGCTTCTGCTTTTCTTACTGGGCCTGTCGGGAACCATGCTTCTGTTCTACGGGATACGGGCAGTCATTACGCTGCCGGTAAAGGCGGAAAAAGCGAAGCGGAAATTTTCTGTATTTACACTCCGCCAGATCCAGGAGAATGTGAGACAGCAGTCTGCGTCTATGGCGATTAGTTCCCTGCTGATTACGGCGGCTCTGTGCTGCTTTGGTGCGGGCATCGGGATTGCTGCCAGCAATCGGCCAGGCGGGGATCATGTGCCTGATTATACATTCACATATGACTGCGCAGAAAACCCCCACGATGTCTTTCCCCGTTTGCAGACTGTACTGAGGGAAAACGATCTTGACAGCCAGTTCTCTCAGCTTTTTGCCATGCGGATTGGATACGTCCGCACCACTGACAATTCGCACAGTGTATTGCAGATGGATTCTGTGCTCGAGTCCCTGCGCAGTCTGGGCCAGTCAGCAGATCGGGACATTCTTTTGCACAATCTCCGTTCTGAGGACTATCCTCATCTCATCTGCCTCTCGGATTATAATAACCTGCTACAGGCTGCCGGTAAGCCTGTACTGACACTGGCAGAGATGGAAGCTGCCGTCTACCAGGATTGCGATTTTACGAATATATCCAGAACAGCCCTGCTAAACAAAAGCCTTTCCACCCGCCCGCAGGTCATACTGGACGGAAATCCAGTGACTTTGACTGAGGAGATCCAGTCTGCGGACCTGGTAACGGACCGCGCTATTACCTTATCTTTTGCCCTGATCTTACCTGATGAGCAGTTTTTGCACTATACAGGAGGCAACTATGAGGTTTACATCAATGGTATCATCAGGCGGGAAACCGGCAGCGGCAACAGCCTGATGACCACAATCTCTGAGCTGAACACCCGGCTGGATGGCATCGGTCTGCAGGACATGGGCATCAAATATGAAAGTTATCTGCAAAATATGGGCAGGCAGTTATTCTACATGGTGGCAGGCAGCTACATCACCATCTATCTGGCCATCATCTTCCTGGTAGTTGCCAATACTGTCATGGGCGTCCAGTTTCTGATGAATCAGCAAAAAACAGGCCGCAGATACCAGACACTGGTATGTCTTGGCGCCACTTACCAAAACCTTTGTGCCTCTGCCCGCAGACAGATCAACTGGTTTATGGGACTCCCTGTCTTTGTCGCATCCGTCAGCAGTTTCTTTGGGGTAAAGGTTCTGTTTACAGCCTGGCTTTCCTCCCGGGTACAAGGGACGCGAGAGGAAATGCTCTGGATATCTGCCGCTATGATTGTTGTCCTTTGCGTGGTAGAATATATCTATATGACTGCCATTAAGCGCTCCAGCGACCGTTACCTGCTGACATGGATGCAGCCACAAAGAGAAGAATAACACAAGGAGGCCTGGCGCTCATGAAGAAAATTGCCATTGTCGAGGATGAAGTCTATATGCGGGAAGAGCTTTGCAGTATGCTGGAGAAAGCGGGATACGCAGCGCTGGCTGTGACTGCCTTTGCAGATGCCGCAGAGCAGTTGACAGCCCTGGCGCCTGACCTCGTGATTCTGGATCTCAATCTGCCGGAAATCAGTGGCTTTCAGATTTGCCGGGATCTCAAACAAAAAACCTTCCTCCCTGTGCTGATCCTGACTTCCCGGGACCAGATGACGGATGAATTACAGGCCCTCCGGCTGGGCGCAGACGAATACCTGACAAAGCCCTGCCGCAAAGAGCGCCTGCTGGCCAGAATCGCCAATATTCTCAAACGATATGAAGGCCGAAGCAATCTTTTGGAGGGGCAGGGATTCCTGCTGGATCGTGTGACTTATACCTTATATACAAACAACACCTCCACAGTTCTTCCCCGCAATCAGGGGAAACTGTTAGAGGCATTGCTTGCGGGCGCAGATAAGCCGGTGACTGCAAAGCAGCTTTGCAAAGCGCTCTGGGATACCACAGAGTTTATTGATGGGAACGCCTTACAGGTCAATCTGAGCCGTCTGAAAAAGACCATGACGAATTTGGGAATGAGACAGAAAGTGGTGGCTGTCCGCGGATCGGGCTACCGGCTGGAAACGGAGGATGCACCATGACACAGCTTGGGAAAACCTTAAAACGATACACCCCCTGGCTTCTTTTGCTGCTGTCCCTGGATGCCTTTTCCGCGTTGCTCCTCTGGCTTTCCGCTGCGCAGACATTTCCGTTTTTGATCGGCATCATTGTCCTGGCAAGCCTTATCCTTTTTTCGGCAACCGTGCTGGTTTTACATCTGCAGGGCCAGCGCAGGCGCAGGCTGTTCCGGGCTTTTCTATCAGAGCCGGATGCCGTAAATACGGAAAATCTGTTAGGTGCGGTGAGTCAGCAGGAACGGGAACAGCTTCATCTGCTGGTTACTGTCCTGGAAGATAAGCGCTGCCGGATGCAGGAGATGGAGGAGTCTCTCCGGGATTATGAAGAGTATGTGGAGGGGTGGGTACATGAAGCCAAAACCCCGCTGTCCCTGCTGACCATGATTTTGGATAACCGGGCCGATGAACTCTCCCCTTCTCTGCAAGCCAGATTTAACTATGTGCGCAGCCAGCTGCAAAAAGACATTACCCAAATGCTCTACTATGCCCGGCTGGGGAACAGTACAAAGGATTATCGCTTTGAAGCGGTGGGGCTGAAAGACGCCCTGGAAGAAGTTCTGGAAGATTACGCACCCTTACTGGCAGAAAAGCAGTTTCATATCGAAAACCGCTTAGCAGATGAAACCGTCTATACTGACCGCCGGGGGCTTCAGTTTATGCTGGGGCAAATCATCAGCAACGCCGTCAAATACAGCAGTGCCAATCCCCGGCTGACCCTCTCCCTGTATCGCTCCCCTGCGGCAGAAGTCCTGACCATCGCAGATAACGGGATCGGGATTAAGAGTTATGATCTTCCCTATATTTTTCAGAAAGGGTTTACCGGTGACTCCACCGACAGTCGTAAAAAAGCCACCGGTATGGGACTGTATTTGACCAAAATGATGGCAAATGAACTCCATTTGCAGCTAACGGCAGAATCGCAGCCAGGGAAGGGACTTACGGTTTCCATCCTGTTTCCCCGCGTCCGCTGAAAAGTCACAGTGCTTTTAAGTCAGTCGCTATCTCCTGCAGCATATCTTCCACCTGCGGCGCATATCCCAGTCTGTCAAAGGTGCCATGGAAAATGCCGCCATATCGTATATGGCGCGTTTCCACACCTGCCTCCACAAGTTTGCGTGAAAGGGCTTCGCAGCTTGCCCGCAGGAAATCATATTCTGCCGTCATCACCGTCGTTTTGGGAAGAAGTGACAGATCCGATAAAAGGGGGCTGATACCGGGCTGGCAGATATCCACGTCTTGTGGGAGATACCACGCAGCCGCCATCTGTGACGTCTCCCCGATGATCCGTATCTGCGCGTCAATCAGGGGGTCCTGCCCCGGATTGTCATACATCTGCGCCTTCCAGTAAACAGGATGCTGCAGCGTCTCTCCCATATGGGAGCCCGGGTAAATCAGTGCTATATAGGACAGCATCTGCGTTCCTTCTGCCCGGTCACGCAGCGCACAGGCCAGGGTCAGATTTCCGCCCGCCGAGTCCCCGGCCATACTGATCTTCCCACGGTCAATCCCCAGTTCCCCGGCATGGGCATATACCCACTTCAGCGCTTCAAAACACGCATTAAATCCCGCCGGATAGGGATGTTCCGGGCTAAGCGGATAATCCACGGAAAATACCACACCACCGGACAACTGCGCCAGCAGCTTGCACTGATTTTCCACGGTGGCGATATCTCCGCCGAAAAATCCACCGCCATGGATAAAGAGCAGGGCCGGCCGCTCATCGTCTTCCGACAACACTTCATACTGGTAAAGGTAAAATGGTTCCCCCTCTCCCGTTATCTCATGGCATGTCGTGCGGATTCCTGTGGATCTGTCGCTGCTGATCCAACCGAACTGGGCCCTTAAAAATTCCAGTTTCGAGCACGCATTGGCGTCCACGGGCCCCAGCAGATGTGTCTCGTTAGCCCACAGCTGAGGATGGAGCCGCTCCCTGGCATGCATAAAATCTTCCCGCGTCACGCCTGCTGCTGCCGCACTTCTCGGATCTGCCTTGCCTTCTTCACGGTCCGCACAATTACGAACCTCAATCTCCAGACCGTCTGCCTGTATCATTTTTGCATTTTCTTTCAGGCTCTTTAATAGCCTGCCATATTCTTCTGTGTTCATTTTGGGGTTCTCCTATTCCAGTTCCGCATCTTCTCTTCAAAGGCCCCTCTCCTGGAACGCTTTTCAGACGCAAATGCGTCTGCAAATCCTTCCGGGCCTTTTCCGCTTCGATGCTGTTTTGCTTCCAGTTCCGCATCTTCTCTTCAAAGGCCCCTCTCCTGGAATGCTTTTCAGACGCTAATGCGTCTGCAAATCCTTCCGGGCCTTTTCCGCTTCGATGCTGTTTTGCTTCCA
>CANPIC010000057.1 GCA_947574055.1 uncultured bacterium
AAGCAATTTTTTCTCGGTGTACGCTTCTCGGCTCTTTTTTTCTCCGTGCCATTGCTTACCTCCTATAATTAAACTTAGAGTTTAATTATAGCGGTTTTAAGGAACAATGTCAACTTTTATCTGGGAAAAGCATTTTGAAAAATGTATGTATGAATAAGTGAATGAGAGGGATTCCATAGCCTGTTATGCATATTTCCACAATGCTTGTCTTTTGCTCTTTGGTTAGGAATAGTGTGGTGCTGGCGGTTTATCTCTTGTTTTCGGTTACTTGCTTCTTTACCGTACATGAGCATTCGTCAACGGTTTCCGGCTCTCCGCTGGTCGCTCGGATAATGGTTTCATACGGTACAAGTTTAGGATTCCTCACGGAAAAGCACCTCCATTTCTTCATGCAGTATTTGCAAGGCACTGTGTATGTGATGCCACGCCGTACTCCGACAGCGTCCGTATAGTTCCCCGATTTCCTGTTGTGTGTAACGCCCGAAAAAGTAAAGGTAAATGATTTCCCTCTTTTTCTCCGGCAGAGAGGACAGGGCTTCGGCAAGATTTCCATTTGTGAGGATAACCCTCTGACCGCATATCATAATGGGGTATTGCTTGTAAGGGTCTATGAAATAGTTATCTGTCGTACTGAATGGGAAAAACTTTTCTTCTGTGAGATATTCAAGAGATAGTTCTCTTTGCCGCCGCTTATCCCTGTCACGCCATGCGTTGATAGCGGCATAGTGTATGACTACTCTGCAAAAGGCATTAAATGTGTATTCAATATGCTCCTTGTATGCTTCTGTGCAATTCACGGAAATTCCCCCTTTCTCCCCGCATGGGGCGGTGCTTGATTTACTGTTGTATTTTATAATTCAAGGGGGTGGCGTTTTAGATTGCTTCCCCATGATTATCTTCTGGCATACCTTTAGCATTTTATTTTCAAGAAAATAGCCGACAAGTTGTGATTTCTCACAAGTCTTGTCGGCTCTGCGTCTATGCGTCTGGCTCTTTTTTATACAAATTTTTAATAACTGTTACCTGTAAATCTTTTGCGTTAATCAAGCTTTCCTGTTTACATTTCGGACAGTAAAGAGGGAAATTTTTTAATTCTGTATCTGCCCGTATCTGTAATCTTGTTTTGCTCCCGCAAACAGGACAATGTACCCATTCTATTCTTTTCATTATAGACCTCATTCCTTGCAATTACGAAAACGCAAAAAGGATAAAATACCAATAGGACAAAAATAAACGCACCAAAACTCTAATACAGCTATACCTGTCCACGTCGGACTATCCGTTTTGAATACTCCGAGCATAGGAATAATCAAACAAGAGATAAAAAACACGCCATGTACCATGAGCAGATATTTCAGCCATTTATCTATCTTTCTCTGTGGTTTTATCGTCAATCCGGCAAATAGTGTAGCTAATGACATAACCCCGTAACCCAACAGGTCATAGTTAAATAGCAATCCATATTGCTGAAAATCAAGAAGTGCAACAGCTTGCTGTGTTAAATCATCTAATCGTACAGTTGTTAGCTGAGCAAAATAAACTAACAAAATAATAGCTGCGTATATGACGGAAAAGGCTACTGAAACACAACCCGCTAATTTTACTTCCTTTTCAGCAAAGTGGGCATATCCACATACCATAGCTACAAAACTGAATGCAATGAACATAGAGAAAAAGTAGCTGCCATAATCAAAGTCAAATAGCATAGACATAGCAAAACAGATTACCGCAATGAAATTAACACAAGAGCTATACACGCCTATTTTCTTATTCATCAATCTGCACCGTTCCTTTATAAAGAATACCAACCAATTTATTGATATATGTTGCCCTATCCTCGGTTTTCGTAAAATCATACCCCAATAATTGTTTGATTGTCTCACTTCCTAAAAATGCCGCCTGCATTGCAACAGTAAGAATAAATACAAACATGGATTTATCCTCATTTGAAATATCATTTCTCAAAGACAGCGAAAAGCCCCGTTGTGTAAGTACAGAATTACAGTTTTCCGTATAATTTTGTAAATCACCCAAAATAGAAATGCGTGAAATAGCAGAATGTTCAAACAGAAAATTGAAAACATTAGTAGCACAATCCATTAAGCGTTCTTTATCTGTTTCATATTGGTTCGTCATTTGAAATTCTGTAACTACTTTTCCGATAATGCGCTGCACACATTCCGTTATCAATTTTTCTTTACTACCAAAGTGATAGTTGATTAAACCTAATCCAACATCTGCTTTTGTGGCAATCATACGGGCGGTTATGTCCTTAATGTTGCCGTTATGTTTTTCAATCAATTCCGTTGTAACTTCAATAATGCGATTTTTTACATTGGCATTTTTATCCATAGCAATATTCCTTTCTTGAACAACGTTCAAATATATTGTATTGAACATTGTTCTAAAAGTCAATAGATTTCATGAATTTACCCTATTTTTTACCATTCCGAGAAAACGGAATAGCGATAAATTGTTCTATTTTGTCTAATAATAAAATTTTATGAAAGAAAGGAAAGAGGGATTCCATAATGCTTGTCTTTTGGTCTTTAGCTTCTTTGATTCGGAATAGTGTGGTGCTGGCGGTCTATCTCTTGTTTTCGGTTGTTTGCTTCTTTACCGTATATGAGCATTAGGAAGATGAATCGCGCGGATGCCGGACCGCGGACGGTGTCTGCCCGTACTGCTTTTTAAATTCCTGATTGAAAAGCTTCTGGTTCGTAAATCCGTTTCGCTCCATGATTTCTGCGATGGGTGCGTCCGTGTTCTGGAGATCCTGATAAATATGGGAAAGGCGGACGTCATTTAAGTACTTTAAGAAGGAAATACCCATATTTTTTTGAAAAAGCGGCAGAAATATTCTTTCGTTAGTCCTAAGTGGCCGGCAATATCCAGAAGGGAGATCGGATCGCGGAAGTTTGTCTCTACATAGGAAATCACTTCGCGGATCCGTTCCCTGGATTGTGTGTCAACCGTGCCTGCAAAAGGAATTTCCGCTGAAAAACTGCGCAGCAATTGTGCGATAATCTGTAGAAGGATACCCTCAGCTTCCAGTGAATGGAAGCTGAGTTCTTTTATATACAGTCGTGTCATGGCTTCAAACAGTTCACAGATGTTTCTGTACTCCGGAAAGTGGTCATCAATCACTTCATCGGGAATGCAGTTGATGCTTCGTAGTTCAATCTCCGGCAGATAGTGCTTAAACTGCATTTTGGACAAATGAATGCAGAGGAACATAGATGCATTGGCAAGGGAGCAGGTGCTGTGTACCTGGGCGGATTCGATCACGGAGAAATGTCGTTCTTTTAACAGATATGTTTTTTTGTCCACCCATATGGTGACGCTGCCGTTCAGCGGATAAAGGATTTCCAGCTCTTCGTGCCAGTGCATCGGGTGATAGCCGCCCGGGGTTGTGATATACTGCATACTGATTCCCAGGGGATTTAAATACTGGATGGTCTCATAAACAGGTTCTTTCATGATGGACTCCTTTTCATAGTTGAAACTTGTGAATAGTATAACAATGTTTTCTTTTTTATCGCTTCGTATGATAGTATTTTATAAAAATAGGATATAAAAGTCAATATCGCCTTAAAATAAGTTAATTTTTGACCTGTTTTTCTGGAACGGAAAACAGTAAACTATACTTGTAACAGGGAAACAGAAAATAAACTTAGTTAGAAATCAGATAGAAAAGGAGATTAAGACAATGAGTACAATCGCATTAAAGGAAAAGAATTATGCAGGAAATCGCAAGGAATATGGTATTTTTAAGGAAATCGTCAAGACATACAGAGAGTATCAGGCTGAGATCGTATGTGGCCTCCTCGCACAGGGCGGGAATGTAACGGAAGCTGCAAAACTGTACCAGATGATGAAGAAGTAAATGACATGAAAACGAAAATCAGGAAAAAGGACTGACAGTGCAGAGAAAGCGCTGCCAGTCCTTTTTTGGAATTTATAAGGAATTGATCTTATCCAGCATTTTCTGAAGATCTTCTTTGCTAACCAGCCCAAAAGTCAGCACATTGCGTAGCGGCATGGAAGCAATCATAGCATTGTTCATCGCGTCGCTGATAGCTTCCTTGGAACTTGAACTGTCTATATCCGGGGTGTCAGTTGGCGCGCCAAAGAACGCATCCATGCGGTTTTTAAAATCCAGTCCAAATGGAATCGTGCGCTCATCGGACAGCAATTCTCCCAGTGTGGTATTCATATGGACGTTCAAGGGCAGTTTCTTCTCGGTGTTCAGATGAACCTTTTGTGTCAGGCGGATATCGCGGGAGGAGGCGCCAATCAGGATTTCATAATCGCCGGTTTTCGCATACCAGTCCTGAATGCCTGTGTGGTACCATGCAAAGCTTCTGTAATCGAGTGTGAAGGAGGCCGTTTTGGTCTCGCCGGGTTTCAGCGATACTTTGTCAAAGCCTTTCAATTCTTTTAACGGGCGTTGTACTGCGTCTGTCAGATCGCGGACATACAACTGGACAATCTCTTTGCCTTCCGTGCTGCCGGTGTTTGTCACATCTACAGTTACCGTGAGGGTATCGCTGTCAGAGATTTCGCTCTGGCTGACAGTCAGATTGCTATAAACAAAAGTTGTATATGAGAGTCCATATCCGAACGGAAATGCGACGGGCATCTCTTTCTTGTCATAATAGCGGTATCCCACGAAAAGACCTTCATTGTATTCGACGGCTTCCCCGTTGCCAAATGTTAGGTAGGAGGGATTGTCGGAGAGCTTACAGGGTAATGTTTCCGCCAGTTTTCCGGATGGATTGACTTTGCCGAATAAAATATCTGCAAGAGCCTCGCCCACAGCCTGTCCGCCAAGATAGGCTTCTAAAAGTCCCTTCACCTTGGGAAGCCAGGGCATCTCAACCGGAGAACCGTTATGAAGTACGACAATCACCTCAGACTGTACAGAAATGATTTCTTCGATTAAGCGATTCTGACAGTCTGGAAGCCGCATATGAGTGCGGTCGTATCCTTCTGATTCAAAGCTGTCCGGAAGGCCGGCAAAGATAACTACTTTATCAGCATTTTGGGCAGCGTTTACGGCTTCTTCGGCAAGCGTTTCTTCATAGGAATCTTTGTCGGCGCTAAAGCCCTTTACATAGGTGATATTTGGCTGGCCGGCGATTGCATCTAAGATACTGCTTACTTTGTAACTGTTGATGTGGGAGCTTCCGCCGCCCTGATAGCGCGGTTTGGCGGCAAATTCGCCGATAAATACAATTTTTTCCTCGTTGGCAAGCGGCAGGACGGACTCATTTTTTAACAGAACCATGGATTCCTGGGCAATCTGTTTTGCCAGCGCATGATCGGCTTCAAGCGTAAACTTCTGTTCTTCGCGGTGGTCGGCATATTGGAAGATGATGCAAAGAATCCGCTCTACAGCCTGATTCAGAACGGCTTTGTCCAACGAACCGTCTTTCACCGCATTGATGATTTCCTGGTCATTGATGCCGCCAGAGGCAGGCATCTCCAGTTCCAGACCAGCTTTCAGGCCGGCAACGCGCTCGTTCACCGCGCCCCAGTCGGACATGACATAGCCTTCAAATCCCCATTCATCGCGCAGTACGCTTGTCAGAAGCCATGCATTCTCGGAAGCGAAAGTTCCGTTAAGCTTATTGTAGGAGCACATAACGGTGTATGGCTGGGATTTTTTAACGGCGGTTTCAAATGCGGGAAGATAGATTTCCCGAAGCGTCCGCTCGTCGACATTGGAGGAACAGCTCATGCGGTTATATTCCTGATTGTTGGCGGCAAAGTGCTTGATGGAGGTTCCTACATGATGGGTCTGCACGCCTTCAATGAATGCCGCAGCGGTTTCCCCGGCAAGATAGGGGTCTTCCGAATAATATTCGAAGTTGCGTCCGCAGAGCGGGGAGCGCTTGATATTGACCGCAGGGCCGAGCACGACAGACAGGTCGTTGGCCTGCGCCTCTTTTCCGATCGCGTCTCCGAATGTGCGCATTAGTTCCCGGTCGAAAGAGCAGGCGCTCAAAACGGCCGGCGGGAAGCAGACGGCTTTGATGCTGTCGTTGATTCCTAAGTGGTCTGCGGCTTCGTCCTGTTTGCGCAGTCCATGCGGGCCGTCGCTTACCATAACGCTTGGGATGCCAAGCCGTTCCACGCCCTTTAGATGCCAGAAATCAAGCCCCGAGCACATTCCGGCTTTTTCTTCCAGAGTCATCTGGTCAATGAGTTCTTTCAGATTTCGTTCCATAATAAGGTCTCCTTTTATATGTTTTTGGCGCAGGTCTGTTATTGGCAGGTGTCCTGCACCATTTTTTGGTAAAAATATCCTGCGCAGGCCGCATTGGTTATGTATCTGCAATTCCTAAGCCGGGAGTGATATTTACCAGACTGATTGAATTTAATTATATCACACAGGAAAAAGAATAAAATCCATCTGTATGAAAATAGATAAAATATGTCGGTTTTATAAAAAAATTTGCAGGTGACGATATGGAAAAAGATACAGTAAAATGATAATAAGAAATAAAATATACAAGGAGGGATTTCGTTTGAAAAATAGTTACTGGATCTGGTATCCGGGAGATTTTGAACTGTATCACGCCATGAAGCAGAATTTCAGCCGTGTGGAGCGCGGCATGGGATGGCCGGCTTTCTGGAAAAGTGAAGGATTCCGCAACAGGGTGGTGTTTCGGCGGACATATCAATTGCAGGAAGAAACTGCGTTTACAGTATATTCTGAGGCGGCGGGGTATGTCCTTGCCGGAGACAAAAAATATCCTTTTGGCAGAAAAATCACCTGCAATCCAGGGGAAATCTTAGTTTCTGTACATGCGGCCTGCATTGAGAAGTTTCCGGCGATTTATATAGAGGGAGATGTGATCTGCTCTGACGGGGAATGGCTGGTGGAGGATTATGATAAGCCGCCTGTTCAGGCAGGATACAGCAGGTATTTTATGAACGCGGATCAGATTCCTTCTGTGTGGAATTATGATGAGAAACGATATGAGCCGGTTTCTGTGGAGGAAACGGACGGCGGTGTGCTCTATGGGTTTGAGACAGAGCTGACAGCACAGATTGAGGTGCGTCGGATAAACGGTGCGGATAATACGAAAAAGATTGAAGTTTTTTGCGGGGAATCCCGCGAGGAAGCAGTCGACCTGGAGCATTGTTATTATAGCTGGGAGTTTGATCCGGTGACAAATCGGACACCGCGATGTGCAGTCCGTTTTGCGTTCCTTCCACAGTGCAGGAAAGAGGAGATGAGCGTGTCGGCGTTTCATCAATATGTGGATATTCCGGTAAAAGCTTCCTTTTCCTGTGATGATGAACTGCTGAATCAGATCTGGGCGGTTGCGGAGCATACTTTTTTGCTCTGCAGCGGAATCTTTTTTATAGATGGTATTAAAAGAGACAAGTGGATATGGGGAGGGGATGCTTATCAGAGCCTATTTGTCAACCAATATCTGATGGCAGATCCGGATATTAACCGAAGGACGCTGCTTGCCCTGCGCGGCAATGATCCGATGACGACACATATCAACACGATCGTGGACTATTCTCTCTATTGGATTTTAAGTGTCAGGGAACACTATGAGGCCTATGCGGATGAGAAGTTCGTGCGTCAGGTCTATCCGAAGATGGTTTCATTAATGAACTTCTGTGAGGAACAGCTTGATGAGCATGGGTTCCTGATCGGACGGGAGAAAGACTGGATCTTTATTGACTGGGCAGATTTGGACAAGGAAGGACCGCTCTGTGCAGAACAGATGCTTCTTGCAGCGTGCTACAAGGCTATGGCTGCCATGGCAGTAGTGGTGGAAGGCAGTGTGTGCACGGCAAGTGCAGCGTATAATGAGAAATATGTGGAACTGGTAAAAAAGATTGACCAGTTCTATTGGGATAATGACCAGTCGGTCTATATGGATTCCTTTTGCTCCGGGAAGCGCCATGTCACAAGGCACGCCAATATATTCGCGGTACTGTATGGGATTGCAGATGCAGACAGGCAGACACAGATTGTGGATTCCGTGTTGCTTAATGACAACATACCAGCGATTACGACGCCCTATTTTAAGTTTTATGAGCTGGATGTTTTATGCAGGATGGGCAGGTATGCAGAGGTGCTGGAACAGATCAAGGCTTACTGGGGCGGAATGCTGGCGCGCGGCGCAGTCACTTTCTGGGAGGAATATGACCCGAATGTGCCGGATGAAGAACAGTACGATATGTATGGAGATAAGTTTGGCAAGAGCCTGTGCCATGCGTGGGCGGCGAGTCCGATTTATCTGCTGGCGAAATATTTTGCAGGGGTTCGGATCACCGCGCCCGGCGGAGAGCGGTACGAGGTAAAGCCGCAGATGGCGTTTTTCCGGAAGATTGACTGTACTGTGCCTGTCGGTACGTGCAGGCGGATTCATATTTATGGAGATGCACAGCATGTAAATATAGAAGAAATTGAGTGAAGCGCAAAGTCGCGACATGGAGGTAGTATTTAAATGGAAAGAATAAGTTTTAACAAAGGCTGGAAAGTGTGGAAAGATATGGACCCATTCGAACTGGTATTCCGCGTGCCAGATGATGCGCAGGCAGTGGAGCTGCCTCATGACGCCATGTTCCATGAAGAGCAGAAGCAGGGTGCCGCAAACGGCGGTTATACAGGGAATATTGATGCGGGGGAGTACAAGTATTACAAGCAGTTTTATGTCCCGGAAGAATATCAGGGTGGTCATGTGATGCTGCAGTTTGAAGGAATCTACCGCAATGCCTGTGTGTTTGTCAACCAGTCCAAGGTGGGGGAGAGCGCCTATGGCTATACGGACTTTACTGTAGATATCGGAGATTATCTGCAGTATGGCGCAGATAATGACATTCTGGTAGCCGTAAAATGCGGCACCAGAAGCAGCAGATGGTACAGCGGGGCAGGCATCTATAGGGATGTATGGCTGGTCAGGGGAGGAAGTCTGTACGTAAAACCTTATGGTCTTCGTATGACAACGCTGGATGTGGATAAAGACGGCGCTTTGGTATGCATTTCTGCCAGGATACACAATGACAGCCTGTCAGCGGGCACTGTGCAGGTAAATGTCAGCATCAGGGAGCTTGCGGGCAAGGTTGTAACGAACAATACATATCCGGTGCGGATTGGCAGCCGTCAGACGTTGGAATTTCGGAAAAATATTTATATTGACCATGCAAAACTTTGGGATGAAATAACGCCGAATCTTTATCAGGTCGTTTTCACAGTGACGAGTCAAAGCGGCGCGCAGGATGTGACAGAGATCACATCTGGTATCCGAAAGCTCTCTGTGGACAGCCGCCACGGCCTCAGGGTGAATGGAAGGGGAGTGAAACTTCGCGGTGCATGTATTCATCACGATCAGGGCATTCTTGGAACGGCTACGTATGATGATTATGAATACCGGAGGGTAAAACGGCTGAAGGAGGCAGGCTTTAATGCAATCCGCTCGGCGCACAATCCGGCGTCCCAGGCGCTTCTAAAGGCCTGCGACAGACTGGGAGTCTATGTCATGGATGAGCTTGTGGACGTTTGGAACAAGAGTAAGGTAAGCTATGATTATGCGGTTGATTTTGCGCGCAACTGGGAATCGGACATTGAACATATGGTGGAGGATGACTACAATCATCCGTCTGTGATTCTGTACTCCACTGGAAATGAAATCTTTGAGATCTGCACGGAGAAAGGATTTGAGACCAGCCGTATGCTGAGCGATAAATTCCATGAACTGGACACAACCCGCTACACGACCAATGGCATCAACGGCGCATTTGCAGCAGGGGACGGGCTTGCGAAGATTGTGGATGATATCACCAACGGAGAGGCCGACACCGGCAAGGGGGATGTCAATGTATTTATGGCGGCCATGGAGACCAATATGCCGGGAATCGTGGCGCATCCGATTCTGGGAGGGATTCTTGAAAAACTGGAGACTACGATGGATGTCATCGGCTATAATTATATGACCTCCAGATATCTGATGGACTCTGAACGATACCCGGACCGTGTGATGGTGGGAACCGAGACTTATCCGAAACAGATCGCTGAAAACTGGGATGCGATCACCAGATGTCCGGCCGTTATCGGAGATTTTACGTGGACCGGATGGGATTATCTGGGGGAGGTGACGCCTGTATATCCGGATCTGATGAATACAGGCGGGGATATCTCGCTCACAGGAAACCGCCGTCCGACTTCTTATTACAGAGAGATAGTGTTTGGCCTGACAAAGAAGCCCTGTATCGCGGTTCAGGCTCCGGAGAGATACGGTATTGCGCGCAATTTCGGTCCATGGTGCTACACGGATTGTACATTTAATTATTCCTATGAAGGGCAGGAGGGTAAACCGATCATGATACAGGTGTACGGCGGCGGGGATAGCGTGGAGCTGTTCCAGAACGGAAAGTCGCTTGGCGTGCAGTCCTGTGGGAAAGAGACAAGGTTTGAGACACAATTCAACACAGTATACGAGCCGGGCGAACTGACAGCGGTAGCGTATGAGGCAGGCGTTGAGATCGGGCGGACTTCATTAAAAACATCAGGAAAAGCGGCAAAACTGGCGTTAGCGGCAGAACGGTATGAGACACTTGCATTTATTAATGTAGATGTGCTGGATCAGGACGGACTTCTTGTGGCAGATTCGAAAGCGCCGTTGTCGATCGAGGTGACAGGCGCGGCCAGACTGCTCGCATTTGGAGGCCTGGGCGCACTGCACAGAAAAGGATATGAACTTCCGCAGACCACCGCAGGGGAAGGACACGCGCTTGCGGTATTAAAACTGGAAAAAGGCGGCGGAAAGGTTACAGTCACCGTCTGTGGGGAAGGAATTGAGAAAACAGCCGTAGAATTATAGGGAGGTAGTGTCAAATGATCATTACAGAACTGCGGGTCAATCATGTGACAGAACCAAAAGGATATTGTTATGAGCCTGTTTCTTTTTCATGGAAAGTGGAGGAGGAAAAGGAGGCAAAAAAACAGAAATATGCCAGAATTACAGTAAAGAAAGGAGAGGAGGTCGTATTTGACAGCGGGGATGACAAGGATGCAGACAGTCTGGATTATCCTGTCCGGTTCCATATGGAGTCAAGATGCAGATACGACTGGACGGTGTGTGTAACGGCTGACAACGGGGAGACCGCCGAGGCATCCAGTTTTTTCGAGACAGGAAAATTACAGGAAGCGTGGAAAGCACAGTGGATCACACCGGGCGAAGCGCTCGCAGAGACAGATGCCATGGCCGGCTATATTCTGAAAAAAGAATTTCAGGTGCCGGAGAAAACAGAAGATGCGCGTCTGTATATCTGCGGACTGGGTGTATATGAGTGTTATCTCAACGGAAAAAAAGTGGGTGACGAGTATCTGGCACCAGGGTATCATTCTTATGATTTCCACCTGCAGACGAACGTTTATGACGTGAGTGCGTATCTGAATCCAGGTAAAAATCAGATTCAGATCTGGCTTGGCGAAGGGTGGTTTAAGAGCCGTCTTGGATTTGACGGCGGCGTGAAAAATCTGTACGGTGATAAATTGTATGCAATCGCGGAACTTTATACAGATGGAAAATTAATCGTGGCAACAGGGGCGGACTGGTCAAGCAGAGTGTCGCCAGTCGTTTTCAGCGGCATCTATGATGGGGAAATTTATGATGCCCGACTGGAAGATGCGCCAAAGACCTGTGCGGCAGTGTGTGCTGTGCCAGACAAATGCGGTGAAATGACAGAGCGCTACAGTCTGCCAATCGTAAAAAAGGAGTCTTTTATACCCATTGAAGTGATTATATCGCCAAAGAAAGAAACGATACTGGATTTTGGACAGAATCTGACTGGCTGGGTGGAGTTTGACTGTGCGCTTCCAAGGGGAGAACAGATTCGTCTGACTGCCTGTGAAATCCTGCAGGACGGCTGTTTTTATCATGAGAATTTCCGTCTGGCAAAGACAGAGTTTATTTACATCTCGAATGGAAAGAAGGCGCATGTGAGGCCGCATTTTACATTCTATGGATTCCGCTATATGCTGGCGGAAAAAAGGGAGGAAGAAAATGGTGCGTGGAGAGCGCTTGAACCGGCATGTGAAGCATATCACTTTACTGCGCATCACCTGCGCAGCGATTTTGACCAGGTTGGTCAGATTGTGACAGGCAGCGCAAAGGTCAATCAACTGTTTTCAAACGCCTTGTGGGGACAAAAAGACAATTTTCTGGACGTTCCGACAGACTGTCCGCAGCGCGATGAACGTCTGGGGTGGACGGGGGATGCGCAGGTATTTTCGGAGACAGCCTGTTACAACATGTACATGCCCGCATTTTATCGGAAGTATCTCTGGGATATGCGCGCAGAGCAAAGTATGATCGGAGGGGCAGTGCCAAACATCGTGCCGCGTATCAAGGAAGGAATGATCGCGGAGTATGGAAGCTGCCCATGGGCGGATGCCGGCGTGATCATTCCGTGGAATGTATATCTTCATTACGGCAGCAAAACACTGCTTGCCGAGACCTATCCGGGAATGAAGGCGTGGGTGGATTATCAGCGCAGACTGGAAGAAAAAGAAGAAGGCGGGCATTTGATCAAGAGCGGTTTTCATTTTGCAGACTGGCTGGCGCTTGACAATGAACAGCCGGAGCCATTTGGGGCGACCGATCCGCTTTATATTGCAAGCGCCTACTATTATCGTGATACACAGATTGTTGCCAGGTCGGCTGAAATTCTTGGATATACAGAAGATGCGGCGGAATACGCACAGCTGGCAGGGGAAATCAGAGAGGCGGTTCGCGCAAAATATTTCGATGAAGACGGACTTTGCGTATGCCCTACCCAGACCGGGGCGGCAATCGCGATCATGTTCGGGTTTGCGGAGGAAAATGCCGGAAAAGAGGGAAATGCGCTGTCTAAGAGAGTCACGGAGAATCAGAATCATTTAAATACCGGGTTTGTTGGAACCACGATGCTGTGTCCGGCCCTGACCGAGACAGGCCATCATGCGCAGGCAGTGGATTTGTTGTTAAACGAGGATTATCCGGGCTGGCTCTATAGTGTGAATCTGGGCGCAACGACAATCTGGGAGCGATGGAATTCTGTGATGCCGGACGGACATATGAATCCAGAGGGAATGAACAGCCTGAATCATTACAGTTATGGGAGTATCGAGGCATGGATGTACGGGTACACGGCGGGAATCCGCGTGATGGAGGCGGGATTCCGGCGTGCCGTGATCGAGCCGCATCCTGACGAAAGGCTTGGTTTTGTGAAGTGTACGATAAAGACAGCGGCGGGTACTTATCAGTCCAATTGGAACTATGAAGAAGATGGGAAAGTGTCTTATGAAATTGTGATCCCGTTTGGGTGTGCTGGTGAGATCCGTTTGCCAGATGGACGGCAGTTTACTGCTTTAGCGGGTGTATATTCAATAGACTATAAATCATTCAGGAGGTTAGTGTGAGAAGAACTTCTAATCACTCGCAGCAAAGGCTGCTTCGTGAAGA
>CANPIC010000058.1 GCA_947574055.1 uncultured bacterium
TTCATGAGTCAAACCTGCCCCTGTTTTGGTCTATCTATTAACCGACAGCCCCCTGCCGTTTCCTTTATCGATTGGCTGGCAGATTCTGCCCGTTTCTGCTCTTTGGGGTATCCCCTGTTGTCATTTACAGGCATTTATCTCCTGCTGCCTGTTCTTCCCACACATCGGCAAGCTGTGTCAGCCGCAGATATTCTCTGTACTGTCTGCGGTAAAATTCCACTCTTTCCTTTTGCGGTGCAAATTCCCCGATGCATTTGGCCGCCATATGGGCCGAGGCCTGCTGTACATCTTCGTAAGCACCGGAAGCAACGGCTGCGTAAATAGCAGCCCCCAGCGCACATGTCTGATCTGCATCCAGTATTTCGATTTTTTTGTCCAGGACATCGGCCATCATCTGCATGACATATGCGGATTTTTTGGAAATGCCACCTACGGCCACCACTTTTTCGATCACAAGCCCTGCGGCTTCGAAACCGTCCACAATCCGTTTGAGCCCGCAGACCGCGCCAAACACCAGCGCACGGAAGATAGCGGGAGCCTGCGTGCCCAGAGTCAGACCGGCAATCACGGCTCTGCGAGAGTCATCCGTATCGGGATATCTGCGTCCGTTAAACCAGTCCAGGGCGATGGGAAACACATCATCGCGCAGCTGCGCGGCCTGTCTTTGCAGTTCAGCCAGCATCACATCTTCCATTTGCTGACAGAGGCGGTGGCAGGTTTCTTCATCCAGGAAGCGTCCCGTCTGTTCCAGGGGCCAGAGCAGTACCCGCTTAAACCAGCCAAAGATATCACCGAAAGCCGCCTGTCCGGTCTCGATCCCCACATAGCCGGGAAGGATGGAATGTTCCGCTGCCCCGCCAAAACGCCGGATATCTTTCCCTTCCAGTGCTTCGGCTTTTTCCACAAGCATGTCCACTGCGGAAGTACCGAGCGTACATACAATGGTCTTTTCCCGGATGCCTGCGCCAACCGCACCGGCATGGGCGTCAAAGGAACTGCCGGAAACAGAGATTCCTTTGGAAAGTCCCAGTTTTTCGGCCCATTCTTCTGTCAGATAACCGGCCAGGGTGGCAGCCGGGCGGGGCGCTTTTCCGTAGCGTTCCCGCACCAGGGCCAGGCAGGGGTCTACAGAGCCCAGTATCTGCGCGGAAGGCAGGCCATTCCATTCGCTGTGCCAGAGCGCTTTGTGTCCTGCGGCGCAGGCGCTATGGTAAATTTCTTCCGGCCTGGTGTTGCCACAGAGCGTTCCCACCATCCAGTCACAGTGTTCCAGCCAGGTGTATGCCGCTTCCCGCACGCGTACATCCGTTCTGACCGCATGCAGCATCTTTGCCCAGAACCATTCCGCACTGTATCGGCCCTGGTATTTGCCATAGTCCTGTCCGCCTCCGGAAAAGGCTCTGTCAATCTCTTCCGCTTCTGCAGCTGCCGAATGGTCTTTCCATAAATAAAACATGGCATTTTCGTACGTTTCAAAACCTTCTGTCAGCGCCAGCGGCACCCCTTCGCGGTTGACCGGAACGGGGGTGGAACCGGTGGTATCGACACCGATCCCCACAACGTTTTTTCTCGCTTCCTGCGGCAGTTCTGACAGGGCCTCTTTCACACAGGCTTCAAAGGATTCCAGGTAGTCCAGCGGGTGTTGGCGGAAAATATTCCGTTCCGGGTGCTGGTAGAGTCCTTCCTTCCAGCGGGGATAATAGGCCACACCATTACCGGCTATCCGGCCATCTACGGTACTTACCACAGCCGCTCTGACAGAGTCACTTCCAAAATCCACACCCACCACATATTTTTCTTCTATATACAATGTCTTTTCCTCGTTTGGTTTCACTTATTTTTTCGCTCTATGGCTTTCCTGGCACATGCGGCAATGTGTTCCGGCGTCAGCCCGAACTGCTGCAGCAGTTCCAGAGGCGCACCGGAATGACCGAAGGTATCCTCTACGCCCACAAATTCCATCGGCACCGGGCAGGATGCGGCCAGTGCTTCGGCTACGGCCCCTCCCAGCCCACCGATTATGCTATGCTCTTCCGCTGTGACGATGGCACCGGTCTCTTCGGCAGCCTGTATGACCAGTTCCCTGTCAAGCGGTTTGATCGTATGCATGTCGATCACTCTGGCATGGATCCCTTCCGCCGCCAGGAGTTTTTCCGCCTTCAGCGCCTCCTGTACCATCAGACCACAGGCAATCAGTGTCACATCGTCACCGCCTGTGAGGGTGATACCTTTTCCGATCGCAAAACGATACTCCTTAACCGTGTCTGTCACATTTTCCACCGTGCCCCGGCCTGTCCGCAGATAACAGGGGCCGTGTGTATCAAGGATCGCTCTGGTTGCCTCCCGCGTCTCATGTGCGTCGCAGGGAACGATGACAGTCATCCCGGGTATGGTGCGCATCAGGCTGATATCCTCGATGCACTGATGCGTGGCACCGTCTTCTCCCACCGTCAGTCCGGCATGACTTCCCACCACTTTGACGTTCAGGCCGGGATAGGCTACACTATTGCGAACCTGATCATATACCCGTCCGCAGGCAAAGATAGCAAAAGTATGTACCAGCGCTGTGGCACCGCAGGCGGCAAAACCGGCGCCGATGTCCACCATGTTCGCTTCGGCAATACCGATATTGTAAAAACGCTCCGGATACGTCTCGGCAAAATATTTTGTCATCGTACAGCTCTTTAAATCGGCGTCAAATACATAGATATTTTCCCTGCCGCCAAACTCTGCCAGCGCCTGTCCGTAAGCTACTCTTGTCGATATCATCTCTCCCATTATTTCAAGCCCTCCAGTTCTGCGATTTTACTGTTCAGTTCCGCATAGGCAATTTGCCATTCCTCCGGGGACGGCTGTCCTCCGTGAAAACGGACCTGATTCTCGAATACGGAGACCCCTTTTCCCTTTATGGTATCAGCCACGATCATTGTCGGTCTGCCATTGTGAATATGGGACGAAAGCGTGACGGCGTCCGCCACCTGTTCCACATCATTGCCGTCCACTTCCAGCACATTCCAGCCAAAGGCCCGGAATTTGTCTCCGATGGGGTAAGGTGACATCACCTCTTCCAGCGGTCCGTCAAGCTGCAGTCCGTTATTGTCCACAAAACCGATCAGATTATCGGCTCCGAAAAATCCGGCTGCCATG
The DNA here is from genome assembly GCA_947574055.1 of uncultured bacterium. GTDB lineage: Bacteria > Bacillota > Clostridia > Lachnospirales > Lachnospiraceae > VSOB01. The sequence goes on from CANPIC010000058.1 coordinate 3,148, forward strand.
GCTGCTTCCCATATCTGCCCTTCCTGTATCTCTCCATCTCCCATAATGCAAAAGACGCGGTAATCCCGTTTTTTGCTCTTACCATACAGAGCCATGCCCAGCGCCGTTGACAGCCCCTGGCCCAGGGAGCCGGCAGACATATCCACGCCCGGGACATGCATTTCCACATGACCGGAGAGATCGCTGTCAATCTTCCTGAATGTAGACAGATGATCCAGGGAAAAGAATCCTCTCAGCGCCAGCGCCGCATACATGGCCGGGGAGCAGTGTCCTTTGGACAGGATAAGCCGGTCCCGGTCACCTGCATCCGGATTTGCAGGGTCGACATGCATCTGGTCAAAATACAGTACCGCTAAAATTTCGGCGATCGAAAAGGAGCCGCCAATATGCCCTGAACCGGCATCCTGAATGGTTTTAAGCGCCGTTTTTCGTATTTTCGCCGCCCATACCTGTAGTTCTTTTCTTGTCTGCACATTCATCTCTGTCTGCCTCCCTTTATTTCGCTGCGTTCTGGCGCTTTTGTTTCAACATATCCACATAGACTGCCGCGATGATAATAATGCCCTTGAGTACATACTGCCAATAGGAGTTGACATGCATCAGGTTCAGGCCATTGGAGATCAGGCCGATGATCAGTACACCGATGATCAGGCCGCCGACCGAACCGGTACCGCCAAAGAAGGAAGTGCCGCCCAGTACCGCCGCCGCAATGGCATCCGTCTCATACCCTTCCCCTGTGGAAGGCTGTCCGGAGGAAAGCCGCGCCGCCAGTACCACACCACAAAACCCTGCCATGGCACCGCTGATGGTCCAGACAAGAATCTTGATCTTGTGGATATTGATGCCGGAAAAACGCGCCGACGTCTCATTTCCACCTACCGCATAGATGTGACGTCCTGTTCTCGTCTTATTGAGCAGGAAAAAATCCAGAATCAGAAATATGGTCATATAAACCACCGGCAACGGAATGGGCCCCAGAGAGCCTGTACCGAACGCACCAAAGGCACGGTTCTGGGTCGTCACCGGAGAACCATTGGCCAGCAGGTAAGCGGTGCCGCGGCAGATGGATTGCATGGCCAGTGTGACCACAAAGGGATGAATCCCCGTATAGGTGATGATGGCGCCATTGGCCATACCGATGATCACACCGATCAGTACGCCGACGATGATCCCTACCCAGATAGGAAGGCCCATATTCTCAAAGGTCATCACACAGACCACACCAGTCAGTGCTGCCAGCGCACCGCCTGTCAGGTCAATTCCCGCCAGGATAATGGCCATCTGTACCCCGATAGCCAGATAACAGTTGGTGGCGCAGGTACGCAGCAGATTGACAATGTTGGTCCTGGTCAGAAAGTTGCTTCCAAATATGGAAAAAAACAGGCACATGGCCACCAGCGCCGCCAGAATCCCCCAATTCTGCTTCAAATATTCCCGGACGGGACGCATTAATTTATTTGACTTCTCATTCATGATTTGCTACCCCCATTGCATATTTCAATATCAGTTCCTGTGAATATTCCGTATGATCCAGTTCTCCGGTGATATGCCCTTCATTCATAATCATCATGCGATCACTCATATTCATAACTTCCGGCATTTCGGATGAGATCAGGATCACCGCCAGCCCCCGCTTTGCCAGATCATTGATGATGGTATAGATCTCGGCCTTGGCACCTACATCAATGCCACGGGTTGGTTCATCCAGAATCAGTACGCTGGGATTGGTGGCCAGCCATTTGGCAAGCAGCACTTTCTGCTGATTTCCGCCGGACAGTGTGGAACAGTTCACGCGGCCGGACGGCGCTTTGATGCGCAGCGCTTCCATCCCTTCCTCGATAATCTGTTGTTCCTTGTCGGTATCCACCCGCAGACGGGAGATAAACCGGGGCAGGATGGGCAGGGTAATGTTGAAGCCGATGGTATTTTTCAGAAGGAGCCCTTCTGTCTTACGGCTCTCCGGCACAAGGGCCACGCCCCTCTCCTGCATGTACATGGGACTGGCCTTTCTGACGGTTTCTCCGTTTAGCAAGATCTCTCCGCTGTCCATGGGGTCCAGTCCCATAATGGCTTTCATCAGTTCCGAACGTCCGGAGCCGACCAGGCCGTAAAAGCCCAGTATTTCTCCGCTTCTGACAGAGAAGCTGCAGTCCACCGCACGTTTCCCCGCATGAATATGTTTTGCTTCCAGCACCACATCGCCCGGCCTGTTGAAGGTACGCACATAGTAGTTGCCCAGATCGCGCCCCACCATCAGGGAGATCAGCTGACTTTCCGTGCAGTTCTCTGACTGCAGTGTATCCATATACTCTCCGTCCCGCATAATCGTTACTGCGTCACAGAGGCGAAAGACTTCCGCCATTTTATGCGTGATAAAAATAATACCCATGCCCTGTTTTTTCAGCTCTTCCACAGTCTCAAAGAGGATATTGACCTCTTTCTCGGAAAGAGAGGAGGTCGGCTCATCCAGGATCAGAATCTTGGCATGCAGGGAAAAAGATTTTGCGATTTCCACCATCTGCTGCTGTCCCAGGGAAAGTCGGCCCACAAACTCATTGGGGTCCACTTCCAGTCCCACTCTTTCCAGAAACGGTCTGGCCGCCTCGGCCATTTTATCCTTGCTGATCATCCCCAGAGAATTTTTCATTTCACGCCCCAGGAAAATATTCTCGGCTATGGTCAAATAAGGCTCCAGTGCCAGTTCCTGATGGATAAAGGCCACCCCCAGCGACTGAGAATCGTGGATGGAGCGGATCTCCGCCTTCTGCCCTTCTATGTAGATTTCACCGGAATCCGCCGGAAAGACACCTCCAAGCACATTCATCAGCGTGGATTTACCCGCACCGTTTTCGCCCATAAACCCCATGACTTCTCCCGCATGCACTGTGATGGCAGCGTTGTTTAACGCCCGGACACCCGGAAAGGTTTTCACAATGTTTTCCATACGTAAAAGTTCTTTTTTCATGTTCTCACCCCTTTTTTGTGAAAAAAGAATCCCACTCTAACTATCTGTTCCCGCGCAGATCAGAGGGCTTGTCGGAACAGTCCCTGTCATTTTTTGCATCATAAAAGGGACGTCCCTTTCGAAACGCCCCTTTCCGAAAGCCGATTGACACGATTGCTGTCTGCGCGGCCCGGATTACTGCCAGTCGCTCACGTCGAAATCTGCAATATTATCCTGTGTGATCAGTGTAACCGGAACCACGATCTCGGCTTCCACTGCTTCGCCTGCCAGATGTGCCAGTGCAGCATCCACGGCATTGCTCCCGATTACGGAAGGCTGCTGCGCGGACGACCCGGTAGCAGAGCCATCCCCCACATATCCCATAAAGTCAGGATTACCGTCCACACCATATACAACGATATCGTCTCTGCCTGCTGCCGCACAAGCCTGTACACAGCCCAGAGCGGCCATATCATTGATACAGAAGAATCCTGCTATGTCCTTGTCCGCGGTGATAGCATCTTCCGCTACGGGCAGTGTGGTTGCCGTGTCACCGGATGTATCGGAAGTACCCAGAATCTGGAAGTAGTCGCCCACGGTATCCAAAAATCCCTGTTCCCTCTGTACACATGCGCTGCCGGAGGGTTGGTTCATCACATAGATTTTGGAACCTTTTTCGAGTTTTTTCATCATATCTTCCGCACACTGTACGCCTGCACCATAGTTGTCGGATGCGATCACGGATACGATCAGGTCTGTACGGTCAACGGCTGTATCTACGTTAATCACGGGAATATTCGCATCGGCACATGCCTGAAGCGCCTCCGTTACCGCCGTACAGTCCATGGGGGCCAGTATGATGGCATCCACTCCCTGATTGATCAGGTCATACACGTAGTTATTCATGGTCGCCTGGTCGCTGTCGGCATCCACGGTCACAAGCTGAGTGGCCGGGTCCATGCCCTTTGCTTCCATCTGGGCTGTGATGCCACCCATCATCGCAGACCAGAACGGATTATTCATAGTCGTGGGCACATAAGCCAATGTAATATCCGCCACATCCGGCGCTCCGCTTGCAGATGCATCTGCAGAAGCCCCCGCCTCCCCGTCATTTTCCGCCGCTTCAGGCTGTGATGTCTCTGCCGCGTTATCTGCCGCATTGCCGGAAGCCTGCTGGCTGTTTCCGGAACCACATCCGACCAGACCGGCTGCCAGAATGACTGCCATGGTAAGCCCCAATAATTTCTTTTTCATCTTATTTTCTTCCTTTCTCCATTTTATATTTTGACCTTCCATGCCCTTCCGTCCTTCTCAATCATGTTTCTCTGGCGCCAAAGAAAGCGGTCTGCTGACGCGGAAGATAAAATATCAGATACACAACATTTACAGAACAGTTTCCTCTGTTGTCTTGTCTTTTGCCTTTTTATGTTCCATAACCTGACGGACTTTTTCCAGAATCAGATTTTCTTTATATAAGGTTTCCAGTACATAGTAGTAGCCTCCCAGCAGGAAAGAATCTTCATGTAGCCTGGTATAACGGATGGAAATCCCCTCCTTTGCCACCGGCTGTACAAATTCTTCCACCACCTGTCTCACTTTGTTGATAAAACAGTCCATCTCCGGATAATCCTGCCCGAGGATAATACAGTCGGGATTGATGATGTATACGATATTGGCAATGCCGTATCCGAGCATCCAGGCCATCTTTTCCATCGCGTAAACGGCCAGCGCATCTTTTTGGCGATAGGCATCCACGATCTCCATATAGGTGCTGTTTTCATGCAGTATGCTGCCTGGAAACTCATACAGCCGCTCCAGCATATAACGCACGGCGCTTTCCGTACCGGCACAATATTCAAAGGTACCCGATGTCTCATTCTGAACCCGTCTGCCATTGTAATTGATCCCCATATGACCGATCTCACCGGCAATCCCCAGTTGTCCTTCCACAATCTTTCCGTTGATGACAATGCCGGCACCGATGCCAAACCCTCTGGAACGGATAATGATCAGGCTTACATGTCTGTTTTCTCTGGCCTCGGCTGCGTTTTTCCATTCGGCGTAGGCGGAAAGTTTGGCGTCGTGTTTGATCATCACCGGCAGTCCCAGCGTCTCTTCCAGTTCTCTGCGCAGGTCCACACGGCTCAGTTCCTCAAAGCGTGACACCCGGAACATGCCGTTTGTATCCGCCTCTTTTCTGACATACGGCCCGGGAACCGCAAGGCAGATACCAATGATATTGTCCTTTCCAAACCGATCCTCCAGTTCCCGTGCACTAGCTTTGAGTTTGTCCACAATTTCGTGAAAGGCTTCTTTCTTTTCAAACTGATAACGGATATGACTTACCTGTGTTCCGTTCAGGGAAAAGATGCCGATCTGATAGTCTTTACGGGTAATACCCACCGACATGGTATAGATTTCGTCCAGTTTCAGACAGATGTTCTCTCCCCGCCGCCCGGCAGCGCCGTCTCCGTCGATGGCGATAATGCCCATTTCCAGAAATTCATTGATGATATTGGTAATGGTTGCTTTCTGGAGGCCGATCTCGGCGGCAAGTTCCGTACGGGTCATACTGCCACTCTCAGACAATGTTTTAAATACCAGTGTCCTGTTGTTTTTCTGCATTTCATTGCTGTTCATTCCTGTTGCCATAGCAGACTCCTTTTTCTATTTATGTTCATTAAATTAACTCAAAAGCGAACATCGGTATGTCAAGTTTAGTTCATTTATTTAACTATATATCCTTTTGTGATGCTTATATTACCTTAGTTTTTGTGGATTGTCAATATATCTTTTGATATATTACGATATTTTTTTATTTTTGTGTTTATTGATTTTACTTTGAAAATAAGTTTTTGTGTTTATTGAATAAAAAATAAACAGTTTCAGAGTTACAAGTCTGAAACTGTTTATCATTGCTCTGCCGTTCACACCGACATAATATTAATCTATCATTCCCATCAGCTTCCCGGTGATATCTGCCATATTGGCAGATACCTGTTTGGTATTTTCGGAAATCTGCACATTTTTTTCCACCACACCGGTAATTCTCCTGATCTGATCCAGTGCATCGGATACAATAGCAACGTTCTCCTTCACCTGATCCGTGATCTTTAACACACCCTGATTTGCCTGATGTATGTTGTCCGCCGCAGCGCTGAACATCTCCGCAGTCTGGTCAGTGATCTCTCGGCCGTTTTCCACTGCTCTGATGGAGTTGGTGATCAGATCATTTGTCTCCTGGGCAGCCTGGGCACTTCTTGCGGCAAGTTCTCCCACCTGGGTCGCCACCACCGCGAAACCTTTGCCCATCTCGCCGGCCCTCGCCGCTTCAATAGAGGCATTTAAAGAGAGCATATTGGTCTGCTGGGCTATGGAATTGATCTCACCGATGATCTTCTCAATGGCCACAGACATTTCCGTGATCTTTTGCATCGAATCTTTTAACAAGGCCATCTGGGACTGCGTCTGTGAAATCTTGTCAGCCGTATTCTCCGTGGTAACTGTCACGCTGGCCGCTACCTCCACACTGTCGTTGAGTTCCCTTGTCAGGCGGCTCATGATCTGGTTTAAGTCTTCTACCGCTTTTTCCTGCTCATCGGTCCCGCGATAAATATGGTCGGCATTTTGCAGTGTCTCCCCTGCGACCTCTTCCAGTTCACGGCAGACATGTTTTATATTGCCGATCAAAACCCGGTTATTCTCCACATCCTCCTTCTGCTGTTCCAGCAGGTCTTCATTTTCGTGCATATTGCGGCAGATACTTTCCACCATTTTATTAATATTGTCAGAAAGCAGCGCAAACTCCGGATTGCCCCGTTCTTTGACGATAACCTTAAAATCCCCGGCTGCTATCCTTTGCATGGAGTCAGAGATATGATTGATACCCCGGACGATATTTTTATCCACCATCTGTCTGATCATCAACAGCAACACGCCAAAAATAACCAGCGTGCTCAAAGATACCATCAGCATCTGACTGCTGCGTTCGGCATAGTATTCTTTTAACGGCAAAAAAGTACCTATGATATGGCCGTCATGCTCTTCCGCCAGATAATGTCCCCGCACGCCGTTGATCCGGGCAGTGCCCTCTCCCGTGAGACTGGCCGGGAAGCCGGCAGAAGCCGCAGCCGTCCCGATCAGGGAAGCCTCCGGATGTGCGAGGATCGTTCCATCTTCCTTGCTGATCGCATATACATATCCGTTATTACCAAATTCAATGCCATTTAAAACCACATCAATAGCCGTGCTCGCCAGTGTCTCTTCCAATACTTCCGGATGTATGCCCACCTGCACAAAACCTGCCGCGTCCTTACGCGCCACACCGATATATTGCATCATAATCCCTTTGGAGGCATTTAACTGTGGTTCCTGCACGATCTCAACAGTGGGATCATCGACAATAACCATAAAGGCATTGGACTGTTCTCCGCTCTTCATATCAAACCCTTCATAAGAAGTGATATTGCTGGCGGTAATAATGCCCTCCCCATTGATGATATGTAACTCACTGACCATCAGTCTTTCCGTAATCTCATTGAGTTTTTCCAGACTGGTTTCAATCGAAGGGTCTGCCGCCAGGAGATCGGCAAAAGCTCTTGATTTGGCAAGACTGGTGGCACTTAGATTTTCCGTCAGCCTGTCTATATTCTCCTGGTTGGTCGCCAGCTTCTCCCTGACTTCTGTCAGCTTTTCCCTGCTCTCCGCCGTATTGCTTCTCCGGATGACGACTGTCTGCAACAGAAAAATGGCGGTGACTGTAAGAAGAAACGCTGCCAGCATATAAACAAAAAGATGTCTGGTAAAATTTGTTTTCATAATACTTTTCCCTCTCCCGTTCTTGTGTGTATGGTTAACCGGCCTTCAGACAAAAATCTGAGATTTTGTCAAAACACACAAAACCTCACGATTAAAATAGCATATATTGGATACTTTTGTCAAATCATACACCGCTTTGCAGCCGTATCATCCGGCACACTGCCACCAGCCGCATCTGCCCCGTATCCCTTCTGTATGACACAAACTCTAATATACGATAAATACACTGCCGCCTTCTGCAAACGGACCTGCGAGAGGATACATGCCGTGCTCTCTCTCCAGATAATCTCTGTCAAACAAAATAGCAGTCCCATCCGGATTTTCAAACCGCTGCTCCGGTTCAAAGGCTTCTCCCAGTGTCGCCGTTGTTACCGGCTGCGCCCTCCGCTCTGCCAGATATGTGTACAGATCTGTATGCAAAATAAAGGCGCCATCCTTTTCCTCAAGTTCCAGTGTCACTGTCTGCTCCCGCACTTCCAAGGCATCCGCCTCCATGCCACAAGGTCTGGCGCCATTGCAATAGACATTGCCGCCCATCCAGACAGGCAGGTGGTCATAATAAACATCCCTGTTACTTCCATCCGGATACCATCCGTCACAATTTGCCGGTGAAAAACGCCCGAAGTATTCCTCAGCCCCGGGATAACCGTCATAAGGGACAGTGCCACAGACAAAATGCGCCCGGTGCAGGTCTTCACACCCTTCCTCCCTGATATATGCCGCCAGATCGGGCCTTACCGGCTGCTGTACGAAGATATTATTATAAAAGCGCGCATCACCGCCAAGGATGGTCATAAATCCGGCAAGCCCTGTCTCATGGGGTACATGATATGGCGTATATCGCGGAGAGGCAAACTTCACCGATCCGTTTTCCCCGCCAGCGCCGACATATGTAAAAGAGCCTGCGATCAGATTATGGACCAGTGCCAGCCCCTGCGTACTCAGCCGGCCCGCACAGGGAGAAAGCATAAGATTGTGATCAATCAATGTCGGGCCATGAGAAACTTCCACAAACAGATCCTCCCCCAGCGCGAGGTCGTTTTTGACCACAGTTCCTGTGGGCGGTACGTTATCATGAAAGAGATTGCGCGATACACGTGTCCCCTGCGCCTGCCAGTCAAGCCATATCCCTCTTGTACAGTGATGAATATGATTGCGGTGCAGGAACACATCAATGGCTCCATGCAGTTTGATCCCGCCGATCTCAGCCCCCTGCAGATCCTGTCTGTGATTGATATGGTGGATATGATTGTCCTCAATAACAGAGAACGCACAGCCCAGATGCCCCACGATCCCGGTCTGGCCACAGTCATGGATATGACACCTTCTGACAATATGGGAACCGATCGTATCCTTTGTCCAGCCCTCCCGCAGCGCCTGGCAGACAGCGTCCCGCTGTGTCTGTGTGCCATCTTTGCTAAAGCATGTTGTCCATTTGTTTTCATTGTCAGGCTGCAGGTATTTTCCCAGAGAAATACCGCTGCACCTGGAGTGAGAAATCTCGCAGTCTTCGATAATCCAGCCCTTTGACCAGTGTGGCCCCACTATCCCTTCCTGATATGCTGTGGGCGGCGCCCACTGTGTGGCAGCCTGCCGGATGACAAAACCAGAGAGTGTAATATACCCCCGTCCGGTTCCCGAAGGCTGGAAACAGCTCCGGCGGACATTGATCTCCACAGTTTCCGCATTGGGGTCATGCCCCTGAAAATTGGCATAGATCACGGTATACGCCCCCTCCTGCCGCGTATACCAGGTATAGCTGCTAAAGCCGGGTTCCCAGGAGCCATAATCCACCACCGGCTTTCGTACTGTTTCCAGCGAAAATGTCTCATACAGCTCCTTTCCGTTCAGATAAACCGCGCCTGTATGTAAGTCTCTGCCAAAATACCAGTCTCCTTTTATCAGTTCCGTATAGGGATTATACGCGCCAAAGATCTGGTTTGGTATCCGCACCGACCAGACATCTCCGCCGTCATGCCGCCAGTCCGTAATCTGCTCTGCACCGCTGATTACCGCACCGCCCTTTTCACGGGAACGGTAAATGATACGATGCTTTTCATCCCTTCCTCCGTTTGCCGGGTCCACATACTCTCTGTAAATCCCCGGCCCGACAATCACTTCATCTCCCGCCTCAGCGATACGCGCCGCCTCCCCGATCGTCAGAAATGGCCGCTCTTTCGTCCCGTCCCCGTCCCTGCCCGCCTTTTTTGCCACATAATATTTCATGCCAGATCCCCCTTCTTTGTCTGCCGTGTTACTCCTTTCATTGTAAGGGACAGACGCAGAAATAGCAAATATCCAAATGAAAAAATATGTCAGTAAAAAGGGGCTGTCGGTTAATAGATAGACCAAAACAGGGGCAGGTTTGACTCATG
>CANPIC010000059.1 GCA_947574055.1 uncultured bacterium
AGGACCGACCGGTTATGAGCCGGTTGCTCTAACCAACTGAGCTAAAGGTCCGTAAACCCTTGCGGGCCTGTCTGCCGGAAGCAAAATTCACCGGCTTTTGTATACAAGTGACTCCGACGGGAATCGAACCCGTGTTACCGCCGTGAAAGGGCGATGTCTTAACCGCTTGACCACGGAGCCTCATCCGGGATACCTCCCGTTTCCTGATCTTTTACAGAGCACATTATATGCCCTGTCGCCAACACTTCATACATGAATGACCTGACCAGAGATATAGTACCATAGTTGTCTCCACTTTTCAAGAGGAAATTATAATTTTTACACAACAAACACGTCAATGATTATAGGGGGAACCTGACATGCATGAGAGACAGAAACTGAAAAAGCTCTGCCATAAGCACTTATATCACAATCTTTTTCAGCTTCTGTCATCTCACCTTTATGAAAGGTCCATGGTTCACGGTTCATGCTTTCCTGTGTTTGGCATACTATTTTTTATCCTGCAGGGGCTGCATCCGAAACAGCCTCCGCTATCTGTAACACAATTTCACTGAAATACCGGGGATTTATCTCTCCCAGTCTGTACCTCTGCCGTTTCTTTGCCGCATCATCTGCCGGTCCGGTCCGGTAAAAAAATACTTCCCCGATCTGCTCTGTTATCTCCTCATGCCGGACGTCACAGACAGAAAACTCCACCATCGCGCCTGCCGCGCCGTCTTCCCTGTAGAAGCTGCGGATTTCCCCGCCATCCCCGGGCGTGCCTTTGAGCCAGCCGGCCCGTTCCAGCCGGCCAAACAGTGGCAGCCTGCCAAGCTGTTTTCCCTGGAAACGAAGCAGGGAAAACGCATCCCTTTCTTCCCCTTCCAGAAGGTAAACAGCACGTTCCAGCTGGCAAATGGGCTGCTCCACTTCATAGTCGGCCAGCTGCTGTTTCCATGCTGCCAGTTCCTCTTTCGGCAGTTCCAGAGGATGTACCAACCCCACGACACCATCTTCAGGAAGCGCAAACTCTTCCTCTGCCGCTGTATTAAAACTGCCATCCTCCATGTAGCGGAAAGATTTTTTTAACCTGTGGCCGCTGTCTTGCTCATAAATCCCCCAGATCAGCCCTGCCGCAAACCGGTGCATCACCGGGTTTTTTATAAAAAGTCGTTTCCAGTCAGCCCCTTTCCAGAGCCTTTCTCCCGAAAGTGCCTGCATAAACCGCTGCTTCTGATGTTGCACAACAGTTTTTAACTGTTTCTTCATCTCTTTATAATCACGGCTGGCCGCCGGTGCTTTTTCCGGATCATCATGGACACCGGGCATAGGCATATTTTTCAGGCGTTTTCCGCTTTCATCATAGATCTCCGTCTGCAGGGCCGGTGCAAGGCGTACCGTAAAAGTACGCGGGCCATAGTCAAAGACCCGTTCCATCCGTTCATCAAACCCCAAATCCGGCACGATCCGATCTTCCAGTTCTTCCCGGCTGATCCCCAGTTCCTGCGCCGCACAGTCCATGGCTGCCATAGCCGCATGTTTCACCTGCCGGTACTTGCATTTGCGGGCGAGCTGATCCACCAGCAAAAGGGCCGCACTGCTTCCATTCAGCGTAAGAGCCTTCACTGCCTCCGCCGCCATGGCGCCTCTTGATTTCGCCGGCCATGCTTTGATCTCCCTGTAGAGCAAGGGCACGATCCCTTCGCCTCCATGGATCGCAACGGCATAAAGCACCCACTTCTTCTTTGCCTCCGCCCCCAGCGCCATCCACCTTCCAAACAGATCTGCCATACAGGCCGCCAGTTCGCTCTGCTTTGGGACTTCTGCCAGCCTGGCAGCATCTTTATGGATACCCGGCGTGTCCATGTCCGCATAGCAAAGTAATATGGCCTGCAAATAATCCGGCGAAAGCTGCGTCCCGTCTGCCCGGTGCAGCTTTTCATAAGGCTGCGCAAAAGCCCAGCATACTTTCTGTCTGTGGCTGCCTTTCAGCAATTCTGCCACGATCTCGTCCAGCCTTCTGTCTTCTTCCTGTACACACAGAAGCTGGCGGAAATACTCCTGCAGTTTCTGATTCTTTTCTTTTTCCAGGGCCTGTTCCAACGCTCCGCGGTACGCTTCCACGCCCCACCGCTCCAGTACCCGCGCCGCCATCAGCCGCTCTTTCTGCTTCCCGGTGCGCAGCATGGTCACAAATGCGGCCTCCCATTCCTTATGTGCCATATACACGGCAAGCAATTCTTCCTGCACCTGTTTGGAACTATCCCCGGCGCAGGCCAGCAGCGCGTCTTTATACGCTATGGCATGCAGGTCCATCGCCCGGATACAGAAGATCCTTGTCATGGCGGGACCTGACAGCGCCGCTTCCCGATATGCACTGCCCCACCGCCCGATCCGCTCATCCAGCACGGCAATACATTCCCTGCACATGGCCTCCTGCGCTTCCTCGGAACAATACGAATAACAGCTCTCATGGAGGCCCGATAACATGGCAAGCTGATAAGTTACCGGTATTTGCTCTTTCTCAAAAATCTCCAGAACGGCTTCCAGTTCCTCTTTTGTCAGATGTACATGATCACGCCGCTGATCCCGCAGATAAGACGATGCAGAATAACAAAACATATAATGAACAAAATACCTTCCATCCAGCAACAGTCCTTCCAGTACCAGGCCGCGCCGATATAACAGGCAGTTGTCCGGATCATCCCTCAGCCCCTTCAGCCTGTTATTTTTGTTTCCATAAGAGCAGCCCGCTTTCCTCCATTCCCTGATATACGGTTCAATCCGGTCAAATTCCGCCTCTCCCAGAAGATATTTTCTGGCATCATCCTGGCCGCAGGGATAATTGGTAAGCAGTTCATCCGCCAGCTTCCTTCTGTAATCCTGCGCAAAATCCCCGCGAATGGTCTGATACAGCGCCGGATTCCCTTTTTGTATCTTCTCCAGCAGACGCTCATACTCCCGGACCGGCAGCCCGCCGGCCACCTCTCGTACCACTTGCGGATACTTTTTTACCATCAGCAGCCAGACCGTATCCTCGCGCTCCCTCAGGCTCCACCCAACCCATACCCTGGGCGGGATGGGCAGTTCCTCCAACAGAAACTTCGTATGCTGATAAAACCAGTCCCGTTCTGTCATATACCGGCACAGGCCTGGCAAAGAAGGCTGCGCAGATTCGCAGTCCAGCGCCGCGGCCAGTTTAAGAAACGCCGCAGACACCCGGCTCTGTCCAAGTGCCAGCCAGGCACACCCCGCCAGTCTGGCAAACAACTCCCTGTTGCTGTGTTTTCCCCTGAGCATGGAAAGGATCTCTGCCGGAACAGACACACCCGGCTTAGAGTCAGTCAGAAAGGTCCGAAACATTGTCAGTTCCGCCGGCGAACAGACGGGACCGCCAAACAGCTGCGGCAGCTGATCCATAATGGCCTGTTCCAGGTAGGTACGCATTTCCTGCATTGTCTCTCCCGCTTCACCGTCCGCGCCGGCGCAGTACAGATACACGCCTGCCAGCAACATTCTGGCCGCCCCGTCCAGACAACGGCAAAGTCCCATTGCCTGTAGCAGCACCTGCGGCTCCTTTCTGCCTGCATCATACAGCATACTCAGTTTGTTCAGTGTAAACGCGTCCGCATTATGTGCATATAGTTCCGCACGACAGGCCGCTCTGTGTACCCTGTCCAGCGCATTGATGATCCATCCCGGATTCTCCATACCCAGCGCATAGCAGGCGGAAGCACCGCCCACTGCCCCTACAAACTGTATATAACGTGACACCAACTCACCACTGTCCCTGATCTGCATAACAGCCTGCCGGCACCGATTTCGCTCCACCTCTGTCAACGTGCTGAAATCCTCTTTGCCCGCCTGTTGCAGCAGTTCCGGCTCTGCCGCCTCTGCCATATCCAGATACCGCAGCCCGATTTCCCGGTTACCCTCTGACAGCTTCAGCGCTTCCAGCGCCTCCGAAACCTCTTGTCCGTATCGTCCCTCGGCAATGCTCATATACCTGCTCCTTTTCCCGCTCTTTCACACCGTTTTGTGTAATGTCTGTGCATAAAAACGATATGCCATCTCCGCAAACCGTGCTCCCTCTCCATCATAGAAACGCTCGTCGGTCTCATCCAGTATCTGGTCATCTTCCTCCGTCAGGTATTCCGGGATATCCCAGTACGCCTTCAGACGATTATCCTCCCGGAATTTATCAAATACCTCCATGTAAGTACGATGCAGCAGCTCCAGGAGGCCCCTGTCCCCGATACGCTGTATTCCCCGCATGGCATACCAGTATCCTGTATACCCCCAGTTACAGAAAAACTGCAGGAAACCGCCGTTATACATATCCACTACAAACTTCCACAGAGCCGCTATTTCCTGCTCATCTTCGTCCAGTTTCTCCCAGTCTCCTTTCATCGTAAATTCCAGCTTCTCACAAAAGGCTGTCGCATATTTATCCCACAATTCCACATAATCTTCCATCCCGCTTCCCATCCTTTCCTTTTGCTATCCCTTACTCTTCCTTCTGCGCATCCTTGGCAATCTCAGCCACATTGGCCACCTGCAGGACTATTTCGCTAAAATACCTGGGGCTCACTTCCGAAAGTGGGACTCTGACCGACTTTTGATACCTTGCCCCATCACCGGAACTTTTATAAAAATACAATTCGTAAATTGTCACATCTTCAAACTCATAGCCCACCGAACTGCCGGAAAAAGTCAGTTCGGCCCCTGCTGTCCCATCGCTGCGATAAAAGTTCGTATACCAGCCCGCATCCAGAATCTCTCCCCGGCACCAGCCCGCTGCAAGCATCTTGTTCGACAGGGCCCATCCGTTTGCCTCTGTCCCGTAAAAGCGGGTGACTGCCAGGCTCTCCTTTTCTTCTGCTGTCACCTGATAAACGGGACGTTCCAACTGCGCAAAGGGCTGTACCACATCATAATCAGAAAGCTGCTGTTTCCAGGCGTCCAGTTCCTCCGCGCTCAGTTCCAGAGGATGCACCAGCCCGATTGTCCCGCTGCCGGGAAATGCATATTCTTCCTCCTCCACAGTATTAAAACTACCATCTTCCATATAACGGAATGTCTCCTGTAGCCTGTCATTCTCATAGACACCCCAGATCAGGCCGGTAGCAAACAGATGCATGATGGGATTGCTGACAAAAAGTGCCTGCCACTGCTGCGCCTGCCAGAAGCGGACCGAGATAAGTGCCTGTTCCAGCCGCATTTTCTGGCTTGTCACCACATTTTTTAACTGCCGTTTCATCTGTTTGAAGGCGGCGTTTGCCTCCCCCGCCTTTTCCGGATCATCCTTTTTCCCCGGCGCAGGCATATTTTTCAGCCGTTTACCACTCTCGTCATAAACTTCCGCTTCCAATGCGGCGTTCAGGCGCACGGTAAAGCTGCGCGGGCCATACTCAAATCTTTGTTCCATGCTCCCGTTAAATCCCAGATCAGGCACCAGCCTATCCTCCAGTTCCTCCCGGCTGATCTGCAGCTGCTCCGCCGCGCTCTCAAGCGCCTTTGCCGCCGCATTCTTTACCTGACGCGATTTAAATTTGCGTGACATCTGATCCACCTGGAGCAATGCCTCCTGACTGCCGTGCAGGACCATCGCCTGCACAGCCTCTGTTGCCATGGCACCCCTGGAATGATCTGCCCAGTCCCGGATCTGTTTATACAGCGCAGGAACCACATCCGCACCGCCATGGAGGGAAAAGGCATACAGCACCCAGCGCTTCTTCGCCTCCCCGCCCGCCGCAAGCCATCCTTCATACAATGCACGGATATAATCAGAAAGTTCCTTCTGTTGCAGCGGCTGCACCAGCCTGGTCACATTCTCATCCACACACGGCTTCTCCATATCCGCATAGACTGCCGCCAGAGCGAGCATATAATCTTCAGAGACCCGCACGCCGTCCTGATCATGTACCTCCGGCAGTATCAGATCCCGCACCCACTCCACCTTCCGCTTGGCCGTGCCCCGCAGCAGGCTGGCGGCAAACCGTTCTCTTGCTGCTGCCTGCTGTTGCCCATCCCCTGACGGATCATCCGTCACGGCCTGCGCTTCCAGTCCTTCTGCCACATCCTCCAGCAGTGCCTTGATCTTTTTATTCTTCTCCTTGCCCAGTGCTTCCCTGATTTTGTCCAGATGGGATGCTTCAGCCCATTTTTCCACCACAAGAACTGCAAACTCCCTCTCTTTTACCTTCTTGGCATCAAGCAGGGCCAGCACCTGTGCCTCCCATTCCCTGTGCGTCTCGCAGATCTGCAGCAGCTGTGTCTGTACCTGTTTTGCCATATGTCCCGCACAGGCAAGCACCGTTTCCCCATACTGCCCGCCAAGCCGCGCCAGCACCTGCAGCGCCAGACAACATGCCGCGGCACTGCCTTCTCTTGTCACCTCTTGCAGGCCGGCCTCCCAGCCCTCTTCACGGCGCTCCAGCTTTTCCGCCAATAATCTGACACAAATTTCCAGAAACGCCGCTTTCTCCTCTTTCTCTTTCAGGGTATCCCCTATACCGCCCAGGGCCTCCGTCAGCATCCTAACCGGCACTTTTTCCTCCAGCATAAGCTGTAACAGCTCTCCGACCTGCCCTTCGTCCATCAGCAATGACATCTGACGACTCCGACCAAAGCCTGCCTGTACCTGCTGCCTTTCGCCGGCACAGGCGGCTTCCTGACCGTTGCAGGCAGGTTCTTTTGCTTCTGACATTGCCTGCGCGCCGATGATCGGGTACTGCCGGAAATAATTGTTCCCTTTGCGCAGCGCTTCCAGAACAAGCGCACGTCTGTACAGCGAATATACCCCGCTATTGCGCAGATTCTCTATGTTCTGATAAATCTGATTATTGAGATAACAGTCACCCGTCCACTCTGCCATAAAGGCATCCAGTCCGCCCACATCCCCCTTGCCTGACAGATACCCGGCTGCCTCATCCTGCCCCGGATAATATCCGCCGGAAATCTCTTTGGCCACTTTTTCGCAATATACCTCTTTATAAGATCCCTTCAGTTCTTCATACAAAGCAGGATTGGTATCTCCCACCATCTCTATCAACGCACCATAGTTCCCTGACTCTATACGCTGGCACGCTTCTCTGACTGCCTGCGGATCGTTCACTGCCGTCCGCTTCACCCCACTGTCATACCCGGCACGCATACACCACAATACATAACATGCGCCCTCAATAGGCAGCATTTCTTCCACTTCTGCAATCCTCGCATCCCGCCAGTCCTCCTGTGTGATGCCCATACAAGTCTCCAGCGCCGTATTTTCCCGCCCTGCATACATGGTATCCGCAGCCACCATCAGACGCAGCAGTATTTCAAAACGTACAGAGTGACTCAGTGCAAGGAAGGCACAGCCCGCAATCACGCCTGTCCAGCCCCGGTTAATCCCGCCGCGTTTTCTTCCAAGAACAGCGAAAAGCTGCCCCGGAAAAGGAGTATCCCTGCCCGCATCCGCCACATAGGACAACATCTCCTGCCGCTCCCGGCCCGCAAGCTGTATGGCAGTAGATACGCCATCCTGCAGCCATCGTTCCAGATATGCGGTCATCTTTGCCGCCATCTCTGTTCCCGGCTGCGCATGATGCAAATACACCGCCGCCAGAAATATCTTAGTCTGTCTGCCTTTATCACAAGAAAACGACTGCCCGAAGTCATAACACTGCTCCATGGCATCCACAAGCAGTTGCTGATTCCCTTTTGCCCACTGACACAGTGCTTTCGCTTCTTCGGGACGCTGGTGAAACAATGCCTCTTTGCAAAGTGTCGCCCAGACGGCTATCCCCTGGGCCTTTGCCTCCTCTCCTGTCAAAAGGGGAAGAACCGCTTCCAGTTCCCCCGCCTTGGCATCATAACTCTCATTTACAAAAAATACCCAGGCTGCCACTCCACCTGCCCGCATCAGAAACCGCAGATATCGGCCGAGCTCCTCCATCCGTTTCTTCTTTCGCAGCCGTTCCACATAATCCCCGCTTCTTCTCCAGAAAGAAGTAAAATTCTGCCGCTCCACACTATCAAGCAGCGCCGCATCCTCCGGATATTCCATATCCAGATATTTTTCCGCAATCTCCCGGTTTTTCTTAGACAGCTTCAAATCGTCAAATAACACCTGCTGCAGTTGTTTTTCCTTTGCGACATCTTGTCCTATCATGACTCATCCCCCACTTGTTCCCTCTTACTGTTATCCGGCACCAATGATATATGCTTCAGCAGCCTTTCAATCTCTTTTCTCTGCTTCTGTTTCTCATACGCAATGATAAGCAGATAAAGATCCGCCCCGGAAATCACCTCACACTCCATAAAATAACACCCGTCTCCCCGTTTCCATCCGGCCCACATCTCTCCGCCGGAGAGCTTATATGGTTGTCCCTTCCAGGCCAAGTCTCTCTGCAAATTCCAGAGCCGCCTTATGCAGCCCCGGCCCCGCCGGCGTTGACTGACACTGGGCCTCCACCTGCCAGTCCCCCGCACGCTCCGCATCCGCCTTCCACCCGACCTCCAATACCCCCATCGGACAAAGATAAATATTCATACCATCTTCCCAGACAGATATCCCATATCCGGCCTCCCCGGCCAGCGCCCTGGCCGTTTCTTCCAGTCTGCTGATATCCCGGCACTCTCCAGTCATCAAAAAGCCAATACTCATCCACTTCCCGCTCCTGTTTTATCCTGTTTCTTTCTATCATAACAGAGTATTTTTTACATTTCCATACTTCAGGCAAATTCTGCAAGGCAACATGTGCTTATCATGCAAATTCTTTGACATTTCTCAGGAATCATATATTTGTCGTAACAATTCTGCCGCCTCCCCGTCATCCATCCCCGCCAGTTCATTCACATCCGTCCAACAAAGAGAAACCGTCTTTTTTTGCAATCCCATATAACTGTAATAAGTCTGCGGAAAGTTGCGGAATTCTTCTTCTGTCAGTGCATTGCCCTTGCAGTCTTCACTGATAGTATGCGCGGCATAATCTTCTCCTTCATAGGTAACAGTCTGGCTTGCAAGAGGCGTCTCCATTATACGCTCATCCACCATGCATAAGGAACTGATCCGATACACATAGCAATCCGGTGACACTTTGATTTCATCATAGACGATAAAATAATCCCGCATGCCCTCCGGCGAAAAAGAGCTGTACACTGTCATCTGTTCTTCGATGATATCAGGCTGTGAATCACCTTCTGCAAAATGAGTCTCCAGTTCTTTCAGATTCCCTTCCGCATCTATCCCATAGAATCGGCTGTAAGTATAATGTCCCGTACCGCCCTCATTTGCGACAATCAATTCCAGGCGGCCATCATAATTCAAATCCCTGATGGTAAAGCAATATCTCTCATCTGCATACTCGGTGGGAACAGCCCATATCTCCCGGCTTTTTGCCAGTATGGCAAGCTGCCTGTCACTGCTGAAACTGCCATGCAGGCTGTCCACATAATCCATATAGCCAGTCCAGGTCCCCATGACAGCAGACACAGTATCTGTCAGCCTCTGTGTGAGCAGATATTCTTCCAGCAAACGGTCCCTGTAAAAAGCAGGCCCTTCCTCTGTTGGCGCCTCTATACGGTAACTCTTCAGATCCGGATAATCCAGATAAAACATTTGATCAGAGTTTTCCTGTAAAAAGATCTGTGCCTCAGTCCATACATCCGGACCATTGGAATATGCAAGCAATACAATCACATCTTTTTTCCCGTCTTCGTTGTAGTCCGCAAATGATACTGCACTCACCTCCACAAACTCGTCCGTTTGCGGATGATGACTGTCCTCCGGCAATGTATAAATGAGCGCTCCTTCTCTTGCCAGAGCAAACCGCGGCGCCCCTTTATTCCCCTCCGGCGCAATGGATAACAGCATAACTGTTCCCCAGCCGTCAAGTTCCACGGCAAAGCTCTGCTCTGCTATAATCCCCGCCACAGGCTCCCCCTCTTCCAGAAATACCTCTTTGTTTTCCCCGGTATCCGCATCACCGCCGGAAAGTCCTGTCTCCGCCCCGGACACCGTTCCCTCATCCACCGTCTGACCGGCATCTTCGCCCTCTTCCCGCACCTGCACCTCTTCTGAATTGCCCGTATCCTCACCACTTTTTCCGCATCCTCCGATACAGCAAAGAAGCAGCAAGAAAGCGATCCACATTCCTCTTTTTTTCATCTTATCCTCCATCGGTTTTCGCTGATACCACACCGGCTCTCACCATCACGCTCAAACCTCTCAAATTATGATTGGGTCCATTACCGCAAGCACCCTTTTATCAATGCTGATAATTGAATTATAACTACTGCCCTTATCTCCTGTAAACACAGACTAAAGTCATAATTCCTTCTTTGAAACAGACATTCCCGCCCATTTTCTCTCCATATTTTCCATAAAAAGACTCTCGCACTGCGCAGATATGAGCCATACTCACGGATACACGATAATCATGTCCTATAATAACGTTTCTCCACAGCGAAACCTTCCGTTGACACATATTCTCATAATGTCTGCAGCCATTTCCGTTTTCTGCCGATAAGGCTTCCCCTCCGTCATTTTCTGCTTTCTCCTATCCATTTGACTGCAAAATCTACCAATTCCCTTTGGCTCATCATGGAAAGAATACCATTTCCTAAAGGTACATGGCGTACCTTCCCGGTCTTCTCAAATGCCTCCCCAATCAGCGAAAAATCTTCCCCGTCTACCGCTAAAGTCTCATAGGCTTTCCATATCCGCTGCCCGTCAAGCTCTATGGCACTGCTTTCTACAACCATATGCTTGCCGGGATATTCGGCCCTTACATCCGCCAAATGAAGGGAGGTGTTCTTGTCATACCCCACTCCTATCAGCAAAACAGATCCGTCAAGTTCATACAGCCTGCCGATGGGAGAGCTGTCTCCAAAAATATCAGACAGGTCATGGTTCTCTGTCAGATACTGTGCATAACGCCCCCATGCCGCTACTGACCTTGCAGGGTGATCGCTTCTAAGCGTCCCCGGCCACTGCCGAAACATTTCTGCTACGGCACCCATTGTATTTGTCGGCGTAATCCGTTTGTCATAAGCAGGTATGTATTCACGTATGACAGGCCACCATTCCTCCGGTTCCTGCCAGTAGACACCTGCCAACGGATCTAAATTCTTCCATGATTGTGTCGGCATCATAATCGTACCTTCCTCACCAACACTCTTAATCAGGGCTTCAATAACGGACTGTGCCCCACCGCACACATATCCCAGACTGCTCAGCGATGTATGTACCATAATCACCTGTCCTTGTTGGACACCAATCTCCTGCAAAGCAGCGCTAATATCGTTCGGAGTTACCAGCTTCCTTTTTTCCATCTTATAATTCCTCCCATCCATATCATAGCATCTATAATAATCTTAAAAGGAATCATAACAAATAGCAAAGGTTAAGCGCATAACTCCTAACAAAATTAACCCCCATTCTTTGTGCATTTTCACACCACACGCACTGTCACGCTCTATCGTCTCTGTTTCTTAACCCCTGCAGCATTTTAACTGCCAAGACTGTCCTGTGCATGGGGGATCTTACTTTTTAATCCCTTAAATCCCTCCATATATCCGACATAGACCACAAACGGGATATGCATCTGTTCCCGCAATTTTTCTGCCTGCTCCATCTCTTTTGCCAGTGTATCGATAGTGTCAAGATTTTTTCGCAAATTTAATTTCCACCGTTTGGCAGCCGGTAGT
>CANPIC010000060.1 GCA_947574055.1 uncultured bacterium
GCTGGATAGATTATACCACTCGTTCTATATGTCTATCAAATGGGGTATAAGGCATCATAAGACCAGAAACTGTACCCACCTGGCACTTTCAGTACGTCCTGTAGAAACAGACAGTCTCGGAGGATTGCGAAATCAGGACGGCGGCAAGTATTATCCCTGTGAACATTGCGGAACTGGTGCAGGCAGCACGGTTTTTCTGACGGATCAGGGCAATCGTTATCATACATCACTGTTTTGCAGTGGATTGAAGCGGACAGTTTATACGGTTTACCGCTCGGAAGTAGGAGGGAGAGGAGCATGCAGGAGATGCTGTGTCGCGGATTGACAGCACTGTTTTTACTACTATGTACCTGGCAGGATATAAGGATGGCAAGGATTTCAGGCAGATTGATTTGTCTGTTTGGTCTGGCCGGTATACTGGTTCGTGTAATCTGCAAAAGCCCCATGCAAACATGGATATTCTGTATCCTGCCAGGGGTGGGTATTTTAGCGTTTGGCAGGTTGACCAAAGAGCAGATTGGTTATGGAGATGGCCTGGTGATGGTAGTGGCAGGTTTGTTTTTAAAAGCGGCGGGAGTCATCAGTCTGTTTCTGAGCGGGCTGGTATTGTGCGCTGTCAGCGCCGCAGTACTGTTTCTGACAGGAAAGGTAACAACAAGGACTGCATTTCCCTTTCTGCCGTTTTTACTGGCAGGGTTTGTGTTACAGACGGTAATTAGTTATACATAGGCGCAAAGATTCTGCCTGCTTTTTTCGTCATAGCAATAAAATGATAGGGGGAGAGAGAATATGCACAAACAAGATCTGCACATGGAAATGGCCGGAAAGAAATCCCGGATTATGTTTCAGGGAACCTTTACAATCGAAGTGTCGCTGCTGATGCCGCTGCTTATT
Source organism: uncultured bacterium (assembly GCA_947574055.1). Taxonomy (GTDB): domain Bacteria; phylum Bacillota; class Clostridia; order Lachnospirales; family Lachnospiraceae; genus VSOB01. The sequence continues at coordinate 895 of CANPIC010000060.1, forward strand.
TTTCTGATCTGGAATCTGTTGTATCTGGCCTTTTTTCTCTATGACCAGAGTACGATTTTGCAGGGATGTTATTGTACGGCGCTTCGGACGGAGCGGATGACAGGGACAGAAGAGGAAAAGAGCATTGCTTCTATGGAAAAATATCAGTGGTCAGTGAGAAAAAAGGCAGTGGCAGCAGTGCTAAAAGAAAACATAAAAATGGAACAGGGAGCTGTCACAGTGGAAACTGAATTTTCTATGAAAGCGCCGGGTGGATCTTATTTTCAGAGTATATGGAAAGGAAAGCAGACACTGAAGGCGGATGCCTGGGAACCGGTAGCCTTTATCAGAACATGCAGAAAAGCAGAGAACATAGGAAATATCATACAGACAGGAAAATAAGAATATGAGAGGAAAAGTAAAATATCAGAAAGAATTACAGAATACCTATCTGATTATGGAGGAAGGAAGAAAAGAGATTGTGGAAAGTTACCGCGGGCAGACAGTACTGCGGGGCAGAATCAGGGGTCTGGCAAAATGCCGGCTGCATCTGATAGACGGACGCTGGGAAATATGGTATGATGTCAGTTTTCTACAGTCTCTGGAACAGGTGTTTGCCGTGAAGGAACTGGTCTATGATGATCTGAAACGTCTGATCTTGCATATCATCCAGGTTATTCATGAAATGGAACGTTATCTTCTGGACGGCGGACAACTCTGTTTTGAACCGGCATATTTGTATTGGGATCTGGAGACGGCATCACCTGTATTTATCTATGACTTTACAGAAGAGAAAGCAGACAACAGCCTGCGTATTCTGGGAGAATTTATATTGGAGAGAACCAGTCATAAAGAAGAGAAAACAGTGGATCTTGCCTATTTTTTTTATGAAAGCCTGTCAAAAGAGAGTTTTTCCATAAAAGAAGTAGAACAATATATAGAAGAGCAGGGGGATCATACAAAATCTCAAACAGCCGTTGCAGAGACAGAGCCAGACAATCCAGACAGTAAAACGATAGGGGAAACAAGGAAACTGGAAACAGAACCATGTGTGCCAGATACTCTTTTACTGGAACAATACAGGGAGATAGCAGATGATGACAGACAACTTACAGAGGAAAAACTTCCGTCAGAGAAGGAAGCAAAAAAGTCTGAAAGGGCAAAAGGTATGCAAAGTTACTTTAATAACAGGAAAAACATTACCTATGCAGAGTCAGGTCTGGTTTGTATTTTGGCGGCCGCGCTTTTAGGAATCGGTTATGTTATGACAGAGAGATATTATATCCTGGAAGTGTCAGAAAGGATCATATGGGTGGGCATATTTTTATGTCTGGCAGTGGCAGGTTTGGTTCTGTTTGGCTGGGGCAAAAAAGTGTGCAAAGAAAAAAATGAGAGAGGCAGCCAGTGCGAATCCGTGATCAGTACAGACCTGGAAGAAGATTTCTGGCAGCAACAGGAAGCCGAGAGTACTGCATATCATAAAGAGGAAGAGAAGGAAACAGATCAGAAGACAGTTTATATCGGAAAAGGGCTTATAAACAGGGAGTATAATCTGATTTCTCTGAAAAAAGGAGAGCAAAAGGAGTATCCGGTCAAAGTTTATCCCTTTCTGGTTGGAAAGGACAAAGAGAAGGTACATTTATATGTCAGGGATCATTCTGTCAGCAGAATACATGCAAGATTGCTGGAAGAAAATGGCAGTGTATATATTGAGGATTTACATTCGACCAATGGGACATATGTAAATGATCTGGCTCTGTGTCCCCATGAGAAAGTGAAGATAAAAAGAGGCGATGTGATTCTCTTTGGCATGGCAGAATTTGCTTTTCGGTGAAAAGAGCGGTATAATAAGCCACAACAAATACTTTTGTGAGGACATGCTTTTATGAAGATTAATATTTATTACGGCGGCAGAGGATTGATGGATGATCCGACTTTGTATGTGATTAATAAAATGCAGGAAGTTCTGGAAGAACTTCGTGTGAGTGTGGTGCGCTTTAATCTGTATGAGATGAAGAACAGCATTGCCACAGTGCCTCAGACTCTGAAGGATGCTGATGGTATTATATTGGCATCTACAGTGGAATGGCACGGAATCGGCGGGTATATGCATCAATTTTTGGATTCCTGCTGGTTGTATGGCGATAAGGAAAAGATCAGTCGGATTTATATGTGTCCTGTGGTCATGTCAACAACCTATGGCGAAAGGGAAGGCAAGCTGGATCTTTCCGTGGCCTGGGAAATATTGGGAGGGCTTCCCTGCAGCGGCGTCTGTGGTTACATTGCGGACACGATGAGTCTGGAAATGGATCAGGAACTGACAAGGTTGATTGAGAAAACGGCCGAGAATATGTACCGTACTGTAAATCAGAAGACAGCCAGCTTTCCGGCCAGCAATCAGGTTATCAAGCAGATGGTGTCCGTAACGAAAAATATCAATCTCACGCCACAGGAGTCAGAACAGCTTTCTCAATATGTGTCGGATGAGAGCTATGTCCAGAGACAAAAAGAAGATATTCAGGAACTGACCAGCCTCTTTAAGGGAATGCTTGAAAATCAGGATATGAATGAAGAGAATACTTATATCGAAGATTTTAAGACACATTTCAGACCGGGACCGGGAATCAGAGCGGTTTATCGTTTTCAGATCGAGGAGAGGGACAAGCCCCTTATTATTGAGGTGGATGGTCCAAGGCTGAACTGCTATTATGGGACTGTCTCAAAAGTGGATGTCGATATCAGGATTTCCAACAGTGCAATGAATGATATTGTCTTTTCGAGAATGAGTTTCCAGAGGGCGTTTATGAGCGGAAATATGAAGACAAAAGGCGATTTCAAGCTGCTCCGGGCGCTGGATCAGGTATTTGTATTTCAGGAGTAAGAAACAGGAGGAAAGTGATGAAAAACGAAAATTGTATTTTCTGTAAGATTGCAAACGGAGAGATCCCATCAAAAACATTATACGAGGATGATTTGTTTCGGGTCATACTGGATCTGGGACCGGCAACTAAGGGACATGCTCTTATTCTGCCCAAAGAGCATTTTGCAAATCTGTATGAGTTGCCGGATGATACGGCGGCCCGGGCCATGATACTGGCAAAGAAGATGGCTGCTTTGATGAAAGACAGGCTCGGCTGTGACGGCCTGAATGTGATTCAGAATAATGGAGAAACAGCAGGGCAGACCGTATTTCACTTTCATATGCATCTGATTCCCCGATATGAGGATGACGGCCAGAAGATAGGATGGGAACCCGGAAAACCGAAGGAAGAGGAACTGGAGGAGATCCGGAAACGGATCGTATGCTAGATCTCATGTAGGAATGACGCCCTGGTCAAAGCAGGTGTATCATAATAGGAAAACTGTTTTTTCCTATTATGATGCGGTGCCTGCAGCGGCTTTGTGAATCAATTTCATAATTGTCTGAATGGAGCCGAGCTGATCGCTTTTTCCCATGGCATCTATATAGATCTGCCGGGAAAAATATATTTCATGCACCTTTTCCACCAAAAGGGTGTCAATCAGATCATCTTCATCAATTACGAGACTGAATCCCTGGGATTCAAAAGAACGGGCATTGAGTATCTGGTCACCTCTGCTGCTTCTGGCAGAGAGCGGGATCAGGACATTGGGCTTTTTGAGTGCCAGCAGTTCACAGATTGCATTGGCACCAGCCCGGGAAATCACTACATCAGCCAGTGCAAATAAATCTTTTAATTCTGTTTTTACATATTCAAATTGCTTGTATCCGGGCACATTTAACAAAAGATTGTCTACTTTTTCCTTACCGCAAATATGAATGATCTGAAAATCTTCCAGCAGTTTGGGCAGTGCTTCGCGGACGGTTTTATTGATGGAAGCCGCACCAAGACTGCCGCCGATGACCATGACAACAGGCTTATTGGCGGTAAATCCACACAGATCCAGCGCGGAGATACGATTGCCCTGACGCAGTTCCGCACGAATGGGTGATCCGGTGAGCACAGCTTTATCCGCAGGCAACATTTTCAGCGTCTCGGGAAAATTGCAACATACTTTTTGTGCTACAGGGATGCATAGTTTGTTAGCAAGTCCGGGGGTCATATCTGATTCATGGATAATACAGGGAATCCCCAGCGAATGAGCAGCTCTCACCACCGGAACTGAGACAAATCCGCCTTTGGAAAAAACCACATCGGGACGCAGCCTTTTCAGAATCTTTCTGGCCTCTCCATAACCCTTGATCACACGGAGCGGATCCGTGAAATTTTTAAGGGCAAAATATCTTCTGAATTTACCGGTGGAAATCCCGTAGTAGGAAACCTTGTAATCTTCGATCAGTCTCTTTTCTATGCCGTCATAGGAGCCGATATAGTGGATTTCATAACCTGCTTCCGTGAGGTCAGGCAGCAGGGCGATATTCGGTGTCACATGCCCGGCGGTACCGCCGCCTGTCAGGACAATCTTTTTCATAGTCCGAGCCTCCTAAGAATTTTGCAAAATGGATTCCAGCGCCTGTGCAAGCTGGTCTGGGCAGGATGTTGCTTTGAAACCACATTTGATTCCTTTGAGACGTTCGATGGCATCTTCTATTTTCATACCTCTGACCAGACTGGAAATTCCCTGCAGATTCCCGTTGCATCCTCCGGTAAAGGAAACAGACTCAATGACACCATTGCTGACATCAATATCGATTGCGTTGGAACAAACGCCCTTTGGCACATATCTCATAATAATTCCTCCCAAAAAGTATTTATATAAGTTCAGAGATAACTGTTATTATAACAAACTTCGACACTGGTTTCCAGTATTTCCAAAAATTTTGGTGAAATATGTAAAACGATTTTTTAACCGTATGGTATAAGCACATGATATAATCTATGCACACAATAAAATGTGGTGTCAGGAAGCAGCGAGGGAGAGGACATGTTTTTGGGAGGTGCAGTATATGTTTTCTGGGTTTTTTAAACATTTATACTTTATGGAGATTGTGTTGGCACTGTTAGTATTGAGCATTTTGTTTCAGATTATAATTGGTGTCTTATACCAAAAGATGATCCGTGAAACAGATAATATGGCGGCAACGGAAAATAAGCTGCTAAAGCAATGTAAACTGAAATTTTCTAACTGTTATGAATTAAACGAAGGAAATGTCAATGTGCCGGTATTTGTGGACAAGTTTATCAGTCAGTTTCGGTTTGCTGGGATATCCCTGATTAATATGACACATTTATCGGGACAGTTGATGTTGTTATCGGTTTTTACAGCCGGGGTCGGTGCCTGCAAAGGGATCATCGAAGGGGATATGCTGGGAGAGCTGCTTCCCTATTATGCAGTGAGTTTGTTTGGGCTTTATGCTTATTTTTCTGTTTCTTCTTTTGTGGATGTGAAAAGAAAGAGCAACATGGTCAGGACCAATCTGATTGATTACCTGGAAAACCATATGGCAAAGCATTTGAATCTTACAAAGGATGTGGAAATGCAGCCTTTTATCATCAAGGACATCATCAAAAATAAAAAAGGCACCAAAGCGGTGATTGGTATAGAGACAGTTTCACCGGAGGAAAGAGTCAGAGAGACACAATCGGGATCGGTACTTGGGATTGAAACGGCAGCTGAGATCAGGCCGGTAAACGGGGCACAGGAAGCGGAGATGACAGAGGCCGTAGTCGAAATAGAGCCGGAAAGAGGGTCGGTGCTGGTAAGGACGGGAGACAATATCCGTTTTATTGAGACAGAGAAACATTCCGTATTTTCCAGACAGGAGAGAGATGAACTGGAAGAACTTCTGCAGGAATTTCTGGCATAGAGGAAGGGACATGCCTTGAAAAAAAATGGTGGCTTTGCTATACTGAAAGCGTATGAAGGTATCGAAAACCAATTCTTAAAAAGGAGCAGGAAAAATGAGTGTAAAAGTTACGTTTGACTATGGAAAGGCAGCGGCTTTCGTAAGTGAAAATGAAGTGGAGTCCATGAAGAAACTGACGCTGGATGCAAAAGAACTTCTTCTTTCCAAGACAGGGGCGGGGAATGATTTTCTGGGATGGATTGATCTCCCGGAGGAATATGACAAAGAAGAGTTTGCACGGATCAAAAAAGCAGCAGCGAAGATTCAGAGTGATTCCGAAGTTCTGCTTGTAATCGGTATTGGCGGTTCGTATCTGGGAGCCAGAGCAGCCATAGAATTTTTAAGACATAGTTTCTATAATATGGTGGATAAAAGTATTCGTAAGACACCGGAGATTTATTTTGTCGGAAATTCGATCAGTTCCACTTATATCAAGCATCTGATGGATGTGATCGGGGACAGGGATTTTTCCATCAATATGATTTCCAAATCCGGTACGACTACGGAACCGGCCATTGCTTTCCGTGTATTTAAGGAAATGATGGAAAAGAAATACGGCAAGGAAGAGGCAGCAAAACGTATCTATGCCACCACAGATAAAGCAAGGGGATCTCTCAAGAGTCTTGCCACCGAAGAAGGCTATGAGACATTTGTAGTGCCGGATGATGTAGGCGGACGTTTTTCCGTACTGACTGCCGTAGGGCTTCTTCCCATTGCTGTCAGCGGAGCAGATATTGATAAACTGATGGAAGGTGCACAGGCAGGGCGCAAACAGGCATTGGAAGCTGATTTTGCCGATAATGACGCGTTACAGTATGCGGCACTGAGAAATATCCTGCTCAGAAAAGGAAAAACAGTGGAAATCCTGGCCAATTATGAACCTGCTGTACATTTTGTATCCGAATGGTGGAAACAGCTTTATGGTGAAAGCGAAGGCAAAGATCAGAAGGGTATCTTCCCTGCAAGTGTGGATCTGACGACCGATCTCCATTCCATGGGCCAGTTTATTCAGGACGGCGCACGTATTATGTTTGAAACCGTGATTAATGTGGAAAATTCTCGTGAAGAAATCCTGATCGGAGAAGAACCGGTTGATCTGGACGGATTAAACTATCTGGCAGGAAAGAATGTGGACTTTGTCAATAAGAGTGCAATGAATGGAACGATTCTGGCACATACAGACGGACAGGTTCCCAATCTTATGATTCACATACCTGAGGTCAGCGAATATTGTCTGGGACAGCTTTTCTATTTCTTTGAGTTTGCATGCGGTGTAAGCGGATATCTGCTGGGAGTAAATCCGTTCAACCAGCCGGGTGTGGAGAGTTATAAGAAGAATATGTTTGCGCTTCTTGGAAAGCCGGGCTTTGAGGCACAAAGAGAAGAACTGTTAAAGAGATTATAACATGAAAATTGTAATACTGGAACGTGACAGTCTGGGAAGTGATGTGGACATAAGCTGTTATGAGAGATTTGGTGATCTGACAGTTTATGGCAATACACTGGAACATCAGGTGGCAGACCGGGTGGAGGATGCGGAGATCATCATGGGGAATAAGGCGCCCATGAATGAACTGACGCTGAAAGGTGCCCATCATGTGAAGCTGATTTGTCTGTTTTCCACAGGGTATGATTGTGTGGATCTGGAATATTGCCAGAGCAGAGGGATCAAAGTCACCAATGTGGTAGATTATTGTACGGATGCGGTCAGTCAGCATACGTTTGCTATCTTGTTTTACCTGCTCGAACATCTCAGACATTATGATGATTTTGTAAAGAGTGGGGACTATGGCGCGCAGGAGAGATTTTCCAATTTTGATCTTCCCTTTACCGAATTGCATGGTAAGACCTGGGGGATCGTGGGCATGGGCCATATCGGCAGGAAGGTGGCGTCCATAGCAGAGGCTTTTGGCTGTCGGATTATCTTTTATTCTGCATCGGGCAAAAGCACCTGCACCGAATATCGGCAGGTTGATCTGGATACACTGCTTGTTTCCTCTGATATCCTCTCTCTTCACTGTCCACTGAGTGAGAGAACGAGAGGCCTGATTGATAAAAATTCTCTGGCCAGAATGAAACGATCGGCTATCTTACTGAATTTGGCCAGGGGACCGGTGATCAACAACGCGGATTTATACTGGGCGCTTCAGAATGAGGAGATCGCGGCGGCGGGACTGGATGTGCTGGAGAAGGAACCTATCACTTCAGACAATCTTCTGGGCAGAATCAAGGACAGTAATAAGCTGCTGATCACACCCCATATGGCATGGGCCACAAAGGAAGCAAGAATCCGGATTGTGGAAGAAGTTTTCCGCAATGTGGAAGCGTATATGCAGGGTAAGGACAGAAATATTGTCAGTCTGTAAGAGAAACAAAGCAAATGGAAGAGAAGCGGAGCCGTACAAATTGTTCACAGCATATGTCAGCTCCGTTTCTTTCTACCTGCAGATGAGAGAGCGTTGGGAAAGACAATAAAATCATACAAAAATCCAGTTTGGTGGTATTTTCTGGCGGTCATGTCTGGTCTTTGTATGATTTCCAATATTCCGGGAAAGGATAAGAAAAAAAGGACCATACATACAGAGAAAGGAACAGGACATCAATATGAATCCAATACTTCAAAAAATTAATAAACTGGGGATCGTCCCGGTGGTGGTGCTGCAAAATGTGAATGATGCCGTGCCGGTGGCAAGAGCGCTTTGTGCAGGCGGGCTTCCGGTGGCGGAAGTGACATTCCGTACAGATGCGGCCGAAGAATCTATCCGTATTATGAAAGAGAAGTTTCCGCAGATGTTGGTAGGAGCAGGGACAGTCCTGACGACAGAGCAGGTGGATCGCGCTGTGGCAGCAGGCGCTGAATTTATCGTAAGCCCGGGCTTTAATCCGAGAGTTGTAAAACATTGCATGGAAAAAGGGGTGTTGATGACACCGGGATGTAACAATCCGTCTGCCATTGAAGGAGCCATGGAACTGGGGCTGGATGTGGTGAAATTTTTTCCGGCAGAGGCATCGGGAGGACTGAAAGCTATCAAAGCCATGGCGGCACCTTATGGCAATCTCAAATTTATGCCTACAGGTGGGATCAATGAGAAAAATATAAGCGAATATCTGTCATTTCCCAAAATCATTGCCTGCGGTGGGAGCTGGATGGTAAGCAGTGATCTGATCAAAAACAAAGAATACGATAAGATTGAGGCGCTGACCAGGGAGGCTGTGATGACAGTACTCGGTTTTGACCTGCGTCATATTGGCATTAACTGCGACAATGAAGGGGAAGCGGAAAAGACGGCGGCATTTTTCGAAAAGGCATTTGGTTTCGTGAAAAAAGCAGGAAACAGTTCCATATTTGCAGGCGCCTATGTGGAAGCGTTGAAAGAGCCTTATCTGGGTGCCAAAGGCCATATTGCCATCGGCACTGACAATTTAGAACGGGCAGTCAATTATCTGGATGTGATGGGTATTGCGATAAACAGAGAGACGGCAAAATATAAAGACGGAAAAATAGCCGTTGTTTACCTGAAAGAAGAAGTGTCAGGATTTGCAGTGCATCTTCAGCAAAAATAAGAAATTTTGTCACCGGAAGGTGACTGTGGGTATGGCAGACAGGTCAGGCATTTGTACTGACCGCAGGAAAAGGATTCAGGAGGACAGACCATTATGGCAAAAAAAGTAGTCACATTTGGGGAAATCATGCTCAGGCTGGCGCCGGAAGGATATTACAGATTCGTGCAGGCAGATACACTGGGAGCGACTTATGGCGGCGGTGAGGCCAATGTAGCGGTGTCCCTGGCCAATTATGGATTTGATGCATATTATGTTACAAAACTGCCCACTCATGAGATTGGACAGGCAGCGGTCAATTCTCTGAGAAAATTCGGTGTAAATACGGATTATATCACAAGGGGCGGTAAAAGAGTGGGGATTTATTTCCTGGAGAAAGGGGCTTCTCAGCGGCCTTCCAAAGTGATTTATGACAGGGCAGGTTCGGCGATCGCAGAAGCGTCCAGGGAGGATTTTAACTGGAAAGAGATTTTTGAACAGGCGCAGTGGTTTCATTTTACGGGCATCACACCGGCACTGAATGATGAAGTGGCTGCTATCTGCCTGGATGCCTGTAAGGCAGCAAAAGAAGCGGGCGTGAAAATTTCCTGTGATCTGAATTACAGAAAAAAATTGTGGAGTAAAGAAAAGGCCGGCCAGGTTATGAATGAACTTTGCAAGTATGTAGATGTGTGTATTGCCAATGAAGAAGACGCGGCAGATGTATTTGGTATTCATGCTTCCAATACGGATGTTACCACCGGAAAAGTCAATAAGGAAGGGTATAAAGATGTGGCAAAACAGCTGGTTGACAGGTTTGGCTTTGAGAAAGTGGCCATTACGCTGCGTGAGTCTCTCTCTGCCAATGATAACAACTGGTCTGCCATGCTGTATGACAAGGGAGAGTATTACTTCAGCAGACAATATCATATGCATATCGTAGATCGTGTGGGTGGAGGTGACAGTTTCGGCGGCGGGCTGATCTGTGCCACGCTGCATGGATATGATTCTCAGCAGATCATTGAGTTTGCGACGGCAGCTTCCTGCCTGAAACATACGATTGAAGGGGATTATAATATGGTTTCCATAGATGAAGTGCTGACACTGGCCGGGGGCGACGGTTCCGGAAGAGTACAGAGATAACAGAGAAGAGATCAGGGGGCTGTCGGTTAATAGATAGACCAAAACAGGGGCAGGTTTGACTCATGAA
>CANPIC010000061.1 GCA_947574055.1 uncultured bacterium
AGAGCGGGGGTGCCGCTCAATCATCTAATTTGATGATTTTGCGACACCCCCTTTTTATGCCGCTGGGGACGGCTCAGTGCCAGAAGTCGGCTGATCAATGAATGGTTAGCCTTCTACTCGATTGATACAATTTATCCGCTTGGTTGCACGCATAAAGTAATTGTAGACGTATAAGCCCTTACTTTACCTGGCAAAACATGTCGGTCTGCTGCCTTACGCCGGTTGAAAAAGAGTGCAGGAGATGATACACTTTTAGGGAAAGCACATAGAAAGGGGTAACATTCATATGGGAGAGAAAAAGAAAGCAGTGGTGGCGGGGCATGTCTGTGTGGATATCACACCGGAGATACCGGGAATGCCGGTATCGAGCCTGCATGAGATTATGGCGCCGGGGAAGCTGATTACAGCGGGGAATATTACGATCAGTACAGGTGGTACGGTGGCCAATACAGGAGCGGCCATGAAGATACTGGGGACGAATGTCGCTCTGATGGGAAAGGTCGGGAGAGATGATTTCGGGGATATTGTGTGCCGTGTACTGCGGGAATATGGCTGTGAAGATGCCATGATCAGGTCAGAGCAGGCGGCGACTTCGTACTCCATTATTCTTGCGATCCCGGGGATAGACCGCATGATATTTCACAATCCGGGGGCCAATGATGTTTTCCGCCCGGAAGATCTGGATATGGATAAGATCGCAGAAGCGGCGCTGTTTCACTTCGGTTATCCGCCAATTATGAAGTCTATGTATGAAAATGACGGTGCGGAACTGGTGCGTATGTTTCGCGGGATTTCCGACATGGGCGTGCTTACCTCTCTGGATATGGCCATGGTGCAGGAGGAAACGGAGGCGGGATGTGCCGACTGGGAGCGGATCATCCGGGATGTGCTGCCCTATACAGATTTCTTTCTGCCCAGTGTGGAAGAACTGCTGATGATGCTGGACCGGGAGAAATATCACAGGATTTTAGAGCGCAGCGGCGGCAGAGATATTACGGAAGTGCTTTCGCTGGAAGAAGATGTAAAGCCTTTGGCTGAACGCTGCATTGCCATGGGAGCGGGCTGTGTCCTGATCAAATGTGGTGCGCCCGGACTGTTCTATAAGACAGCGGGAGAGACGTTTGCGGAGATGCTGACGCAGCGCCTGGGACATGACTGCGGCGACTGGGCAGGAGCGGAAGGATTTGAGAAAAGCTATGTACCGGGAAAGATCCGTTCCGGCGTAGGAGCAGGGGATACGACGATTGCCGCGTTTCTGTCTGCCATGCTGGCGGGGTATCCGCTTAGGCGCTGTCTGCAGCTTGCGACAGCTACAGGTGCCTCCTGTGTGGAAACTTACGATGTGCTCAGCGGTCTTAAATGCTTTGCGGAGCTGGAGCAACGGATAGACAAGGGATGGGAGAAAAATAAATAGGAAACGGCAAAGCTGCCGTTTCCTCAGCAGATTGATATGGACTTGCATGTTATATAAGACAGTATTATAAGGTAATATCCTGTCTCAGGTTATACTGTTTCAGGATGGACTGTATTTTTTCCGTGGGAGTCATGACGTTGTTCAGAGAACTGTCATGATTGGAAAAATCTATGATGGAAGCAAGGAACTTGCTCATATCCGCTTCCAGAAAATAGGGCTTGTTGCGGATTTCCGGTGGCAGATAACACAGATTGGTGATCACTGTCCTGTCGAAGTAGCAGTGCTCATAGGCATAGTCAAAAGCGGCGAGCCCTTTTGTGAACAGGCCAAAAGTAGTACAGAGAAAGACACGTTTGGCGTTCATGGATTTCAGCTGTTTTGCCGTTTCCAGTATGCTTTCGCCGGAGGCAATCATATCATCAATGACAAACACATCTTTTCCGTCGATATTGTCACCCAAAAACTCATGGGCCACGATAGGGTTCCTTCCGCCGATGATGGTGGAATAGTCGCGGCGCTTATAAAACATACCGGTATCAATGCCAAGGACACCTGAAAAATATACGGCACGGGACAGCCCGCCTTCGTCGGGGCTGATGACAACAGTATGTTCTTTGTCGATAATCAGATCCGGGATACTGTGGAGCAGAGCCCGCAGGAATTGGTAATGGGATGTAAAGTTGTCAAAACCGGCCAGAGGGACGGCATTTTGCACACGGGGGTCATGGGCGTCAAAGGTGACAATATTGGAAACTCCCATGGCATACAATTCTTCCAGGGCGATGGCACAGTCCAAAGATTCCCGGCCGGAGCGCTTGTGCTGTCTGCCTTCATACAGGAAAGGCATGATGACGTTAATGCGGTGCGCTTTGCCTGCAGTGGCGGCAATGACGCGTTTGAGATCCTGATAATGATCGTCAGGGGACATATGATTGGTATAACCGTTTACCTGATAGGTAATGCTGTGATTGCACACGTCTAACAATATATAGAGATCTTTACCACGGACGCTTTCATAGAAAATGCCCTTTCCCTCTCCGGAACCGAAACGGGGACATTCCACACTGCAAAGATAACTGCTTTCTGTATAACCATGAAAGCCCGGATCGTTCTTGAGGGAATGGTGGATGTTGCGCCTGAACTCAACAAGATAATCATTGACTCTGCGGCCCAGAGCCTCGGCAGACTTCATGGCAACCAGTTTCAGCGGAGCTACCGGAAGGGCTGTCTCCAGTTCTTTGACATTAGGCATGACTACCTCCAAAATGTGACATGATTCTAAGCTACTCCCAATATTTTTATAACATTATGTACGTGACACGTCAAGAAAATTCTAGTAGAATAGCAATATGTGGTAACAGCCGGGAGAAGCAGTTTTGTTGCCTGCAAAAACCAGCGGATATCGCCCGTGATAAGGGGATTTTGTATATCTGCGCCATGTTTATACGGTCTTTGTGGCAAGATGCCAAGGCCTGGCTGAACTGTTACCTGTGAGGAAATGAAATAAGGAGTTTGCAAGATGATAAAGAAAGAAGGACATGTGGTCGAGCGTGTTCTGCCGGGCAGCATCGGACAGGAAATGGGGATAGAGCCGGGAGATGTACTGCTGGCGATAAACGGACAGGAAATTTCGGATATTTTTGATTATCAATATGAATGTATCGACAGCTATCTTGAAGTCCTGGTGAGGAAGGCTTCCGGCGAGGAGTGGCTGCTGGAGATCGACAAAGAGGAGGAAGAAGACCTGGGGCTTGCATTTGCAAACGGCCTGATGGACGATTATCGGTCCTGTCATAACCACTGTATTTTCTGCTTTATTGATCAGATGCCAAAAGGGATGCGTGATACGCTGTATTTTAAAGATGACGATGCCCGGCTTTCTTTTTTGCAGGGCAATTATGTGACGCTCACCAATATGTCTGAACAAGACATAGACAGAATCATACGATATCACCTGTCCCCTATTAATATTTCATTCCAGACCACGAACCCAGAGCTGCGGTGCAGGATGCTGAACAACCGGTTTGCAGGAGAGGCACTGGAGAAGGTGGAACGTCTGTATCAGAGCGGCATCGCCATGAATGGGCAGATCGTGTTGTGCAAAGGGATCAATGACGGGGCGGAACTGGAGCGCAGTATCCGCGATCTGAGCCGGTATATTCCGGTGCTGGAAAGCGTATCCGTGGTTCCTGTGGGCCTGTCGGCACACCGCGAGGGACTGTATCCGCTGGAGCCTTTTACACAGGCAGATGCTCTGGCAGTGCTGGAACTGATTCATGGATGGCAGGAGAGGATTTATAAAACACAGGGGACACATTTTATCCATGCCAGTGACGAATGGTATATTCTGGCGGGCCTGCCGCTGCCGGAGCAGGAGCGCTATGACGGGTATCCTCAGCTGGAAAATGGCGTGGGCATGCTGAGACTGCAGGAAGAGGAGTTTCAGGAAGCACTGCAGGAAGTGCAGGAAATCATCAGGGGGGATTCTGGCAGAAGAAGGCACGGACAGTCTGACGATGAAGGGCAGGCGGTGTATGGCCGGGATAGCGGATTGGCCGGGACAGCGGGAGCGGAAGGGCCGAAAGAGAGACATATCTCGGTGGCCACCGGGCTGCTGGCCTATTCCCATATACAGGATATGGCCGGGCGATTGATGGCCCTTTGTCCCTGGCTTACCATAGACGTCTTTCCCATCCGCAATGATTTCTTCGGAGAATTGATCACGGTTTCCGGTCTTTTGACCGGGCAGGATATCCGGGCGCAGCTTGCGGGAAAGGAGCTGGGGGAAGCACTCTATCTGCCCTGGAATGTACTGCGCAGCGGGGAAGAAATCTTTCTGGATGATATGACAGTGGGGGAACTGGGAAATGCTTTACAAACCAGGGTAAATATTGTAAAATCAAGCGGACATGACTTTGTATGGAAGATGCTGGGCAGGCAGCAGTAGCAGATGCGCGGCTACTATAAGCGACAAGACCCGGGCGGCATAGAGGAGAAGGCAATGAGCAGGACAAAGAGAAAGCCCATCGTGGCTGTGGTGGGCAGGCCCAATGTGGGCAAGTCCACATTATTTAATGCACTGGCCGGTGGGATGATCTCCATCGTAAAAGATACACCCGGCATTACGCGGGACCGGATTTATGCGGATATCACATGGCTGGACCGGGTTTTTACGCTGATTGATACGGGCGGGATCGAGCCCGACAGTCAGGATATCATAATATCGCAGATGAGGGAACAGGCTGAAATTGCCATTGATATGGCGGATGTAATCCTGTTTATGGTAGATGTGCGGCAGGGGCTGCAGGACGCCGATTCGAAAGTGGCGGATATGCTGCGGCGCTCCCGCAAGCCGGTGGTACTGGCGGTAAATAAGACAGACGATTTTCAAAAATTTATGCCGGATGTCTATGAGTTTTATAATCTTGGCATCGGAGAGCCCATCCCTGTCTCGGCAGCCGGGCGGCTGGGTATGGGGGAACTGCTGGATGCAGTCATTTCCCATTTTCCGGAAGAGGTGGCAGAGGAGGAAGAGGATGAACGGCCCAGGATTGCCATTGTGGGCAAACCTAATGTGGGCAAATCTTCCATTATTAATAAGCTGATCGGGGAGCGGCGCGTGATTGTTTCCGAGATCGCGGGTACGACAAGAGATGCTGTGGATACCGAAGTGATCAGGAATGGCCGGGAGTATGTGCTGATTGATACGGCAGGGCTGAGGCGGAAGAACAAAATCAAAGAGGAACTGGAGCGGTATATGATTGTCCGCACTGTAGGTGCCGTGGAACGGGCCGATGTGGCAGTGCTGGTGATAGATGCGCAGGAAGGTGTGACCGAACAGGATGCCAAGATTGCAGGAATTGCCCACGAACGGGGCAAGGGTGTGATTATAGCGGTCAATAAATGGGATCTGATCGAGAAGGATGACAAGACCATTTACAAATATACAAACCGTATCCGGGAAGTGCTTTCCTATATGCCATATGCGGAACTGCTCTTTATTTCCGCCGAGACCGGACAGCGGCTGGGAAAACTGTTCGAACTGATAGACGGTGTCATCGAAAATCATGCCATGCGCGTGGCGACCGGGGTGCTGAACGAGATCATGACAGAGGCTGTCGCATTGCAGCAGCCGCCGTCGGACAAAGGGCGGAGACTCAAACTCTATTATATTACCCAGGTATCGGTGAAACCGCCCACGTTTGTGATATTTGTCAATGATAAGTCATTGATGCATTTTTCTTATACCAGATATATAGAGAACAAGATCAGAGAAGCATTCGGATTCAGAGGGACACCTCTGCGTTTCCTGATCAGAGAAAGGAAGGAAAAATAGATGGAACGGATGATTTGTCTGGGAATCGGGTATCTGCTGGGCAATTTTCAGACTGCCTATATTTACGGAAGACTCCACGGCGTGGATATCCGGCAGATGGGGAGCGGAAATGCGGGAACGACCAATACACTGCGCGTATTCGGCGCCAAAGCCGGTTTGATTGTTTTAGTGGGGGATGTGCTGAAGTGTGCCATAGCCGTGATTGCGGCCAGGCTGCTGTATGGCGCAGCCAGACAGGATATCCTGTACCTGCTTATGCTGTATGGTGCAGCCGGGGCCATACTGGGACATAACTTTCCCTTTTATCTGGGATTTCGGGGCGGAAAAGGAATCGCGGCCACAGCCGGCCTGATCGCCGCCTTCCACCCGCTGTTTATCCCGGTGGGCCTGATCCTGTTTTGTTCGGCATTTTTTACGACCCACTATGTATCCCTCGGTTCACTGCTGGTATATGCGGGCTTTATGATCCAGCTCGTGGTCATGGGCCAGACAGGATTCTTCCACATGGATCAGACGGCCCTTCTGGAATTGTACGCGGTGGGTGCCTTCCTGACTATCATGGCATACGTAAAGCACCGCGCCAACATCGGCCGCCTGCTCAGAGGCGAAGAGCGCAAAACATATCTTTCCAAAAAAAATGAAGTATAACATAAAACCAAGTTGAGGAACAGGAAAACAGCAACAGCCCATAAGATGACTGAATTGGTTAACGGACGGGGAAGCGTCCGGGAAACAATTCGGGGAAAGAGTCATCGGCAGGGCGGTTGCGGGACTGGAATAGGAGGCTAACTATGGCATCAGCAGGTGTAATCGGAGCAGGGAGCTGGGGGAGTGCGCTGGCGCTTCTGCTGCATCATAACGGACATCGGGTCACGCTGTGGTCCGCGCTGGAGGACGAGGTGGAGCTGCTGCGGACAAAGCGGGAAAATCCGGACAAACTGCCCGGTGTGAAGCTGCCGGAGGAAATTGAGGTGACCTCTGATCTGAAAAGAGGGGTTACCGATCAGGATATCCTGGTTCTGGCTGTTCCGTCTCCTTTCGTGCGCAGTACGGCTCACCAGATGAAAACACTGATAAGAGATGGCCAGATTATCGTCAATGTGGCCAAAGGCATAGAAGAGAAAACCCTTATGACACTGTCGCAGGTGATCGAAGAGGAAATTCCACTGGCGGAGGTGGCCGTTATGTCGGGGCCGTCCCATGCGGAGGAAGTGGGAAAGGGACTGCCCACAACCATTGTGGTGGGCGCGCGGGAGCAGAAAACGGCAGAATATATACAGCATCTTTTTATGAGTGAAGTATTCCGCGTGTATACAAGTGCGGATGTGACCGGCATTGAACTGGGCGCTGCGCTCAAAAATGTGGTTGCTCTGGCAGCAGGCATTGCGGACGGACTGGGTTATGGGGATAATACGAAGGCGGCACTGATTACCAGAGGGATTGCGGAGATCGCCAGGCTGGGCATCGCCATGGGTGGTAAGATGGAGACTTTTGCAGGCTTATCCGGTATCGGTGATCTGATCGTTACCTGTGCCAGCATGCATTCCAGGAACAGACGTGCCGGTATTCTGATCGGGAAGGGATACAGCTATGAAGAAGCGATGACAGAGGTGAAGATGGTGGTGGAAGGTGTTTATTCTGCCAAGGCGGCTCTGGGACTGGCGGAAAAATATCACGTGGATCTGCCTATTATTACCGAAGTCAATGAGGTGCTGTTCCATAACAAGCGGGCTGATGAAGCGGTGAAAGAACTGATGCTGCGTGACGGAAAATCAGAAAACTGAACGGTCAGAGAAAAGGAGAAAAACAGATGGCAGAGAATAATTTTACAAGTACGAAAGAATATGTGGCTTCTCAGGAACTGATGGCCAGTGTGAATGTGGCCATTGCACTGCGTAAGCCGCTTCTGATTAAGGGAGAGCCGGGGACAGGCAAGACGATGCTGGCTGAAGCTGTGGCGCAGTCTCTGGGAAAACGTCTGATTATCTGGAATATCAAGTCAACCACAAAAGCACAGGATGGTCTGTACATGTATGATACGATACAGCGTCTGTACGACGGACAGTTCGGAGAAGAGGGTGTGGATGATATCGCAAGATACATTAAACTGGGGAAGCTGGGAGAGGCTTTTGACAGCGAGGAGCAAGTGGTACTTTTAATTGATGAGATCGACAAGGCAGATCTGGAATTTCCAAACGATCTGCTCTGGGAACTGGATCAGATGGAATTTTATATTCATGAGACAAAGCGCACTGTGAAGGCAAAACACCGTCCGATTGTCATTATCACATCCAATGCGGAAAAAGAATTGCCGGATGCATTTCTGCGCAGATGTATCTTTCATTATATTGCCTTTCCGGATGCGGCGCTGATGGAAGAGATCGTCAGAGTACATTATCCTGCTATTGAGGAGCATCTTCTCCAGAATGCCATGGCGGCATTTTATGATATCCGTTCCATGCGGGATATCCGTAAAAAGCCCAGCACATCGGAGTTGATTGACTGGGTAAACGCGCTGCAGATCGGCGGCATACCGGCTGACCGGATCAGGCAGGATCTGCCGTTTATCGGTGTGGTGGTGAAAAAGGATGAGGATCTGGAGACTGTAAAACACAGGGCGGACTGAGCGGGCAGAAGATAAACCGCCCCGGCGGCAGGACTGGGCAGGAAATATCAGGCACAGCCCGGCAGACAGGATGGGATTGATATGTTTCAGAAATTTTTTGACGTATGCAAGGCGAAGGGCCTGAAGATTACGCTGAGTGAATGGCTGACTTTGCAGGAAGCTCTGGATAAGGGGCTGGCAGGCAGTTCCCTGACGGAATTTTATTATCTTGCCCGGATGATCCTTGTGAAGAGTGAAGTGGAATTTGACAAATATGATATGGCCTTTGAGGAATGTTTCAAAGGCATACAGTCCGAAAATGCGCTGACCAGTCAGATGCTCCGCTGGCTGAACAAGGAAGAGATGAATGAGATGCTGCAAATCGAGGAGAAGCAGTGGCTCAACCAGCTGGAAGAGATCAAAGTGGACAAGGAGGACGTGGAGCAGAAATTCAAAGACCGCCTGAAAGATCAGGACAGTGAGCACAATGGAGGCAGTTTCTGGATTGGCACCATGGGTAAGACATCTTTTGGCAATACCGGCGGTAATATCGGCGGTGTACGGGTAGGCGGCCAGACCGGATATCAGTCTGCCTTCGCCGTGATCGGCGACCGCAAATTCCGGGATTTTCGCGATGACAGGGTATTGGATAACAGACAGTTCCAGCAGGCACTGCGGCGGCTGCGCCAGTTTTCCACCAGGCTGGATATTCCCAGGACAGAACTGGATATCGACGGCACCATCGACAAGACGTGCAACAACGGCGGCTGCCTGCAGATCGTGATGGAAAAGCCCAGGAAGAACGCGGTGAAGCTCCTGCTGCTTATGGATTCGGGCGGGACGATGATCCCCTATACCAGACTGCTGAATGAACTGTTCCAGTCAGTCAATAAGTCCAACCATTATAAAGATGTGAAGGTCTATTATTTCCATAACTGTATATACAGTCATGTATACAAGACGCCGGAATGTGAAAACGGGGACTGGATCGAGACAGAGTGGCTGTTCCGTAATTTGGACAGCGATTATAAGGTAATCGTGGTGGGTGATGCGGCCATGGCACCGGAGGAACTGTATTCCACCACCGGCAACTACAGAGGTCCCAATGGAGGACTGACCGGTATGGAATGGCTGTTGCTGCTAAAGAAGCACTACAAAAAGATCGTCTGGATGAATCCCAAGATGGCACCCGGCAGAGCTCCCTGGCGGGAGGCCGAGACGGCGATCAAAGAGGTATTCCCTATGTACAAACTGACCGTCGATGGCCTGAATCAGGCCATGACAGTGTTGATGACACAGGCGAAATGATAAAAACTATTTATTCACGGTCGCTTTCTGGTATCAGGAACGGAGTCCGGCATTAAAAAAATAAGTCATAAACCCTGCGCCCCTTTCATAGATTACAATAAGTATGGAAGGGGTAATTATATGGACGTAAATACAATGCAGGAATATGATTTATACAATGATATCAAGTTCAGGTGCGGCGGGGAGATTTATCTTGGTGTGGTAGGGCCGGTACGGACAGGGAAATCCACATTTATCAAGAGGTTTATGGATCTGATGGTGCTTCCCTATATGACAGATGAGCATGCCAGGACCCGGGCACAGGATGAGCTTCCGCAGAGTTCTGGCGGCAGGACGATCACCACCACGGAGCCTAAATTCATTCCCAAGGAGGCGGCCGGTGTGACACTGAGCGGCGGTGTGGATGTAAAGGTGCGGCTGATCGACTGTGTGGGCTATATGGTGGAAGGCGCTGTGGGGCATATGGAAGAGGAAGCGGAGCGGATGGTCAAGACTCCTTGGTCCGATGCGGAGATTCCTTTTACCCAGGCGGCGGAAATCGGGACAAAAAAGGTAATCAGCGAACATTCCACCATAGGCATTGTGGTGACAACGGACGGAAGTTTCGGTGAACTGCCCAGAGAAAATTACATAGAAGCGGAAGAGCGGACAATAGGGGAACTGAAAAAGCTCAAAAAGCCATTTCTTGTTTTACTGAATACGGAAAAGCCTTATTCCGCAGAAGTGAAAAAGCTGGCACAGGATCTGACCGAAAAATATGGTGTCTTTGTACTGCCTGTCAACTGTGAGCAGCTCAAGGAAAGTGATATCTATCATATACTGGAGCATGTACTGTATGAATTCCCACTTTCCATGATCGAATTTTATCTGCCTAAATGGGTGGAAATGCTGCCCATTACACATCCTCTGAAACTGGATATCGTGGAGCAGATCGGCGAACTGGTAAAAGATATGAATACCATCCGGGATGCGATGGAACATCCGGTGGAACTGAGCAGTGAGTATGTGAAGCGGTGTAAGATGGACGGTATCTCGATGGCAGAAGGTACGGTGAAAGTCGTGCTGGAAGTAAAGGATGCCTATTATTACCAGATGCTGAGCGAGTTGATCGGTGAGGAAATCAGCGGCGAATACCATCTGATTTCCGTGATGAAGGAACTGGCGCAGATGAAAAAAGAGTATGTGAAAGTCTTGCATGCCATCGAGTCAGTCAGGGCCAAAGGCTATGGTGTCGTCACGCCGGAACGGGATGAGATCACCCTTGCCACCCCGGAAGTCATCCGGCATGGCAATAAGTATGGGGTCAAGATCAAAGCGGAAAGCCCGTCCATCCACATGATACGGGCCAATATCCGCACTGAGATCGCACCTATTGTAGGGACGCAGCAGCAGGCCGAAGATCTGATTCGCTATATATCTGATGCAGAGAACACAGAAGATGGTATCTGGGAAACCAATATCTTCGGTAAGACCGTGGAACAGCTTGTGAATGACGGCATATCCGGCAAGATATCCATGATCGGAGATGAAAGCCAGGTCAAACTCCAGGAAACCATGCAGAAGATTGTCAACGATTCCAATGGGGGCATGGTCTGTATCATTATCTGAGACATGACGCAATCCCCTGCAGTGACAGACGAGGCCGCTGAAAAAGTAGATATCACCGCCTATATTTGGTATAATGTAATTAT
>CANPIC010000062.1 GCA_947574055.1 uncultured bacterium
TTCCCTCTTTCTTAGGAATCAGGGGCCAAAATCGCTATTAACCGACAGCCCCTTTCCAAGAGGCGCCAACCAGATTTGAAAGAAATTATGACATTTTCACCCGCATAATTCAGTGGATTTATGCGGGTGGATTCTGTTATGGCCGTATCCCTGATGCCGCATCTGCCAGAAATTTATCCTACCTGGATTTTTCTCATATACTGTTTCAGCTGGTCATAAAAATTCTCTCTGGTTCCAGCCATAATCACAACAATCACTTTATCCTCCAGATACTCTACTATATATGCCAACTCATAATTTGTTTTATTGTAATAAATATCATACCCATATACACCAGACAGATCTCCGGTTTTTGCTTCCCCGACGGTATGGTCCTCTCTTATCTTATCAACCGCTTCCTGATACAACATCTTCAATTTCTTATCTTTCAGTTTTTTGATGAATTTTGCTGCAGGCGGGAGAAAACGCACGTCTGTCATTCCTCTTCCTCCGTACCAAAAACATCTTCATAAGATATATGACCAGATTCTGAGGATGCAACCTGCTCTGCGTCCGCGAGCATTGCTTCCATCGCTGGGCGTACCTGCCCCTGTGCCTTTTTAAAGCGCTCCAGAAGATCATTGCCACTATATCCCCTGGAAATTAAGTCTGCCAGAATCTGCTCCGCGAACTCGCCTCCCGTATTGGTTCTGGCAGGACGAATAACCAATTCATTTCCACGCACGGTACATTCTGCCTCTGTATCAAACCCCAGCATGGTAAAAAATTTCTGTGGGATTGTAATCTGCCGCTTCGCAGAAATGCTCAATTTTTTCATTTCCATAGGAACTCTACCTTTCGTCATCGTTGCCGGCATTGCTATATTCTCTGCCTCTATCCTATGTAATTCAAAGAAATAATATTCTTTGTTTCTTGGTTTCCAAGATTATTCTATTTCAATTTCTATCGTTTGTCAAGGTCTAGGAAGCCTTTTCACGCCCTGGCACACCACTGGCATCCCAATATGACACAACATTGCGATTTAATTGAGTAAAAACATGAGCAGAATTGACTGTAGGACAAGGATCTACAAGTGGCAAACCAAAAATTCACAGAAAGAAAAAGCCCCAAAAAACTACTGTTCTTCGAGGCTTTTCAAGAGGCGCCAACCAGATTTGAACTGGTGATAGAGGTGTTGCAGACCTTTGCCTTACCACTTGGCCATGGCGCCATATTTACTGTTTATTATAACAATTCGACACTATATAGTCAATTTATACTTATCGACTAAATTCTAATGACTCCGACGGGAATCGAACCCGTGTTACCGCCGTGAAAGGGCGATGTCTTAACCGCTTGACCACGGAGCCTTATCGGGAGTTATTTCCCGCATGACACTGTCTGATATATCCGCCGCCGTGATGGCGACCTGACAGATGATATATTATCACAACTTCCTGGTTTTGGCAAGAGGAATTTAAAATTTTTTATGATAAAAGTCCTGCCACCAGACGATCCCTTATGCATCTGCACATATCGGGCTCGCCTTAACGGAACACTGCAAAATCAAACGTATTGCCATTACTCCATCCATGATAGGTAAAGCATACAAACTGCTTATCGTTTGTCTTTTCCACTCCTGTCTCATACTGCCACCATTTTCCGTCATCAAAATGCTGGATAAAGACTGCGCTCCCCGCGCCATAACCATAAAATTGATCCGCCGGTATATAAACCTCCACCTCACCCCGGCCGTCTCTGCGCACGCAGTACACCTCTGAAAGCGGTGTCCCACGGGTCTCCCCGAGATCCTGCCATACATTCTGATCGGTGGTAATTTTCAGATCCTTGCCGTTTACCTGATCGGAACAGGTAAAAATCATTCCATCATACTCCTGGCGTTCGAAACGACTGCCCAGCATATTTCCTTCTGTAAAGGCGGCATAGGAATTGATATACAGCCCATCCTTCCAGATTTCAAAATCCTGCAGCCCATTCCTGCCATAATCATGGGAAAACGCTTTCTCATAATCCTCTTCGCTCTGCCAGGAAATGAGGATTGCCTCCATCCCCCAGTTCCCGGTATACTCCTGCAGAAACGCCATCATATCTGGATTCGTCTCTTCCAGCCCTGTCAGATCCTGATTCAGACAGTCGTCAATCCGCACATTCATGGGATGTTCCTGTAAAAATGTCTCAAAACTGCCCGGTTCATAGATTTCACTGAGCAGATTATCTTCTTCTCCTCCCAGATACGAATAGTCCGTTGCCCCTTTCTCCGTATACTGCAGCGCGATATCATAGATCTCATACCCCGTCATCCTGGAAAAATAGGCCTTTCCGTCCGCCATAATCTGTCCATGCTGAAAGTCATCACGCCCCTTTGTCGTCCGCTCTTCCCCGCTGATATGGACCCTGAAGCTGTCCCCACCGTCCTCTGCATGTACCACTGCCAGCACATAGCCGCTGGAATACGACTCGAATGTGAAGGCGTCCCAATCTTCACACACCACGATCTTCTCAATCTCTGGCGTAAATCCATATTTTTCTTCCACATAATCCGTCACGTTTTCCCTGCCCGTTTCCATAATTTCCTGCCGGTGCTGTTTCTCCTCTTTGGAATAGCCACAGGCACACAGAAAAACAGAAGCGCATAAAAATATGACAACCAAAAACAGAAGCCTGAAAACACGTATTTTTTTCAGTCTCCTGTCGCAGATCATTTCTGACATATCGTCCCCTTGTGATGGTTCGTTCTTATAACTATCGTTCATACTTCAGCCAAGCCCCACTGCCCCGGTTTTGCAATCCTATCTTTTATTCGTTCGGGTAAAATTATACCATACCTTCCCAATATCCCGCAACGCCTTTTGCAGAACAGCATAATCGGCCCCGCAGACGGCCGGGCGGCCTGCTTAGAAGTCTTTATTGGCGACAGCAATCTCTGCTGCCGCCATTTTGTCCTTTCACTGTCATCTATTACAGTCTTTTCCCATACACGCCATCCTCTTTCACAAACCCCGTCTTTTTCAGATATTCCTCATGCCCCACGGGCGCATCAGGGAAAGAAATCCGTGCAATCCCCTTTCCGCTCAGTTCTGCATACAGATATTCTCCCACCGAGCAGTCCCGGTACTGAGGCGTCGCATAATCCAGAAAAATCTCGAAATTACCGTCCTTATGATCCTGTCCCAGCAAAATGCCCGCCGGAACCGTATCATGTACCACCATATACGCCGCATTGATCCCCGCCTTTTCAAAGGCAAAATCCGGAAAACACTTTTTAATATCCGCACCATAGTAGTTCAGAAAATACGCCAGAGAAGCGCTTCCCGGCTCCTCGGTTATCACCGCATATTGTCTGGGGGATTTTATCAGTTTATACAGATAATACATATTAATCCCCACCAGGGCCAGATTCATCAGTGCCGTGGGATAGGAACGGATGATCACCGCATAGATGGCAAAAATCAGTGCTCCGATCGAATCCACTATTCTCAGCCTGATCACAGAAGTCATCAGAAAAGATATAAGTACTAACAGTGACGCAAAATACCCCACCAGTTCTACCAGCATATGTGTATTCATTGTATCTTCCCCTTTCTGCTATTGTGGCCTCGTTACACCAATTTCCCCAAAACCGACTTTCCGATTGTCCCTTCCGGCATTTTCAGGCCAAAATTATCCACTATCGTAGCGCCGATTACCGCAAAATTTTCGCTCTCATCAAGCGCCCCTGCGGCCTGCAAGGACGGCGAATAGGCCAGAAACGGCACCTTCTCCCTTGTATGATCCGTTCCGGTATGCGTGGGGTCATTTCCATGATCCGCAGTCAGAATCAGCAGATCATCCTCCCGCAGCAGAGAGAGCAAGATCCCCAGCTTTTCATCAAACCGCTCCAGTTCACCTGCATAGCCTTCCACATCCCTGCGATGGCCCCACTGCGCGTCAAAATCCACCAGATTCACATAACAAAGACCCGTAAACTCTCTGCCCGCGATTTCGATCGTCTGTTCCATCCCATGTACGGAGCTTTTTGACTTATTGGACTCCGTCAGTCCCTCTCCGTCAAAAATATCAAATATCTTTCCTACAGAAATCACGTCCAGTCCTGCGTCTTTCAGCACATGCAGTGCTGTCCGCCCATAGGGCTTTAAAGCATAATCATGCCGATTGCTGGTACGCTGAAATTCCCCCCGTTTCTTTCCGGTGTAAGGTCTGGCAATGACCCGCCCCACCTTCCATTCATCCTTCATCGTAATCTCTCTGGCGATCTCACAGCAGCGATATAACTCTTCCAAACCAAAAGTTTCCTCATTGCCGCAGATCTGCAACACCGAATCCGCCGACGTATAGACGATCATATGTCCTGTGGCAATCTCCTCTTCCGCCAGTTCCTCCAGAATCTCCGTCCCGCTGGCGCTCTTATTACCGATAATAGTCCGCCCGGTCCGTGCAGAAAGTTCTTCCAGCAATTCCTGTGGAAACCCGGTTTCCGTAAATGTTTGAAATGGCTTTGTAATATGGAGCCCCATCATCTCCCAGTGGCCTGTCATCGTATCCTTGCCCGTACTGGCCTCCCGCAGCTTCCCATAATACGCCAATGGCTTCTCCGCCGGCGCTGTCCCTGCCAGCGCATGCAGATTGGCCATACCCAGCTTTTGCAGATTGGGAATCTTCAGAGAAGAGGCCGACTGTGCAATATGCCCAAGCGTATCTGTTCCTGCATCGCCATAGGCCGCTGCATCCTCCAGCGCACCCACTCCCAGCGAGTCAATCACAATCGTAAATACCCGTTTAAACCTGCTCATCCTTTATCTCCTATCTTTTTCCCTTCACATACGGCACACCGTCCGCCTTCGGCGCCACAGATTTGCCGATAAACAAAATCAGAATCACAATCGTAAGCACATAGGGCAGCATAGCCAGAATCTCCGTGGGAACAGCCAGTGTACCGCCGCCCAGAACAACCGTCAGCGCCTGGGAAAAGCCAAAGATCAGACACGCCTTATAGGCCCCCATCGGTCTCCACTTTCCGAAAATCACCGCTGCCAGCGCAATAAATCCCTGTCCGGCAATGGAAGTCTGGGTGAACTGTGCCACAATCCCCAGCGTGACCGTTGCGCCGCCGATCCCTGCCAGTATGCCCGACAAAATCACACAGACATAACGGGTTTTATATACATTGATACCAAGCGTATCCGCAGCCGCAGGATTTTCGCCCACAGCCAGCACCCGCAGTCCCCATTTTGTCCGGTACAGCACAAACCACATCGCCGCCGCGAACAAAAGCGCCACCAGTACCATCACATCCACATTCAGATTGGCCATCATCCCTTCTGCGCCGCTGCCCATAATCTTAGGCAATTTGTTTTCCACCGGGTAGGACATGGTAGCCCCGTCAAATGCCTGCCGGCAGAAAAAGACTGCCAGCGCCGGCCCCAGCAGATTGATGGCCACACCGCTGATCGTCTGATCTGCCTGAAACGTAATGGCCGCCATGGCATGTAGCAAAGCCAGAATCCCTCCTGCGGCGGCGGCACACAAAACACCGATCCACGGGTTTGCACTGTAATATCCCGCCGCTGCACCGGCAAAAGCGCCAAAGGTCATCATACCTTCAATGCCAATATTGACTACCCCTGACCGCTCGGACAGCACGCCGCCCAATGCACCAAATACCATGGGTGTGGAGTACAACAGTGTTACCCCCAACAACAAAGTAATAGTATTCATCATGATTTAACACCTCGTTTCCCCAGTTTATCAACCAGTACAGGAACCATATCTTTTAATGCGATCAGAAATACAATCGTACCAATCAGTATGTTAATGATCTCTGAAGGCGCCCCCACCATATACTGAATAGACTGCCCGCCATACAACAAGCCACCAAACAGCAGGCCCGCAAAGATACATCCGATGGGGGAACCGCCCGCGATAAACGCAACCGATAAACCGTTCAGACCGTTGGACTCAAATGCAGAAAGCTGGGAAATGCCATGCGGATTATTACCCGCAATGCAGATAGACGCTGCGATACCCGACAGAGCGCCTGCAATCAGCATCGTCTGTACCATGTTTTTGCCGACATTGATCCCCGCAAACTCCGCTGCATCACGGTTACTGCCCACTGCCCGCAGTTCATACCCTTTTGTCGTCTTATAGAGCAGAGACGAAACAGCAAAAGTGAGTGCAACAGCGATCAGAATCCCCGCATTGGCATCTGTCCGCAGAATATCCCCTGCAACAGGGTGATTGCGCACAAATTCGGCCGCCGCTTCTGTCGTCTTCCAGTTCGTAAAAAAGGTGAGAAACCCTGATTCGTGAATGGCATATGTCCCATCTGAGTCCGGCTTGTGAAAACGCTCAATGTTACACACAAAATTGGACAGATACAGGGCAATCCAGTTTAACATAATCCCCACGATCACTTCATTGATATGATATTTTGCCTTCAGCCATCCGGCGATCCCCCCGTAGAGTGCACCTGCCGCCGCACCCACTGCCAGCACCAGCGGAATCTCAATAATAGCCGGAAAATCACATACAATCCCCACAATATTGGCGGCCACAGCGCCCACAATAAACTGCCCTTCCGCGCCGATATTAAACAGGCCCATCTTATACGCAAATGCCACGCTGACACCGGTCAAAATAATCGGCGTACTCTTAATGATCACATTGGAAACATATTTGGGCCTTCCGAAAATACCGGAAAGCAGCGCGCCAAAGGCTTCCAAGGGATGATAACCGGAAGCTGCCAGAATCACCGTTGCCACAACAAAACCGCAAAATATGGCAAGCAGAATAGCCGCGATTGGTTTCTTTCGTATTTTAACTGTTTTTTCCATCTAATGTCCCTCCCGCCATAATCAGTCCAATCGTCTTTTCATCCACCTCACCCTGTTCAAACGTGCAGCGGATGGAACCGGCATAGATGACGCCGATGGTATCCGAAACATTCATTACCTCATCCAGCTCCAGCGAGATCAGCAGCACCGCCTTCCCCTTATCCCGCTCCCGCACCAGCATCTTATGCACATATTCAATGGCTCCCACATCCAGTCCGCGGGTGGGCTGAACCGCAATCAACAGATCGGGATTATTGGCTATCTCCCTGCCGATAATCACTTTCTGCTGATTTCCTCCGGAAAGTCCCCGGATCGCCAATTCTTCGCAGGAATCCGGACGGACATCATAATCCTTTAACAGGCCCGATGCAAATTTGCGGATTTCCTTTCTGTCCAGAATGTGGTTTCGCGAAAAGGGCTCTTTCATATACGTATCCAACACCGCATTATCCTCCACCGAAAAATCCAGTACCAGCCCGCGTTTTTGCCGGTCTTCATGAATGGTGGAAATCCCGGCCTCCATCGTCTCCCGTGTCGTACGGTTTTCTATATTCTTGCCATTGATCTTAATGGTGCCGCTCTCCACGCGAATCAGATTGGTAATGGCCTCCACCAGTTCCTTCTGCCCGTTGCCGTCAATCCCGGCAATTCCGAAAATCTCTCCCCGGCGGACTTTCAATGACATGTCTTTGAGGACATAAACCCCCCGGCTGTCCCTGGCTGTCACCTTATCCACCTCAAATACCACATCTCCCGGCTGCGCTTTTTCCTTGTCCACCACCAGTTTCACCCGATGCCCCACCATCATATCCGCCAGTTCTTCCTGTGTCACTTTTCCCACATCCACCGTGTCAATATAGGTCCCCCTGCGGATGATTGTACAATAATCAGCAGATGCTTTAATCTCTTTCAGCTTGTGGGTAATGATGATAATGGTCTTGCCATCATTGACCAGCTTATGCATAATAGCAATCAGATCGTTGATCTCCTGCGGCGTCAGCACCGCCGTCGGCTCATCCAGAATGAGAATATCCACGCCCCGGTACAATGCCTTCAGGATCTCCACCCGCTGCTGCATACCTACGGAAATATCCGAAATATAAGCATCAGGGTCCACTTCCAGTCCATATTTTCTGACGATCTCCATGACCTCCGACCGGGCCCGCTTCAGATCTACCACGCCCCCCGCTTTCGTGGTTTCATGCCCCAGGATAATATTCTGCGTCACGGTAAACGTATCCACCAGCATAAAATGCTGATGCACCATACCGATTCCATGGGAAATGGCCACATTGGGATTTTTCATTTCCACCTTTTCCCCGTATAAGTAAATCTCCCCTTCATTTGCCTGATACAGCCCATACAGAATATTCATCAGGGTCGTCTTACCCGCGCCGTTTTCCCCCAGAACTGCATGGATGGACCCCTTCTTTACATCCAGCCGTACCTGATCCAGTGCGGTATACGAGCCGAATCTGATCGTAATATCGTGCATCTGCACCGCATACTCTCTCTTTATTTCCATTTTCCTTCTCTCCCGTTTTTACAGACCTTCCACAAAGGCCTGACACGTTTCCTCTGACAAGGGCGGAACCAGTTCACCCTGCACAATCATCTCCTGTATTTCCATTGCCTTTTCATAGATCTCCGGAGCCAGCAGCGGATTTTCAGCCGGTATGCCCACACACCCTTCTTTTAACCCATAACTGTACGTCTGTCCGCCGATCTCTTCACCCTCCATGGCCATGGTAGACACCAGATCCACGGCAATATCCACATTTTTCATACCGGAAGTCAGCACATTGTCCGGTGCAAGATAAGACTGGTCTGTATCCACACCGATCACATACTTCCCGTTCTCCTTTGCCGACTCAATGACACCATAGCCGGCGCCACCTGCAGAGTGAAAAATAATATCACAGCCATTGGAATACATTTTATTTGCAATGGCCTTTGCCTTGGCCGCATCGGAATAACTTTCCGTAAACTGTGACTGCACTTCAATCTCTCTCCCACGGACATGTGCCGCATAAGCGACACCGCCGATATATCCATACTGAAACTGATCGTTCAAAAAGCTCTTCATCGGCCCCACATAGCCCACCTTATCTGTCTGCGTCGTCATCCCTGCAATATAACCCACCAGAAAAGAAGACTCCTGCGCCCGAAACACCACACCCGTGACATTGTGCGGGCTCTCATCAAACCCATAATCCACAATGGCAAAATTAATATCCGGATTCATCTTTGCAATGGTCAACATAGGATCTGCCAGGGAGTACCCCAGCGCCCACACCAGATCACTGTACGTATCCGTCGCCCGGTCAATATTCGTCAGATAATCCGAAGCCTGTTTGGACTCCAGCACCCGCACATCCGCTCCGGAATGTGCGCCGAACCTCTGTAGCCCTTCCCATGACAACTGATTAAAAGACTGGTCATTGATACCGCCCGTCCCCGCCACCATGGATACCCGGTAAACCGAATCATCCTTTTGCGCCACACCACAGCCCGCCAGCAGACAAGCCGACAGAAGCGCCGGTATGATCTTTCTCCATTTTTTCATTTGCCCACCCGCTTTCTTCTCTATGCAATTTCCAGTGCAATCTTCATCATATCCGTAAAGCCGGTCTGACGATCCTCAACGGACAATGACTCTCCGCGGAAAGGTGCATCCGAAATAGTCAGCATACACAGCGCCCGCTTACCGGCTCTGGCCGCATTCATATACAGCGCCGCAGCTTCCATCTCTGCAGCCAGAATGCCCATCTGCGCCCACTTCTGCAGTGCCTGCTCATCATCATTATAAAAAATATCGGAAGAAAGGATATTGCCCGCTACCGTCCGGATCCCCAGGCGCTCCCCTGTCTCTGCCGCCTTTCTCGCCAGATCAAAATCTGCAATCGGTGCAAAGGTTCCCGGCAGATGATACTGCGCGGCATACGCGGAGTCCGTACTCGCCCCCACACCGATGACTACATCCCGCAGATTCACTCGCTCACTCAATGTCCCTGCCGTACCGATCCTGATGATCTGGTCTACTTCATAAAAATGAAACAATTCATACGTGTAGATGCCTACCGAGGGCATCCCCATACCACCGCCTGATACCGTCACTCTTTTACCCTGATACTCCCCCGTGAACGCCAGCATATTTCTGACTGTGTTCACACATTCCCAGTTCTCCAGAAAATTCTCCGCAATAAACTTTGCCCGCAGCGGGTCCCCCGGCATCAATACGGTCTTTGCAATCTGCTCCTTCGCTGCTCCGATGTGTGGTGTTGGTGTTTTGCTCATCACTTATTTCTCCTTTTCTATTTTGTTGTTTGACAGGTCCTCGTTACCATGATTCAGAGTTTCGCATCCCTGTATTCCCTCAGCATTTCATATTGCTGCCATGATATATGGATGGCGCCGCTTCGATAAGAGATAAACCCTTCCTGTTCCAGCCGTAAAATACTTCGCTGAGCCGTTCTCACATTCATCCCGATCCGCTGTGCCAACTGCGCCTGCGTCTTTTTCACAATACATTCGCCGTTACCTCCCCATTTGCCATAGGCATTGGTCAGATACAGCACCAGTCTGTCTCTGGCGTTTAGCAGCAGATACTTCCGCTCATTGGATATCTCCTTCGCAAGCGTCCGGGCCAATACCTGCGCCCGCATAAACAGCGCATTTTTGTCCTCTTCCATCCACTTCATATAGACTGCCGAAGGAATCCGGAACGCTTCACAGTCCGTACCCGCAGCAACCGTCTTCTGGATCTCGGAAAGTCCTGCAAAAAGTTCATAATCTCCGATTATACTGATACCTGACTGCTCAAAAAAGCTGTATACATTACCAGTCATCTGGATGTCCTCTCCGCTCACTTCTCCCTTTATGACTATCCATACATATTCACAGCTCCTTCCCGCCAGCAAAACAGTCTGTCCTCTGGAAACCTTCACGTACTGCATCACCTGTATGACCTCTGCCGGACAATTCCTGAAAAAGTCATGTAAATAACCCGACTGCTCTCTACTTAACTTTTCTATAATTCCCATAAGTGCCATCCCTGATTCCATACATCCATTCCCCTGTTCTGCTTTGGTTATGTCCTGCTGTAAGGCTGTTTGTTATAGTTATGTTATATAAAAATTCCCTTTTCTTAGATACGACATGTGTCGTAATTTGTGCAAGTATCATTGTATTCTCTGTTTTTCACAATAATAAGATGTGCTTTTTGTATGTTTTGTCCAAGAAAAAAGAACCTCACTTTGTGAGATTCCTCTTTTCATGCTAAATATGATATATCCTGATTTAAAAATATACAAAAAACCTGTAAGCAATCATGCTTACAGGTCTCTCCTAAATCTTCTATTTACCTCCCCGAGCAGGGCTCGAACCTGCAACAACTCGGTTAACAGCCGAGTGCT
>CANPIC010000063.1 GCA_947574055.1 uncultured bacterium
AGAACTCTGCGCGGCAGAGTTCTTTTTGTCTTTTATGACTCTTTGTTATGTATCTATTCCCCGGCAGCCCGCCCGTCATCTGCGGTTTTTACCTCTTCCGCAGTTCTGGGCCTGACAGTCTTGGGATATTCACCGGGCTCCGCCGCCTTTGCTCTCGGTGTCCTGCGGTACTCCTGGCTGCTTTGTTCAGCAGCCTTTAAAGGAGCAGGCTCCGCCTCGGGCTGTTTCGGTACGTTATCGCCCATGAAACATTGCCCGAAGAATACCGCGTTCTCATCCACAACCAGCTTTTTCGTATGCAGGTTGCCCGTTACTTTCCCGGTAGCGGAGATCGTAATCTTATCCGTCGCAACCAGATCACCTTCCACCGTGCCGCCGATCATAATAGTGGCCGCCTGAACGTTGCCCACGATCTTTCCGGTAAGCCCCAGTACCAGCACGGTGTCGATCTTCACATCCCCTTTAATCAGCCCGTCTACCCTTGTGGTCTCCTTGGCCTGCAGAGTACCTTCAAATACGGCATCCTGCCCGATAATACTTTTGATCTTTGAAAACTGATTATCGTTGTTTTCTTTCTTTTTTAACATAGTTCCCCTCCTAACCGTATACTTCTAACAGATCCAGCGGATCTATCAACGTACCTTCCTGTGTTATCTGATACCCGAATTTCTCATCCGGAGACTGCATCTCATACAGGGTGGTGCCGGATTCCACTTCCTGTCCCTGCGTCACCGCCGGTTCGGAAGCCGATCTGTAAATAGACATATAACCATTTTGATGGTCGATGGTAACCTTATGCCCATAGAGCGAATCATCTTCCACAGAAGCCACAACACCTTCTGCCGACGCGATCACCTTTGTGCCTGCCGATGCGGAAAAGACAACAATCGGATCCGTCTCGGCCATGATCTGTGCATCCCTGCCGCCATCTTCCCCTTCCGTATCCTCCTCTCCTCCTGTCTCCGCTTTCATTTCAGAACTCTTAAAGATCACGGCTGCTCCCGCAAGCGGAAAATCACTAGGGATCTTTCTGGCATCCTCTTCTTCTTGCTGTGCTTTCTGCATTTCTGCGTTCTGTGTTACCGTATCACTTAAAATAGCAACTTTGTCAGACAATTCTGCGTTATCTGTCGTGAGTTTCTGATTCTGCCGGGTCAGTTCTTCTATCTGCGCCTGCAGCTCTGCTTCCTGTGAAGTCACTTTTTTCAGAGCCGACCAATGATAAACCGCGGTCCCCACGGAAACCGTTAGAATAATGGCAATCAGACAGAGAATCGTTGTCAGCAATCCCTGTTTCAGATAGAAAGGATGTGTACCTCCGTATGGCGAGT
This sequence comes from uncultured bacterium, assembly GCA_947574055.1. Taxonomy (GTDB): domain Bacteria; phylum Bacillota; class Clostridia; order Lachnospirales; family Lachnospiraceae; genus VSOB01. The sequence continues at coordinate 1,332 of CANPIC010000063.1, forward strand.
CAGAAACTATCATAACTGTATAACTCACTCTTTTCTTATGCTTTCCGGATTCCACTCATTTTCACCTCCGTCCTCATGATTCTAACATACATTTCTTGATTTGTAAAATTTTTATGACAGAATGTCCATGTTATCTGTGCTAAGAAGCCCTTTTGGCGGGGCTGTGCAGGCAGTTTTTTGTCCATTCCGGCGCCACTTTCACCCATAACCTCTTTTGCCGGTCACTATTTTGTCCGAACCGTCACCAACAGCCACATTAAATTTTCGGAAAGAACTTTTTCGTTCTTTACTTTTTGAATCCGATATGCTATCCTAGATGTGTTGCAACGCGATAATCTATATTTTGGAGGTATCCTAGATGAACAGAGGTACGGTAAAGTGGTTTAACAACCAAAAAGGTTACGGTTTCATCTCTGACGAGCAGGGGAATGACGTATTCGTACACTACACAGGATTAAACATGGACGGCTTCAAGTCTCTTGAAGAAGGTGCATCTGTTGAGTTCGAAGTAGTAAACGGCGAAAAAGGCCCTCAGGCAGTGAATGTAACCAAGTTATAAGAGGATTCTTGTAACACACTCTATAATCGGTTTTTCAATGTGCCTTTTCTTATATAAATTGACCGGCAAATTCATTTTATTTTAGAAAGTCGCAATCTTGTTTTAACGATTATAAGAAGGACCAGTCTCACAGGCTGGTTCTTCTTTTATAAATGGAACTGATAGCAGTACCTGCCTGAACGATATCCATCCCGGCATGGGTGTCGGGAGGCAGGTGCGGAACTTTATATCTGGAGGAAATATGAAAAAAAGGTTTCTCACATGTATGATCACCGCTGCCCTTTTGACTTCTCTGACCGCCTGCGGTCAGCAGTCTCCGACGCAGCAAGCGCCGGAAGACACTGCAGTAACGCAGGAACAAAATACCGGCGCAGACAATGTCCCTGCTGCCGGTGAAGGCACATCCACCCCCGGTCAGCAGACGGAAGGCCAGCCCCAACAACCCCCGGCCACGCCACTGGAAGGAGTCGGTGGAGATGTGGCCGCGCAAACAGAGGCGGAAGGGGACGCACTTACCGATGACTCCATCGGCCCGGTCGTTTTCACCCCCAATGAAAGAGGCTATTCCATGGTCTATGGCAGCAATGTACTCCATGCCTACTTCAAACGGCAAAATGTCATACCCGGAAACGGAAAAATGATCATCAGACGCACTGCCGACGACACGGTGGTGGAAGAAATTGATCTCAAAGACACCAAAAAATGTCAGATTGCCGAGCCGGATTCCACCTTCAGTCTGGTGGGCTGGAATAACGGAACTCATCTGACCATCCGCTTAGCGGATATTCCCGCCAGCGGTGAGGCGTATTATGTGAATCTGGAAGATGGCTCATTCACTTCCCAGGATGGCACGATCCGCTCCAAGGCAGTGATAGATTCCACCACCTGGAGTTATGGCGTGGCACCTTATGGCGTCATCCCCGCTCTGCCTGACGGCTCTGATGTCTATGTGGGAGATGTACTGTCAGCCGATATTCTGGTCAGACAGCCAGCAGTCCTTGCCAAAATAGAAAACTACGACGAGAACAGAGTCCGTTTCAACGACAAGGAATTCAAACAGGATGCCAAACTGGAAATCAAGATCTATCAGATTGGAGAAGATCCTTTCACTGTCACCTTTTTTGACAATGACGACAATCCTTTGGGAAGCATCACTCTTTCCTATACGGCGTCCATGCCGCCGCAGTCAGAGGAAGAAGCGCCCCAAAAATCCATTACCAATCTGTAGGCACGTATTGACCGGCCTGCTGCGTTTCCCGCAGCACCTGCTCCAGCTTCATATTGCCGCCAAACAGATCCAGGGCACTGCCGATGGTCACATCCACCCGGCCGTGTCCTGCTTTTTTTAACAGTTTCAGATCCGCCTCATGATGAACACCGCCGGCATACGTGACCGGAATCGGACAATAACGCCCCAGAAACCTGACCAGTTCTGTCTCGATGCCTTCCGCCTTTCCTTCCACATCCACTGCATGAACCAGAAATTCACTGCAATATGCCGCCAAAAAATCCAATGTCTTTTCATTTATCGTCACATCTGTATCCTTTTGCCATCTGTCGGTTACAATATAGTATTGTCCCTCCTTTTTCCGGCAGCTCAGATCCAGTACCAGATGTTCTTTTCCCGTCTCCTGGCATAGTTTTTGCAGATTTTCATAAGCGATGCGGCCATTTTGAAAGACATAAGAGGTAACGATCACATGAGAGGCACCAGCCTGCAGGTAGAAGGCCGCATTATCCGCCCGGATACCGCCTCCTACCTGCAGACCGCCAGGCCAGGCCGCCAACGCGGCCAGGGCCTGCCTGCGTGTGGCCTCAAAATATGGGCTGTCTTCCCGGTTGAGCAAAATGACATGTCCGCCCGGCAGCTTCATCCGCCGGTAAAGTTGCGCAAACCAGGCAGCATCCTGTCCGGCAATAAAATTTTCTTCGGCGTAGTCTCCCGTATCGCGCAGACTGGAGCCAACAATCTGTTTTACTTTTCCGTTATGGATATCTATACATGGACGAAATTTCATATATGCTAACATACCTCCCTGCATAAAATTTTTTCGTTATCTTTGCATAAAACACTGCAAATGGCACATACTACCGGCAAAGAGTTCTCTGCGGACTCTCCGCGCACAAGCGGTGCCGTACTGCGGCTGAGCATCTGACCGCGAGCTGCGCATCATGTAAAAGAAAAGGAGCGAGATTATGAAAAAGTATGCAAGAATGCTGTCCCTTTCTCTGATCCTTGTTATGCTCTGTGCAGCACTCACTGCCTGCGGCAGCAAGAACAACAACGAAACCGGGACAACAGAAGGTACAGAAAGCAACAGCACCAATGACACAACTGCAGACAATCCGGATCAAAACACCGGAAATACCGACAATGAGGCAGCGACAGATACAAACAACAACTCCGCAGCAGATACCAATACCGACAACACCGCCGGCACTGTCAATAATGATTCCGCGAATACCGCAGATAACGGAAACAATACCACGACCGGTTCCGCTACGGACAATGCGACAGGAACAGGCACCGATACAACAGCAAATACCGACAACACAAACGGCGGCAATGAAACGGTCATCGACGATGCAGGCAATGCAGTAGGTGATGTGGTAGATGATCTCGCCGATGGTGTGAGTGATGCGGCAGAAGGTGTATCCGACGTGACCAATGATGTAGTCGGTTCAGACAATCGATAAACAGCACGCACTGTCTCTCATCCGATGCTATCGCAGGGCATACTTTCCTGCTTAAAAGGCTGCCGGCACTGTCCGAATTCCGGATCAGCGCCAGACAGCCTTTTTTCTCATTTATTTCACCCGTTCCACCAGACTGCCATCCTGATAGGCCTGCAGAAGCAGTTCCAGATGCCTGATGCTTTCCATAATTTCCGCACCCACATAGGTATCCGCCACCTGCAGACGCGTAGCCGCTGTCTCTATGACAATGGAATCGGAAAAAATATCGGATTCCTTCTGTATGGCATCCTCTTTTGATTCAAACGTCTCATGGGCTACAAGACGCATACCATGGGAATTGGCGATCAGCGTATAGCCGGCAATGCCCGTCTTACCCTGATAAGCCCTGGAAAACCCGCCGTCTATGATCAGCAGTTTGCCGCCGCATTTAATAGGAGTCTCGCCCTTTTTCAGTTCTACCGGCACATGACCGTTTACGATATGGCTGTTTGTCTCGTCAAGACCAAACTCCCGCAAAATCTTATTCACAATCTCTTCCTGATCCATCAGACGATAATAGCTGTTCTTCACCTCCAAATGGGTCTCTTTTTCTTCCACAAAATAACGCTCAAAGGTTGCCATTTTGTCCTTGCCAAAAACGGGAGAATTGGGACCGGCCCAGATGTACCAGATTATATCCTGCCCCTTGCGTTTCTCAGAAACATTATGCCGGTTGTAAAAACCCTTTCTGGCATAATGTTCCAGGACATCATACAATTCTTTTCCCGCATATTCCCTGCCGTCCACTTCCATCTTGCGGAAATTTCCCTTCTCATCCATGGGAACACATCCATGATAAAGCAGATTGGAATTGTATACTTTATACAATCCGCCCTTGGAAAAAAGGAAGCGGATATGGCGCTGGAGTTTTTCACAATGTACAAAAGCCTGCCGCAGCCGCTCCATCAGCTGTGCCTCTTCCGGTGTCAGTTTATAAGGCTGATCCGGATTAACGGTCGGAAAATCCACATCCTTCATGGCATACTCTTTGCCGCCTATTTTCACTGTCCGCTTCTCATAGTCGATCTGATCAAGAAGCAGGCGGTCTTCCATATGAAACTCCGGATGCCGTTTGATCAGCTGGCCTTCCAGCTTCAGCTGCAGGATGGTTATGGCCTTGTGCATCTTCATATCCATCCGCAGATCTTTCGTATTATAGTCTGTATTATATTTGATGGCAAATGCACTACAGTCAGTTTCTTTGTATGTTTCCATGGCAAAGGTCACGAGAGGGATCAGATTGATACCATAGCCATCCTCCAGGGTATCCAAATTCCCATAACGCGCCGCCATCCTGATGACGGTGGCAATACATGCCAGATGCCCGCTCGCCGCCCCCATCCAGACCATATCATGGTTGCCCCACTGAATATCCACTGAATGATATTCCTGCAGTGTATCCATGATAATATGCGGCCCCGGACCACGGTCGTAGATATCCCCCACGATATGCAGATGATCAATGACCAGGCGCTGGATCAGTTCACTGAGCGCTATGATAAAACCAGGCGCACTCCCGATCCGTATGATTGTGCGGATAATCTCATTATAATAAGCCTCTTTGTCCTGCACTTCCGCTTTCTCTGTGATCAGTTCCTCTATGATATAGGCAAAATCACCGGGTAATGCCTTCCTCACCTTGGAACGGGTATACTTGGATGCCACACGCTTGGTAATCTGCACCAGCCTGTGCAGTGTGATCTTATACCAGTCTTCGATATTATCTTCCTGTTGCATGACAAGTTCCAGCTTCTCCTGCGGATAATAGATCAGTGTGGCAAGGCTTTTTTTATCTCTGCTGCTGAGTGTATTGCCAAATTCTTCATCAATCTTATATTTGACCGACCCGGAGCCGTTTTTCAGCACATGGTTAAACTGTTCATATTCTCCGTGAATATCTGTCAGGAAATGCTCTGTCCCTTTAGGCAGATTTAAAATAGCCTGTAAATTGATGATCTCAGTGGATGCCGTGGCAATGGTCGGATACTGCCTGGCCAGTGTCTTTAAATACATCATTTCCATTTCTGTCAGATTTTCCCCGATCTTTTCATTCTCCATCGTCTTTCCTCCAATCCCCTGTCACACATACGGTTCAAAGATCAGCCGTTGATCACATCACTCATCTGATAATACCCGGCCGGCTTCCCTGCCAGATACTTGGCAGCCTGAATCGCTCCCTTGGCAAACACTTCCCGTGAATATGCACTGTGTGAAAAGGTTATGACTTCATCTGTACCGGCAAAAATCACATCATGCTCTCCTACAATCGTGCCACCTCTGACCGCGGAAATACCGATCTCATCAACAGGCCGGCGCTCTCTTCGACTGCTTCTGTCATACACGTACTCATATTTCCCGTCCATGGCACCATTGAGAGCATCCGCCAGAGCCAGCGCCGTACCACTGGGCGCATCCAGTTTCTGTCTATGATGTTTTTCCACAATTTCCATATCAAATCCTGCTTCCGCCAGGACTGGCGCCGCCTCTGCCAGCAATTTAAACAGCAGATTGATGCCGATCGACATATTCGCTGATTTCAGTATGGCCACCTTTGCCGATGCCGCTTCCACTCTTTGCAACTGTGCTTCACTAAGACCCGTGGTGCATAAAACGCATGGTATCTTCCGCTCCTCACAAAAGGAAAGCAATCCGTCCACCGCCTGCGCCGTTGCAAAGTCAATGACAACATCCGCCTGCACATCACATTTCAAAATATCATCATAGACCGGATAGGAATGGACACTGTTTGTGGCAATATCCACGCCTGCCACTATCTCCGTATCCGGATCTTCCGCCGCCATTTTGCTGATAAACTGTCCCATACGGCCATGACAGCCGTGCATGATAATTCTGGTCATATACTGATTGCTCCTTTCTTAGAAAACACACACATTTCGTCCATTGCAAAATACTGCTTCCTGTTGTCCGCCAGAGACAGACATGTCTGCTTCTGCTGCATTTACACGGGAATAAAATGTGCCCCGGTACATGACCGGAGCACCTCCATTCACTTGATAACTATCATCAAAATCCCGCCACTGCCATTGAGAGCACAACATACAGGAAGATATATCCGACACTCAACAACAGGCCCAGTACGGACGTTATAATTCCTGCAATCGCCATCCCCTTCTGCGGATTCTTCTGGGCTATATTAATAATACCCAATATAATACCGACTATAGACACTACAATCGTGATAAAAGACCAGAAACCCACTATGGAAATAATACCACATACAAGGCTTCCTACCGCTTTTCCACCGCTTTTTTCCGGAATAGCATTGGATACAACCACCGGTCCGTTATAATTGTTAGGCGCATAGCTGTTATATCCGTTATTGTCGCCGTTTTGGCCAAAATTCTCATTTCCGTTCATATCTTACCTCTGTCTATGCCTCTATACCATGCCGACCAGCACCATATTCAAACCAAAGAACACGGCCGCGATCACAAGAAACGCAACAAATGCAATAATTACTTTTGTTGTATTTTTAGACAATGCAGCTGAAATATATACTGAACTCATTGCCACACCGATCACCAGGCAGAGGAGGCCGCCAAAGAACCAGCCACCGATTACACTGATCGCAACCAGCACCCATACCCATGCAGGTATGCTTGTCACCGGCTCATACTGGGAACCGTCATCCTGATATGTACCATTTACTGCCAGCCTGCTCTTATTGCCAATCATAACAACATGGCAGTTAGCACCCGGAAAATCTACCGCATAATCTACCACATTTACAAACCAGTTGCTGGATTTTACTCTGTAAGTATTGGTATCCACTGAAATTTCCGGTCCACCAAATGCTTTTACTTTACAGCTGATACTGTGATTGATCCCGTTACTGTCTGAGATCGTCCATGAATTACCCTTAGCCATAACTCTCTTTCTCCTTTTCCTCAAAAAATTTCTAAACTTTTATTATATTACAAAATATCGGCCCTTTTGTCAAGATATTCAGCCTTTTATGCATAAACTCCGGTAACAAATCTAAAGGCCGTCCTGTCATAAGCCATCGCCAAGAACACAACCCAAACTACGACAGGACATGACCTGCAACGGTCCGAATGCCATTTATTTACCACAGAATTCTTCCATGGTTTTTTTCAGGATCTCCGCATGCTCCGGTTCCATCTCGGAAAGCGGCATACGCAATACACCTTCATCCCGCCCCTGCAGCTTCAGTGCCATTTTCACCGGGATCGGATTTACTTCACAAAACAGCGCATCTACCAGCGGAATCGCATCCAGCTGGATCTGCAGGCTGCCTGCCAGATCTCCTGCAAAATACTTCGCACACATATCATGGGTCTGTCTGGGCGCTATATTAGACAGGACAGAGATCACACCCAGTCCTCCCATCGCTAACAGCGGCACTACCTGGTCATCATTGCCGGAATACAGATCCACACAACCGTCTGCCATAGCCATCAATCTGGCCACCTGAGAAATATTGCCGGATGCTTCCTTGACACCCACAATATTCTCCACTTCCCTGCACAGTCTTACAACTGTGGCAGGAGCGATATTCGTTCCTGTACGACTCGGTACATTGTAAAGAATCATAGGAACCGACACAGAATCCGCAATCGTCTTATAATGATAAAATAAACCGTTCTGTGTTGCCTTATTATAATAAGGAGATACCACCAGCAGCCCATCCACGCCTGCTTTCTCAGCCTCTCCGGACAGATAGACCGCCGTTTCCGTGCAGTTGGAGCCGGTGCCGCCGATAACCGGAACCCGTCCGTTTACCTGTTTGACACAATACCGGATCACGTCCAGATGCTCTTCATGACTGAGGGTAGAAGACTCTCCTGTCGTTCCGCAGACAATGATCGCATCTGTCCCGTTTGCGATCTGATATTCCAGCAACTCCGAAAAACGCTCGTAATTCACCGAGCCATCCTGATGAAACGGCGTCACAATCGCTACGCCTGCTCCTTTAAACAATGCCATATTCCTTTCCTCCTGCAATCATGCTAAAAGTACCCTTCTGTATCATAAAAAGCTGACTCAACAGCATACAGATGAGCCAGCTAAAATTTCTTTCTTCTGATAGCGCCCCATCCATAATCAGATGACAGTCATACACCTCTTAAATGCATGCCCAAGATAAGATGCTCACGGAAACCTTATCTTTCGGCGTATTCCCCTTTCACTGACCCTCTCCTGTGCCTGACACATCAGAAAAGCTACTGATGAAATACGCAACCTCTATCATATATTCTGTTTCCTGCCTTTTGTTTTGACATGTTTATCATAGCAGACATCAGCCTGGCTGTCAATCCTCCTCTTCTTCCTCTGCCAGTTCCAGTTTGCTCACTGACACTTCATAGGCAACCCTTTTTTCGGTCATTTCTTCCGATATCTTCTTTACATATTCTCTGCTCTGGATTCTTCCCCATACAAGGCATCTGGAACCCACTGTAAAACTGCTGACATATCTGGCATTTCTGCCCCAGCAGATACATGGTATGTAATCGGATTTCCCATAGGGCCTGTTGACCGCCAGCAGCAAATCCGCGATTTCCCTTCCAAGAGGTGTTTTCCGGTAGACCGGTTCCTTACAAATATAACCATCCAAAAAGATCTGATTGGTCTTAGCGCTCTCTTCTATTGTATCCAGAAACTCAATCTCTCTGGCAAATACGGAAAGCACCAGTTTATTTTTCTTTTCCTCATGTCTGTTATAGGATCGGAATTGTCCGGTGATGCACAGATTACAGCCTTTGTAATCCGCACTGACATCTATCAGCCGTTCCGATACCATAACAGGAATCACATCATAGGATTCACTGAGACGCGCTACTTCCACATCTACCATATAGAAGCCCTCGCCGAAAATTTCATGACTGAACGTAAATTCACTGATCACCTCACCCATGATCGTCACCTGGTTGTTTTCAATTACCTTATCTGTCATCTTTGTTCTCCCTTCTTACGTTTAAGAATTTTTTCCAGTAATGTATTACTATTTATATGTGCGTATTATTGGTA
>CANPIC010000064.1 GCA_947574055.1 uncultured bacterium
CCAACTCCAGCAGAGCGGATATCCGTCCGTTTACCTGCACCTGGCCGGAAGTAGGGCTCAACACTCCGGTGATGATCTTAAGAATCGTGGACTTACCGGAACCGTTGGTGCCGATAATGCCCACCGTCTCCCCCTGATGAATAGACATATTTACGTCCCGCAGCGCATAGTGCTCCCGGTATTGCTTTTTGGTCAGCCGCAAAGCCTCCCTGAAGCGATCCGAGGGCTTGTCGTACAGTTTATATACTTTACTTAAGTTTGTGACCTCTATAGCCACCTCTCTGGTATCTTTTTCGTCCAAACTTACCTCTTTCCTGCATATCGCTGGCTGAGCCTGCGATACTGCGTTAATGCGTATTTGGAAGTTTTACTTCCAAACTTACCTCTTTCCTGCATAACCGGAGTTTGGCCTAAACCAAACTCCCGCTGTGCCCGTGTTATTGCGTTAATACTGTATATTTCCTTCGCTAGATCACATCCGCGAAATGCACCTTCAACTTCTTGAAGATCGCGGCCCCCACAAGAAACAGCGCCACTGTCACCGCCCAGAAATACAGAGTTCCAGTGATATCTTCAAAAAACCAGTGATGCCCGTACACAGAGTCCCTGTAGCCGTTCACGATATATACCAAAGGATTCAGCTTGAGCAGCGCCACTACTGTGGGATTATGAAGGGAATCCAGGCTCCAAAGGATTGGAGTGGCCCATATGCCCACCTGCAGGCAGATGGAAATGATCTGTGACAAATCCCGGAAAAAAATCACCACGGCGCAGGTGGTATAGGACATAGCCAGCACCAATAAGAACAGACACGCGCCGTAATAGAGGACCTGAATCAGATACACACTGGGATAATAGCCGTATATACAGCCCAGCAGTATAGCCAGAGCCAGGAAAAACAGATGACTGAAGGTAGCGGCAATGACCTTGATGACAGGCAAAATGCTTATCTTGAATACCACTTTCTTCACCAGATAGCTGTACTCGATCAGCGACATAGTCCCCTGGCCGATGGCCTCACTGAAAAAAAACCAGGGAACCAGCCCCGCCGTGATAAACAGCGCAAATGGAACCTCCACGCCGCTGCGCAGTTCTATTGCCTTGGCGCCGAAGATCTTGTCAAACACCAGATAATACATAAGCACCGTCACCAGCGGCTGGGCAAAGCCCCATATGAACCCCATGTATGACCCGGCATACCGCTTCTTAAAATCATTCTTGGACAGTTTCCAAATCAGCTTCCTGCTCTGCCATAACTCCATCGGCAGCTGCACCAGCCTGGAAGTAAACTTTTTCTTTTTCTCCATAAAGTAATTCCTGTCACCTTCCGTATTCTTCCACATAGGCGGACAGTCCGCCCCACTTGGTATCCCTCTCCGAAAAGATCAGTTCCATCCCCTCCGGGATCGGCCACTGTACCCCAATCTCGGGATCATTATATATAAGCCCCCCCTCGTCGCCGGGATGATAGAACTCCGAGCATTTGTAGCAAAATTCCGCATAATCGGACAGCACAAGAAAGCCGTGCGCAAAACCCTTGGGTACATAGAACTGCTTCATATTCTCCTCCGTGAGCAGTTCCCCGTGCCACTGTCCGAAAGTGGGAGAGCCCTTGCGCAGATCCACTGCCACATCAAACACCTCCCCCTTGATCACTCGCACCAGCTTGTCCTGAGGATACTGGATCTGAAAGTGCAGTCCGCGAAGCACATTCTTCGTGGAAGCCGACTGATTGTCCTGCACGAAAACCTGATCGATACCGGCCTCCTTAAAATCATTATAGTTATAGGTCTCCATAAAATAGCCTCTGGTATCCCCGAACACCGTCGGCGTGATCACCTTGAGTCCTTCTATCTCACATGTCTCTACAGTTATTTTGCCCATAATCTTTATCATCCTTTCTGCTATTATGTCCCGGCAGCGCATCCGCCATAACGAAATAACACAGTCGCACACCTCTCTTATTCGTCTCCCACCGGCACATTACCGCTGTCACCGCTTACCACACCGGAATATCCGCCGGCCCCCTTCGCATGATTGATGGACGTGTCAATATTCATATAACACAAATTCAGATCCACACGTGTTTCAATACCATCCACGGTACCCTTGGAAGTATACTGCCACATATGGTAATACTCCTCATAAGCAGGAATATCCGCATATTCAGCCAGCCATGTCTTATAGGAAGACAATTCTTTCATATCTATCTGTTCGTTCAGCCAGTTCCTGGAGCCATAGACGCCGGTCTCATAGCCTGCCGCCGCGATCGTCTCCAGAAAAGCCTTATGGATCCTCGTCCGCTCGTCACTTTCCAGCCAGTCTGCACGGCCGCTTCCTCCGGCGCTCTCACTGTCCAGAAATACCGGATAATCTACATCATAGTCCTCAATCAGCCGGATCACCATACTGGCTTCCTCCACAGCCTCCACTTCATTCACCGCCTGTGTGAAGAAATACACACCCACCGGAATATCCGCCTCTATGGCGCCTTTGATATTCTGCTCATACAGAGGATCGAGTACCAGCGCCCCCGTGGACGCACCGCGGTATCCACAGCGGATAATGGCAAATTCCACGCCGGCATCCTTCACCTTCTCCCAGTCGATCTCCTTGTTCCATTTGGAAACGTCAATACCGATCCTGGCGCTGCCATGGTCAAGCGCAAGCTCCGTATTCTCACTGCCGTCCGCCGCTTCCTCGGCGCTTTTCACTTCCTTATCTTCTTTCTCGGCATCAATATCGTCTTCCGTCATGATCAGATATTCAATATCATCCAGCACCTGATATTCTATTTCCTGTTTGATCTGGATCGACGTGATCGTATTCGGAACCTGATATCCTTCCGCTTCTTTCAAAGATACACTGTATTCTCCGGCACGCATCCCGTCAATATAGATAATGCCGTCCTCGTCGCTGTCGGTATATTCTCCCATCCCCCGCACTTCAACCACAAAGGGATTCCCGGTCACCAGTCTGCCCAGGCTGTCTACAATCATAATACGCAGATCCTTGGCAACAGAACTCATGACCAGAGACACGCTTCTGCCCGAATAAGTCTCGATGCTCTTAAATCTGACCTCCTCGTCAAAAAAGGTCTCGTCCCGCAAAAAGGCAGACAGATCATTGCCTCTCTGCCCACCTGCTTCCCTGTCATCTTCCATTGCCGCAGTCTCCTGCGCCTGCTCAGAACCGGAAAACCCCAGCTTCTGTTTGACAGTATCCAGATTTACGGCTGCGACCACACCTGTCACCGCAGCAAAAATAAATATCACGGCAAACAGCATTCTTCTGATTCTCTTAGAGCCCATTTGCAACCTCTATCATGTATTGGCCATAATTCGTCTTCATCAGTGGTTCCGCCAGCTTCAGGAGCTGTTCCTTCGTTATAAAGCCTCTCTTGTAGGCGATCTCTTCGATACAGGAGATATACAGCCCCTGTCTTTTCTGAAAAGCAGCCACAAAATCAGCAGCATCCAGCAGCGAATCATGATTTCCCGTGTCCAGCCACGCAAAACCACGTCCCAGCGTCTCCACCCGCAGGTCTCCTCTGCGCAGATATTCGTTGTTGATACTCGTAATCTCGATCTCCCCTCTGGCGGACGGTTTCACATTGGCTGCGATCTCCACCACGTCATTGTCGTAGAAGTACAATCCCGGCACCGCATAGTTGCTCTTCGGATGCTCCGGCTTCTCTTCAATGGAGAGAGCCTTCCCGTTCTCGTCAAACTCCACAACACCGTATTCTCTCGGATCCCTGACATAATATCCGAAGATGGTCGCTCCTTTCTCCCTGGAAGCCACCTCTCTTAATACCCTGGAAAAGCTCTGGCCATAGAAAATGTTGTCCCCCAGCACCAGGGCTACCCTGTCACTGCCGATAAATTCCGCTCCAATGATAAAGGCATCCGCCAATCCTCTCGGATATTCCTGCACCGCGTACTCCATCCGCAGTCCCAGCTGTTCCCCTGTTCCGAACAGTTCCTGAAACGATGCAATATCCCTGGGCGTCGATATAATCAGGATCTCCCGAATCCCTGCAAGCATCAGCGTGGACAGCGGATAATAGATCATCGGCTTATCATAGATCGGCATGATCTGCTTTGAGACCGCTTTTGTCAACGGATACAGCCTGGTACCCGAGCCTCCCGCCAGAATAATTCCCTTCATTCAAGATACCTTTCCCTTCCTGCCTGATTGCGCCGTCCCTCCGGACAGCACACAGTCTTCCTTAACCGCTTTGCTTTGACACTGCGGTTAAGATCTTGTCCTTCTCAGACTTTATACATCTCCGTATAATACTTCTGGTAATCACCGCTCGTGACATTCTTCATCCACTCTTCATGCTCAAAGAACCACTGAATCGTGCGCCTGATCCCCTCTTCGAACATGGTCTCCGGCTCCCAGCCGATCTCTTCCTTTATCTTATCCGGCGCAATGGCATACCTTCTGTCATGTCCCTTGCGGTCCTCCACATATGTGATCAGCTCTTCACTGACAAGCGCTCTGCGCGGATCGTCCTCCGACAGCATTTCCTGCAGTGTCTTAATGATAATCCTGATAATCTCGATATTCTGCTTCTCATTATGGCCGCCCACATTGTAGGTCTCAAACAGTCTGCCCTGTTCCTGCACCATATCGATAGCCTTGGCATGATCCTCCACGTACAGCCAGTCGCGGACGTTCTTCCCGTCCCCATAGACCGGAAGCTTCTTCCCCTGCAGTGCATTGTTGATGATCAGCGGGATCAGTTTCTCCGGGAACTGGTAAGGCCCGTAGTTGTTCGAACAGTTGGTAATATTCGCCGGGAAATGATAAGTATCCATATAAGATCTCACCAGCATGTCCGACCCTGCCTTGCTGGCAGAATATGGACTGTGCGGCGCATAGGGCGTCGTCTCATAGAAATAGCCGCCGTCCTCCTCCAGGGAACCATACACCTCATCCGTGGAAACATGCAGGAACTTCCTGTCTTCCTTAAAACTGCCGTCCGGCAGCTCCCACGCCGTCTTGGCACAATTCAGCATCACCGCCGTACCCAGCACATTGGTCTGCACAAACACCTCCGGATTCCTGATACTCCTGTCTACATGGCTCTCCGCTGCAAAATGCACTACCCTGTGGATCTCATTAGCCGCAAATATCGCTGCAATGGCCTCTTTATCGCAGATATCCGCTTTGACAAACGTATAGTTCTCCTGCCCCTCAAATTCCTTCAGATTCTCCAGATTCCCCGCATAAGTCAATGCATCCACGTTGATGATCCGGATCTCTTTACCGTATTTACGAAACATATAATGAATATAATTGGATCCGATAAAGCCGGCTCCTCCCGTTACAAGATAAGTCCTCATTGCAAACTGCTCTCCTTTCCTGATATACCCTATATGATACTGCCACAAGGCACCAAAATGCAACCCTTAATAGTGAAGATAACTGATATTCATATCTACGTCCCCTTTAATACCGCTGACCTTTCCTTTGGCTGAATACTGCCACATGTCATATCTGGTCGCCGTATAAGTGGGCGCGCTGGCATACTGTGCCAGCCAGATCTTATAATTCGTCAGACTTCCTGTATTGATCTTCTCACTAAACCATGTCTTATTTGCATAGATCCCCGCAGAATAACCCGAATTCTGCACCGTCGCGCAGAATGCCCTGCACACTGCAGTCCTTACCTCTCTGCTGACGCCGTCTCCCCGGCCGCCGCTTGCTTCCACATCCAGGAAGATCGGGTAGTTGAGTCCGTAGCCGCTGACCAGATTCAGCGCCATGGATGCTTCCTCTACCGCCTCCACCTCGTTGACCGCCTGACTGAAAAAGTAGACGCCAACCTTTAACCCGGCCGCTTTCGCTCCCTTGATATTACTCCTGAACTTCGGATCCTCGATCAGCGCTCCCGTAGAAGAACCTCTGTATCCGCAGCGGATAATCGCATAGGATACGCCGGAATTTTTCACGGCGTTCCAATCAATACTGCCGTTCCACTTCGACACGTCGATTCCCATGGTTCCCGACGCGGACGACATCTTTCCGTCACTGCCGAAATGATACCTGGCTCCCTGGATAACCTGATCCCCTGTTACATAATTTCCGTTTTTATCATAAAAATATACGCTGCCATCTATGGTCTGCCATCCGGTATATTTGTATGCCGCCGCCTCCGTAGATTTCTTATAAAATTTCTCGTATTTCGTGTAATCGTCATAGACCGCCTCCTGATAGGCTCCGGCAGAATCCAGATAATACATCTGATTGCCGTCCTTGTCCTTCAGTTTGGCTTTCCCGTCTACTGCCGTCTCCTTCTTTACCGTGATCTTATGAACGGCTGAAATATCCTCATCAGTATTGCAGACGGCTTTGATCTCCACCGTTCCTTCCGCTACGCCGGTGACAACGCCCTTGCCGTCCACCTTCGCTTTCGTCTCGTCACTGCTGCTCCATACAGCCTTACCGCCCTCCGGTTCGGTCTTTGCCGTAAGGGTAATTGTCCTGCCAATGACTACTTCCGCCTCACCGCTTATACTGATCTTCTCATAAAGCTGCAGATGCTGCTCCTCTTCCACCGTCACGCTGCAGACCAGCTCCTGCTCTCCATCCGCTGTCTTTACCCTGGCTGTGATCTTTGCGCTGCCCACTCCTACGGCCGTAACTTTGCCCTGGTCCACTTTCGCCACTGCCTTATCGCTGCTGGACCATTCTACCGACTTCATCTCCCCCGAAACCACTTTCACCGAAAGCGACGCAGACTCCCCCTTCTCAAGTTCCAGACTCGTGGTATTCAGTTCAACTTTCGTCTTCACCGGCTCCTCCGGCTTGTCAGGTTTTGAAGGATCCTCCGGTTTCGATGGATTTGACGGATCTGCAGGCTTTTCTCCCTCTGCTGTGACTTTTACGGAGCAGGTTGCCTCCTCAATCATATATCCTATTGTCACTTCCACTTTGATGGTGGCATCCCCTGCGCCGACACCGCTGACATTACCGCTGCTGTCCACAGAAGCTACACCTGTATTGCTGCTGGACCAGACAATGTAGGGCGTCGCACTGCTGCCGTTAACGGATACCTTAAGCGCAGCCGTCTCCCCCGGCTTCAGCGTAAGACTGCCGTGATCCAGCGCAACAGAAAATTGTACAGGATCCGATGGTTCTTCCACCGCCGCCATTTTTCGGTAATTGCTACTGACCGTCCACGGATCCGGTATATTCTTCTTATCGACTTCCGTATATACCGCCTGTCCTTCTCCAATCGGCGTCTTCGTGGATTCCACCCACTCTACCGTATCCGTCAGAGCAGATTCCACCGCTGTATTCTGCTTGGCGGTATCTTCCGCTGCGGCATTTACCTCCGACTCGCTCTTTACCTCATCTGCAACATCTACTTTCTTGTACGTGATCTTATCCGAAACCTTAACGCTGCTGGCAGAAGACGGCAATACATAAGACGCAAATTTATCATCCGCCAGGGGCAGAATCTTAACGCTGTAGTCTCCTGACGCGATACCTGTCTGATAAATAATGCCGTCCTTATCCTCATCCTTTAACGTATAACTCTTACTTCCCGCAACTTCCACTTCAAAGGGAACTCCCCCAATCAGCTTACCTGTAGCCTTATTGACAAATTTGATCTTCAGATCCGACTGTATTGATGTAAGGTTCAACCCTACCTCAATGGTCTTATCTTTTTTATCCGCGCCTTCTTCCCCGCTCACTTCGACTTCTTCTTTATCTTCCTCAAGACCAATCATGCCTGACAGTCTGACCGACTCCGTTACAGCCACCAGCCCGCTCTCCCCAATCACAGAGATACCTGACATTTCTTCTCCGACCAAGGCAAAAGCTTCCACCTGTTTCTCTACGGATTTTGCATTGACATACAGTCCGCCTGCCAGCAGGGCACCCGCCAGCACCACAACGCCAAGCATAGCCACCACCATATCAAGCGCATTCATATGTGCCAGAAAATATTTCAGCCGTACGATAACACCGTCCTCTTCATATGCATCATACTCGCCTTCTTCATATTCATCATCTGCATACTCGTCGTCTTCGTATTCGTCTTCCGCATATTCGTCGTCTTCGTACTCATCTTCCGCATATTCGTCGTCTTCGTACTCGTCTTCCGCATATTCGTCGTCTTCGTATTCGTCTTCCGCATACTCGTCGTCTTCGTACTCGTCTTCCGCATACTCGCCGTCATTACTGCCTGTCTGCAGCCTGTCTCCTCTCTCCGCACGTCCATGCTTCCGATTGTATGCTTCTATCATCTCGTCATCAAGACACAAAAACTCCAGCGTATCCTCGGTGACACGATCCTCATCCTCCTCATCAAATCCGTCCTCGTCATCACCAAAAAAATCTTCTATAAAAACATCTTCACGTTTTTTTCCATATACCATATTTTTTTTACTGCTTCTTCTGCCGTTTTTTCTGTTTTGCATCTTTCCCTCCATTCCGTTCTGTATTTTCTATTTTTCAACGCATTTCGTTTTTTGAAATGTATATCTTATGTAAACTCTCTCGTTAACAAATCTGTAATATTATAGCATAGAAGCATATTGCATTCAAGATTTTTTAGTATTATGAGGTTTTTAATCATATTTTGGAAAGATTTACATAATATCCATATATTCCGCGATGGTTTACACCATTAAATACGCTATTTTACGGTATATCCGCGGGAGTTTGACACTTCCTTTTAAACCTCATAACACACAAATCTTGTATTTAAGCCTGCTTTGGGCTTATTTTTTTGTCAAATTTGAAAAAATAATACGTGCTAGTTTACGCTAGTTGTGTTATAATACTTATGAGGTGATTTTTATGTATGTTTCCATTACTGGTGTAGAGAATAACAAAGACGTTTATATCAACCAATCCTACCGGAAAGAAAACGGTAAGACTTCTTCCCGGATCTACCGAAAACTCGGAAAACTCAATGAGCTACTCCGACAGTTTGATGGTGACTTTGATGCCATGATGGTCTGGGCAAAATCTGAAGCCGAAAAAGACACAGCCGAATACAATGCCAAAACCTGCGATGTGTCGGTTTCTCTTTCCAGAAAAGCTTACATACCTAAGAATGAAGAACGCTGTTTTCAGATCGGATATTTGTTCCTCCAAAAACTGTGCACGGAATTAAAAATCGATGCCATCTGTCGAAAAATCTCTAAACGCCACAAATACACTTATGACCTGGGAGCCATCTTAACTGACCTGATCTATGCAAGGATCCTTTCCCCTTCCAGCAGGCTCAGCAGTTTCTCTTACTGTAAAACACTGCTTGAACCGCCAAAGTATGAACTGCCAAATGTATACCGTGCACTCTCGGTTATGGCTGAGGAATCTGATCTTATTCAGGAGGAACTCTACAAAAACTCAAACTTTGTTCATCCCAGAAACAAAAAAGTGCTCTACTACGACTGCACAAACTACTACTTCGAGATTGAACAGGAAGATGAACTCAGGCGCTATGGAAAGAGTAAGGAACACCGCCCTAATCCCATCGTTACAATGGGATTGTTTATGGATGCTGATGGAATTCCTCTGGCTTTTGACATCTTCCCCGGAAACCAGAATGAACAGACAACCTTAAAACCTCTTGAATCAAAGGTAATAAAAGATTTTGGCTGCAGTGAATTTATCTTCTGCTCTGATGCGGGGCTTGGAAGCAGAGCAAACCGCAGATTTAACAGCCTTGCAAACCGTTCCTATGTTATCACCCAGTCTTTAAAAAAGCTGCGGAAAGAAGACCGGGAAATTGCCCTGAAACCTACACAGTTTAAAAAACCCGGCTTTGATAAATGGATCGACATCTCCACACTGGATGAATCTGCCCCGGAAGTTTACGAAACCATTTATTACAAGGAGATCCCTGTTGTAAATGGAAACATGGATGAAACAGTTATAGTTACCTACTCCCCCAAATACAAGGCATACCAGAAACGGATCCGTGAGCAGCAGATATCACGCGCCATGAAGATGATCGAACAGCCCGGAAGAAAACGCAAAAGCAAAAATCAAAACGATCCTGCCCGTTTTATAAAAACCACAAATGTGACAAATGATGGAGAGATCGCAGAAAAGAAAGTCTGTGAACTTGATTCAGACAAAATCAGGGATGAGGAAAAATACGACGGCTTTTATGCTGTCATTACAAACCTCGAAGGCGATATAGGCGGGATTTTAAAAATCAACCGGCAGCGTTGGGAAATAGAAGAAAACTTCCGCAT
>CANPIC010000065.1 GCA_947574055.1 uncultured bacterium
TGCTGGATAGATTATACCACTCGTTCTATATGTCTATCAAATGGGGTATAAGGCACTCCTTCTCGGCATGGATCAGTCCGGATGCAAAAGGGAGAAGCATGACCAATGCCACAGAGACAGAGCAGATCAAAAAGTATTTTTTTCCATTTTGCAATAAGCGTTTTGCGGCAGATAAATTTATAGGATGTTCTTTGCCTGCAAAGAAATAACACAGCAGCAGGACAATGCCAAACAGTCCGGCAAAGATCGCGGGAAGCATCAGATGCATATAATTGACCGGTGCCGGCGCATATTGCCCTGTGGCGATGTATCTGTACAAGATATAATGGAGGCTGACGGTGGTCGTTTCCAGCATATTTTCCACAGCGGCAAGCAAAATGGCGATCGCCAGGAAAAGAAAGCTGCTGCATAATAGTAGATTCATTTTCCGGTTATGCGCATTGATTCGCATCATATCTTCCAGCGTAATCTGTGCCTGCCCCTTCTCAGGGGGAAGTGTGTTTGGCTGCGGCAGTAATAACTCTTCTAAAGAAGTGTGAAACAGGGCTGCGATCCTGACTACACTTTCCACATCCGGCATACTGGTTCCATTTTTCCATTTTGACAAAGTCTGTCTTGCAATATTGAGTTTCCCGGCCAGCTGCTCCTGCGTCATACCGGAGAGTTTTCTTAACTGACAGATTTTTTCTCCTAATTCCATATGCTTTTCTCCTCCTGTATACTCACTTTATCACGAATACAGGAGAAGATAAAGCAATGGATGTTTCCATTTCTGCTATGCAGGCTGTCATTGCACAATGACATTATGATCTGCCATGTATGATGCAGTTTGATTGTGACTGTTCAGCAGATAAGACAGAATTTCATGGCAGTCCTCACTGCAGTGGAAGCAGAGTTCCATTTCCTTGATCTCACCATAGATTTGTGGAAAGGGAAACAGGCATGCCCGGCCCTGTCCCTGCGTAAGCTGTAGTCTTGCACCGTTTCTGTCAACCAGTTCTACGATTCCTTTGCTGGCGGACAGTTTTTCAAAAAACTTCTGAGTATTACGGATGTTATAAACCTTCATAATTTTTCCTCCTGCTCTGAGTTTCACATCATGTACGATACTGAGTTAACACCGTATTTGTGATGATTGTTGTTTGCTTTTGATTATGGTATGATTATATTCAAAGACAGGTGGTGAACGAAACTGAAATACCGACAAAAAGTATCAATATATGGACGGTATCGGGAAATGTGTGAACAGGAAGGCGGCCCTAACAGCGGCGCGTATGGGGTGGCTGTTAAGGAAAAGTAAGATGGTGGAACATGACGGAGAAGAATATGACAGAACACGAAAAATATATGAAAGAAGCGATCAGACAGGCAAAAAAAGCGGATGCGCTGGGTGAGGTGCCGATCGGCTGTGTGATCGTATCTGAAGGAAAAATCATTGGACGGGGATATAACCGCAGAAATACGGATAAAAGTACACTGGCCCATGCAGAGATTACGGCCATTAAAAAGGCCAGCAAAATGGTGGGAGACTGGCGGTTGGAGGGCTGTACTTTGTATGTGACATTAGAACCGTGCCAGATGTGCGCCGGGGCTATTGTACAGGCCCGTATTCCCAGAGTGGTTATGGCCTGCCGTAATCCCAAGGCCGGTTGCGGTGGTTCGGTTCTGAATATTTTGCAGGAACCAGCGTTTAACCATCAGGTGGAGATCACAGAAGGGATATTGGAGGAGGAGTGTAGCAGCCTGCTGACGGACTTTTTCAAACGTCTGCGTATCAGGAACAAAAAGGAAAAGGAAGAGAAATGGATACAGGAAAATGCAACATAAAGCAGATTGCTTTGTACAGTATCGTTCTGTTTTACGATAGCTTATAGGTACCCTTTCCCAGTTTGCGGACTAATCCGGCGTCTTCTTTTTGCGTAAGGATTCTCTGCAGTTGCCTTGCGCTGCAATGGAGATGAAAAGCAGCCTGTTCAATTCCTTTCAGGGTTTTATCTTTGCATTTATATTTCATATAGGACATAACCCGTTCACTAAGAGAACTGGGGGCAGCGTCAATGGTAGTGATTGTGCCGATTTTAGCGGAAAGGCTGCTGCAAATAAGCTGTAGGAACCTGTTATTGGAGAGCAGCAGTTCCCTGTGTTTTTCTATGGAACATGTAATACAGGTCAGGGCCTGCGCCGCTTCAACATAAATATTGTTGCTTTTGGGGTAGAAGATATCCATATCTCCGAGAAAATAGTCGGCAGTTCCGCTTGACAGTGAATAGCGCGTTCCATCATCACGAATGAAGTAGATATTGACAGAACCCTGTTCTACAATCTGAAATAATAATTCGTTTTCAAAAGGTGAACTGACGAATTCCCCTTTTTCGTAGGTGATCAGATAAAAATCAAGATCCAGACTGTCAAGGACAGAGTGGTATTTGCTTTTGGCAAGGTATTCTGTAATTTTTTCTTTATCATAGATTCGTTTCATGAAACTCCCCTGTAACAGGACATATGTCTTGTTTTTTTTATGAATTTTACCGTACAATGATAAAAAATGCAAGGGAGGAAAAGAGGATATGATATCTGTATTTGAAGAAAAAAAGATCTCCAAAGCAATTATGAGAGTTGGCTTACCCGCCATGCTGGGACAGCTTACAACGCTTATTTATAATATTGCCGATACATTTTTTGTTTCTCTGACAAAAGAACCGGCAATGATTGCCGCAGTGACATTGTGTGCACCGATATTACTTATCATTATGTCGATTGCCTGTATTTTCGGAATGGGCGGCAGCAGTGTGATTGCCCGATTATTGGGAGAAAGCAAGAAAGAAGAGTCTGGCAGAACCATGAACTTTTGCATATATGCGATGGCAATGGCAGGTGTTATTACACTTGTTTCAGGCCTGGTATTTTTACAGCCACTGGCAAAAATATCCGGTGCAGATGCAGAGACGATGGCTTATACCTGTGAGTATCTGAAATGGATCTTTATGGGCGCTCCTTTTATCATGATGGCAAATGGGTTTGTGCATCTGTTTCGTTCGGCCGGTCTGATCAAAGAAGGCACTATTGGATTGGTACTCGGAAATATAATCAATATGGGATTGGATTATGTTTTTATTGCTATCCTGGGATGGGGGACAGCAGGAGCCGCACTCGCGACGTCACTGGGGTTTGTATGTGCAACCATCTATTATGGTATCTGTCTGGTTTATGAGGGGCGCAGGGGGAACCAGTTAGTGACCTTGTCTCCCCGCGGCTTTTCGCCAAATAAAAATATGATCCGCAATGTCGTAAGTATCGGTATTCCGGGCGCTCTTATCACGGTACTTATGAGTATTTCCAATATTGTACTGAATAACTATATCGGCATATATGGTTCGGATGCCGTCGCTTCTTATGGAATTGCATATAAACTTGAGATGATTCCCATTTTGCTGTCGGTAGGCTTATCGCAGGGGGTTGCCCCTCTGGTGGGCTATTGTTACGGAGGAAATGAGAAAAAGCGAATGTCTGATATCATGAGGTATGGGATATTATATGGAGTTCTCATGGGTGCGATCTTTTCTGTTATCTTTATTTTCTTTGGCAAACCGCTGGCCGCCATATTTCTGCAGGATGATGTGTTGGTGGAACAAACGGGATATTTTTTGAAGATACTTTGCCTTTCGGCGCCTGTGCTTGGTGTCATCAATATGATGACAAGTTATTTTCAGGCCCTGGGAAAAGCGGTAAAGTCGCTGACGATTACCTTGTTAAGAAATGCAGTGCTGTTTATTCCGGGGGTAATCATGTTGAATGATGTCTGGCAACTGCAGGGTGTGATTGCGGCGCAGCCTGTCGTCGAGGCAGTTCTAACACTTATTTGTATCGTAATGTATCGCAGTGACAGAAAGGCAGACAAGCGAAGCGGTTGTACAACTGCCGGCGCTGCGGGAAAAAGAGCCTCATAAAATATTGACTTTGTTCTCAAAAACAGATATACTTAATACGCCGTGCAGCCGGGGAAGTGGCGGGGCCCTGTACCTGAAGTCCGCCATAGCAGGGGTGATGTTCTGACTGAGAACTTTGACTGATATAGCTGCCCTTTATAAGTGGCATTGAAGTCCGGGTCTCACGCGACGGGTATCTGTGAACCGTGTCAGGTTGGGAACAAAGCAGCACTAAGCAGAACCATCCGGGTGCCGTGAGGGTGCCTGGGCGGAGTTAACTGTAGAGGTAACGTGTGTTGGCACTGTCCGAAGCAGAACGCACGGCTTTTAAAGTGTGACAGGGTAGGGTGTCGCAAAATGTTTGAAACTCACAAGATATCGCATAGCCAATGAAAGCGTTGATGCCATATGTTGCGGGAATTCTGCATGTTGCAACACCCTCATTTTAAGCGGAGCACCTTTTTCGGGAAAATCGCCCAGTCGCTTGACTTCCTTTGCGTATCCCGTTATAATAAGAACGCAGTTATTACCTGTTACTTTTATGGAGACGTATCGAAGTGGTCATAACGGGGCGCACTCGAAATGCGTTAGCCCTCCGGGGCACGAGGGTTCGAATCCCTCCGTCTCCGCTGAAAAGCCGGAACTTTTGTTCCGGCTTTTGCTGATCGTACCTTTATCTGGGAACCGTTTATGCATCGCCCTTCAGATGTGGTGGCTGTCGCCTGATTTTGCCGTTTAATCTCTCACAAATATTGCCAAAAATCCAAAGAAAAAGTTGAGCAAGCCCGTAAAATATTATATAATTAAGTGGAAAAAGATGTGCGGCAGACCGCACAAAGGAAGAAGGAGGTTTCTTGATGAAAAGAGTAGGGTTGTTGACCAGTGGGGGAGATTGTCAGGCATTGAATGCCGCTATGCGCGGCGTGGTAAAATCCATCGTCAATGCATCGGATCAGGTCGAGATTTACGGCTTCCTTGAGGGGTATAAAGGATTGATCTACGGCAATTATAAGATGTTGCAGAGTTCTGACTTTTCCGGTATTTTGACAAAAGGCGGCACGATCCTGGGAAGTTCCCGGACACCGTTCAAACTGATGCGTGAGCCGGACGAAAATGGTCTTGATAAGGTAGAGGCCATGAAACATAATTATTACAAATTAAATCTGGACTGCCTGGTTATACTGGGAGGTAACGGAACACATAAGACTGCTAACCTGCTCAGGACAGAAGGCCTGAATGTGGTGACACTGCCAAAGACCATTGACAACGATCTGTGGGGGACGGATATGACATTTGGTTTCCAGAGTGCAGTGAATATTGCCACGGATGCCATTGACTGCATCCATACGACGGCAGCATCTCATGGACGCGTGTTTATCGTGGAAGTTATGGGACATAAGGTAGGCTGGCTGACTTTGAACGCAGGTATTGCAGGCGGTGCGGATATCATTTTGATTCCTGAAATCCCATATGATATTAAGAAGGTTGTGAAAGCGATTGAGACAAGGCACAAGAGAGGCAGCCGCTTTACGATTCTGGCAGTGGCAGAAGGAGCGATTTCCAAAGCGGACGCAGCGCTTTCCAAGAAAGAACTGAAGAAGAAACAGGAAAAAAATATTTATCCCAGCGTATCCTATCAGGTAGCTGCTGAGATTCAGGAGCGGTCGGGGCTGGATGTTCGTGTGACCGTACCCGGACATACACAACGTGGAGGCAGCCCCTGCCCGTATGACAGAGTGTTTGCCAGCCGTCTTGGTTCCGAGGCCGGCAAGCTGATCATGAAAGGGGAATATGGCTTCATGGTAGGCTATAAAAACAGGGAGATCGTGAAGGTTCCGCTGGAAGACGTGGCCGGCAAGCTGAAATATGTTTCACCGGATGCGACGATCATTAAAGAAGCGAAGATGCTGGGCATCAGTTTCGGCGATTGATCTGTCTTGCCCTGTTATCCGGTAGAATGAATCAGGAGCGAAAAGCATGTCGTATACGGCGCTATACAGAAAGTTCCGTCCCGTCCGTTTTGCGGATGTGAAGGGACAGGAACATATCGTAACTACATTAAAGAATCAACTGAACGCAGAGAGGATAGGCCATGCCTATCTTTTCTGCGGCAGCCGGGGTACCGGAAAGACGACCATTGCCAAGATCTTTGCCAGAGCGGTGAACTGTGAGAACCCCTGTGAGGGTGATCCCTGCGGGACATGTGATACATGCCGGGCCATCAGCGCCGGCGCCAGTATGAATGTGATCGAGATTGATGCGGCTTCTAATAACGGTGTTGACAATATCCGTGAGATTGTGGATGAGGTGTCCTATTCTCCCGCCCAGGGGAAATATAAGGTTTACATTATAGATGAAGTTCATATGCTTTCCATAGGCGCCTTCAATGCGTTGTTAAAGACGCTGGAAGAGCCGCCTTCTTATGTGATCTTCATTCTGGCGACGACAGAAGTGCATAAGATTCCCATCACCATACTCTCGCGGTGCCAGCGGTATGATTTCAGAAGGATCACCGTTGATACCATTACGGGGCGGATGCAGGAACTGATGCAGGCAGAGGGAACTGCAGTGGAGGAGAAAGCGCTTCGGTATATCGCGAAAGCGGCGGACGGTTCCATGCGGGATGCACTGAGTCTTCTTGACCAGTGCATCGCTTTTCATTTCGGCGAGACGCTGACTTATGAGATGGCACTGGATGTGCTGGGAGCAGTGGATACTTCCGTATTTAGCAGGATGCTGCGTCTTTTACTGGATGAAAATATCATAGGTGCCATTGAACTCTTGGAAGATATGATCATGCAGGGACGGGAACTGACGCAGTTTGTTGCGGATTTTACCTGGTATCTGCGGAATCTTCTGCTGGCAGGTGCTTCTGCAGATGCGCTTGAGGATGTGATCGATATGTCTGCGGATAACCTGAAAAATCTGCAAGAAGAGGCGGAAATGGCGGATGCAGCGGTCATCATGCGTTACATCAGAATATTTTCCGAGGTTTCCGACAGGATCAGGCATGCCACTCAGAAACGGATCTTGTTGGAAACGACTTTGATCAGGGTGTGCAGGCCGGAGATGGAACAGGAAAAAGATGCCCTTACGGCGCGTATTGCAGCGCTGGAAAAGAAATTTGCGGAAGGGACGTTTGCCATGGACAGACCGGCAGCGTCCATGGCAGCAGCATCAGATCCTGCCGCTGCGACTGTTTCTTCATCACAGGTACCGGCGCAGAAAGCTAGAGCACTGATGGCAGCGATCCCGGAGGATGTGCGCAGTCTGGTTGAGCGGTGGAATCATGTGATCAGTGGCGCGCAGATGCCGATGAAGCAGTATTTACGTGAGGCGCGGCCCACCCTTAGCCAGGACGGGCATCTGCTGCTTGTATTGCAGGACGGACTGGCTTCCGATTATTTCCGGCAGCCGGAGAACAGTCAGAGACTGGATGAGCATCTGTCAGGCTGTATCGGGAAAGCGGTGAAAGCAGAGATCCGGGTGATGCAGGAAGCCGGCGCGTTTGAAGAAAATTATGTGGATCTGCAGGCTGTGATCCGGATGGAGATAGAGGAAGAAGAGTAACGAGAGTTGGAGGAAAGAAAAATGGCAAAACGCGGAGGATTTCCGGGCGGCGGTATGCCGGGTAATATGGCGAATCTGATGAAACAGGCACAGCGTATGCAGCGTCAGATGGAAGAGAATCAGAAAGAACTGGAGACAAAAGAGTTTTCGGCCCGCGCGGGCGGTGGCGCGGTGGAAGTAACCGTCACAGGGAAAAAAGAAGTGACAAAGGTAAAACTGTCGCAGGAAGTGGTGGATCCGGATGATGTGGAAATGCTGGAGGATCTGGTGACAGCAGCAGTCAATGAGGCCCTGCGTCTGGCAGATGAGGCCAATGCCGAAATGATGGGTAAGATGACCGGCGGCCTGGGTTTGGGCGGAGGTATGCCGTTTTAATGGATCTGTACAGCGGATATATCAATCGGTTAATAGAAGAACTGGCCGGACTTCCGGGGATAGGAACAAAATCGGCTCAGCGGATGGCATTTCATCTGATCAATCTGCCGAAAGAGCGGGTACAGCGATTTGCGGGTGCGATTCTGGAAGCGAGGGAGAATGTACGTTACTGTAAACTGTGCTGTACACTGACGGATCAGGAATTGTGTCCGGTCTGTGCCAATCCCAGGCGGGATAAGTCAACCGTTATGGTAGTGGAAAATTCCAGAGATCTGGCGGCCTATGAAAAAACAGGAAAGTACGAAGGGGTCTACCATGTACTGCATGGAGCTATTTCCCCCATGTTGGGAATCGGGCCGGGAGATATTAAACTAAAGGAACTGATTGCGCGTCTTGCCCATGATGTGAATGAGGTAATCGTCGCAACCAATTCCAGTCTGGAAGGAGAGACGACGGCTATGTATATCAGCAAACTGATCAAGCCCACCGGCGTCAGAGTGACCAGAATCGCCAGTGGCGTACCGGTAGGCGGAGATCTGGAATATATTGATGAAGTGACATTGCTGCGGGCACTGGAAGGGCGGACTGAACTGTAGGTAGGCGACAGGGGAAAGGGAATGGAATGATGAAACGAGAAGTATTTGGAACGACAAAAGAAGGCAGGGAAGTCTTTCTGTATACACTGGAAAATAAAAATGGTATGAAGGCGCAGGTTATGGATTACGGCGCTGTCCTTGTTAATCTGTTCGTGCCTGATCAAAATGGTCTGCCCGTGGATGTGACACTGGGATATGACAAACTGGAAGACTATTATACCAATGGCAGCTTCTTTGGCGCTACGATTGCACCCAATGCCAACAGGATTGCGGGGGCATCCTTTTCCATTGATGCAGAGACATATCATCTGGATGTGAATGACGGTCCCAACAATCTGCATAGCCACTTTGATCTGGGGGCGCATAAGCGGGTATGGGATGCACAAGAGGTTGAGAACGGTATCTGTTTTACGCTGCATATAAAAGATGGAGAAATGGGGTTTCCGGGAAACAAGACATTTTCCGTCACCTATACACTGACAGAAGACAATGCGCTGCGCCTGGATTATCATGCTTCCACGGATAAGAAAACAGTGTTGAACCCCACAAACCACGCATATTTTAATCTGGCAGGGCATGATGGGGCGCCGATTGTGGATCATGTGCTCTGGCTGAATGCGAGCCATTATACCCCGGTTTTGCCCGGTGCGATTCCTACCGGAGAGATTGCACCTGTGGCGGGGACACCTCTGGATTTTACAAAAGAAAAACGGATTGCAGACGAGATCGGTGCCGATTTTGAGCAGCTTAAACTGGTCAGCGGCTATGACCATAATTTTGTTCTGGATAACTGGAAAGGAGAATTACAGCTTGCAGCGCGCATCCGTGAACCGGAAAGCGGCAGGACGATGGAAGTCTATACCGATCTTCCCGGTATCCAGTTTTATGCGGGGAATTGTATTGCGGAAACGACAGGAAAAGGCGGTGTCGTATACCGGGAGCGGAGCGGTTTTTGTCTGGAGACGGATTATTTCCCGGATTCGGTCAACAGAGAGCAGTTTCCGTCTGCATTGTATGGTCCCGAAAAAGATTATACCAGCACCACGATCTATCGCTTTGTCTGATTGTATAGGGAAGATACCTGTAAAAGGGGGCTGTCGGTTAATAGCGATTTTGGCCCCTGATTCCTAAGAAAGAGGGA
>CANPIC010000066.1 GCA_947574055.1 uncultured bacterium
ATTCCCTCTTTCTTAGGAATCAGGGGCCAAAATCGCTATTAACCGACAGCCCCTCGCTGGTAATGCTTCAGTATTGTATCTGTCAGGCAGCGGGCCACTTCGTCTTTGCTCATGATGGGCAGGTCGGTGGCGCTGTCTGCGGTAATCAATGTGACTATGTTGGTGTCGGTGCCGAAGCCGGCGCCTGTTACTTTGAGATTGTTGGCAACGATCATATCCAGGTGTTTGCGTTCCAGTTTTGACCGGGAATGTTCCAGCAGATGTTCTGTCTCCATGGAAAAGCCGCATAAGAACTGACCGTCTTTTTTATGTTCCCCCAGGTACTGCAGGATGTCATCCGTACGTGTGAGGGGGATGGAGAGTGCCCCTTCTGTTTTTTTCACTTTTTCCGCAGAGGTCTTTGCGGGGCGGTAGTCAGCCACGGCAGCAGCCTTGATGATAATATCCTGATAGGGTGCTGCGGCAGTGACCGCTTCAAACATATCTCTGGCGGTCGTGA
Organism: uncultured bacterium; assembly: GCA_947574055.1. Lineage (GTDB taxonomy): Bacteria > Bacillota > Clostridia > Lachnospirales > Lachnospiraceae > VSOB01. Next base: position 500 of record CANPIC010000066.1, read on the forward strand.
CAGGGATATGAGTGAGGTAGGGCGGTACAGGCAGAGCGGTTGGTCCGGACACCAGTGTGACATCCGCTCCCCGGAGCATACAGTGTTTTGCCACGGCATACCCCATTTTCCCGGTCGAATGGTTGCTGATAAAACGGACCGGGTCAATGGCTTCCCGGGTGGGACCTGCTGTGACGAGTACTTTCAGCCCGGTCATATCTTTCTCAAAAGCGAGCGCCCGTTCCAGGGCAAAAAACAGGACTTCCGGTTCGGGCATTTTGCCGTCTCCCGTATCGCCGCAGGCCAGATAACCTGTGGCGGGGGTGATGATTTCCATGCCGTAGTGCCTGCATTTGTCCAGGTTATCCTGCACGATCCGGTTATGGTACATGCGGGTGTTCATGGCGGGTGCCACGATCTTGGGACATTCGCAGGCCAGGAAAGTGGTGGTCAGCATATCGTCGGCAATACCACCGGCGATTTTGCCGATGACATTGGCCGAGGCCGGGGCCAGCAGGAAGATGTCTGCCTGCTTGGCCAGTGATACATGCTCTACCTGGAACTCAAAATGCCGGTCGAAGGTATCGGTCAGGCATTTGTTGCCGGTCAGTGTTTCGAAGGTAATCGGGTTTATAAAGTTGGCGGCGTTTTCTGTCATAATGACGGTGATATCGCCGCCCTGTTTTTTCAGCATGCTTGCCAGAGTGGCAATTTTGTAGGCGGCAATGCTGCCGGTCACGCCGAGAATGATCTTTTTACCAGTGAACATATTGTTTTATCCCATCATAAATTTGATACTTTGCTGCCTGCTGCCGGGCTTTTGATTTCAAATACTCTGGCGGCGGCCAGAGCCTTTGTGATGACAATCACCAGCAGTGTGGCGCAGATGGCTTCCGGAATACCGGAGGCTGTGACTGTGCCCATGATAAGGCCAAAAACAGCGGTGACTGCCACTTCTCTGGCCTGTGCGTACTGCTGTGCCAGCAGGAAATAGATACTGCCCATGACGGTTATGGTATTGGTCATGGAACCCACGAATCCGCAAAGACCATAGCCGAGAATCCGCGGGCATTTTATTTTTCTGAGAAATATCCAGAGCCATCCCGCCGCCACACCGATGAGGATTCTGCATCCGACAGAGATCCAGAGTGCTTTCACCGCGCCGGGCAGGCCGGTGGTACTCATAAAGGGCGAAAAGGCAAAGGAGAGCAGGGTAGGGGCGTAGGTATTGCTCAGCATGGAGCAGATGCCAAAGACGGCTCCCAGTATGGCCCCTGCCAGGGGTCCCAGTAAGATTGCGCCGATGATGACCGGAATGTGTACCGTTGTCGCCTTGATGATAGGGAGCTGTATCATACCCAGGGGCGTGTTCGCCAAAAGGATAATGATCGCTGCCAGAAGTGCGACGCGGACCATCCAGCCGGTTCCTTTTTTTGTGTTGTTCATGTTCAGTTTCCTCCTGTTATCATTCTTCTTTTTCTGACAAGGGAAAGTTCGCAGTGTGCGCTTTTCCCTGCTTTGTGTGAATCACACATGAAGATACAATACGGATTTATGATAGCACGGATGCGGGGATGGGGCAACTGCAAAGTGAATTTTTTGAAAAAGCAGATGAAACATCCGCAATGCGCCCCCTGCTTTTTATGGATAAGCCGGGTTTTCAGCGGGATACCTTGCCTGGTGCAATCTCCATATTTTCCTTGAAAATCCGGCTGAAACAGTGTAGAATCGGTAAAGGAACAGAAAGACAAAGGAGAATCCAAAATGGCATTGAGTAAAAAACCCGTTACAGGGATGAAAGATATACTGCCCGGTGAGATGCGGATCAGGGAATATGTGATCCATGTGATCAGGGAGACGTATGCGGCGTTCGGTTTTACTTCCATCGAGACGCCCTGCGTGGAAAATATAGCGAACCTGAGCAGCAAACAGGGCGGAGAGAATGAAAAGCTGATCTTTAAGATATTGAGGCGGGGCGAGAAGCTGAAGCTGGAAGAGGCGCAGACGGAAGCAGATCTGGCAGACAGCGGCCTTCGCTATGATCTGACCGTACCTCTTGTGCGGTTCTATGCCGCGCACACCAATGAACTGCCCTCACCCTTTAAGGCGCTGCAGATGGGGAATGTGTGGCGTGCCGACAAACCGCAGCGGGGACGTTATCGTCAGTTTATGCAGTGTGATATTGATATTCTGGGAGAGGCGTCCAATCTGGCGGAGATCGAGCTGATCCTGGCGACTACCACCACGCTGGGTAGGCTGGGATTTGGGAATTTTCAGATCCGCATCAATGAACGGCGTATTTTAAAGGCTATGGCTGCCTACAGCGGTTTTGCGCCGGAAGACTATGATAAGGTATTTATCATTCTAGATAAGATGGACAAGATCGGTATGGACGGTGTGGCCGCAGAACTGACAGAACATGGCTTTTCACCGGAAATGGCCGAGCGGTATATCGGTCTGTTCCGAGGGCTGCACAATACAAAAGACGCGGCGGCAGCTTTTGAGAATCTGACGGATACACTGATCCGTGCCGGTGTGCTGGAGACGGAAGTGAAAGAAAATCTGGCGGAAATCATAGACAGTGTCAGAGCGACGAAATCTTCTGATTTTGAAATTGTATTTGATCCCACCCTTGTGCGGGGAATGTCGTATTATACAGGCACGATTTTTGAGATTGCCATGCCGCAGTTTGGCGGAAGCTGCGGCGGCGGCGGACGGTATGACGGCATGGTGGGCAGGTTTACGGGCAGGGATGTCCCGGCCTGCGGATTTTCCATCGGCTTTGAGCGGATCATTCTCCTGCTGATGGAGAATGGGTTCCAGGTGCCTTCTCAGGGGGAGAAAGTGGCTTATCTGATTGAGAAGGGCGTGGCGGGTGAAAGGCTGCGCACAGTCATTGCCCAGGCACAACAGGAGCGGGAAGCCGGTGCATCGGTACTGGTCGTGCGGATGAATAAAAACAAAAAGTTTCAGAAAGAGCAGCTGACGACCGACGGGTATACGGTATTTCGGGAATTTTATAAAAATCCCTTAAAATAAGACAGGAAACGGCAGCAGAAGGAAAGGTAACAGACAGACAACAAAGTGCCGGCAGGCAGGAGGCAGATAACGATGGCAGAAGCAATGAAAGGGCTGCGCAGGAGTCACAGATGTGCGGAACTGGGGATAGAGAATGTGGGTACACAGGTCACGCTGATGGGCTGGGTACAGAAACAGAGAAACAAGGGCGGTATCATTTTTGTGGATTTACGGGACCGCTCCGGTATCATACAGATTATATTTGAAGAAAGTGACTGCGGCGCGGTGCATTTCGCCAAAGCGGAAAAACTCAGAAGTGAGTTTGTGATCGCCGTTGTCGGTCAGGTGGAAAAAAGAGCGGGGGCCGTCAATGAAAATCTGGCGACCGGCGGGATCGAGGTGCGTGCGACTCAGCTGCGAGTGCTGTCTGAGGCGGAGACGCCGCCTTTTCCCATCGAAGCGGACTCTAAAACAAGAGAAGAGCTGCGGCTGCAGTACCGTTATTTGGATCTGCGGCGTCCGGATCTGCAGAGAAATCTGATTCTGCGCAGCAGTATTGCCGCCAATATTCGCAAGTTTATGACAAGGGAGGGCTTTCTGGAGATTGAGACACCGATTCTGGGCAAGTCCACACCGGAGGGAGCCAGAGATTATCTGGTGCCCAGCCGTGTGCATCCGGGCAGTTTTTATGGCTTGCCACAGTCACCGCAGCTGTTTAAACAGCTGCTGATGTGTTCCGGATTCGATCGCTATTTCCAGATCGCCAAATGTTTCCGGGATGAGGATCTGCGCGCCGACCGGCAGCCGGAGTTTACCCAGCTTGATATGGAACTGTCCTTTGTGGATGTAGATGATGTGATAGATGTGAATGAGCGGCTTTTGCAATTTGTGTGCAGGGAGGCTATCGGTCTTGATGTGCAGCTTCCGATTCCGCGCATGACCTGGAAGGAAGCCATGGAGCGTTTTGGCTCCGACAAACCGGATACCCGCTTTGGCATGGAACTGGTAAATGTCTCCGTAACAGTGCGCGATTGTGGATTTGGCGTCTTTACTTCCGCACTGGAAGGGGGCGGCAGTGTCCGCGGCCTTAACGCAAAGGGGCAGGCCGGTATGCCGAGAAAGAAAATTGATGCCCTGGTAGAGTTTGCAAAGGGATACGGTGCCAAAGGGCTGGCTTACCTGGCTGTGCAGGAGGATGGAAGTTATAAATCGTCCTTTGCCAAATTTATGACGCCGGAGCAGTTGGAAGGCCTGGTGAAAGCCATGGATGGCAGGCCGGGGGATCTGCTTTTGTTTGCGGCGGACAAGGATAACATTGTGTACAGTGTGCTGGGCGCGCTGCGCCTGGAACTGGGCGAACAGATGGGCCTGATCGACCATGAGCGGTTTGATTTTCTGTGGATTACGGAATTCCCGCTGCTGGAATGGAGTGAGGAGGAGAGCCGCTTTGTGGCAGTTCACCATCCCTTTACGATGATGATGGACGAAGATCTTGCATATCTGGACAGCGATCCGGGCCGGGTGCGGGCCAAGGCCTATGACATTGTACTAAATGGCGTGGAACTGGGCGGCGGCAGTGTACGTATCTATCAAAATGATATTCAGGAAAAAATGTTTGAGATACTGGGCTTTACAAAAGAAGATGCCCATAACCGGTTCGGCTTTTTGCTGGATGCATTCAAATACGGCGTACCGCCGCATGCAGGTCTGGCCTATGGACTGGACCGTCTGGTGATGCTTCTTGTCAAAGCAGAAAGTATCCGGGAAGTGATGGCTTTCCCCAAAGTCAAAGACGCCTCCTGTCTGCTGACCGGTGCACCCGATACGGTGGATGAAGTGCAGCTTCGGGAACTGCATCTGCTGGCGTCAGACTGCCCGCAGGAGACTTGATGATAAAAGTTTATATGGCCTGTACGGATGCCTTTCGGCGGCAGGAGCTGTTTTTGCAGGGATGCAGGGAGATTGATTCCGTCCGGCTGGCAAAGGTTGAGGCCTGTAAAACGGCTGAAGATAAAGCCCGGAGCTTGTGCTGCGGGCTTTTGCTGCAGTATGTCCTGCGCACCTATGAAAAGGCGGCGGCGCGGACCGAGATCCGCTACGGCTATGGCAAATACGGCAAACCTTATCTGCAGGACTATCCGGCGCTGCATATCAGTCTGTCTCATTCCGGCTCTTATGCGGTCCTGGCGCTGGCGGACAGAGAGGTGGGGGCCGATGTGCAGATTATCCGGCCTCTGCGGGAGGGCGTGATCCGGCGGACTCTCTCAGAGGCGGAGTATATGATTTATGAGCGTCTGCCTTTAGCAGCGGAAAAACAGGACTGGTTTTTCCGCTGTTGGTGTGCAAAGGAAAGCTATGTCAAGCTCACAGGAGAGGGCTTTGGCAGGGAATTTCGTGCAATCTCCCTGAAGCCGGGGGGCCGCCGGATTCAGCCGGGGGCCCTATGCAGGGAGTACTGCCCCGGGGCCGCCTGCTTTTTGAATGTATGCGTGTATGAGGCGGACGGCGACCCGGGATTTCCGCAGACAGTGGCAGATATAACGCAGCCGCTTTGCGGGATGGTTGCGGCAGGCAGCGGCAGGTAATGGAGCGGTGGCAGAAAAGAAAGAGAGACAGATGGACAAATATGAAATCTTACAAAAATACTTCGGATACGACACCTTTCGGCAGGCGCAGGAGACACTGATCGACAGCATACTGGAGGGAAAAGATACCCTGGGGATTATGCCGACGGGGGCGGGGAAGTCTTTATGTTATCAGATTCCGGCGCTGTTGATGGAAGGAATCACACTGGTGATTTCCCCGCTGATCTCTCTGATGAAAGACCAGGTGGGCAGCCTGAATCAGGCCGGTATCCATGCGGCGTTCCTGAACAGTTCCCTCACGCCGGGACAGTACAGAAAGGCACTTAGTTATGCCATGCAGGGCCGGTATCCCATTATCTATGTGGCACCGGAGCGGCTGGTCACACCCGAATTTCTGGATTTTGCCTTACATACACCCATTGCCATGGTGGCGGTCGATGAGGCCCACTGCGTTTCGCAGTGGGGGCAGGATTTCAGGCCCAGTTATCTAAAGATTGTGGAGTTTATTGACAGATTGCCAAAGCGTCCGATACTCAGCGCTTTTACGGCCACGGCCACGAAGGAAGTGCGGGATGATATCATCGCTATTTTGCAGCTGCGAGATCCCACAGTGATGACGACGGGGTTTGACCGCAGCAACTTATATTTTGGTGTCGTGTCAGTCAAGGACAGATACGGGGCAGTGAAAACTTATCTGCAGGCGCACCGGGAAGAGAGCGGTATCGTCTACTGCCTGACAAGGAAGCATGTGGAGGAGGTATGTGAGCGGCTGATTCGGGACGGATTTTCGGTCACAAGATATCATGCGGGCCTGTCGGATGAGGAGAGACGGAAAAATCAGGATGATTTCATTTATGACACAGTGCCGGTGATTGTCGCCACCAATGCTTTTGGGATGGGCATTGACAAGAGTAATGTGCGTTTTGTCCTCCACTATGGTATGCCGAAAAATCCGGAGTCTTATTACCAGGAGGCCGGCAGGGCCGGGCGGGACGGGGCACCGGCGCAGTGTATTTTATATTACAGCGGACAGGATGTGGCGACCAATCAGCTCTTTATTGAGCATAATCAGGATAATCAACAGCTGGATGAAGTGACCAGAGCTATCGTGATGGAGCGGGACAGACAGCGTCTGAAAAAGATGACCTTTTACTGCTTTACCAATGAATGTCTGCGGGACTATATTTTGCAGTATTTCGGGGAATATGGCAGCAATTATTGTGGTAACTGTTCCAACTGCCTGACGCAGTTTGAAGAAGTGGATGTCACCAGGGCGGCGTCTTCCCTGCTGGCCTGTATTCAGACCAGTAAGCAGCGCTTTGGTGTGAACGTAATTCTGGATACCTTGCGGGGCGCCAGGACTGCCAAGATCCGGGAGTATGGGATGGATCACAATCCCCATTACGGAGAATTGGAAGATGTCCCTGTTTATCGGCTCAGGCAGGTGTTGCAATATCTGCAGCTGCAGGAATACCTGCTGGTGACGGAAGATATGTATGCGGTAGTGAAACTGACAGAAAAAGCGGCGGGAGTACTGGAACGCGGAGAGCGGATCGTCATGAAGCTGGCCAAAGAGGTACAGAGAGTGCCAAAATCCCAGAGTGATGACAAAAAAAGGCGAAAATCTCATGGCCTGCCGGAAGATGCCCACTTTACCCAAAGGGAAGAGTCATTGTTTGAAAGACTCCGGCGTCTGCGCACGCAGCTGGCCAGAGAGGCACAGATACCGCCATACATGGTCTTTTCCGATAAGACACTGGCCCATATGTGCGTTGTCAAGCCGGTGACAAAAGGGCAAATGCTTACAGTTTCCGGGGTAGGGGACTTTAAATTCGAAAAATACGGAGAAGAGTTCTTACAATGCATTGCCGCTTTTACAAGGGGAGCGGCAAAACCGGGAGGAAGAGAGGGTGTATGAGTCGGCGCATGTGTGATATTTTTCCGGCTCTAAAATAATGGGAAAAGGAAAGCGGGCAGTATACTGCCATGGCATTGGAAAAGCGATTTATGGAGGGCATCGGGATGTCGATAGAGCGTGTAAAAGAACACTTGAAGAAATATGGGCTGGAAGGCAGGATACTGGAATTTGCAAAGTCCAGTGCCACCGTGGAGATGGCGGCGGAGGCGGCGGGCTGTGAACCTGCGCGGATTGCCAAGACCCTGTCATTTCTGGCAGGGGAGGATACCATCCTGCTTGTGGCAGCAGGAGACGCCAAAGTGGATAACGGCGCATATAAGCACCACTTTGGCACAAAGGCCAGGATGGTGCCAAGAGAGGAGGTAAGGGAGCGGATCGGTCATGACGTGGGCGGTGTGTGCCCTTTTGGTGTCAATCCGGATGTCAAAGTGTATCTGGATCAGTCACTGAGACGATTTACGACTGTATTTCCGGCCTGTGGCAGCAGCAACAGTGCCATTGAACTGACAATAGCGGAGCTGGAACGCAGTTCCGGATTTGTGCAATGGGTGGACGTGTGCAAAGGCTGGCAGGACATTTTGAAAGAAAAGGATAAAGGAGGCCATGATGGAGCAGAGAGAGAAACTGCAGGAACAGATCAGAAGGTACAGGCCGTGGAATGAGCAGGAAGCAGCGGACCGGGAGCAGTTGCTCGCCGCCTTGTCACTGGATGATATTTTCCTGCGGGATAACAAAGCAGCCCATATGACCGCATCGGCCTGGACTGTCAATCCGGCGGGGGATAAGATACTGATGGTCTATCATAATATTTTTGATTCCTGGTCCTGGCTGGGCGGCCATGCGGACGGTGATACGGATCTGCTGGCAGTGGCGGTGCGGGAAGTCAGGGAAGAAAGCGGCATTACAAAAGTCATGCCGCTCTCAGAAGAAATTTTTTCCCTGGAGATCCTGACCGTGGATGGCCATGAAAAGAAAGGCTGTTATGTGCCGTCTCATCTGCATCTGAACGTGACATATCTCCTGCAGGCGGATGATGGCGCGGCGCTGTCAGTAAAGCCGGACGAAAACAGTGGTGTGGCCTGGTTTACGCCCAAGGGGGCGGTGCAGGCTTCCACGGAGCCCTGGTTTCAGGAGCGGATTTACGGCAAGCTGAACCGGAAGCTGGAAGCGTGGCAGGCGCTCAGACAGCCCGTATAACGCCGCAGGCGATCTTGTCGCCGGCATTTCCGGCGGGCTGGGAAGTGAAATCATCTCTCCCGGCGTGAACCACGACCGAACGGCCAATCAGTTCCCCGGGCAGAATACGTTTGTCATAGAATGAGAGCCAGGCATACCCTTGGTTGGCAAGAAGCGGCAACAAATCGCCGGCATGGAAAGGATGAGGCCGGGCGGCGGGGTTATAATGTCCTCCTGTCTGACGGAAGGAATCGGAGCAGTCCCCGTTTTCATGGATGTGCATGGCATAATAGTCCGTGGAATTTTGGACGGCAATATCAGGGAGCCCGAAAAACTCTGCCTCCACCAGAGTGCCGCCGAGGCCGCTGAAAAAGTAGATATCACCGCCTATATTTGGTATAATGTAATTA
>CANPIC010000067.1 GCA_947574055.1 uncultured bacterium
ATGAGTCAAACCTGCCCCTGTTTTGGTCTATCTATTAACCGACAGCCCCTTATTTTTTGGTATATACAAAGGGATACATAGTTTTTTCCGGCTTAAAGGCGTATCCATTGATTGGCAGGCTTTTTAGAAAATGTTAACTTGTAGGAAAACAGGTGATGTTATATAATGAAGTATAATGTGCTCTATGCCACGACAGGGGAGATGGTAAGAAGAGCTGCGGAGAAAGAGAAAAGGAGAAAATACATGTCGGATTTGTATGATAATGATGAAATAGAAAAAGAAGAACCGCAGGTGGAATGGGAGGATGGAGAAAGCATCCATACAGATACATCGGGGGATGGTCGTGAGCAGGATGGCGGAAAAGAAGAAACCACAGGCGGCAGTACTTCCGGCCAGGAACAGCACAAAGAGAGTGAGTTTGAGGATGTGTGCTTTATCTGCAGGCGTCCGGAGAGTAAGACCGGCAAGATGTTTAAGCTGCCCAACCATATTTCCGTATGCAACGACTGTATGCATAAGACGATGGATACAGTCAGTCAGTTTGATTATCAGGGGATGCTGAATAACATACCATTTGATAAACTGAATAAAAACGGAAAAGGTTTTCCCAATATCAGCTTTGTAAACATTGCTGATCTGCAGGGAGAAGGCGGTATTCCCAATAAGCAGAAGATCCGCAAACGAAAAGAGAAAAAGAAAACGCAGCCCGTCCTTGATATCAAAAATATCCCGGCGCCGCACAAAATCAAAGCACAACTGGATGATTACATCGTAGGTCAGGAGCATGCCAAAAAGGTGATTTCCGTTGCGGTCTATAACCATTATAAGAGAGTGGCTACAGACACGATGGATGAGATCGAAATAGAAAAGTCCAATATGCTGATGATAGGACCTACGGGCTGTGGAAAAACTTATCTTGTCAGGACACTGGCAAAACTGCTGGATGTGCCGCTTGCCATAGCGGATGCCACATCCCTGACAGAAGCGGGTTACATCGGTGATGATATCGAAAGTGTGGTTTCCAAGCTGCTGGCGGCTGCGGAGAATGATGTAGAGCGGGCGGAAAAAGGCATTATCTTTATTGATGAGATTGATAAGATTGCCAAAAAGAAAAATACCACGTCCCGCGATGTAAGCGGGGAATCGGTGCAGCAGGGAATGCTGCGTCTGCTTGAGGGGGCGGATGTGGAGGTACCGGTGGGTGCCAACAGTAAGAACGCCATGGTTCCGCTGGCAACAGTCAATACCAGAAATATCCTGTTTATCTGCGGCGGTGCATTTCCCGATCTGGAGGAGATTATCAAGCAGCGCCTGAACAAACAGACTGCCATCGGGTACAATGCGGAGCTGAAGGACAAATATGATAAAGATAAAAATATCTTGAAAAAGGTTGCGATAGAAGATCTGCGTAAATTCGGTATGATCCCGGAGTTTCTTGGCAGACTCCCCATTCTCTATACATTGGAGGGACTGACAAAAGAGATGATGGTCAAAATCTTAAAAGAGCCTAAGAATGCGATTCTCAAACAGTATCAGAAGCTGCTGGCACTGGATGAAGTGAAGCTGGAGTTTGATGACGGTGCACTGGAAGCCATTGCGGACAAGGCGCTGAAAAAGGATACCGGAGCCAGAGCACTGCGGGCGATCATTGAAGAATTTATGCTGGATATTATGTATGAGATACCCAAAGACGATAACATTGGCAGAGTGACCATTACCAGAGAGTATATTGAAGGCGTGGGCGGGCCGGTGATAGATATCCGCAAAAACGGTTATACACTGTCTGAACTGGATGAACTGTCCAGGGCAGATCCGGAGGCAGAGTAAAGGCCTCGAAGTACGATCAGGAAAAGGTGCATTTGTTCTATATTTGGAACAAATGTACCTTTTTTTGATCTCCATTATGCAAATATTTGAGTGCAAATCGTTTTATTTTACCTCTTTTTGTCCGCAGGGGATAAGTCGCGATAAAATAAAAATCTGTAAAAGGCGGAGAAAAGGAGAGGCGTATAAGATGAAAAAATATGCAGAACTGATACTGATGCTTGCTTTACCGGTATTTCTGTACCGGGAAAATGAGGGCAAACCGCTCTATAAACCGCGGGGACAATACAGGAGTGCTGATGATAAAGAAGAATTGCTGAACTGTCAGAAGGAACTACAGGAGCGTACGGAGGAACTGTTGGCATGTCGGGAAATGCTATCGAAGCAGCGGACAGAACTTCTTTTGTGGAAAAGATACTATAAGGACCGGATGGAAGACTTGGAGGAAATGTATTGGGCAGAAAATTCTCTGGAACGCATTTATCTGATTCAATCCCCCTACGAACTGGAAGAAGTCTGCAGACTGGTGAGAAATGGGGAGGCAATTGACAGAGGTGTCTGGGCCAGTTCTGCCTCTTATCAGTTGGCAGCGGATATATATGCCTTTGACTGGATGATGCTTGGAAGTGTAAATGAGCCGTTTCTTGGCACTCTGGATGGTGGTGGCCATTCCATCACAGGGGCATTTGCGGAGCAGGGTTTTATTACGGCAGGCAGTCTGGCGGTGATCAAAGACCTGAAAATAAAGAATACGGCAACGGAAGAATCAAGTATACGGATTTCTCTTGGCAGTGCGGCTGATGTAAGACAATACAGTAAGATACTGGATCAGTGCCCGGATGGCGGACTTGAGATCACATTGCAGAATCTGGGCACGAAGATCGGGTCTTTAGAACCGCTGATGAAAGCGATTGAGGGAGTCTGGCAGAAAAACGGGGAAAAGGATGGTTTTTATAGTAGTCTGTCAGTTGCCGAATATCCGCAGAGGGAAGCGGATCGGAACAGGATGCGTTTTGTGATGCAGTCGCTTCGCACGTTATTTGACGGGGACGCAGAAGATGACGAATGTAGCGCATTGCGTGAGCAGGAGAGTTGTCCCGGATTCTTTCGCCTGGAGCGGATCGGGGAACTTAACTGTCTGATTTTCGCAACCGGACAGGAACGGTATGATACCTGTCATATATTGTTGCAGGGTAAGTGGGAAGGGCAGGAAGTATCGGCGCAGTCTTTGTGCGTGCCGATTGCAGATGAGCAGAACGAGTGGGATAGAGTGCCCAGGGATCTTTCCATTATGATACAAGATATTGATTTTGACGGCAGGGAAGATTTGTTACTCCGCCTGGGCGTGAATCACAGAAGCGGCAGGAAGCGGGCGCATTACATAGGAATTGTCTGGGATGAGACCGGGGGACGGTTTTCTCATATGGATTCTTTTCCGGAGTTTGTTTCTTTTTTGGAATTTGATCGTCAGAGAATGGTTTCATTCTGGTGGAGCGAAGAGAAAGACAGGTACAGGATTGATCTCTATGCGTTTAGAAACGGGCAATATGAAGAGAGCAAAGGGCTGGAATTAATCCGGGATCAGGATTGCAGCGTTTATGGTGCTGACAGTGTCACCATCAATACCTATCATAAGGGTGAGCTTGTAGACAGCCGTGATTTTTCTGACGAATGGAAAGAAGAATTTGCAGGATTGTATCCTGAATGGGTCGCATATATGGGGGAGTATGAAAACGGATGGTTTAGCATCGGCTGGTGAGAAAAGATCCATATACAAATAAATATTTTGCCGCAAAGCGGATTTTGATTTACAAAGGGGGATACTACTTAAAATACTTCCTGAGAAGTATGGTAATTCCAGTGCATGGATGATACGATTACAGCAGCTGATAACAAGCGGGCAGCTAAATAAGCTGCGCAACTGGTAACGGCAGCCGAAGAAGCTGCGAAACTGGAATACTGACAGGAACAGGAGGTCACAATATGTATTTTCTTTCTTTTTTAGGGGTTGTACTTATCTCAGCGTTTATGATGATGCTCAGCACAGGTGGAGGCGGGCTGACCTATTTTCTGGATTTTCCCAGTGCATTGGTTATGTTACTGTTTGGCAGTACCATATTGCTCAGTGCAGGACTCTTGAAGGATTTTAACAATGCCTTTCGGCTTGTGGTCAGAAGCGGACGGGGAAAAGAGAATACTGCTTCAGAGGCGGAACTGCGGCGTGCCATTGAGGCGGTACGGCTGGCGATAAAAACAATGCTGACAGGCGGTGTGTTTTCCTTTCTTTTTACCTGCGTGCTGATCATGATACAACTGAATGAGCCTGCAAAGCTGGGCCCTATGATGGCAGTTGGGATGCTGGTGTTGCTGTACGGCCTGGCGGTGGTATTGGTGCTGTTGCCACTGGAAGCACGGCTGCGTGTGAGACTGAGTGATATAACAAAGGGGTAGAGGGAGGCTATACTATATGAAGAAAAGATGGCAGGCGGTGGTTTATCTGCTTGTGTATCTTCTTATCCTCTCCTTTGTGACAGAGTTTGAAATCGGCCGGCTTTTTGACGCCAGGAGCTTTCTGGCGTTGCTGGCCGGGGCATTTTTGCTGACCTTGCCTTTTTGCCGGAAACGGATGAAAACGGAAGAGTTTTTGACGATTTTCGGAAGCCGGTCGATTGATGCGGGGCTGATACAGGTTTTTTTGCTGGTGTTTATCCGACTGTCCGATGAGCGGGCATACGAAGGACTTTTACCGGATCTTGCCATGTGCTTTCGCCCCATGCTCTATGCTTTTTGTCTGAGGATGATTCTGGACAGGGAGGCTGTATGCGTGGATGAGGAGGATGTGGGCAGAGAAAGTGACGGTGACACAGGTCATGAAAACGGAAGCCATGAAAGCAGGAAAACCGGGCAGCCGACTGCAGCGGACTGCCTTGCGGCAGGGCTGACAAACCGGGAAGTGGAGATTGCCCTGCTTGTATGCCAGGGATATTCCAACCGGGAAATCGGACAGGAATTATTTATTTCCGAGACAACGGTAAAAAAACACATATCCAATATTTTTGAGAAAACAGGGATTAAAAAGAGAGAGGAACTAAGAGATGCAATACAGAAATCCCCACATATATCCTGATGGAGAGGGATTGCCAAAAGGATCTATGTGGGGACTTGTATCTGTAACCGGCCAGCAGGCAGTTATCATTGCCCGATACTTTTTCTACAGATTGTCAAAGGCTCTTGTTTCCTGCTTCAGGCGGTTGACAATTTCCTGATTGGTATCCATACGCCCGGTGATATCTTCCATATCTGCCACCAGATTCTGGGTACTGTGGGCCACACCTGCGATGCCTGAGGCACTGTCATCAATAGAACTGGTGATCATACTGATGGCATCCACGATCTCTGTCATACAGCCTCTGAGGCGGTCTGTTCTGCTGTTAAAGGCATCCATGGCCTGTTCGATATACATGGCATCTTCCCGGTATTGTCTGCCGGAATCCACAAAGGTCTGAAATTCGGTCAGAATGGATTCGTTTAAATAGTCAATCAGATTCTGGGCGTTTTCGGCAAGGTGGGTAACGGCACCGGTGATCACTTTGTTGATTTCCTGTATCCGGCCGGCTGTTTCCCGGCTGGAATCTGCCAGCTGGCGCACTTCTCTTGCCACCATTGCAAAGCCCTTACCGGCTTCCCCGGCTCTGGCTGCTTCCAGAGAGGCGTTCAGAGCGATGAGCGTGGTCTGGGAAGAAATTCCCAGTATGTCGTCAGTGAGACTGTTGATCTGGTTTACACTCTTACTCTGGCGGATGGCTTCTTCCAGTACGGTCAGGATATCTGCTGTTTTCTGACCGGTGACTTCCATACTGAGCCGGGCGGAGGATTCCATGTCATCGGCCCGTGTGCGCATGGAGGAGGAGTAGGAAGTAATGGTGCTACATTCCTTTGCCATATCGTTTACATCACCCCGGATGTCTGCGGCATTGTGATTGATCTGGGCGGCATTGTCCGATACACCCTGCATGGAGGCCGTCAGTTCCTGTGCCAGAGCAGAGAGATCCGTGGCACTTTCGCTGGAAGTCCGGGTTCTTTTCAGGACTTCACCGACAAGGACGTCGATGTGCCCGGAACTTTTGCTGATGGCTTCCAGTATATTTTTCAGTGGCTTTACCACATGCCGCAGGATGATGGAGATGGCAGCAAAGACCAAAAGAATACAGAGCAGTGTGGAAAGACTGTTTGTGACCATGGAACTTAGGTAGACGGAGGAAAGTTGTTTCCTGGCGTCATCTGTCTGTTCTTTGATGGAGGCGTTGAGCGTGTTGATATCGTCTTCCATGGCATTGCCATAAGCAGCCACATTGCCATTGGCGCAGGCATAGGCTTCCTGTGTCTTACTGTTTGCACTGGCGCACACCAGTTCTACCAGAGCATGTTGAAAGGCCTGATAATCAGCCAGCAGCGCTTCGTAGGCAGCAGTGTCATCAGGTGTGACATATGCCTGATAGTCTGCCAGCATTTCATCCAACATGGCTTCTTCTTCCTTGATCTGTCCCACAAGGGTGATCATTGTGTGATAATCTGTGGCTACTATATGGGAAAGAGCCATCTTATGGATGTTCATGGTGGACTGGCAGATTTCCGCCAGACATGTCTTGCCGGTCATGTAATTGTCTGCAATATTGGACGCACCAGTGTTAACATTTCTGATATTGGTAACTGCCAGTATGTTGGAGATCAGGGCTACGATTCCAAGCAGGACGATAGGCAGTATAAGACTGTATTTCAGACCGAGTTTATTTGTCATGTTATTCTCCTTATCATATTCATCAGAGCAGTTTGCAAACACGCTCTAGGGCGCCATGATGCCTTCTGCCATCTCATCCAGCAATTCCTGCAGATTTTTTCCATCCGGGTTACCATTTGCCATTGTCGTTGCAAAATCTGTTACCGGGTCCCAATAATTGCCACCGATTCTCTGGAGACATGCATACTGCGACTGGTCGAGCAAAGCAGCGATCGCCGGGGAATCCTGCACGGCAGCCGACTGGGAGGCCTTGCGGTTGGAAGGGCCCTGGCCACGCAGCTGGAAGCGGAGATTTTGGTTCTCCTCGCTGGTGATCCACTGTGCCAGAAGGCTGGCCCAGGCATGGTGATCGGAATAGGCGTTGACCCCGATCATTTTATAACCGGAAAAAGAGGCCATCTGGATCTGTTCGCCGGCGCATGAATAGACGGGCAGACTGGCGGCAGCGTAGCCCTCGCCCCAGGCTTCTTCCACGGCGACAGCGTTCCATACGCCGCTGACACCGGCGATCACGGAACCATCCCTGACACCATTTAAAAAACCGGAGTCATCCGTATTGAAAAAACCCGGACTGGCGGCAATGTTTAGCATGGCCTGTGCCACATCGGCACCGCTGACAGTGGTGCCTTTCTGATTCCAGGTACAATAATTGGTAATACCGTCCTCGTTCAGTCCCACTTCCATACCGGTGTTGCCGAAGAAAGCATAGACATACCAGCCAGAGGACCAGTCCATAGTAAATTTTTTGTTCTGTTCGGCGGCGATTTCCAGTATCCGGTCCAGAGAGGCCGCGTCTTCCTGCGTTATGTATCGGCTGTCATAATAAAGAAAATAGCCATTGTCAGCTGTCAGGGGCCAGGCATACAGTGTATCGCCGATGGAGGCTGCTTCCACTGCCCCTTCCAGGTTTTCGTCACGAACCTGCTTTTGATTTTCGATGGGTTCCAGTGCCCCGGCAGCTACCAGGGTGGTTAACTGATCGTCCGCAAAAGCAAACAGATCGGCACCTTCTTCCAGACCGCTCATCAGTGCATCCTTGCACGCGGATTCACTCTGTATTTCACAGGTGATATGAAAGGTTGCCTTTCCGCGATATGCTTCCTCAAAATCCGACAGAATCTGCTGAAGCATTTCCTGATCCTCTTCAGCGCCCCAGACGACCAACTCCACATCCCCGGAATCTGCCGCAAGCTGCTCCGCAAATGACAGCTCTTTTTTGCTTTGTGTGATTTCGTCATCATATACGGTGTCCTGTCCTGCCCCCGCACAGCCGGTCAGCATTGCGGACAGGAGGATGGCCGCAATCCCTGTGCCCGTTTTTTTTCTCATGTCTGTTCTCTCCCTGTCAAAATGATGATTTTTTCAAGGCAGTGAGTCAGAGTCAATGACTGCCCCTGCTCTGTGCCATAAGGGCCGGATATTGCATAAACGGTTCTGGCAAACCAGCCCTTTTATAATACTATGCATTTGTTGCAGTGTATTGATTTTCCAATCGTATCTTATCATTTCAGACAGTTTTTTTCAAGAAGATGCAAAAGCATACAAAAGTACTTTATCATGTGTTACAATAAATACAGTTCTATCATGTCTCAGGGATGCAGAGGATGGGTCTGTAAAAGTGAGGACAAGGGGCAGGCGGGGAGAGGAATGGAATTTGAGATTGCTGTATGTGATGACTGCAGAGCGGACCGGGAATTTCTGATCCGGCAGATCCTGAAAAACAAGGCGGTGGGAAAAAAGAGCCATATCCATGAATATGCTTGTGGCTGGGATTTGCTGGAGGCGATGAAGGAGATTGCATTTGCGGCCATATTTCTGGATATTCAGATGGAAGGGATGAACGGGGAAGAGACAGCCAGAGCGGTTCGTGAGATGGACAGTGGTCTGGTACTTGTTTTTTATACGGGATATGCCGGGCCGTCGCCGATGAGTTTTGAGGTGCAGCCATATCGTTATATGATGAAAAATATGCCGGAAGAGCAGATACGGGGTTATCTGGATGCCATTGCGGATAAGATGCTGGAGAATTCTCGCAGGCCGGTGCTGCCTGCGCATATAGGTAAGTCGCAGGTTTTTATCCGGGCGGAACATATTCTTTATATTGAAAAATATAAAAGAAGCCTGCGGCTCCACATTATCAGACAGGCATATTCTCTGTATGGCATGACTGAGAGTAGGGAGGGGACATATCCGGATATCCGTCTTTCGGGAAAATTGTCAGAACTTTATGAAAAACTGAAAAAACATGGATTTGCCTGGCCGCATGACAGTTATGTGATCAACTGTGATCATCTTTGTTTTTGTGATGCCGATACCTTCCGGCTGGCAGAAACGAGGCCGCTGAAAAACATACCGTTTTTCAGATTTAAATTTCAAATACACACAA
>CANPIC010000068.1 GCA_947574055.1 uncultured bacterium
ATTCCCTCTTTCTTAGGAATCAGGGGCCAAAATCGCTATTAACCGACAGCCCCATTTTAATTTATGCCAGCCCGCCATATTCTTGCCTGCACGTTTCCTGGCAGGCATATTACAGCTTCTTCAGGAAATTGCCGCCGATGTGCACGCCTTCATTTACAACAATAAAAGCGTGCGGATCATACTTCCTGATAATATAACGCAAATGACCCAGTTCGTATTTGGAAAGCAGGATGTAGAGGATCTGCTTCCCCTCTTCCGTATAAGCGCCTCTGGCATCCCATTTGGTCAGACCCCGCCCCAGCTCCCGCATAATCTCCGCTTCCATGTCCTCATTGACCGCACCGGTTACGACTTTCACTTCCACATTGATATTCTGCGAGTGAAGACGGTCCACAGCCGTAGAATTCACCGAAGCATAGATCAGAGAATAAATGACCGTCGGCACGTCAAACAGAAACAGGCAGATCCCATACAAAACTGCGTTTACCATCAGGTTCAGCCTGCCCACACTGAAGTCCTTCTTCCATTTGATCAGGGCCAGTCCCAGGATATCCATGCCCCCGCCGGAGCAGCCCATGCGAAGCGGAATCCCGATCCCTGCGCCGCAGATGATACCACCGATCAGACAGGATGCAAGCACATCCTCGCCCATGATCGGCTGCGCAGGAATCGGGACCACTGACAGAAACAGGGTCATAGCCGAGACACATACAATCGTTTTGATGAAAAATTTACGTCCTATCTTTTTTACTGCTATGAAAAAGAGCGGCACATTCAGCAGGTAATAAATGATACCGGAAATATCAAAACCGCCAAAAGACAGGTGCAGATATCTGGTCAACACCGTACGGATCAACTGACAGAACCCCATCAGGCCACCGCTGTAAAGTCCCACCGGAACAATAAACAGATTCATTCCGATCGCATAAAGTAAAACCCCGGCCACACCTCCCAGAAGCAGTTTACCCTGTCCCAGAAGAAACTTGCGGTCTTTCATCAATTCCATGTCCTTTTCCACATTCATGTCAACCAATCCTCCAGTTACACAACGACATCATACAAACACTTTTTTCCATCTATTAGTATATGCCCTTTTGCACCTGATTTCAATTCACAGAATGGATTGTTTGTCAGTTCCCATACCCTGCACCGGTATCTCCTGCCTTTTTCTGTCGAACTCTATCTGAATTTCTGAATATGATAGATAGTAAATGACAAATACGAATTTTCCGGGAGTTCTCTCATGCATCTCATTTCTTCTGTTATATTCGCACTTTCCGTTAATATAGACGCTTTCCTTGTGGGGATGTCTTATGGGATTCGCAGAATACGTATCCCACTCTGGCAGAATTTGCTGATCAGTCTGATCTCTTTTCTTGGTACTGTATTATCGCTCTTTCTGGGGCGTCAGATTCTGACATTGCTGCCCGCTTTTCTGGCGGATTATCTGGGAAGCGGGATCTTATTTATCCTGGGCATTTATTATATGTTAAAATCTTTCCACATGCCACAAAACAGTCTCCATTCAGAAAGCATCCCGCCTGCCCTGCCAGTCAGAGAAATCCTGCTGCTGGGAGCCGCCCTTTCCCTGAACAATATCGGCATCGGGATCGGCGCCAGTATCTCCGGTACGATGTTACTGCCGGCAGCAGTCTTTACCTTCCTCACCTCTGCCCTCTTTCTGCTGACCGGAAATCATCTGGGCAATACCTCCCGCTTCCGTCTTTCCGGTCGTTATGCCGATCTGCTCTCCGGCGGCACCCTTGTCCTTTTGGGCGGTTGCAATCTTATTTTATAAGGCCGGGCACAAAAAAACAGAGTGTTCCTTTGCATTAAGACGCAGAAGAATACTCTGTTCTCTTATCTGCTGTCAGAGAACATATATTATGCCGAATGGGACCCGTTCTGAATATCCCGCAACGTTCCCGCTGCAAACTCCTTTAATTCCTGATCTGTCATGGCTGTCATCGCATCCCGGAGTACGTTTATGACCATGCCCGTTCTTATTTTATGTACTGCCAGCTTGGATAACGCAGTAACCGCCGCTGCTCTGATATCCTCATCTTCTGATTCCAGCAGCCGGGTCAGCGGATCGAACAGGCAGTCATCAGGGAATCTGGCCGCAATCCTGATACACCAGTATCTCACACTCGCCGATGGATTGGCAAAAGCATCCATCATATATGGCAATACACATTCCTTGTCATACATCATGATAACCTCTTCTACCATTTTATATACGCCAAATCCGGCTTTTCCGCCAAAAGAATTGAGAAACAGCGGAATACAGGCCTCATCTTTATACGTCAGAAAAAACTGCCTGACCTCCTCATACTGTTCCAGTTCTTCTTTTCTCACCTCATTATCATCCGGCATCGGCTGGTGTGCTTCCAAAAAAGAAAACGCCTCCGTCTTACTGATCATTCCCCTCATCCTCCCTGCTGTATGACTGCATGTTATCTTATGTATTCCTGCTTTGCAAGCGGCCTTTTTTCTACTACCTATTGTAGTAAATATATGCTATCATACCTTTATTTTCCTGTCAATCCATTGTTTGCTTCATCCGACAGACCGCACAAACAAATGCCCCCTATCTCTGTCTGTTTGAGGCAAATTGACCTGTTTCTGCCGAATTTTGTATTATTTTAATTGACATTGCTACTGACAGGTAGTAATATTACTTTAAAAGAAAAGGAGCTGCTCTCTATGCTATTTGACTTATCAGATACCGAAAAAATAATTCTTGAACTTTCATGGGAAAAAAAATGTTGGATGGCAGGAGCAGAGTTCTGGAGTCATTTGAATGAACGAGGAGGAAATTTCAAGCGCCAGACAGTAAATACCTACTTATCCCGCATGAGTGATAAGGGACTGTTAATAAAAAATAAAACCAAATATATTTACGCATATACAAAAGAGGAATTTGAGGAAAAACGGGCCACAGAAGTATTAAACACGATGTACAATGGATCATTAAAAAATTTTCTGACCGCATTGACAGGTAATATAAAAATCAGCCCCGATGAGGCTTTCGAATTAAGGAATTATCTGGATAAACTGAAATAAGAGTTGAGACATGAATATCATTTTGTCAATGATGCTGTCCGGTTCCATTGTATTTATCGTATACAGCTTTTTCGAATATACTAAATTTGTTTACTTTTCACCTCGAAATCGTTATTTTATCATCAGAGCCATCCTGTTTTTTCATTTTATCCCTATGGGATATCTGTCCAAAGAGTTTTACGAATTTTTTCTTGCAAAATTCGGTCAGGCATATGGAGACACGTTTGTCAACGGCTCAAAGCCTGCAGTTATATTCACGCCCAATGAGCGATACATAAATGCCGCTTACAGAAATCATACGCTGATCATCTGTATCTGGCTTTTGATTGCAGCAGCTATTTTTCTGCGCGCCTTATTGATGCGGAATAAACTGAGAAAACTGATTCTGAATTTCTCTGACGAAATAACATCTGCTGAAGCATTGCAGATTCTTTTCAACATCCAGGCACAACTTAAAATAAAGAAGCGGATTCGGATTTATTCTGTAAAAGCGGATATTTCTCCTTTTACGTATGGTCTGCTGCAGCCGATCATTGTCATTCCTGCAACATATAGCAGCAAAGAACTGGAACTGACTGTCCTGCATGAACTGGTTCATATCAAAAGGCTGGATTCCTTAATTCTGTTTTTACGAACTATGGTCATGGGAGTCTATTGGTTTAATCCGCTGATCTATTTTATTTGCCAAAAGTCAAATATATTGTGTGAACTCTCCTGCGATGAACTTGTGATCCGGCACTTGGATAAAGAGGATAGAATAAATTACAGCAGGCTGATCATTGAGGCTGTCAACAGCTCTCACCTGCCCTCCCGACATATTACACCGTTCAGTAAAAATCAGATAATTATAAAAGAAAGGATTGATTTTATTATGGCAGACAAAAGAAGAAAAAACAGATTCCGACTGGCGCCCATTGTTTTATCGGCAGGCATACTTTTAACCAGTACATTCCCGGTATTTGCGTATGAACCACCGAAGGAACTATTATTAGATAACGCAAGCGAAGATGAAGTATCTTTTATTTCAACCGGCAACTTTATAGAATTTGTTGCAGACAGCAGTTCTAACAATATGTCGAACAAACCAAATTTACATATTAAATATGACTTCCAGTTTACAGATAAAAACGGTAATATCTATCCGGCAGACAGTCCCTCCGGTCAGGCAAATTGTAACCATTCTTACATAACCGGAACATACACCACACATTTGGGAAATGATAAGGGTGGTTGCACAGTCAAAAATTATGATGCCAAGCGC
The DNA here is from genome assembly GCA_947574055.1 of uncultured bacterium. Lineage (GTDB taxonomy): Bacteria > Bacillota > Clostridia > Lachnospirales > Lachnospiraceae > VSOB01. The sequence continues at coordinate 4,328 of CANPIC010000068.1, forward strand.
TGCACAAAGTGCGGGCTTATCACAGATAGAGTATTATCAAGTACAACAGAATACGTAAAGTGCCCACACTAAAAACAACACCCCATCTGCCTGCGGCTTTTAAGCAAACCCTCTGGCAGATGGGGATATTTTTTTCTTTTTATGTAACTGTTATCGCAATCCTCTGACAGACCTGCACACTGTCAGGCCTGTCCCTTTTTCCATGTCTGTTCTTATATCTTACGCGTTCAGCAGCGCATCCGCAAGTTCTTCCAAATGGGTGATGTCTTCCGGTTTCACAGCCGATCTGATCGTAACCATCGGGTCGATGATTTTGATTTCTTTCATGCCTTCCAGGGCTGTTTTTATCGCCTTGCCGGCGCTGGGCGCCCAGGAACCGTTTTCAATGATGGCAGCTGTCCGTTTCTGGAAGTTTTTGGCTTTCAGATGATGCAGGAAATCATCCATAACAGGGAATACGCCCGCATCATAGGAGATTGCCGCAAGAACGATCCTGTCATAACGGAAGGCATCTTCCAGGGCCTCATGAATATCCCCGCTGCCCAAATCACACACGGTCACTTTTGTTCTGCTCTTGATGCGCAAAATCTCTTTCAGCCGCATAACTGCTTCTTCCGTGTGTCCGTAAACAGAAGCATAGGCAATAAAAATGCCTTTTTCTTCCGGTTCGTAGCTGCTCCAGACAGCATATTTATCAATATAGTAACCCAGGTTTTCCGTCAGCACAGGCCCGTGCAGAGGGCAGATAGCCACAATATCCAGTGTGGACAGTTTTTTCAGAAGCGCCTGTACCTGTGCCCCATATTTCCCGCAAATATTAAAATAATATCTTCTGGCTTCGCATGTCCAGCTTTCGTCAGTATCCCTGGTGCCGAACTTGCCAAAGCCGTCCGCACTGAAGATAACCTTTTCTGCCTGCTCGTATGTCACCATCACTTCCGGCCAGTGTACCATCGGTGCCGAGAAAAACTGCAGGGTATGCTGTCCCAGACTGAGCGTATCCCCTTCTTTGATCATCACTGCCCGATCTGACAGATCGACCTCAAAGAACTGCTTCATCATTGTCACCGCCGCGGCACTGGCCACGATCTTCATCCCGGGAAATCTGTCCGCCAGTTCCAAAATACTGCCAGAGTGATCCGGCTCCATGTGCTGCACCACGAGGTAGTCTACATCCCGGCCGTTCAGTGCCAGCATCAGGCTGGACAACCAGGCATCTGTCGAGCCGACATCTACGGTATCCATGACCGCCGTCTTTTCATCCAGTATCACATAAGAATTATATGCCATGCCGTTATCAATGGCATACTGCCCTTCGAACACCGATATCTTTCTGTCATTTACTCCCACATTGATGATTGTATCTGTTACATGTTCCATCTTCCTGTCTCCTTTTCCTGTTCTGTCCCTCTACTAAGGTCTTTGTCCCAAACCGCCTTCCAGCGTAATCGTTTCCCCTGTCATATATTTAAAGTCGGGAGATGCCAGCTGTACACATACACGCCCGATTTCTTTTTCCGCGTCGCCATAATGGCCCGCCGGTGGCATCTTCACATTTGCAGCAAATGCTTCCGGGTACTCCTGCCTGAATTTTTCAAGCTGCGCTGTCCATGCAAGCGGACAGATTATGTTTACATTCACCCCATCCTTCGCCCATTCCGTAGCCGCTACGCGGGACAATCCCCGGATACCTTCCTTGGCTGCCGCATAGGCACATTGTCCGAAATTACCAAACAGTGCCGCACCCGAAGCGAAATTAATAACAGTACCTTTCGTCTTTACGAGATAGGGATAACATTCCTTCATATAGTAAAAAACTGCGTAAAGCCCCGAGTATAGCGCCAAGTCAAACTGCTCTTTCGTATGCTCCTGCAGCGGAACCCCTGAAGCGGAAGCCTGTGCAGCGTTGATCAGTACATCAATTCTGCCAAATGTATCCACGGTCCTGCTCACAACGTCCCTCACTACTGCCTCATTGTCCCGGTCCGCACTCACATCCGCCGCGCAGGGCAGCACATGCACGCCATAAAGCCGTTCCAGTTCCTCTTTGGCATCCTCCAGCTTCTTCTCGTTGCGTCCTGTGATCACAAGGTTGGCGCCTTCTTTGGCATAAGCTGTCGCAATCCCATAACCAATGGAACCGCAGGTGCCGTCCTTCAGCACCGCGCGCCCCGCCCCTGTTATCACCGCAGCCTTTCCCTTTAATGTTCCCATAGTAGTGTCTCCCATGATAAGTACCGCCTTCTCTCCCATATTTTATTCTATTTGCAGAAATATAGCAAGTAACAGTTCTGTCCATTTCTGTCTCTCTGCTCTCTATTTTTTTCTGTTGACATACGCTTTATGCGCCGCCGCGCTGCGGGAAACAGCAAACAGGATATTCCCATCACTGCCAACGGAAATATCCTGTTTGTCCTTGTTGTCTTATCTCAGAAAATGATCGCTGCGATGAGCTGCTCTTTCCTCTCAGAGATCAAAATACATCTTAAATTCCGCCGGATTGGGAATCTGCTCCAGTTTCTTCAGTTCCGCACGTTTACGGGCAATCCACACATCAATCAGGCGCTGCGGGAACACACCGCCTTTTGTCAGATATGCATGATCGGCCTCCAGGGCATCAAGCGCTTCTCCCAGAGACTTGGGCAGTCCTTTGATCTTTTTCTGCTCTTCCTCCGACAGGGTATAGAGATTGAAATCATAAGGCCCCCATCCATTGGCCGCAGGGTCAATCTGGTTTTCAATTCCATCAAGTCCCGCCATCAGAATCGCCGCATACGCATAATACGGATTGGCCGTGGCATCCGGATTGCGCAGTTCAAAGCGCTTTGTCTCCGGCGACTTGGCATAGGCCGGAATACGGATCACCGCGCTGCGGTTGGAAGTGGCATAGCCAATGGTCACGGGCGCCTCATATCCCGGCACCAGACGCTTGAAAGAATTGGTGGAAGGATTGGTAAATGCGCACAGAGATGCGATATGTCTGAGCAGCCCTCCGATAAAATAATGCGCTGTGCGACTCAGGCCCGAATAGCCTTCTGCTTCATAAAAAAGCGGTTTCCCGTCTTTGAGCAGCAGCATATGTACATGCATGCCGCTGCCGGCTTCCTGGTAAATCGGCTTGGGCAGGAAAGTGGCTGTCTTTCCTTCTCTGGCCGCCATATTTTTAATGATATATTTAATAATCATCGTATTATCGGCCATCGCCGGCATATCAGCCAGTTCCACTTCGATCTCCATCTGCCCCGGACCGCCCACTTCGTGATGATGATATTTTACCTGAATCCCCCAGTCCTCCATCATCATACACATACGGCTGCGCAGATCATATCCCACATCCTGAGGCGCCGCCACATGATAGCCGCCTTTATAGGGCACCTCATAACCGTTATTGCCCGGCACATCCAGACTGCAGTTCCAGTCCGCCTGTCTTGTATCAATCCGATAACCGCACTGCTGTGGTGTCACCTCATAGCGGGCTTTGTCAAACAGGTAAAATTCAAATTCCGGCCCGATGATCATACGATCCGCGATGCCGCTGTCTTTCATATATTCCACTGCCCGCAGGCTCACATTCTTCGGATACTGGTCAAACGGCTTGTTTTCCCCTTTTCCAATCGTACATACATTGCCGCACATGGTCAATGTGGGCACCTCGGCAAACGGATCCACATACGCGGTATCCGGATCCGGCAAAAAGACCATATCGCTTTTTTCAATCGGAGCATATCCATAATTGGAACCGTCAAACCCGATCCCATACGTAAAGGTATTCTCACCGAACCGCTCCACCGGAATCGTGATATGCCGCCACCGCCCATCAATATCCGTCATCTTAAAATCAATCATACGGATCTGATTTTCCTCACACATTTTTCTGATCGCCTTCATCTTGTCCATAACCGTCTCCTTTCACTATATGATTTTGCGTTTTCCCATAATCATACTATAGCATAGAACAAAGAAATTTGATATAGTGAAGGACAGAAGCTGAAAAAGTCCCTGAAATGAAATCTTAAATTCCACCTTCTCAAACTACAGTAGCATTTACCTCTGCATAAGTAGAGTTTACTTCTTCATACGCTTATGATATGATTCCTCTGCTTTCTGACAGCAGTAGAAGGAGAAATCATGAGCAATCTTATACCTGGCAATCAAAAACATCTCTCCTTGCAGGATCGGCTTTACATTGAAAAAGCCCTTTCCTCTGCAACATCCTTTAAAGACATTGCACGCTTCCTCTGCAAAGATCCCTCTACCATTTCTAAAGAGGTCAAAAAGCACCGGCTCAGCGACTGGTATCACAAGGGCACCTTCTACAATGCCCATAACTTCTGCATCCACAGATATCACTGTCGAAAAACAAATGTCTGTGGCAAGATCATCCTTTGTGGGATCAAGTGCACCTCCTGTCCATCCTGTAACCAGACATGCAGAGATTTTGCCCGGGAACGATGCGGCCGTCTGGACAAGGCCCCTTATGTCTGCAATGGCTGCGACAAGGCGCTCCATAAATGTACCATCGCCCACAAATATGTGTACGATGCCCGTTTTGCACACCGTAAATACACTGAGACCCTAAGCTCTTCCCGAAGCGGCTTAAACATGACAA
>CANPIC010000069.1 GCA_947574055.1 uncultured bacterium
GGCAGACGCCCGGGACTTAAAATCCCGTGGGTAGCGATACCCGTACCGGTTCGATCCCGGTCGCCGGCAGCCAGAAAAATGCCTGAAATACTGTACTTGCAGTGTTTCAGGCATTTTGTATTGGGCGTTTATTTTTCAAAGCCATGCAGCCAAATAGACACCGTTATCCATAGTTTATCCATATACGTGTTTGTCCTGGAGTTCTGACTGCAAGTCATTGACTATCGGTCAGTGATTATGTATAATAACAAAATAGCATCAGGACCAGAGAAAAGAAGGGGAGACGGATATGACCAATCGTCAGCTTGCCGCTCTGGAGACAAAGAAAAGACTACTGAAAGCGGGCAGAGAACTGATTTGTGAGAAAGGGCTTGCGCATACATCCATCGAAGAGATCACAGAAATGGCAGGCGTGTCAAAGGGAACTTTTTATACTTATTTTAACCGTAAAGAGGATATTGTCTTTGCGCTGAGCCGCAGCATGTTCGGTGAGATCCTTGCATGCGCGAAGGCCTTTGCCGGTGATTTCCCTGCAAAACTGCAATGTTATATGGTGAATTTTTCCGCCTATATCGAGCAGGGCAGCGTCAGACTGTCGCAGGAGTGGGTGAGAAGTGTAGTAAATCCGGATCTTGTGGAAGACGCCTTTGACAAAAAGAAGCTGTGTTCCGATCTGGCAGCCGTCGGTTGTCTGATCGAATCAGGCATGGCGGAGGGCCTGCTCAGCCCCGATACCCCTGCGGCGGAACTGTCGGAGATACTGGTAGATCTGCTGTACGGGGAAGTGCTGTGCTGGAGCATGAGCGATGGTTCCTACAGCCTCAAAGAGCGGACAAGGACCTTTTGTGAGCGGCATCTACACAGCCTGCTCGCCAGATATCTGGTCATCTGACAATCATGGCAGGAGCATGTAAATACAGCATCATGGGGAATGATGCGGAACTGGAAAAACAAAAAACAGCATCAGTCCGGAAGATGCCGGGATAGAAAGGCGAACGCGTGAGCGGTCGAATTTCTATCGTGAGAAAAGGCATCGCAGGAATGATGCGTAACTAAAATCAGGAGACGTTAATGATGGGCTATTTGGGTGAAGATATTAAGAAACTGGGGTTTGGGCTGATGCGTCTGCCGCAGAAGGACGGTGTGATCGACATCGAGCAGACAAAGGAGATGGTCGATCTGTTTATGGAGGCCGGCTTTACATACTTTGACACGGCATGGGCCTATGCCGGCTCGGAAGATGCCATCCGGCAGGCACTGGTGGAGCGTTATCCGCGGGAGCGGTATCAGCTTGCCACCAAGAACGCGGCCTGGATCGACTGTAAGACAAAGGAAGAGGCGTATCGGCAGTTTGATGTCTCTCTTGCACAGACAGGGGCCGGTTATTTTGATTTTTATCTGCTGCATAATCTGGGAGAAGGCCGAACGAAATACTTTGACGCGTTTGACATGTGGAACTGGGTGCAGGAGAAGAAGGCAGCAGGACTGGTAAAGCATGTGGGATTTTCTTTTCATGCCACGCCGGAGGAGCTGGAGGAGATACTGACGGCCCATCCGGAAATGGAATTTGTACAGCTGCAGATCAATTATGCGGACTGGGAGAGTCCGTCCATCCAGTCAAAAGGCTGCTATGAGGTGGCAAGAAAGCATGGCAAACCGGTTATCATTATGGAACCGGTAAAGGGCGGCATGCTGGCGACGCCTCCGGAATCCGTGGAGCGGATATTGAAAGAGGCAGAGCCTGAGGCTTCCGCGGCTTCCTGGGCGGTGCGTTTTGCGGCGGATCTGGAAGGCATTGTCACGGTTTTGTCCGGCATGAGCAATGTGCAGCAGATGCAGGATAACCTTTCTTATATGAAAGGATTCCATGGTTTTACCAGGGAGCAGAGGCAGGTGCTGGAAAAGGCCAGGGAGGAGTTAGCCGGTATTGCGCTGATTCCCTGCACGTCCTGCAACTATTGTGCGAAAGTCTGCCCGATGCAGATCGGTATCTCCGGTTCCTTTACGGCCATGAATTATTTCACTTTATATCGGGATAAAGCAATGGCGGCAGGGCAGGAGAACTGGCTGGTAGAAGGGCATGGACTGAAACATGCCCATGAGTGTATCAAATGTGGCAAGTGCGAAGAGGCGTGTCCCCAGCATATTGCTATCAGGGAACGGCTGGCGGAAGTAAGTGAAAAGCTGCTGAAATAGAGCTGTCAGCAGGTGGCAGTTTCAGCGGGGAAAAGGAGAATCGGTATGGCAGACCTTTTTAGGGCGGATCAGAGGATTGCGGCAGGCTATGCGGATGACCGGCCCTTTTTGCACAGTCAGGTGCTGGAAATGGCGCTGCGTGATCTCGCGGGCAGGGGACGCTTTCTGCACGGGCTGGATGTAGGCTGCGGGGCGGGACTGTCAGCGCGGGCACTGCTGCCTTATTGCCGTCATGTGACAGGAACAGATCTGAGCGGGGATATGATTCAGGCTGCCAGAGCACATGATGCGCAAACCGATTGTACTTTTCTGCAGTGCGGAGCGGAAGAGTTGCAGTGTCTGGAAGAGGTGTACGAGATAGTGACAGCGGCGGGGGTGACGGACTGGATTGATATCGGGCGGTTTCTGGACGCACTTGTCAGTGTGGTCAGGGAAGGCAGCAGGCTGCTTGTCTATGATTTCTGGATCACGGATCGGATGGAAGGCAGGCCGCAGTATACGAAATGGTGGCATGAGCAGTACCTGCAGAAATTTCCCCTGCTACATTGTGCCGCGGCAGGGAGCCGGCAGGAATGGGCGGATGGCAGATTTGTGGCCGAACGGCAGGAACACTTTGTGCTGTCGCATACTTTTTCGCTGGCAGCATTTGTCCGTTTTCTCCTGCTACAGTCTAATGTCAGCGCATGGATTTGCGCAGCCGGGCAGTGGCCCGGCGACGGCGAAGGACAGGATGGCAGCCGGGCAGCGGAGGCCGCGGCGTGGATGGAAGAGACGCTGGCGCCTGTTTTTGCAGGAGAAGCGAAAGTATTGTCATTTGACGGCTATTACCGGAGGTTTGTATACCATGGACGTAAGAAAGATACTGGAACAGGTCAGGGACGGACAGATATCGGTGGATGAGGCGCAGAGATTTTTCAGGAAGCAGCCTTTTGAGGAGTTGGGATATGCCAAGCTGGACTCGCATCGTGAGATCCGTTCCGGTTTTCCGGAGGTCATTTACTGCAGTGGCAAAGAGGATTCGTATCTGGCTTCCATTTACAAGAAGATGTACGAGATGTCGGGGGAAGCCTTTGGCACGCGGGCGGATGCACATCAGTACGAAGTGGTGAAAAAGGAAGTGCCGGATGTTGTCTATGATGCGGTCTCCCGTATTTTAAAAGTTGAAAAAGCCGGCAAGATGCGGACAGGCAATATTGTCGTGTGTACGGCGGGGACAGCGGATATTCCGGTGGCAGAGGAAGCGGCGCAGACGGCGGAATATTTCGGCAGCCGGGTGGAGCGAATTTATGACGTCGGTGTCAGCGGGCTGCACAGGCTGCTCGCGCGGCTGGACAGGATACAGGAGGCCAACTGCGTGGTAGCGGTAGCAGGCATGGAAGGTGCACTTGCCAGTGTGCTCGGCGGACTCGTGCATAATCCGGTGATTGCGGTGCCCACTTCCGTAGGCTATGGCGCCAGTCTGGGCGGTCTTTCGGCGCTGCTGACGATGATTAATTCCTGCGCCAATGGCGTGGCTACTGTCAATATTGACAATGGCTATGGCGCCGGGTATCTGGCAACGCAGATCAACCGTCTGGCGCAGCGCAGCAGGTAGGCAAAGCGGTGTGACAGCGGGAAACTGCAGGGGTGTAAACGCGGCAGGCCGGACACAAAAGCCGGTGTATGAGAGCAAAAAAAGCCATGCTGCGATCGAGAGAGGAAGAGAAGAGGAAGGAAACCGGTATGAAAGAGGAAAACGGCGCAGAGGGAGCGGTGTTTCAAAAACTGGAAGCGCTGCAAGCAGATATTCGCAGTCTGGGCAGTGTGGCAGTGGCCTTTTCCGGCGGCGTGGACTCTACGTTTTTGCTGAAAATGGCCCATGATGTGCTGGGTGAGAGGGCAGTGGCCATAACGGCCATATCTCCTGTCGTTCCCGGCAGGGAAGTGCAGGAAGCGAAGGCGTTTTGTCAAGAAGAAGGAATCCGTCAGATCGTATATACAGCAGATCAACTCGCCAGTGAGGCGTTTCGTCAGAACCCGCCTGACCGGTGCTATCTGTGCAAAAAGGAACTGTTTACCCAGTTTCTGCGGATTGCCCGCGAGGAAGGGTTTGCCCATGTGCTGGAAGGCTCCAATGTGGACGATGCGGCAGATTATCGTCCGGGGATGCGGGCCGTGGCAGAACTGGGGATTGTGAGTCCACTGCGCCGGGCGGGGATGACAAAGGCGCAAATACGGGCGCTTTCCCGGGATATGGGCCTTCCCACATGGAAGAAGCCTTCGTTTGCCTGCCTTGCCTCCCGGTTCGTATACGGAGAGCCGATCACCAAAGAAAAGCTGTCAATGGTCGAACAGGCGGAGTCACTGCTTCTGGCGCATGGCTTTACCCAGTTTCGGGTGCGGATTCATGACCGGCTGGCACGGATTGAGATCATGCCGGAGGATTTCGGGCGGCTGATGGAAGACGGACTGCGGGAACAGATTGTAAGCGCACTGAAAGAATCCGGTTTTGCCTATGTGGCGCTTGATTTGCAGGGATATCGCATGGGCAGTATGAATGAGACACTGAAAGAAGGCGCCGAATAAGGGCAGTATAGTCCGGGAGGATACGAAACAGGAAAAGAAAGGGAGTTATCAATGGCAAATACACTGTATCTGGAATGTAACGCCGGCATCAGCGGCGATATGACGGTGGCAGCGCTGCTTGACCTGGGAGCGGACAGGGAGCGGCTGGCACAGGCACTGGCCGGCATACCGGCGGAAGGGTTTTCCACAGAGATCGGGAGGGTGAAAAAGGCGGGAATTGACTGCTGTGATTTCCGTGTCTTGCTGGATCAGGTCCATGAAAATCATGATCATGATATGGCGTATCTGCATGGACATGTACATGAGAAAGTGCAAGAGACCGGGCATGGACATGTACACGGGGAAGCACAGGAAGCCGGGCATGAACATGCGCATGATGGTGCACACGGGCACAGTCATGGACATGCGCATCATCATACACACCGGGGGATGACAGAGATACGTTCGATCCTGCAGGCATGCCCCATGACAGAGCGTGCCAGAGCAACAGCGGTACGGATTTTTGAAATCCTGGCGACGGCGGAGGCAAAGGCTCACGATGTGCCGGTGGAAGAGGTGCATTTTCATGAGGTGGGAGCCATGGATTCTATTGTGGATATTGTGGCCGCGGCGGTATGCCTGGACAGTCTGGATATAACGGAAGTGATCATTCCCAAACTGTGTGAAGGGACGGGGACGGTCAGATGTCAGCATGGGATTTTGCCGGTGCCTGTCCCGGCCACGGCCAATATATTGGCTGCTTATGGAATCCGGCTGGAACTGACGGGGATACAGGGAGAGTTTGTCACCCCTACAGGAGCGGCGATTGCCGCTGCCGTCCGCACCGGTGAGCGACTGCCGGATACATTCTACATCAGGAAAATCGGGCTGGGAGCCGGGAAAAGGCAGTATGAACGGCCCAGTATCCTGCGGGCTATGCTGATCGAGGCCGGCGAAGAGGGCAAAGGCGGAGCCGGGGAAGATATCTGGAAGCTGGAGACAAATCTCGACGACTGCCCGGGAGAGGCTCTGGGCTATGTGATGGAAAGGCTTCTGGAGGCAGGTGCGCGGGATGTTCATTATATTCCGGCCTACATGAAGAAAAACAGACCCGCCTGGCAGCTGAATGTCATCTGTGAGAGGAAGGATATCCCGGCGCTGGAAGAGATCATATTCGTGGAGACAACGACCATCGGCGTCAGGCGAATTCCGGTGGAGCGCAGTACCCTGGCGAGATCGGAAATGCTCCTTGATACCGTATATGGTAAGATGTCCGTGAAAGTATGCCAGATACAGGGCGGCAGGCGGTATTATCCGGAATATGAAAGTGTGGCCGCTGTCTGTCGCAGTCGGGGCCTGCCTTATCTGCAGGTATTCAGGGAATTGACAAGGCTGGCAGAGAAAGCGGAAGACGACCGGATTTAGAGCAGGCGTTTGGCGGCGGGCAATGGGAAATCAGGCCTGCCTGGCAGCAGAGGATGGGGATTTTAACAGGAAAGAAGGAGGGAACTGTCATGCATATGGCAGATGCGTTGATTGCGCCGGCGGCGGCGGGTGCGATGTATGCCTGCAGCGGGGCAGCGATGTGCTACTGCGTAAAAAGAGTGAGAGAATCGCAGGCGCCGGAGAAAATTCCGGTGATGGGGGTAATGGGAGCCTTTGTGTTTGCGGCGCAGATGATCAATTTTACGATCCCGGGGACGGGCTCTTCCGGTCATCTTTGCGGTGGTATGCTGCTGTCTGCCGTGCTGGGGCCGGAAGCGGGATTTCTGACAATGATCGGGGTGCTGCTGATCCAGTGTCTGCTCTTTGCAGACGGCGGTCTGCTGGCGCTGGGGGCCAATGTCTGGAATATGGCGTTTTATGGCTGTTTTATCGGTGGTATGGTGATCTGGCGGGTATGTATGAAACGGGGGATGTCAAGGCGCAGAATTATTGCCGCTTCCATAGGGGGGTGTATGATTTCGTTGCAGCTTGGCGCCTTTTCCGTGGTATTGGAGACATTGGCTTCGGGGATTACGAAACTGCCGTTTGGCATTTTCCTGGCTGCCATGCAGCCCATACATCTGGCGATCGGTCTGGTGGAGGGGCTGATTACGGCGGCGGTGCTTGTTTTTCTTTATGAGGCCAGGCCGTCTCTGTTATGGGGATACGAGGAGCAGAAAAGTGACGGTAACAGAGCCGGGAAGCTGAGTCTTGGGCAGACGCTGGCGGTATTGGCCGGGGCTGCGCTCGTGACAGGCGGCCTTTTATCGCTGGCGGCGTCTGCGTATCCGGACGGTCTGGAATGGTCAGTGGAAAGGACGGCGGGGACGTCAGAGCTTGCCGCTTCGGGCGAGGCTTATGAGATCGCGGCCAAAGTCCAGGATATGACAGCTGTGCTTCCTGATTATGGCTTCCGGGAAGGCGGCTCGGCGGCCGGGACTTCTTTTTCCGGGATACTGGGCGGTATCGCAGTAGTGTCACTCTGCGCTGTGTGCTGTTATCTGCTGCGGTTTTTCAGGAAGAAGGCAGGATAATGGACAGACTGCAGAAGGCGATTGCCGCTTTGCATGAAGCAGACGCGGATATGGGCAAAAGAAGAGGGAAAAGCCATATCCATCCACTGGCGCGGCTGGTGGTATGTATGGCTTTTCTGGCTGTGACAGTGTCTTTTTCGGCCTATGACTTATCAGGGCTGTTTGCGATGTCGCTGTACCTGATGATAACCGGGATATGGGAGGAGATTCCTGTCAGAAAGATGCTGTCAGGTCTTCGATATCTGTATGGCGGGATCGTTGTGCTGGGAGCGTTTAATCTTTTTTATGACAGAGATGTCATATTTAATCTGGGAGGATTTCCCGTGACCGGCGGGGAGATATCGGCCATATCTCTGATCTGCAAGGGTATCTTTACCCTGTCGGCTGTATCCATGCTCTTATATCTGATCGGTCTGAACGGGCTGTGCCGGGCGCTGCGTACCCTTGGGATTCCCGGCGGCGCGGTGACGGTACTGCTTCTGACCTGGCGGTATCTGATCGTACTGTTAAAAGAAGTGTCCAGAATGTGGCAGGCGTATACGCTTCGGGCGCCCGGGCAGCGTGGTATCCGGATGGAGGCATGGGGATCTTTTGCGGGACTGCTTCTGCTGCGTAGTATGGACCGGGCGGCAGAAGTGTATCACAGCATGCTGCTGCGGGGGTATGACGGAGAGTTTGCCTTTGATACACAGGAGCAGGCATATCGGGGACGCAGCGTTTTTTATACAGCCTGTTGGCTGGGGGGACTGGTGTTTTTGCGTGTGGTTCCGGTATTTCGGCTGGCAGGAGGATTGTTTTTGGGATGATGGCAGCAGGGAGGCGATAAGATGGCGATAACGGCGCAGCATCTGACTTTTTCCTATGGCGGGGGCAGAGAGACTCTTTCTGATTTGAATTTCCGCATCGAATACGGAGAGTGTGTGGGACTGATCGGTGCCAATGGGGCAGGCAAGTCCACACTTTTAAAACTTCTGATGGGTCTTCTTTCCGGTTACGAAGGTGACGTTTGCGTAGGGGGCCTGCGTGTGGAAAAGAAAAATCTCAAAGAGATTCGCAGACTGGCGGGATATGTGTTTCAGGACTCGGAAAGCCAGCTTTTTCTTTCTACTGTATATGAGGATGTGGCATTTGGCCCCCGCAATGATGGCTGCAGCAAAGAGGAAGTGGAAGCACGGGTGATGGACGCGCTGCGGCAGGTACATATGGAAGCGCTGAAAGAGGAGCAAATTTACCGGCTGAGCGGCGGACAGAAAAAACTTGCCTCCATAGCCACGATCCTCTCCATGAAGCCGCAGATTATCCTTCTGGATGAGCCTTCGGGTGCACTGGATCCCCGCAACAGAAAGCATCTGATTCAGATTATTCGCAATCTGCAAGGGACAAAGGTGGTCGCCTCTCATGATCTGGATCTGATTCTGGATATCTGCGAAAGGACGCTTCTGATAGCGGATGGCAAGATAGTACGGGACGGACGGACAGAAGAGATACTTGGTGATGAGGCACTGCTTGTGAGATATGGACTGGAATTACCACTGTCGGTGGAAGGGAGGAGAGGTTTCTATCCGTTGGAGAGACACCGGCAGGAGTGATGCGGAACTGGAAGCAAAACAGCATCAGTCCGGCAGGTGTCGGGATA
>CANPIC010000070.1 GCA_947574055.1 uncultured bacterium
GCCGCCATCAGTGTGCGGTACGTATCCTCCGAAAAATCCTGATGCCCCGGCGTATCCAGAATATTCACGCAATACCCGTCATACGTAAACTGCAAAACCGACGAAGTAACCGAAATTCCTCTCTCTTTCTCAATCTCCATCCAGTCAGACACCGCATGGCGGGCGGTAGCCTTACCCTTTACGCTTCCCGCCAGATTGATCGCCCCTCCATACAACAGAAACTTTTCCGTCAAAGTAGTCTTTCCCGCATCCGGATGCGATATGATCGCAAATGTCCGCCTCCTGTCAATCTCCTGTGTATAATCACTCTTCACGTTTTCTTCCTCTTTCTCAACTGTTTTTTCATGCAGCAGTTCAGACAGGCCTTCCTGTCTGAACTGCTGCATGCATTTTCGGCACATATGGGTCCGTCATCCTAGAAGTATACCATAACTTTTCTCTATTTGCTACATTGGATAATGATATTTTCAGGCGCAGTCCCGGTCTTTCTTGTGACGATATCTTCGATCTGGGCACACTGCGCATCCGTCAGTGTATCGGCACTGACCACCACATCCACACCGGTCTCACTGATGCTTACCACCACATCTTCAAATCCTTTTGCCTCCAGCAGGATCTCCGCTGCCGTCTCTTTCTCCGCAATATCCGTAAGCATAATCATGCCTTCTATAGCGCTCTGCTTTTGTTGTTCGGAAACACCGGTGCTGTTAATGATATTCAGCAGTGTTTCTTTATTCTTGGCTCTCGTCTGTTCTTTCATCAGTTTAGCACCTGACATAGATGTCACATTTGTAGAAGAGGTAAAGACTGCTTCTCCCGGTGTGTCCTCTGCAGATACTTCTCCCTGCGCCACTTCTGTCATTTCTTCATTCAGATAATCCGCAGAAGCTGTGATATCATCTGTATCCAGACTTTCGATATCCTCAACCACGGCCTGATCGGTGCCGTTTTCCGTCGTCAGTACTCCATCTGCCGTAAGCGTGCCGTCTGCCAGTTCCAGATCTTCATCCGAGATTTCAAGGGAAGCACTCGCATCCATATCTTCAGTCAAAATGCCATCCTCCAGGGCCAGTTCCTCTCCGTTTTCCGTAACTACCGACTGCCCGGAGACATTCATCAGTTCCTCATCGCTCAATTTTGTTCCCGCAAAATTGAGATACCCTGCCACTGCGATCATAATAGCCAGTGCCGTAATCATAATCTGGTTCTTTTTCAGTACATTTTTCACGATATTCTCCCCTTACTTTGCCGTTTTCATTTTTGCTATTTTAATTTTATTCGCATCTATCCCAAATAATGCCTGAATCGCTTCACTAATATTCACTCTTACCGCTTCCACGCCGCCGCCTTCTGCCAGCACTGCCACACCTCCCACCGTGGGCCTTAGCTTTTTGCGCACATAGGGAATCTGCCGGCCCTGTTCATCGGTGATGAAGACAGTGGCCTCTTCACTGTCCATATCACTGGTATTTCTGCTGCCTCCGGCGGAATCATGCTCTGCAGCATTGGAACGGCTGGCCGGCCTGTCCTTCTCCACGATGTCCTCCTCTGTAGACTGCAGGGTGATCATTACTTTCACTCTGCCCACACCTTCCATACATCCAAGCAATTCCTCCAGTTCCTTTTCCATCGCTCTTCCATACGCATCCTCATCCCATTGCCCCGAAGCGGTGACACTTTGCGGCTCCAGCGAGGATGGCAGAGCATATTCTGTCTGTTTTTTCTTTGTCAGAACACTGCTTTGCTCTTTTTTTACCGGCAGGCAGACGATCAACAACAGGATACCCGCCAGGGCAAAAATAATAAATTTTTCTTTTTTTTCACTCATGGATCTCTACCTCCAGTCTGTCCTCTTCGATTCCCAGCAAGTTGGCAAAGGCGCGACGAAACTCCAGTTCTGTTTCCCGGCGCGTTCCTGTCTTATCCGTCTTTTCTCCGATCTGTATTTCTTCTATTGTAATATCTGTAACACCAGAATTAGGATTCACCGCCGGCTCTGCCTGGTTCTTGCTGCTTTCCGCTTCCGCAGCCGTGCCTGCAGCGTTTTTATGTTGCGGCCGCATCTGAACCCGCACCTTGTAGCCGCCCCCGTCTTCTGCGCCATCTGTCAGATCCCCCACTGTCATTTCCTGTAGCTGCGCTGCGGTGATCTGATAGCCGCGCTCCCATGCATATCCTTGCAGTTTCGCCCTGATCTCTTCTCCCATCTCTTCCAGATACAGTTCCGCAGGGGCCGGTGTCTGCCCGGCCAGTTCCGTTTCTGTCATTTCTGCCAATGCTGCCGTATAGTGATTCATACAGGCCGTATAGCGGATACCGATATCACTGTGCAAAAGTTCCAGCAGCGGAATGACTAAAAGAACGATTGTCATAATTCCCACAAGAAATTTAAAATATTTTTCATAAGAAGGATTGGGCCGGAAATGAATGATTGCCTGCGCCAGTATCAAAAAGACACTGGTTCGTTTCATAATTTCCATGATATACTCTTCCATCAGAATCCCCGATTCGTTGTCATCGCCGCAATGGCTATCATGATCAGAAACAGACCGCCGGCAGTCAGCAGGATACGCAGCACCATCAGACTTCCCTCTCCCACCTGGTCCATACAGGATGTGATCCGCTTGTCACTGATGATTCCGGTCAGAGCAGCCGAAAATTTCAGAACCATCGCCAGAAGCCATATTTTGACTGCCGGCAGTGCGCACAGCAGGACAAGCAGCAAAACAGCCATCACACCAATGCTGTTTTTCACCAGCACCGCAGAACCGATTACCAGTTCCGCCACACTATTGCTGACATTTCCGATCCCTGGTATCAATGACACGGTCCTTTGCACCGCCGACATTTTTATCGAATCTATAACAGGCGTTATCATTGATTGCAACATACTGATACCGGTGACGACTGCAAAAAAGATTTTTAACAAGTAGCCGATGATTCGTTTGATCAGATCCAGCAGCATCTGCAGCTTTTCTTCTGTCCACAGTCCATTCATAAAGGTCAGGAAAATATAAACGCGGATCATTGGCATCAGCAAAGCGGAAAGTGCAGCCTCCATCACATAAATCACCAGCAAGATAAGCTGGTAGGAAAGAAGCCCCGTTGTCACACCGCTGGCGGCCCCCACGGCCAGAAAATAAACCGGCATAAACAGTTTCAAAAACAATAACAGGTCAGAAAGCAGTGCCTGCGCCGTCTCCGATACAGTACCGAAAATCCTGATCAGCACCAGAATCAGAAACAGATAGACAAAGTAAAACCCGATATCGGCAATCTGCCTGTTTTCAAACAGATCGGTGAGATTCATCAGCAGAGCTGACAAAATCCCCACTCCCAGGAGCATGGCAATGGTGCCCGTAAAGCTCCCCATCTCTCCCTGCACTGCCCGGGCCATATCCTGGAAACACTGCTTAAGCGCCTCCGTGACATTCCCGGAAAGCAGTAATGCAAACAGCCTTGACAGATCCATCTGATAGCCCGGAAACAGACTGCTGATTTGATTGTTTAATCCATTGATTTCCTCTGTCAGATTCATTGCCTACCCCTTAAAATTCTGTATTGTCTGTATCACGGAAAGCAGGATCGGAAGTCCGGTCAGGAGCACCATCACCTTTCCGAATATCTCAATCTGCCCGCCTACTGCACTGTAACCGGCATCTTTGCAGATTCCCGCACAAAATTCACAAATATAAGTGATGCCAACGATTTTCAGCAGTACGGCCACAAAACCGTTGTCTGCTGCCAGCACCGACTGAAAGGTTGTGATCTCATCCATAAACACCGACAGATTTCCTATCGTACAGCCAAAGATCACCAGCCCTGTCAATACACCGATATAAACACCGTACTCTGCCTTTACCGTGCGGAAAAATACGGCCAGCATCACTCCCACAATACCGATTGCCCCAATTTTAATCATTTCCATACTTTCAGCCCCACATCCATTTCCCGGACCACCGACTTTGGGATGGCCGGCGGCGTTTTGGATTTACAGTTGAAACAGGTTGCGGATGGTTTCGAACAGATCATATATGTACGGAACAAGCCATGTCAGAACCAGGATCAGTCCGGCCAGACTTACCAGGAAGGCATGTTCTTCTCTTCCGCTGTGTTTTAATACCTGACTCAGAATTGTCACCAGAATCCCCACTGCCGCAATTTTAAAAATCAGACTGACGCCCATTTCTTCCTCCCGGTTTTTATAATAACACGATCACAAGCAGCAGACCGCCCATCAGGCCAAAGCTCATAACCATCTTTTCCCGTTCCGCTCTGTGTGTTTCCAGTTCTCTGATCCTCTCGTGCAGCGCCGCACTCTGGTTGTCAATGGCCTGTTCCTGCAGACATCTGTCTGCATATCCCAGGCTACGGGCAAACTCTGTCAGCAATGCCTTGTCCTCTTTTTTGAGCGGTAATTGCGGAAAGCAACTCTCTGTCTGTGTCTCCCATATCTGCGGAAATGTCCTGCCTGTATTACGGTCCGCCTCCGCCGCCATATCCCGGAGCATTTGCGCAAAAGGCGCTTCCACGCAGGAAGCCACCATTCTGCAGGCCTCCGGAAAATCAGCCCTGCAATATCCCACCTGACTGTGCAATAATTCATACATCCGTTTCATCTCACACAGGCATCCCAGCCGGGCACGCATCTCGCGGCAACAGCAAAAGCTGTACCCCACAGTTCCCAGCAGCAACAGCCCTGCCCCCATCAGCCGGAACATAACATAAAATCCTCATCAAATATCCCTGTCACCGCACAGGTATCCTTTTTCCCTGCAAGGACGATAAAACGCCTGAACTCGCGTTGTGCAAGCAATTCTTTCATAAACGGTTTCTCTCTCACTTCCTCCATGCTGCTGCCGTGTACAGTCACAATCAGGCTGCTCCCACACCGTAAGACCTCTGACAGAGCATGTACATCTTCCCGGCTTCCGATCTCATCTGCCGCAACCACCCGGGGCGACATAGAGCGGATCAGCATCATCATCCCGGCCGCCTTGGGGCAGCCGTCCAACACATCTGTGCGAATCCCGATATGATTCTGCGCCATCCCCATATAACTGCCGGCAATCTCAGAGCGTTCATCGACCACACCCACACATTGCCCTGCCCCGTAGGGATTGCCGTCCGAGATCTGCCGTACAATATCACGCAGCATCGTCGTCTTGCCACAGCCCGGCGGAGAAATTATCATACCACTCAGAAAACGCCCCTTTTCATACAGAAAAGGCATAACCGGATCTGCAACGCCCAGAATCTCATGTGCAATGCGGATATTCAGATAAGAGATATGTTTCAGCTTCTTCACACCCCCGTCTCCGTCAGCCACAACCTGTCCTGCCACACCGATGCGATGTCCGCCGGGCACTGTCAGAAATCCCTGACGAAGTTCCTCTTCATAAGCATAAACCGAATAGCGGCAGATATGATTCAGTACACCGTCCAATTCTTTTCTTCCTATATAAAGTGCCCGCGAAGGATCACGGGTCAGACTGCCATCTTTGGTAAGGAAGCACTCCTTCCGTGAGATCCGCAGCATCACCGGCCCCCCGGCCCGCAGGCGGATTTCCTGAAGCCCGTCTGACTCTGCCATAACGCGCTCCCATATCCCCCGGAAAAAATCGGGGAACATCCCCAATATCGCTTCCCCTTCTCTCATAACCCTCACCTCTTACTCTCAATATATGAACGGAATCTGAGGTTATGACAGTTTTTATGAATTCACTGCAGCAACTGTTTCCAAAAAAATACAAAAACAACAAAAATAACACTGGACACCGCAGGCAGACAGTGATATGATATAAACATAAACAGTAACTATTACTATTATCAATAAAAAGGAGAGAGTATTATGGCAGCAAATACAGCACAGGTAGACAATCTGGTAGCATTATTGGACGGTTACGCAACGAAAGGCGGACATCATCTGAATGTCAATGTATTGAACAGAGATACTCTGCTTGACGCACAGAAACATCCTGAGAATTATCCGCAGCTTACGATCCGCGTTTCCGGTTATGCGGTGAATTTTATCAAGTTAACTCCCGAACAGCAGGCAGACGTTATTTCCAGAACCTTCCATGAATCCGTATAAATCGGTAAAAGGCCTGCATAAAACAGAAACGGCAAAACTGCCGCACTGCTGACAAAAGTCACAGTTGCGGCAGCTTTGCCGTTTTTTTATGATTCCCACAGGCAAAAGGCCTGTTTCAGATACCCCCTGTACTCTCCTGCTTTTTTGAAAGTTTTCTTCTTACGATAATCTCCACAACCACTGCAAACAGAAAAAGCACTCCTGCCAGTACCTGCGAGACTGCGATATCCGTATGGCCGATCAGCAGCTGATCCGTGCGCAGCCCTTCTATAACACATCTGCCCAGTCCATAACCGCCCAGATAAAGAAGCGTCGTTTCTCCCTGAAACCGCTTCCGCTTCCTGTATGCCAGCAAAAGGCAGAAGATAAACAGATTCCACAAACTCTCATACAGGAACGTGGGATGTACCTGAATATAGTTCGTACCTTCCACAAGATGCGCCGAGATATCCGCCGAAATCTCCCAGGGCCGCACCGCTTCGATAGGCAGGCGCATGGCAAACAGGCTGTCCGTATACTGGCCAAAGGCCTCCCTGTTCATAAAATTACCCCATCTGCCGATGATCTGGCCCAAAATCAAACCCATAATACCGGTATCACACAACTGCAGAAATGACAGTTTCTTTATATGGCAATAGATCCCGCCGGTCAGAAAGGCAGCTATCACCGTACCATAGATAGCCAGTCCTCCATGACGCAAGTTAAAGATCTCCCACAGGTTATCCTTGTACATATCCCAGGCAAATACCACATAATAGATCCGGGAACCGAGAATACAGAAAAAAACAGCATACAAAGAAAAATCCCAATAGATATCCGGATCCTGCCCGGTCACTTTGGCCTCCCGGGCAGCCATCAGTACACCGGCGATCACACCCAGGCCGATGATAATACCATAAAAAGCAATAGGAAAGCCAAATACCATAATGGTCTTTGGCACATGTTCCAGATACAGATGCAAATGGGGAAATGCAATATCCGTCACATCCATTATCTCTTTCATCAAAGTTCACATTCCTTTCCCAATAAACTCAGGTCTGCACTGCCCGAACGCAATCCGGCCGGCTCTCTCCTCCACCGTTGCCCTTATTCAGACATTAAACCGGAACAAAATTACATCTCCGTCTTTTACCACGTACTCCTTGCCTTCCATCCCCACAAGCCCTTTTTCTCTGGCCGCAGCAAGGGAGCCCTGTTCCAGCAGATCCTTGTAGTTCACCACTTCCGCTTTGATAAAGCCGCGCTCAAAGTCTGTGTGAATCTTTCCCGCCGCCTGTGGTGCTTTCGTACCGATCTTAATCGTCCAGGCCCTTGTCTCATCCTCGCCTGCCGTCAGAAAACTCATCAGTCCCAGCAGCCGGTAGCTGGCGCGGATCAGCTTTTCCAGACCGGATTCTTCCAGTCCCAGTTCCTCCAGAAACATGGTTTTTTCTTCCTCGTCCAGTTCGGCAATCTCCTGTTCGATCTGGGCACTGATGACAAATACTTCGCTTCCCGTCTTCTGTGCAAACGCGCGGACCGCGGCTACCCCTTCATTCGCTGTCCCGTCATCAGCCAGATCGCCTTCACTCACATTAGCCGCAAAAATAACCGGTTTCGCCGTCAGCAGATTATAGCTGTCAAACAGAGCCGTCTCGTCCTCATCTTCTCCCACCTCGAATCCAAGAGCCAGACTGCCGCCTTCCAGATGGTCTTTGAGCCGCTTCAGAAGTTCCAGTTCCTTTGCCATCCCCTTGTCCATTCTGGCACCTTTGGACACCTTGGTAATCCTTCTCTCCAGTATCTCCAGATCAGAAAAAATCAATTCCAGATTAATCGTTTCAATGTCCCGCAGCGGATTCACACTCCCGTCCACATGCACCACATTGTCATCCGCAAAACATCTGACCACATGCACGATAGCATCCACTTCCCGGATATTACTCAGAAACTGATTGCCCAGCCCTTCTCCTTTGGATGCCCCCTTTACCAGCCCTGCGATATCCACAAATTCAATCACGGCCGGTGTCACTTTTTTAGAGTGATACATATCTCCCAGGAGTTTCAGCCGCTCATCCGGCACCGCCACGATCCCTACATTCGGATCTATGGTACAAAACGGATAATTGGCCGACTCCGCGCCGGCCTTTGTCAGAGAGTTAAATAATGTGCTTTTTCCCACGTTGGGTAAGCCTACGATTCCTAGTTTCATA
>CANPIC010000071.1 GCA_947574055.1 uncultured bacterium
GAAAAAAGCATCAACTTTTCAAAAGTATTGCAGGATGCCTTATTGACAAAAGTACTGTCACTATGACTGGCAGCAGTCCAAAACAGAATATGCTTTACTTGATAAGAACACCGCCCCGACACTTGCCAAAAGTACAAAGGGCGGTTTTCTCTGTCTATTCATGTTTTTGAAACCTATTTTCGCCCTTTATTCCCCTACCCTTATATTTCACCCTTGCGCCATTTCAAGCCCGATTTTCCCATTTTCAAGCCGATTATAACCGTCATTTCTGAAAGTTTCGGCGCATGGTTTCCGCTCTCTGCTCCCTCTGTTCTTCTGTAAGCTGCTGTGTAGGATTTATCTTTTTCCATGTAACCGGGAAATGTGCGCACAAGCTGCCGTCCTGATCGTATGTGCCATACTGTTTGTCTTGTTAGCCATAAAAATCACCCTTCCTTTCGTTATCTAGAGTCTGTTTGAACAACTCTATCATAACGGAAAGGTGATTTTTGTGCTATAAGCACTTGCTGTACCACCCGCATAGCAGGTGATTTTTTGTTTCGCGCGCCTCCGTTTTTCGGAACACGAAAAACTCCGCCGCACTCAACCGGCGAAAGCCGATCATAAAAAAAAGTTCTGTAAATACAGAACTTTAAAAATGCAGGAGATGGGACTTGAACCCACACATAGTCACCTACGTCAGATTTTGAGTCTGATGCGTCTGCCATTCCGCCACTCCTGCCTGAGAACAGATATTATAATACCATAATCTGTCTCATATTGCAAATCTTTTTTGAGAAAACATCAAATTTCCTATCGCACATTTTCAATCTGCCAGTCAATCTCGTCCATGCCGTTCTCACGTAAAAACGCATTGGTCTTGCTGAAAGGCCGGCTGCCGAAAAATCCGCGATATGCGGACAATGGACTGGGATGAGGCGCCTCCAGAATCAAGTGTTTGGCGTTGTGCAGCATTTTCTTCTTCATCTGTGCCGGTTTACCCCAGAGGATAAATACGATGGGTCTGTCCTGCTCATCAAGAATACGGATCGCCGCATCCGTAAATTCCTCCCAGCCGATGCCCCGATGTGAATTGGCCGCATGGGCCCGCACCGTAAGTACTGTATTGAGCATCAATACACCCTGCTCTGCCCATTTTACCAGATAGCCATTATCCGGAATCCTGCAGCCCAGGTCATCATGCAATTCCTGATAGATATTGACCAGCGAAGGCGGAATATCCACTTCAGGCTTAACGGAAAAGCACAGCCCATGCGCCTGTCCGTCGCCATGATAAGGGTCCTGCCCTAATATCACTACCTTTACTTTCGATAATGGTGTCAAATGAAAGGCATTGAAAATATCATCTGCCGCCGGAAATATCTTTCTGCTGTTATATTCTTCCATCACCTTTTCATGCAGTTTCTTGTAATATGGTTTGGAAAACTCTCCTTTTAACGGTTCCAACCAGTCATTGGAAATCGGTGCCATCTCTTTTGCCTCCTGTCTCTGTCTCTCCCTGACAGCCCTGCCATACCAGGCTGCCAAAATTCGTAACAGTCCAGACAAACTGACCTGTTATCATACTCTTACAGATATGCCTCTTTTGTGCAGGTATTCTTTCACCTCTCGTATTTCCAGTTCCCTGTAATGGAACAGGGAAGCAGCCAGCGCCGCATCTGCACCGCCCTGCGTCAGCGCATCATAAAAATGTTCTCTGGTTCCTGCGCCGCCGGAAGCGATAACCGGTATGGAAACACTGGCAGCCACTGCTCTTGTCAGTGTCAGATCATAGCCTGCCTTTGTGCCGTCGCAGTCCATGCTGGTCAGGAGAATCTCTCCCGCCCCCAGCTGCTCCGCCTTTGCTGCCCATTCCAGCACATCCAGTCCCGTATTGATCCGCCCTCCGTTTTTATAAACATCCCATCCCGCGCCGTCTTCTCTTTTTCTGGCATCTATGGCCACGACCACACACTGGCTTCCAAATTTGTCTGCCGCCTGTGTAATCAGCTGCGGTCTGGCGATTGCGGCTGAGTTAACAGAAATCTTGTCCGCCCCTTCCCGCAGGATCTTCCGGAAATCTTCTACTGTACGAATACCGCCTCCTACCGTAAAAGGTATAAAAACCTGTTCTGCCACCCTGCGTACCATATCCGTCACGGTATCACGCCCGTCGCTGGATGCCGTAATATCCAGAAATACCAGTTCGTCCGCACCTGCCTGATCATAAGCCTTGGCAATCTCCACCGGGTCCCCGGCATCCCGCAGCGCAACGAAGTTAACACCTTTTACTACCCTGCCGCCGTTCACATCCAGACAGGGGATGATTCGCTTTGTATGCATGTTATACCTCCCTGCCGGAAACAGCGATAAAATTTTTCAGTATGGCAAGCCCGACCCCGGAGCTCTTTTCCGGATGAAACTGACAGGCAAATACATTTCCCTTTTCCACGGCAGCGTGAATATCCACTCCATATTCTGTGGTTGCCGTTACAGTCTCTTCTTCCCGTGCCTGCAAGTAGTAGGAATGGACAAAATAGACAAAGGCATCTTCTGCAATCCCCGAAAACAGCCTGCTCTCCCTTGGGAAATGCAATGAATTCCAGCCGATATGAGGCACTTTAACCCCTTTTGCCTCCGGTATACGCACAATCCTGCCCGGCAAAACGCCGAGCCCTCTTACCCCTTCGCTCTCTTCGCTTGTTTCAAACAAAAGCTGCAATCCCAGACAGATTCCCAGAAAAGGTGTACCAGCTGCAATCACTTCTTGTATCACCTCTTCCAGGCCAAATCGCCGCAGTTTTGCCATGGCATCACCAAATGCACCCACCCCCGGCAAAATCACGCGATCTGCTTGCAAAATCTCATGGCGGTCTCTTGTAACAGTCACATCCTCTCCCAGATACTGCAGCGCCTTTTCCACACTTCTGATATTGCCGGCGTCATAATCTATCATCGCTGTCATTCATCAGTCCTCTGTAAACTCTGCCGGATCCACAGAATTTTCTTCTGTCTGTACCGGCATCTCATCGCCAAAAGCGTCCGCTCCTTCTTCCGGCATCACGCCACTGTCATCCTGTCCGTTATTTTCATCCACTGTATCCGAAATGACATCCGCCATATCACCGTCAGTCTTATCTTCCGGCATCTCCGGTGTGATCTCCTCCGGCAACGCAGGCTCAGGTGTCGCTACAGGCTCTTCCTGCGCCTCTTCGGCGTCATCCAGTCCCGGAATATCTGTCACTTCCTGCCCGAGTATCCGTTTCAGCTCCTTGGTATACGCCACCCGGTCATTGATCAGTGCCAGTTCCTGCGCCCTCTCTTCAGAAACACCATACTGCGACTGCAAAATATCCAGGATATCCAGATATGCACTTCTGACTGGCTCTGTCACACCGTACTGCTCTGCTTCCGTCTGTATCTTCTGATATTTATCCACACCACTGATCAGTGCATGAAGCTGTTCGATCTCCATCCCTTCCAGCCTGCCATAGTTCTCATAAGACTCGAGTTTCCGGTTCATCTGCAGACACAAAGTAGCACCATTGAGCATTGCTTCCTCACTGCCTTTTACCTTTTTGGCAGAAAGCAATTCATAAGCCTTCTGGTAATCCCCTGCCTCAAATGCCTTTTTTCCTTCCTGTTTTTCGACCGTACCGGGAATATAGGAAGTAAAGACCATAATCATACCAAATACCGTCAACGCCAGAATAACCGTGGTGATAATCTTTTTCTTTCCGATCGGCTTTAAAGGCTTTTCCGGTTCTTTCGGCTCTTTGGGCTTTTTCTCCTTCTTAGGCTTCTTTTCTTTTTTGGGCTTCTTTTCTTTGGGCTTTTTCTCTTTGGGTTTCTTTTCTTTTGGTTTTTTCTCTTTGGGCTTTTTCTCTTTTTTCGGCTTCTTACCCGCTTTCCCGTCATCCTTTCCCAGGCCTTCCAGAATCGCTATATTTTCCTGTGAGAGATCAAGCTGCCCTTTTTCTTCGATCTCATCTCCCAGTTCTTCTTCATCCATCAGAAAAGCAAACAGTTTTTTAAACAGACTAGGGCCTTTCTCAGAAGGCTGCTTTTCTTTCTTTTTCTTCTCCTTCTTACCCCATTTCTTTTTCTTGCCGGCAGCTTCCTCCCCGGCTTTCTCTGCATCCGCCAGTCCAATGTCGCCTGTGATGTCCCCCAGATCCGGATTTTCCTCCATAGCGGAATCATCTGCAGTCAGGCTTTCCATCAGATTCTTCATATCATCATCTTCATCCAGCGCGCCATCACCGCCTGGATGATCCAACAATTCACTGATTTCTGCCAGTGCACTGTCCTCATCCGCATCCATCAGACTGCTCACCGCTGCCGTATCTGCCGCTGCATCCGGCTCTGGCGCTGTGTCCTCTGCCTCCTCTTCCGGCAGATCCGGTGCCATCAATGCTTCCAGGTCCGCGATATCCAGGTCAGACAATGCATTTTCCTCTTCCTCGAAACCTGTCAGAAGGCCTGCATCTCCTGACTCTCCACCGGACAGAAACAGCGCATCCTGCATCTCCTCCTCCGACATGGCAGATTCCCCGTCAAATGCAGGCAAATCCTCCCCAGAGTCTGCCCCATCTGCTGGTATCAATGCCTCATCCACCGCATCAGCGTCCGTGCCGGAGGAAAAAGTTTCCTCACTCCCATCTTCCCTATCCGCAAAAGCAGCCATATCCATAGTCCCGGCCTCTGCTTGCGCTGTCATATCATCTTCTGCTTCCGAACCAAGTACCGTTTCTTCTGTCATTTCTCCCATCTGCGACAAAAGAACCGTTTCCCCTGCCTCCGTCATGTCTGCCGCCGCCGTCTCTGCTTCCGGCAAGTCTTCCACACCGCCCGCTTCTGCCAGATCCTGCTCCAATTCGCCTGCTATGTCCGGGCCGGAGTCTGACGCAAGTGTATCTCCCATAGACGATGACTCTTCCATAGCATCATCATCCGCTATCGCTGTCTCTTCCTCCTCCGGCACTTCCTCAAATAATCTGGCAAGTTCCGGGAAATCCATTTCATCGGAATCCATTTCATCATCCGGAAACGCTTCCGAAAATCCATTTTCAGATTCTGTACTCTTTGCAGTATTCATTTCATCTTTCCGGATATCGGCCTGCTTCCCCGGCTCTGCACTGCCGGACGGATTTTCTCCGTTTACTGACCGTAACAAACTATCCAGATAATCCTCATTTGAACTCATGGACTACCTCCGCTACAATTTATGGTCTCTACGCCAAGTATATCACATTCTGATTTTCATTCAAACACTTTTCTCAGACTTCAGCGCCTGCAAGCAGGGCAACTGCATCCTCACATACGGAAATTCCTCTTCCGTTTAGTTCTGCCGGGAGCTGGAACAACTTATGGTGAACACGGATCAGTTCTGCCTTCTGATTATAAAAAACCACTTTTTCAAACGGGAAACGAATTACCTCCGGACAGATAAGACCCACACCCAGTTCCAGTACCAGCAGCTTTCTGTTCAGCGTCCCCTGTAACCATTTCATATAGCGGTCCCAGGCTGACATCTCTTTGCCGTTTTCCTCTGCATCGCCATTTTCCTCTGACAGAGGGCATACGATACGATCCTCCTTCAGCCCTGCCTGATGAAGCAACCCGTCCGTACAGGTTGTGATAACAAAATAATTTTTTCCCTCCAGAAAAAATGAAAGTTTTTCATATGCCCTTACAACAGCCTCTCCTGCTCTGTCGGCAGCAAATTGCTCACCAATACCCACCAGCACCAGTTCGGCATCCTTTATATGATTTATGATTGTTTTTCTTTTTTCCTGCATCTCGCATCTTCCTACCTTGCACATGAAAGGAACACCTATGACATCCTTGACTCATTTTCCTGCACTGCCATATTCTGTCTGCCTGGCATACCGAAAAACAAGCCGGGAATTCTCCCGGCTTTTCATCGCCTCCTATTTGACCAGTCCGTCAATTACCCGCACAAGATTACCAATCTCGGGCTTTGAAAGCTGTGCATCCGCTCCCAGCGCTTCCCCTTTTTTCCGCATCTCTTCATTCACAAGAGAAGAGAAAATAATGACCGGAATATCTTTTGTCTCATCGTGATCTTTGATCAGTTTTGTCAGCCGATGCCCATCCATCAAAGGCATCTCAATATCTGTGATGACACATTTTACATGTTGATCCAGTGTGCCTTCCTCTTTGCACTCTCTGATTACATCCCATGCCTGCTGACCATTCTCTGTGCGGATCAGGTTATGATATCCTGCTTTTCTCAGAGAATCCACAATCAATTTGTTAAGGAGTGCGGAATCTTCTGCAATCAGTATCGGCACATCATTCCTTTTGCGATCTCCCAATGCTTCGATATCCGTTACTTTCAACCCTGTCTCAGGATTGATATCCGTCACGATCTTCTCAAAATCAAGAATAATGATCAGCTTATCATTAAATTTAATGATACCTGTAGAGACACCATCCTCAGGTGTGGACACGGTTGCATCCGGTTTGATGATATCTTTCCATGATACTCTATGTATGCCGACAACCGAATCTACATGAAACGCAATGTCCAATTTGTTGAAATTCGTCACAATAAACAATCCGCCAGGTTTGGACTGTCCTCTCTGCAGACAATTCTTCAGATCAATCGCCGTAATCATCTTATCCCGCGGCATGAAGATTCCTTCTATGCTGGGATGTGCATTCGGCACCGGTGTCACTTCCTGGTACGTAATAATCTCCCGTATCTTCGCAACATTGATCCCGTACAGATTGCCATCCAACGTGAACTCCAACACTTCCAGTTCATTCGTTCCATTCTCCAATAATATTTTTGTGTCCATACCTTCACCTCTCCACCTGTAACATCCCGAAATAATGTATCAGCAAAAAAGCAGATCAGAGTCCTGCCCATGCATATATATGCCCGGCAAAACATAAAATGCCACCCGTTTTTCACCTGCTGACCTGTACGCACTAATACGCTTTTCTATTATAACATATATTTTCGAAAAAATATATATCCGAACGACAATATTTTCAAAGAACTTACAGGAATATAAAAAAAGATCCTGCTCTGCAGAACCTTTTATAACTTTTCTTATGTGTCATCAAAATGCCATACCCTCAAAACCGAACATTGAATCCATCTCTCATCAGTCACTTACATCCT
>CANPIC010000072.1 GCA_947574055.1 uncultured bacterium
TTGTGTGTATTTGAAATTTAAATCTGAAAAACGGTATGTTTTTCAGCGGCCTCGTGACAGACTGTGGGGGATTAGCCGTTACGAATCACAGGCGGTCAGAAACAGCTGCAGCAGCTTCGTGGCATAGCTGCGCCTGCGCTCGGACGCCTGATCCAGCATTTCCATGATGGCTGCCAATTCATCTTCGTGTTTGCATCTTTCTTCTTCGGATGTAGGGCCGAAAATAATATAATCCAGAGACATATTCAGAGCGGAAGAGAGTGCCAGCAGTGTTTCGATGGACATGCCGCAGCTGCCGCGTTCGATATCTGCATAATATTTGGGGACGCGGTCGATTTTTTCTGCCATTTCATCCTGGGTCAGACCCAGCGCAGTACGTTTTAAACGTAGCCTCTCGCCAACGATCAGCCTGTCATAAGTTTTTTTCATTTCCATCCATCCTTTCGTCATATCCCCATATGCAGCGTTTTTTTGGCAAAAAATACAAAAAGATCCCTTAATGCCTATCATTATCAGGTGAAGTATAGTTTAACATCACCAGTTTTAAACGTATATAGTAAAATAGTTTTAAATGAATAAAAAGTGTCACAGACAGAGTAATGGAAAAAGAGAGATCCCTGTTTTTTGAAGCGGGTCATAGATGGGCGGAAGAAAAAGAACGGACAGAATTTCGTTTCCGCAGCCGGGAAGCGGGCTTTTAACTTTAGCGTAAATTGGTTGCGAAAGCGCTGCAAAGGGTGTATAATAATTGCGGTTACAGACCTTATGCATGCAGGCCGTAGTCAGGGAGATTTGACTGACAGGGGCGGCATCTGCGAAGGGGAAATGATTGAAATTTTCTGTTGATAAAACATATAAAATAAAGGAGAAGAGAGAGTATGAGTAAAAAACCGGTTGTACTGATGATTCTGGACGGATACGGTCTGAATGACAGGACGGACGGCAATGCCGTGGCAGAAGCGGCTACCCCTGTGATGGACAGGCTGATGCGCGAATATCCGTTTGTAAAAGGCAATGCCAGTGGCATGGCGGTCGGACTTCCTGACGGCCAGATGGGAAATTCCGAGGTAGGGCACCTGAATATGGGTGCGGGCCGCATTGTATATCAGGAACTGACGAGGATCACAAAAGAGATCCAGGACGGCACATTTTTTGAAAACCCGGCGCTGATGGATGCTGTGAATAACTGTAAGAAACACGACAGTGCCCTTCATATGTTTGGTCTTTTGTCCGATGGTGGTGTGCACAGCCATAACACTCATTTATACGGACTGCTGGAACTGGCGAAAAGAAATGGCCTTTCCAAAGTGTATGTACACTGTTTCCTGGACGGCAGAGATACGCCGCCGGCCAGCGGTAAGGGCTATGCGGAACAGCTGGAAGAAGAGATGAAAAAGATCGGTGTGGGCGAGATCGCATCTGTGATGGGCCGTTACTATGCGATGGACCGGGACAATAATTATGACAGGGTGAAACTGGCCTACGATGCACTGACAAAGGGAGAGGGACTTCGTGCATCCGGAGGCCCCGCAGGTATTCAGGCTTCCTATGATAGAGATGAGACAGACGAATTTGTAAAACCTACGGTGGTGGAAAAGGACGGCAGACCGGTGGCAGTTATTTCGGATCATGATTCCGTCATTTTCTTTAATTTCCGTCCCGACCGCGCGAGAGAAATAACACATGCTTTTTGTGATGATGATTTCAAAGGTTTTGACAGGGGCAGCAGACTGGCACTGACTTATGTGTGCTTCTCCGACTATGATCCTACCATACCGAATAAGGAAGTGGCATTCCATAAGATTGCGGTGACCAACACATTTGGCGAGTGGCTGGCGGCAAACGGTATGACACAGGCCAGGATCGCCGAGACAGAGAAATATGCCCATGTTACGTTCTTCTTTAACGGTGGCGTCGAGGAACCCAATAAAGGAGAGGACAGAGTACTGGTCAACTCTCCCAAGGACGTGGCCACTTATGATCTGAAACCGGAGATGAGTGCATACGAAGTATGTGATAAGCTGACAGAGGCGATCGGCTCCGGTAAGTATGATGTGATCATCATCAATTTCGCGAATCCCGATATGGTTGGTCATACCGGAGTGGAACCTGCTGCGATCAAGGCAGTGGAAGCAGTGGATGCGTGTGTGGGTAAAGCAGTAGAAGCGATAAAAGCAGCGGACGGCGTGCTCTTTATCTGCGCCGATCACGGCAATGCGGAGCAGCTTGTGGACTATGAGACCGGCGTACCGTTTACGGCACATACCACCAATCAGGTTCCTTTTATTCTCGTGAATTATGATGCGGACTATACACTGCAGGAGGGCGGCTGCCTGGCAGATATCATTCCCACGCTGATTGAGATCATGGGAAAAGAGCAGCCGGCAGAGATGACAGGAAAATCATTGCTTGTAAGAAAATAAGGAAATAGATGACAGAGATCAAAAAAGGGTGCTTCCCGGGCGGAAGCACTCTTTTTTGTTGGCGATTTGATCAGGCGTGGTACAGCGTGTACTCTGCGCCGGTTATGAAACATATTTTTCAATCAGATGTACCAGGATATGGCGTCCCAGTACTTCGCTGCCCAGATCGTCAGGGTGGATATCATCTTTGAAAAAGGCATTGCGTATTTTATAATCTGCATTGTCCATAAACCCTTCTTCATACAGATTGATCACATGGAAGTCATATCGGTCGGCCAGGTTGATCTGTACATCGGCGTAATCCTGCCAGTCTTCATCCCGGAACTGTTCGTAATTTTCCATTCTGTTAGGATAGGTGATAACGACATGGACATCTGCGTGCGGATGAAGCCGGTGTATCTGACGGAACGTCCGGTATATATCGCCGCAGTAAGTCCCCTCGTCCAGTTCTTTGAGTGAACCGAAGTTTTCGGAGCCGGCAAACAGATCGTTGATGCCGGCAAATAAAACGATGATGTCCGCATCTTCCGGAATGTCACCGTATCGGTGCACGATGGCGTCGTCATTGTCGCTTCCCTCAAAAGGAGCACCGCCGATGCCCAGATTGATGATTCTGGCGGAAGTATATTTGGCTATGAAATTGGTATAATCAAGGCCGCTTCCGTCGGGGGTCAGCGTACCGCCGTTTCCTGCTGTGATACTGTCCCCCAGGAAAACAATGGTCTTTCCTTTCAGCGGGTCGCCGCAAAAATTGAGAATGAATGAGTCAATACTGTCAATAGTCTTGGTCTTTTTGAACTTGTTCTTCATTTCATAGGCTTCATCCAGTTCCCTGTATTTGGCGCGGATCATTTCGGTTGTTTCTGCGTCCGAGTAGATCGAATGTGGTTTGGTATTATCTTGTTCCTGAGCGGAGTTTTCTTCCTGAGAGGTTTCCTCTTCTGTGTTGCCAGTGTCCGCCTGGACTGCTGCGTCAGATTCGTCCTGCTTTTCCTCTGATGGTGTGTTTTCCTCCGCTGTTTCGTTCTCGTTGGAAGACTCCTCTGTTATCTGCTCCGTATCCTGAGCGGGCGTATTTTCTGTCGTGTCTTCGGTTGCCTGACCGGATTCATCGGAAAGGACTTTCCAGGCGAAGCCTTCATGAGCGTGCGAATCCATGGGAGTGCACAAAATACCAAGACAGAGAAATAAAAATAGCACATGTAATTTTTTCATGCTGACACCTCTATTCTGCGTATCATATCTGTTTTCTGCCTGACAGGATCAGAACCGCATTGTATTCGTACATCCTGTCATTAGTATCGTACAACATTTTCAGGAAATATGCAAATATCGGAAAATAAATCTTGCAGTAAATGCCCAAATTGGGTAATATGTAGCATACGATTGCACTACCGGGCAGGGCAGATGGAGGAGGCTGAGAGGACAGAGGCGGAGTCAGCGGCGGGCGCCTGTAAGGAGAGGGCATTTTTGCTGGGACAAAGTAAGCGTATTAAGAAAGGAGTGTTAGGATGTTTCGAGAGATGAGAAGAAAAAAACAGATGTTATCTATGGAGGAGACGGCTTCCCTGCTGACGGAAGGGACAGCAGGGGTACTTGCTTTGACGGGGGATGACGGTTACCCTTATGCGGTTCCGCTCAGTTATGTATACGATGGCAGTAAGATCTGGTTCCATTGTGCCAAAAGCGGCCACAAACTGGATGCTGTTAGGAGAAATCCCAGGGCATCGTTTTGCGTTATTGGTCAGGACCAGATCGTTCCCGAAGAATATACGACTTATTTTAAAAGTGTGATTGTTTTCGGGCAGATTCGGGTGCTGGAAGAGGAAGAGGAAAAGCGGGAAGCCATCGAAAGGCTGGCAGTCAGATATACGCCGGAGGATACCCCAGCCAGTCGTGCAGAGGTCATCGGGCGTTCCTGGGCATCCCTGTGCGTTCTGGAAATGAGCATAGACCACATGAGCGGAAAACAGGCTGTCGAACTTGTGAAACCGGATAAAAAGTAAGCAAACCATGTGGGAAACGTAAGGGAAAGGATAAAGGGAATACATGCAGATGATGGCCGGAGATCGTGCCGCGGGAAAAGGAGACAGGACAGGAATCCGGCAGAGAAAATCTAAAATTTTCGAAAAGTGTACTTTTTGAAAACGGGCTTTTGGCCGATATCATATATGGTAAAGTCAGGAAAATACAATTTTTACTTGTCTTTCTGAGCAAATTATTATAGAATAGTACACGGTTACATAAAACAGAACAATTTTCAAAAAGTACGCTTTTTGAAAACGGGCCTTTTCTTTGCGGAAAAGTTGCTGGAAGCATTGAAAAAGGGGAGATAAATGCCATCTGACATGCTGTGCAGGACCGTCCGTCAGTATAGCAGTACTCCGATTTCCGGAGAGGACATGAAAAAACTGCTGGAAATTGCGAAGGATTATGCCAAAGTAAAGAATTATGTCTATGCGCGTTTTGGCGGAGTAGGTGGACTGGGCGGGATCTATCCGGGCTACACGGTACAAAATGAGATGACTGCCAGTGGTCTGCGGACAGTATGGGGCCTGCCTTCGGTATATTTTTATCTGGCAATCTTTGATGCCCTGGGAGATATCAGGTGTCAGTGGGCACATACCAGGACGAAGATTTTGCAGTTGATCGGGCGAAATGATAACTTCAGCGAAGATGACAGACATTATCTTCGGTTTCTGTTGAAAGTAAACAATGCATTTGAGGCGGTGCTGAACCAAAAGACTGTGCAACTGCCTGCCGGAATACAAAAACAGTATGAGATCCTGGCAGGGCAAACAGATACGGAGCGTCTGCACCGTTACCTGCGCAGGCAGGTAAGAAAGCATCATGCAAAATTGCATACGGACTGTGTCGATATGTTTTCCGTGTCAGAGCGCGCTTACCGTTATGGGGAGCATGGGATTTACCTTGCGATCAAAGAAAAGCGGCGGCGGATTTTTGTGCCACTGACAGACGGGAATCGGTATACATGCCAGCTCTCCGTCAAGCTGTATCCGCAGGAGCAGCGTCTGGAGATTATAGTGCCACTTTATATGAGCGCTAAGAGGTATGAGGATTATGTGAACCAGATAGGGATCGCTGCCGGGATGTCTGTCATGTTGACAACGGACAGCGGGCATAAATACGGGGAAAAGTTAGGTGTATACCAGGCGGAGTATAGCAGATGGATATGGGAGCAGAACAAAAGCTACCGATGCAACAGAGAGAACAATCCGGGACGCAGGAAGTATACAGCACATAAGAGGCGCCTGGAAGAGCGTCTGCATGGTTATATCAATCGGGAACTGAACCGCTTTCTGACTGAGGAAAAGCCGGGAGTCGTCTGCCTTGTGAGACTGCCCAAAACAGGAACCGGAGGCGGAAAAACGAACCGGGCCGCGGCGATGTGGCAGAGAGGCTATATACGCCGGAGACTGGAATGGAAATGTCGGGAACGGTCCATAGAGATTGTGGAAGTACTGGGTAACCGGATCAGCAGAGAGTGCAGCTGTTGCGGTGGAATCGGAAAGGGAAAAAAAGGAACCTTTTACTGCAGTACATGTGGAATCGTTCTGGATGCAAAGACCAATACGGCGGCCAATGTCAGAAGACGCGTTGTCCAGGGGAAAATCATCCAAGGAAGATCATAAAAGCGGCTGTCAGGATAAATCATGGTGATGAGCCATGATTTTACCGGAAAGGACCAGGCAGCAGCTTATGATATAAAAAGAAACACGGCCTTAGGAGGCAGCTATGCTGCGCATTGGATAGGCCAGGACCTTGTGAACATGTTCCGCAGGCAGGTGTTTTATCTGCCTTGTATGAGGAAAAACGTGATGTAGCAGGGAGCGAAGCGGCAAACGCCGCATCATCTCCTGTCCTGACAGGAAGGTGACCAATATATCTTATATCATGACAAAGCCGCAGAGATTGGCAGAACATAAAAGAATAGAAAGGGTTTTCTGTCTTTTTTATGTTCTGCCAATCCTGGCAGGCGGATATAGCACAAAGAATAAGTATATATACCATATTAATCTATTTATCGTTCTAAGGGATGCTGAGTGACGGGGAGTTAGGAGAGCAAAAGGGCGGATGAGAAAAGCGCAGAAGGAACAGGCAGAAAGCCTGATCAGCCTGCTTGAACAGGCGCATGAGGAGATCAGAAAAGCGGCGGTGGAGGGGAATGTGGCAGTAGCGTTAACCCTGTTGACACAGTGCCAGGATGGTGCCATCAGCCTGGGTGAGTTGATTGAGAAAACAGAGGGAGAAGGTTTTCCGACCATAACACTGCTGGAAGAGTATTGTGAATTTGTATATCAGATTCACCAAGCTGTGACGGAGGGAGAGCGTTCTCAGATCCATAAAACATATAAAAATCTCCGCAAAGCGCTGATCCGGATTAAAAACAGCGTGCGTAGTGATATCAGGGTGCGGCGGGAAGTCGTGTTCCTGCCCTATAAGGCGTCCATGTGGGATTCTCTGGAGAGTATCTGGAAGGCGGCCGACGAAGACCCGGATTGCGATGCCTATGTGATCCCGATTCCCTATTATGATAAGAACCCGGACGGGAGTTTCCGGGAACTGCACTATGAAGGCAGCGAGTATCCGAAATATGTGCCTGTTGTCTGGTATCAGGACTATGATTTTGAGGCGCGCAGGCCGGATATGGTCT
>CANPIC010000073.1 GCA_947574055.1 uncultured bacterium
TACCATTCACTTTTATCTATTACAGTAAAACCGTCTTTTATCATCAGTTGAGCCAATTCCTCGCTTATCGCTACATCCTTATTTAGAATGTGAACGAAATAAGTCCCAGTATCCGTCCTGATTAAATACGAATTATTATGATTCACTTCATGCGCATCCTGCTCTGTTTCTATATCTTCCATCGGCGCTTCATATTCGGTCTGAAGAACGAAAGAGTACGAAATGAAAAGCAGAAAGCCGGCGATCGTCCATGCAAGAATATTTCCTTTCTTTGCAAAAATACGTCTTTCCTTTGCAACCAATTGAAATCGTTCAAGGAGCAGATTCGGATTATCATAATGGAGCCCTGTAGCATTTCCTGTTTTGAGACTATCCTTGTATTCACTTAATATGACCGCCAGATAATCACCTTTTGACGAATGTGCCAGCTGCTGTACTGCCGTCAGGTCACACCGGATTTCCAGACTCTGACTCAAATCCTTTTTTAATAAATATACACAAGGATTCCACCAATAAAGCGCGCATAATATGTTAATCAGATTTTTTACCAGAATATCGTTATTCTTCAGATGGGAACACTCGTGAAGGAGTATAAACCTTAATTGTTCCTCTGTATATCGCTTA
The DNA here is from genome assembly GCA_947574055.1 of uncultured bacterium. GTDB lineage: Bacteria > Bacillota > Clostridia > Lachnospirales > Lachnospiraceae > VSOB01. Next base: position 625 of record CANPIC010000073.1, read on the forward strand.
TCAGGTATGATAATCTTTTTACGCAGTATGCCAAAGCAGCAGGGCGTTTTGACTGTTGCAGTTTGAAGTATGTCCGGCTTTTTACTGCCGTTCCATATCGTATCTACGATTTGTGCTGCTCTGCTGTTTCTTTGTAATGGCATTTCACCAAAGTAACGGGCAATCTTCGCATACTGTATCCAATAATGCATTAAAATCAGAATTGTTCCCAAATACCAGATAAAGCACAACAAATCAAACACCGAAATACAATTTCCTATATGTCGTTCGATACAGAAAAAATAATATATCCTGTTATAGAGTGTTCCGCCGAATATGATCTTTGTCCATGGAGATTCCACGGGAATCGCCATTCGCATCATACAAAACAAGTATAAGACAATCACGCCTGACACGCTGCAGACTTCAATTAATTTAAATTTTGTTCTTAACACATAAAAAATCAAAATAAGAATACTGCTCCACAACACTGCCATGCAGACAGAAAAAAATGTAATATACATGCGCTTGCCTTATTGATCTTTGAACTGGTCTGCCTTGAGGGAAGCAATGACTTCTTCCAGCTTGGCAATCACTTCTGCATCCTTTTCCCGGGGATTTTTTCTGCTCACGCCAATCAGTGCGGCTGTAAGATCTGCCAGAGAGTTTTCATTGATTCCCCTGTTTCTCAGAACAGACGAATAGTATTCTTCCTTTGTGAGCGATGGCACCAGCTTCCTTGCATATGTTTTTGTAGTCTTTTCGAGTCCTGCCACTTCAAGATAGCCATTGTCGGACAAAGACTGCACTGTCCTGCACAGCGTGATATTCGTCCAGCCCTCGGATTCCAGTTGTTTTGCCATCTCGCTTGCAGTCAAAGGTTTCTTGATCTCCCAAAGATAGTTCATCAGTTCTTCTTCTCTTTTGTTTAAGATATCTTTCTTTTTCAACATCGTCCTCCTCTTCATACTTCAACATTAAATAATAACGTATATCATTTTATGATATTCTATATATTATATCGTCCATCTTTCATTTTTCTTAATAACAAAATGTTTTTTATTACGGCATTATTTCTGTTATGCTTTTCACCGGAATTTCCCTAATATGTTATATCCTTTGAGATGCATTTGCTTTTGCCTTCACATTTACCCCTTTCAGCGAATATGTATACCGCGAACCAGCGTATTCATCTAATAGCTCTTTCATGCTCTCTACTTCTAGTGTCCCCATACTGCACAAATGAACAATATCTCTATTGGTTGAAAATTTTCAAATAATATTTTGGTTGAAACAAAAGACATTTCCCAAATTATTATAATGAGAATTGCAGATGTATGTCCTTGTACAAGTTTTCTATCCATTAAATTTCTTCCTCTCCCTAATTTTTTCTTTGTCAGTATAATATACACTGTTGAAAATAATAATTAGGTTAGCAGAAAGTGACTATTTTCGGCAGAAAACAGACACGCAAACCGCTTTACTACATAATGAAATTTCATGTTTACTCCCAAGTATAACTGATAGGTGTAAAAATAAGCATTTTCCCAATTTCACAAAATAACTATCATGTTGTAGCAGATAACCTAAAATCAATGTACGATATATTTTTGAAAAGATATAAAAGCAAAGCATTCTGGTGATATGTCAATAACTTTTTGAAAAAGATTTTGATATGTTTTTCAGGAAAAAGGGTGACTTTAATAAACCTTCGGTGGTCTTTATCTCAAAGCCGAATGTCAGTTTGTATCACTATTCAATTCGGCGTCCAGTAGTTCGCCGGTGTACAGTTGGTTTTTGGCCAGCAATCCAAAAACGAGTCGTACGAATTTACGAGATGTAAGCGCGAGTGCTCTCTTGTGCTGATGTTTCGGGACCTCAGCATATTTCCTGGCATAGTAATCCTGATATTCAGGTATATGCCGCCTGACACTGTTGGCTGCCTCACCAAGGTAATAACGCAGATATGTGTTGCCTGCCCTGGTGATCGGGGTGTCCTCTGATTCAAAGTCACCGGAATCGCCTTTGCGCCATGTAAGGCCGGCATATTTAGCCAGTGCATCCGATGAGTGGAAAGCAGTGATGCTTCCGATTTCCGCGATCATCCCAGCCGCCCATACAGGGCCGATTCCGGGGATTGACTCAAGGATTGTCAGCGCATTTGGCGCCATGCCCTGTATGGCCTTAAAAATAGCTTTGTCGATGGCTTTGATTTCTTTCTGGTAGGCTTCAATGCAGTTGAATGAACTTGCCAGGGAAATGCTGATAGGCTCATACATGCATTTATCAAGGCGGTAGGAGTCACGTGCAGCTTTCCTGAGGAGCTGGGAAGTCCTGGACAGATCAGGGATCCGGTTGTGGCTCTTTTCAGCAAGGAACTGCAGGAGCTCTTCCTCCGGCGCATCAATGATATCCTGCACGGACATATACTCTGTCAGCAGGGCGGAAGCAGTTGCGCCGTAGATGTTGCTGAAGGGCTGGTCATCATCCGGAAGGATCTGTAATTCGCTGAACTTCAGGTACAGGTTGGAGACCATGTAAGTTTTTTCCCTGCTGATGCATTCAGCCAGGTGCAGACGGTGCCTTGTAAGGCGTTTTAAGGCCAGGTACTGGCTTCCGCGCCAGGGTACGCACTCAATGCGCCCTGCCCGTGCAAAGTCAGAAATGATGAAAGCATCCAGCGGATCCGTCTTGGACATACCGATGAAAGACTTACGGTAGTTGGCCGTCATCTTGGGATTCAGGCAGAAGACGTAGGGCTTATACGGCATCAGGACTTCGCAGGTAGAGAGAAAGTTGGCTATATGGATACTGTAAACGGAAGTGGATTCCAAAGCAGCCACAACTGTTGTCAGGTCAGGGTGTTTTTTCATACAGTCCAGGATGATTGCCGCCAACTCCTCAGCCCCAGGCTGGTTATTGGAGAAGGCGGATGAGATGTATTTGTTTTTATAAAAGTCCATGGCGTAGACGACATTGGATTTGGAACTTACATCAATACCGACAAACAGGGTGGACATAAAGTTGATCTTTAACATGATATCACCATCCTTTCCGATCTGGATTTTTGGAACCTGAAGCAGAAGGTTTATCCCGGGCTGTGTAAGGTGACTGAAACCTCGCGCAATAAGCATGCACCCTGCCAGCAATCTTTGCTGGTGCTACGGCAGGGGACGCAACTTCTGAGTAAGCAGAATGTGCCATACACGCCGGGCTGCATGCTTTCTAAAGCAGGCGCGGATAAACCGGCTGAAAGGAGAAAAAGCAGTGCCCTCGGACATCAGACTCTGACTGATATCATACCACAGGATAAACGATTATGGAACTGGGTTGTACAGGTGATGAAAGGATGGGAGGAGAATCCTCCTGATAACCTTCACCTATATCAATAAGAAAGAATTATCAAAGTAACTGTTGACTGTATAGATGGGACAGGATGTGGAAGATTCTCCTTCTGAATTATCCTTCATCTATATCACAAAAAGAATAAGTCTATAGCCTGTTTTGAATGGCTATAAACTTATTATACGAGGAGATTATACTATGAACAATTTACAGAACCACATTGAGAGATATTTAGAATATTGCAACACCCAAAAGCGCTTAGACAGAAAGACCTTAAAAGCATATCGTATAGACTTGCGGCAATTTTCTGAACAGATCTCCATAACCGAAGCCTCAGAACTTACCGCTGCTATCTTAGAAACATATGTGGCAAAACTTCATCAACAGTATGCACCCAAAACTGTAAAACGAAAAATTGCTTCATTAAAAGCGCTCTTTCACTATTTTGAATATAAAGAAATAATTAACCAGAACCCATTTAGCAAATTGCAAATAAGATTTCGTGAACCAATTATATTACCCAAAACCATTCCTTTACATACCATTGAGACATTGTTAAATACACTTTACTATCAATACTACAATGCCTCCAGCAGCTACCAAAAAAAGAACTCACTCCGGGACATAGCCGTTATTGAGCTGCTTTTTGCAACAGGAATTAGAATCTCTGAACTCTGTACTATACCATACCAAAATATAGATTTGCAGAATAATGTTATTGTAATTAAAGGAAAAGGAGCTAAAGAACGGCTTATTCACATATGTGATGATCATGTTATTACCGCACTGGATAAATATCGTTCAGAATATGATGATGAAATTCATTCATGCGGCTATTTCTTTGTAAATAGCATTGGAAACCGCTTATCTGATCAGTCCGTAAGGGAAATGATTAACAAATATTGTCATATTGCAGATATTCAGCAGCATATCACTCCACATATGTTCCGACATTCTTTTGCCACCCTTCTTTTAGAAGAAGATGTTGACCTTCGATATATCCAAACCATGCTGGGACACAGTTCAATAAACGTAACAGAAATATATACACATGTTACAATGTCTAAACAGAAAGATATTCTTGAGTCAAAGCATCCCCGTAAAAACATGCACATATCGAACCAATTATGACAAAGTTCCGAACAGTCTTGAAAATCTCTGCTTCAAGACTGTTTTATTAGCCGAACCGCACATTATTATCTATATCTATCTTTCTACACCATTCTTTGTCATATATTGTATCTAAATACCTTTCCCCTCTGTCTGGGAAAATTCCAACTATACTTTCCGCCCCCAAATCATTTGAATAACCTGTATAATTTTGAATGGCATAGGCTACTGCTCCACTTGAGGCACCCACGACAATTCCTTTTGCCAACAAGTTATTACACTCTGATATGGCATCCGCTTCTTCGACAATCATATAATCATCATATTTTGCATGTTCCAAATTTTGCGGAACAAACATCGTTCCAATACCCGAGATATGATTTTTTCTTTTACTTTGTTCAAAAATTTGTGAGCCTGCAATATCAACTGCAATAATTTTACAATCAGGAAATTGCTCTTTTATTTTCTGTGATGTCCCTGCCAAAGTCCCGCAGGTACTTACTGCAACAAATACATAATCTATCTGTTTCAGTTCATTACACAATTCTTCCCCTAAAGAAAAATATGCTTTCCACACATATTCATTTTCGTATTGGTTAGTCCAATATACATTTTTATGATTCTGGATATACTCTTTTACAATCTGTATTCTGTTATGTATATAACTCCCATTTTGATCCGGTTTACTGGCAATAATAATATCAGCTCCCAATAACTCAATAATTTTTCTATTTATTTCTGTTACATTCGGATCAACCACGCATATAAAAGGATTTCCTTTTATTTTGCACATTCCGGCTAAAGCAATGCCAAAGTTTCCAGACGATGACTCTATAATCACTGTATCATTCTTTATTATCCCACCGTCATATGTCTTTTCCATTAAGTATTTTGCTGCTCGATCTTTGACACTTCCAAATAAATTACTACCTTCCATTTTTGCATAATATTTTATTTTACTGTCTATTTCTATAAGAGGGGTATTTCCAATCATATCTGTAATATTTTGTATCTTCATAAAAACCTCCAAGGATAATAAGAAATTATC
>CANPIC010000074.1 GCA_947574055.1 uncultured bacterium
ATTCCCTCTTTCTTAGGAATCAGGGGCCAAAATCGCTATTAACCGACAGCCCCCGCTTTTATTGATGTAATTTTTTATTTTTGATTTTATTTTTGGCAATCGCAAGTCCGGGAAAGGGGATAAAAGACAGACATTATAAATGCTGTACCATATGTTCCACCAGTCTGGCGGAATGTTCTGCCGCTGCTTTTTCAAAGGCGGGATAATCCATATGGGCGCTGTCATCCGCCTTATCGGAGATGGCGCGGATGATAACAAACGGAATATGGTTCAGCCATGAAGCATGGGCAATGGCTGCTCCCTCCATTTCCGTACAACAGCTGCCCGGGAAGTTGGCAAGAATGGTATCCTTTACCTGCGGATCGGAAATAAACTGATCCCCGCTGACGATTCTGCCCTCAAATACTTTGATATCCGGATTCACGGTTTCACAGGAAGTCCTGGCCCGGGCGATCATTTCTGCATCGGCGGTAAAGGTGAGGGTGCCAAGCTGCGGGATCTCACCCAGAGGATATCCGAATCCGGTGGCATCCACATCATGGTACAGGGTGTCGGTGGAGACGACGATATCACCGATGTCAATGGCGGCATTGAGGGAGCCGGCTACACCGGTATTGATAATATGTGTTGCCTGAAAAATATCAGCCAGAATCTGCACGCAGATACCGGCATTTACTTTACCGATACCGCTTCTGACAATGACTGTGGGAATACCCTGTAAACTTCCTTCCAGAAAAGTCATGGAAGCCCGTTCCAGTGTGTTTGTAATCTGCATATGGCTTTTCAGCGTTTCCACTTCGATTTCCATGGCGCCGATGATTCCGATTTTATTCATTGTTTGCGGTCCTTTCTTATGCATCCTTTTCCGGATAGATCAGATGCGCTTCATCAATAGGATAGAGAGTGCGTTCCAGGTAACGGTTTGCCACATATTTTGCCATATCCACATTGTGATCCAGATAGTTGCCGCAGTCCATGGGCTCGGCGCCAGGCAGTTCACCTTCAAAATCACGGACAAATTCAAACATGCCGGTGATAAAGGATACGATATCCCTGGAATCCAGATCACCTGCCATCAGCAGGTAGCATCCTGTCCGGCATCCCATGGGACCAAAGTATACGATCTTATCTTTCCAGGTTTCATCATTTCTGGCATAGGTAGCGCACAGATGCTCCAATGTATGCATTTCTGCCGTATTCATACACGGTTCATCGTTGGGGGAAGTCATCCGCAGATCAAAGGTAGTGATGGTGGTATCCCCATAGGTATCTTTTCTGGATACATAAATACCGGGCTGCAGTTTGATGTGATCAATGGTAAAGCTGGCTATTTTTTCCATTTCGTTTTCTCCTGTTTTTCCTAAAAGATTTCATGATTTTTTACCACGCCGGTAGCGTGAACGGTCAAATCCCAGGATGACCGTAAAAAGAGAATTGATGAAGATAAGTCCGAGGGCAAATCCCATACCATGGCCGAAGGCTCTCGATAATCTGTAATTTTTGACTGACGATATGACAAAACCGACCAGAAAAAGAGCGGCTGCTGCCATAGTCAGGTGCTTTTGGGTGATACAGGCCAATCCATAACCGGCAGCCATACACAATAAATAAACCGGACATATCCCTTTGCTGTGGGCAATCCGGAAATCAGTCCAGGTATTGTAAAGCGGGACCAGAGATTTCCATCCCGCTTCACCGGCTTTTGTGTAGATCTTCCACTTGCCTGCCGCGGAGAGCAGGCTAAGGAGATTGATCCCGATCAGTATAATATAAGTCAGTACCACAACCACTGTTCCGGTATCATCCGTCAGATATTCTCTCAGGTCCGGCATACGTTTCCCCTCTCAGACAATCATACAAAAAGTAAGGGGAAAAGTCAAATCGGACATCAAACTTTAAAACGGTATCCCACGCCCCAGATTGTTTCAATATATTGCGGTTTTGCCGTATCAAATTCAATTTTTTCACGGATTTTTTTAATGTGAACCGTAACGGTGGCGATATCGCCGATGGAATCCATATCCCATATTCTGCGGAACAACTCTTCTTTTGTAAAGACATGATTAGGGTTTTCGGCCAGAAAAGTAAGCAGGTCAAATTCTTTTGTGGTAAAATTTTTTTCTTCGCCGTTGATCATCACGCGGCGGGCGGTCTTGTCAATGCGGATACCACGGATTTCCACGATATCATTGGCCTGCGCCTGAGAACCTACAAGACGGTTGTAGCGTGCCATGTGCGCTTTGACTCTGGCCACCAGTTCACTGGGGCTGAATGGTTTGGTAATATAGTCGTCGGCGCCCAGTCCCAGTCCCCTGATCTTATCTATGTCTTCTTTTTTGGCGGAAACCATCAGAACAGGAATATCTTTTGCTTGACGGATTTTACGGCATACTTCAAAACCGTCTATGCCCGGGAGCATCAGATCAAGAATAATCAGATCAAAATCTTCCGCAAGTGCCCTCGCAAGACCGGTATCTCCTGCATTTTCAATCTCCACTTCAAACTCGCTCAGTTCCAGATAATCTTTTTCCAGATCAGCGATGGCTTCTTCATCTTCAATTATTAATATTCTGCTCATCGTTTTCCACCTCTCTATATTTTCTGATCACAAAGTGCAGGCAGGTGCCTTCCCCTTCCCTGCTCGTGGCCCAGATGTAACCACCGTGGTCTTCTATGATCTTTTTGACAATGGAAAGACCAATACCGCTGCCACCCTTGGAAGAATTGCGGGATGCGTCTGTGCGGTAAAAGCGTTCGAAGATATTGCTCAGATCCTTGGCGGCAATGCCCTTGCCATTGTCTTCTATCTCTACCCGTATGGAATCAATCTCATCCAGAATACGGATATCAATCACTCCGTGCGGCTTGTCCATATATTTGATGCTGTTGCCAATAATATTGTTGATGACACGTTTGAGCTGCTCCGGATCGGCAATGATACGCACGCAGGGATCTACGAGACTGGAATAGTTAAGACGGATATTCTCGGATTCCAGTTCAAATCCCACTTCTTCCACACAGTCCCGGAAATATTCATCTACATTGATCCGATGGAAATTATAGGGAATCCGATTGGAATCAATGCCGGAATAAAAGGACAGTTCGTTGATCAGTCTGTCCATATCGTTGGCCTTGCTGTATATGGTGTGGATATACTTTTCTGTTTTTTCCGGTGTATTGGCAACGCCGTCCATCAGTCCCTCCACATAGCCCTTGATGGCGGTGATGGGGGTCTTCAGATCGTGGGAGATATTGCTGATCAGTTCCCTGTTCTGCCGCTCACTCTGCACTTTTTCCTCGGTGGTTTCCTTTAGTCGCAAGCGCATTTCTTCATAATTGCGGAACAGATCACCAAATTCTCCTTTTTCGTCAGTGGTCAGAGAATAGTCCAGATTGCCTTCCGAGATCATCTGCATGGCTGTATTCAGATTACGGATGGGGCGGAAAACGCCTTTGTGAATCCACTGCGTCAGCATACAGGCCGTAAACAGAAGAATCAAGGCAATGGCTACCATCATATCTATCAGAAATGACCGGGAAAACAGATTGCTGATCGGAGTTACGATAAAAATGCTGCCTTCGGAACCGTCGGTAAAGCGAAAGTCTGCCTGTTTTACCAATTTCTGAAGCTGGTTGTAATAATAGCCGGTGTCGGGGACGGAAGTATCATGTCCATAAGGGGGCAGATCATCAAAAATCCGGCTTGCGGCTTTGCGGCTGCCCGCATAATACATGCCTTTGTCTTTGCGTACAATAATATAAGAAGTCTTTTCAATGGCTTTTTCATTGAGCTGGGCGAGGAAGGTGAGATCCTCCAGCTTTTCCGGTGTCTTATTGATGATATCGAGAAATTCATAAAACAAAAGTTCGGTCTGTTCGCCGCTGAATTGGATGGAATTGGAGAGCGTCTCATAGTCGACTGTTTCGAAACCATATTCTTGCTGTATCGTATGGGTCATGTAAGTACCGATGCTCATATAAGCGATTGCCATCAGGATAAGGGGCAGCATTACCATGGTGCCGAAGGTGATGAGCAGGCGTGTGCGTAATTTCATAAAAGGAAACCTCTGTCTAATTCTTTCCTGGATGTCCATGCAATCAGATTTGCGCAACGGAATCAAAGCGGACATGCAGGCTTTTACAGTAAGAATTATATCATGTCGGCGGATTCTTTGTATAAATCGGGCATGATTTAATTCTAAAATATTTATAAACAATTGACAGCGGCGATAAAATATACTATTTTATTAATATAAAAATGATAATCATTTCTATTATTTCACAGGTGTGAACAGGAGCCTGTTTTGGAAAATAGAACAAAAAAGAGTTAGGAGAGCATATGGCATTAAAATACAGCAGACAGAGAGAAGCGATCAAAGAATTTCTGATGAACAGGAAAGATCATCCCACCGCCGATGCGGTCTATATGGAAGTCCGCAAAGAGTTTCCCAATATCAGTCTGGGAACAGTATACCGGAATCTGACGCTGCTGGCGGATCTGGGGGAGGTTGCCAGGGTCAATGTGGGAGATGGTGTGGATCATTTTGATCCCAATACTGCCCTGCATTATCATTTTACCTGTAGGGAATGTGGGTGTGTGCAGGATCTGGATATTGATAATATCGTCAATATCAATGAGATGGCATCCGCGAATTTTGACGGAGAGATTGGCGGCAATGTGACTTATTTTTATGGTATCTGCGGCAAGTGCAAGAGAAAGCTGCTTTCCTGACCGGATTTGCTTGCGGCTTTTGGCAAAACATGGATCATTTTAAAATCTGCTTTCCGACGGCAGGGACAGGTATAATCTTTTTCTTTTGCGGGCATCCTTTTACCAGAGTGAAAAAGCCGGAAGAAAAGGAGAACTTATATGAAATACATTTGTCAGGTATGTGGTTATGTCCACGAAGGAGACAATCCGCCCGAACGTTGTCCGGTATGCAATGCGCCGGCAGAGAAGTTCAGAGCGCAGACATCGCAGGACAGCTGGGCCGCTGAACATGTGGTTGGTATCGCCAAGGGTGTCAGCGAAGATATAATGGCGGATCTGCGGGCTAATTTTAACGGAGAATGTTCTGAAGTGGGGATGTATCTTGCCATGTCAAGGGTTGCTCACAGAGAAGGGTATCCGGAGATTGGTCTGTACTGGGAAAAAGCCGCATGGGAAGAAGCGGAACATGCTGCCAAGTTTGCGGAATTGCTGGGTGAAGTCGTAACGGATTCCACAGAAAAGAATCTCAAAATGAGGGTGGATGCGGAATATGGCGCCACCGGCGGTAAATTTGATCTTGCCAAACGGGCCAAGGCGCAGAACCTGGATGCGATCCACGATACGGTGCATGAAATGGCGAAGGATGAGGCAAGACATGGCAAAGCGTTTGCCGGCCTGCTTCGGAGATATTTTGGAGAGGGAAAATAAAGACAAAAATACGATGCGAGCAGATATGCCGGAGAAATCCGGCATATCAGACTGTCAAAAAAGGTCAGCAAAAGCTGGCTTTTTTTGATATAATAAAATCA
>CANPIC010000075.1 GCA_947574055.1 uncultured bacterium
TATAGGAAGGAGAAAGTGGAATCCATCATGAAAAATATAGCAATCATGGTACATTCATTGAATGGAGGAGGGGCCGAAAGGATAGCCGGTTTACTGTCAAAGGAATTAACAAAGTATTATCATGTGTATCTTTTTCTCTTTAATACAGAGAATATTATATATGAATATGGAGGAACGATTGTTGACATCGGGCGTTCTGGGCCGTTTTATGAGTACGATATCAGTATCTACAAAAAGAAATATCATATTGATTATGCAATTAGTTTTCTCGAAACCATGAATTTTGCAAATATAAGAACGAAAGGAAGTGAATGTGTACTTATATCTGAAAGAAGTGTACAATCACTTGCAGTACCAAAACATACATCAGAGACTTTGAAAATACAAAAATATTATGATGATGCAGATGCAATTATCGCGTGTTCAGAGGGAGTTAAATTTGACCTGATAGAGAATTATCATGTCAACAACAAAATAACCACAATATACAATTTTATAGATAAAGATCATATTATTCAAAGTTCCTGCGGAAATTTGCCAGAGGAAGTGACCAATTTCCTGGGCGGTGCAGAGTTTTTTATAAATGTGGGCAGGTTACACCCACAAAAAAATCAAAGAAGACTGATATTGCAGTTTTCTTACTTTCATCGTGTGAACCCTGCTGTAAAACTTCTCATAGTCGGAAGCGGAGTTTTAGAGTCTGAATTGTCCGCTTATATTAGGGAATTGGCGTTAGATGATTGTGTAAGGATTATTCCGTATACTGCGAATCCATTTATTTATATGGCAAAAGCAAAAGCGCTTATCCTTGCCAGCCATTATGAAGGACTTCCGAATGTGATATTGGAGGCCATGGTGTTACAATGTCCATTAATCGCAGTTGACTGCCTGTCAGGACCAAGGGAATTGCTTATGGATGAGGCAGATTATAAAAAGCCGCTTGCATTATTACAAATATGTAAACGAGGGATTCTGGTTTGTAATCATGAAACGGAAGATGATGGGACAACCCGGTATATGGCCAGGGCTATGGAGCTGATAGGTTCATCGGCGGCTATGGCAGAAGAGTTTAGACGCAATGAACACAAGTTTATGGAAGAATATACAAATGCCCGGATTCTGGATCAATGGCTTGAGGTCATTAAGGAATGTAAGAGTAAGAGAGGGAACGATTTTTATGCAGAGGAAGAAAATAAATTAAAAAATGCCAGACATATTGTCATATATGGAGCCGGACTTGCAGGAAAAAGTATGTTCCTTAGATTATCTAACTGTTATACCATTGATTCCTTTGTGGTGAGTAAAAGGAAAGAAGAGGAGAAGCAACGCTTTGGTATACCCGTGAAAGAAATAACGGAACTAGATTCTCCTCCTGATGAAACAGCAGTTATTATTGGTGTGGCGGATGAATTTCAGGATGATGTAATAAATACATTGTGGGAATACGGGTATACACAAATGGTATTCCCCTTCATTGAACCGTTGAGTTATACATTCTATGCAAACAATAAAAATTATGATGCAAAGGCAGAATTGCAGGATTTATATAGGTTACGGATCGGAGAGGATATTGATATAGACCATCCACAAACATTCAATCAGAAGTTACAGTGGATGAAATTATATGACAATGATCCAATCAAGACGCTGTTAGCGGATAAATATGCTGTCAGGGCATATGTTTCTCAAAAAATTGGTGAGCAATATCTAATACCGCTTTTGGGGGTGTGGGATTCTTTTGATGAGATTGACTTTGACAGGCTTCCGGATCATTTTGTGCTGAAATGTACGCATGGAAGTGGTATGAATATGATCGTAAACGATAAGTCACAAATGGATTATAGAAGGGCCAAACAAAAGTTTGATCACTGGATGCAGGTGAACTATGCACATTCTGGATTTGAGATGAATTATGCTAATATCGTACCCAGAATTATTGCAGAGGAAATGCTTGAAATAGAAGAAGATTCAGGAGATATCCCGGATTACAAATTAATGTGTTTCCATGGTAAAGTCAAATGTTCTTTTGTTTGTAGTGAGCGATACTCTCCAGAAGGGCTAAAGGTGACATTTTATGATACAGACTGGAATATGATGCCGTTTGAGCGTCATTATCCGCGCAGTCAGTATCCGATCAGTAAACCGAAAAATTATAATGAAATGGTAAGACTTGCTGAAATTCTGGCAGGTGATCTGACTTTTGTAAGGGTGGATTTTTACGAGGTAAATGGAGAGATTTACTTTGGCGAACTTACCTTTTATCCGGGCAGTGGAGTCGAAGAATTCACGCCGTCTGAATGGGATAAGATATTAGGTGACTGGATAAATCTTACATAAGGAAATGACGGTTTATAGAAAATGGGGAGGAAACATAATTGAATTCAATTTGTATAATCAGAGAGCCTGTGAAGGAATATCCGGACAAAGCAGGAAAATTCAGGCCGTCCCAAAGATATCCTGAATATTTATTTGAGGGAGAGATCAGCAGCGATGAAAACATTGTTTATGATATGATTCGCAGGGGATTTAAAATGCTCGGGATGGATGCCCGTAATTTTGAAAAGCCGGAATGGAATCCGCTTGGAGGAATAATCAGGCAAGGTGACACAGTAGTTTTGAAACCTAATCTTGTATTGCATGAAAACAGAAGTGGATGTGGTACGGAATGTCTGTATACACAGCCATCTCTGGTTGCCGCGATGGTGGACTATGTTTGTATTGCGTTAAAAGGTACAGGTAAGATCATAATTGGTGATGCTCCCGTTCAGGAATGTGACTTTGAAACTTTGATAACGCAGTCAGGATATGATATTCTGGTTGATTTTTATAAGAAAAAGGGTATCGATATAGAGATTTTAGATCTCAGAAATGTCAAGACTTATGAAAAAGACGGATTGCATTATTTGCAGGAAGAAGAGGGAGATAACGGGTTTATAGTCAAATTGAACGAAAAAAGTACATTTGCAGATATCAGAGAAGAGCGAATCAAAAATCTCAGGATTACCAATTATGATCCCCGCATTTTACAAAAGCATCATTGCAACGGCGTGCATGAGTATAATATTTCGAAACAAGTTCTGGAGGCAGATGTAATAATCAATATGCCAAAGCCTAAGACACATCGAAAGGCTGGTGTTACGATCTCAATGAAAAATATTGTTGGGATAAACACCAATAAGGAATTTTTGCCGCATCATACAGTCGGGAGTAAAGAGGAAGGCGGGGATGCTTATCTACACGAAAATGTGATGCTCAAAATGGCCAATGAGATATTAGATATCAGAAATCAATTAGTACATGATAACGAAATGGAATTGGCGGAAAAAACCGAAATTTTGCACAGAGCTCTGTATGAGAAAGGGAAAAGGCAGGCCGGGGAGGAATATTGGGAAGGCAGCTGGTATGGAAATGATACCATTTGGCGAACGACTGTGGATCTTAACAGAATCCTTCTTTATGCGGATAAAAAGGGACGAATGACAAATAAATTACAACGTAAACTGTTTATTGTTGGTGATATGATTGTTTCGGGGCAAAAAGAAGGTCCTTTATGGCCGACACCGATCTATCCCGGTGTGATTGTACTTGGAGATGATCCCTTAAAATTTGACAGAGTTGTATGTGCTCTTATGGGGTTTGACTATCATGATATCCCTACATTATATAATGATGAACTATCTGACCCGGTTTATCCGGTTTCAAATGGAAATAAACTGGAGATACTATCTGATTTTGACAGCTGGCATAAAAAAAGTATTGATGAAATCAGGGAAGGCTACTCACTGGAATTTCAGCCAACGGCAGGATGGACAAAAAAACTGGGAAACAGATACAGAGAAAGACTGTACAATAGCCTGCTTGAAAAAGACAAGCAGGTATATGTTTTTGGGGCCGGTATAAATGGAATTTATGCTGCAAAAGAACTACAGGGGCATGGGGTTTGTGTACTTGCGTTTTGCGATAATAATCCTGAATTGTGGGGGACTGCAATCATGGAAGGGATTAAGTGTATTGATTTCAGATGTGCAGATATCACTGTGCCTTTTGTAGTTGCAGTAAAAGAAACATCAGTGGCAGAGATTTCAAAGCAGATTGAGATTGGCGGTGGCAAAGTTTTGGGATGTATCAATACATAAAGCCAATACTTACGTCATAGAAGCAAGGTCTGCTACCAATTCTCATAAACAGAGTATTTTAATAACTGATCAGGGGATAGAAATGTATGTTGACATAGACTCTTTAAAGACATGGAAAAGGAGTGGAAAAAAGATTGCACTGTATTGTGCAGGGCTGCATGGCCAGCTTTTTTTACTTGTTTTAAAGTTGTTAGGGATAGAAGCTGATTTCTTTTTAGACAACGACAAAGGAAAATGGAATACTAAAATTGATGGAATAGCATGTTATGAACCGGCTGCTTGGGCAGGCAGAGAAGACATTTTAGTTTTTATCTGTGTTGCACTGGAACACTACTACGAGGTGTTGGAAAGTGCGAAACAAAATGGCATTGTCCATATTGCAGAGTGTTCGGATATTTTTGACGATCTTATTATAAATTACCAGGAGACCTATCTGGAACTAATAGAAAAGTTTTCTGTGATAAGAAACGCTAACATTTTTTACAGTTTGTCAGCAAATAAGTATGCTGCCGGATCTGATCATATGCAGAAGTCTGTTTGCGGGCGGATCGCAGTATATACAGGGATTTTTGGGAGTTATGATAGTATCTGCAGGCCACAGGTGTGTCCGGCAGATATTGATTACTATTTTGTGTCTGATGAACGGCCTGCTATTGTTGCCCCTTTTCGCTGGATTGATGCAAAAACCGTAATTCCTGGGAGGATAACTTCTTCTATCAAAAGGAATCGCTACATAAAAATGCATCCTCATATAATATTTCCTGATTATGAGTATTCCATTTATATTGATGGAAACATAACGATTACAGCTGATATTTCAGGATTTGTTCATCATAACAAGTCCGGTATTTCCACGTTCATGCTGCCATGGCGCGAGTGTATTTATTATGAGGCTCTTGCAACAGTAAATGACAGGCGTGTTGTTGCCAATGATGTGTGCAGACAGATGAAAAAATACTTGGATGAAGGGATGCCGGCACATTATGGTCTGCCGGAAATGCCGGTTATTGCGAGGGAACATGTTAAACCACAGTGTATAAAAGTTATGGAAGACTGGTGGAAAGAGTTTGATGCAGGCGCGCAAAGAGACCAGTTATCTTTTATGTATGCCATGTGGAAAAACGGCTTAAAACTCACGGATATTACATCATTGGGAGCAGATGTGAGAAAAAGCAGTTATCTATTTAAAAAGGCACATTTTGCCAAAAGCAAAAATATCAGTAACCTGTCAGCCATTTGACTGACTCAGAAGTATCCGGAAAGAGAGCATACATATATGAACATAGCAATGATCATAGCAGGCGGAAAGGGAAGCCGCATGCACCAGGA
>CANPIC010000076.1 GCA_947574055.1 uncultured bacterium
TTTCTTTCCTTAGAATCTTCAGGGTCGCATTGCTGTTTATTTGTCAAGGTGCTGTCTTATCTTGTCGCTTGTTGTCGAATTGTGTTGCTCAACAACAAACCGAAGTATATCACTTATCTAAAACGATGTCAACCACTTTTTTCTATTTTTTTTTATTTTTTTTGCATAATACCAAAAATCCCAGTATTTACCACCAATTTTTTTTTGGGGGGGAATGAAAGATCTCATTTCCCGCTTTTTCCTAACGAAATATTACTCCAGCAAAGTTGTAGCACTTGCTGAATCATTCCGCAGAGACAACGAAATTGTAGTAACTGCCGCCGCTTCTGCCTCTGCTACTTCTCTGATCAGCACCAGTGGTACACTGCTTCCTGCCGGTATCACACCTTTATAGGAAGAGAGATCATCCAGAAGCAGGTTCGGCAGTACACCATCCATACCACCTTCATTCACGGATACCTGAAATCTGACATTCTGATCCAGCATATTGAATTCCCTGTCTTCCATGGCGGTATTCTCTGCCATAAACTGAAGAACCAACAGGCGGTTTCCCGGCGCTGCGTCCATGGCAAACACCAGTTCCTCACTGTCTGCGGGCGGATAGGAATCACAGACCGTATGACCTGTATAAGTGACCTGGAAACCTTCCAGCCCACAAAAAGCGGCAATCCCTTCAAAAGGTGCTTCTGCCTGCTCTGCTTGTGCACTGTCATTCCCCTGGCTGTCTTCTCCGCCTTGTTCTTCGTCTGTGCCCTCCTCAGACTCCTCTTTCAACAGTGCTTTCAGCTCTTCCACATTCGCCAGCCTGACAGCTTCTCTTTCATCAGAAGCTGCAATCTGGGCATCGCTGGCCAGTTTTCCGCCGTATTTATCGTGTTTGATCAAAATACCTGCCGCATATTCCGCGATCAGTCTGCTCTCCTCTTCCGTCAGATCTGGCATATAATCAAAAGAATTGCCGCATCCGCTCAGCAACAGCCCCAGGCTGATGATAAAACTGCATAAAATACCCGATTTTCTCATGCTCTGCTCCCCTTATCCGCATGTATTGGAATATTATGATATTACTTATCTGATCTATTCTATCACCATTTCTCTCAGAGAACAAGTCAATTTGCAGCAAGTTCAAACCAAAATTCCACGCCATTCTCATAATTGATAACTCCGTATTGTTCATTGATGGCCTCCATAATGGCTTTTACAATAGAAAGTCCCACGCCGCTGCCGCCATACTCTCTCGTCCTGGCTTTGTCCACTTTGTAAAATTTTTCCCAGATATGCGGAAGCGCTTCCTCGGGAACCGGTTTACCTGTATTAAACACGCTGACCCTGACCTTATCCGCCCTTCTGACCAGCCTGAAATGGATGATTTTTTCGCCGCTGCAATGATGGATGGCATTGCTGAAATAATTGCGGATTACTTCTTCCGTTTTATATTCATCGGCCCATACATAACAGGGCCTGTCGCCGTCCAGCTTCACTGTGATCCCGTTTTGCTTTGTCAGAATATCTGCAGACTGCAAAAAGGTTGCCAGCATTTCATGCAGGTCAAAACGCTCCATAGCGGCCACATCATTGCCAAATTCCAGTTGATTCAACGTCAAAAGTTTTTGCACAATCTGGTTCATGCGCCCGGCCTCATCCCTGATTACCTCACAGTAAAACGCCCTGCTTTCCGCATCGTCACTGATCCCTTCCTGCAATCCTTCCGCATAACCCTGAATCAGCGCAATGGGCGTCTTTAGTTCATGTGATACATTGGAAAGAAACTCTTTGCGCATCTCGTCAATCTGCTCTTTTTTTTCCACATCCTTCTGCAATTCGTTATTCGCCGTTTTCAATTCGGAAATCGTCCGCTCCAGCGCGGCAGAGAGTTTGTTGATGTTTTCCCCCAGAATACCGACCTCATTTTTCATCCCGCCTTCATATCTGGCATCAAAATCCAGCTTTGCCATCCGTTCCGATATACCGGCCAGTTCCAGAATCGGATCGGTGAATTTTCTTGATACCAGCCAGATCACGACACCTCCTATCACCAGTGCTGTCAGCCCCGTATATGCAAGGAAGCGGTTAGAGATGCTGACACTCTCCATGATTCCTTCTTTGGGAGTCCGGATAATAAACAGGTTGCCGTTATCCAAAAATCCCCACATCTCGATAAACTCTGTCCTCGTTCGGGGGTCATGCATATTGCGCAGCACATACTGATCTGTTTTTTTGAGGATTTTTTCAAAATCCGGATGCGCATTGGAAAAGAAAATATTACTCAGTAGTTGTCTTTTTAAAACATCCGATTCATGCATGGTAGCAATTACCATCTGTGAGTTTTCATCAAGTACGAGCATACTGACATTGTACTTACCACAAAGTTTCTGCAATTCGATCTCAAAGGCTTCCGTCTCCACACTTCCGTCTGCGAAGGAAACATTGATCCGCTCATAAACACTCATCAGAGCCTTTTCTTTTTTGTTCATATAGTAAGACTCCAGAAATGTATTGTTCATAAACCAGCAGCCCAAAATAGCGGCCGCCATAAGACCAGTAAAAATCAGAGCAAACTGCTTTTTCAAAGAATATTTCATATACCGTACAGACAACCCTTCTTTTTTTCTAATCAGTATAACAAGTTACTCTGAGAAATTCAATGTCTGACCAAATCTGCCCTTCTCTCTAATATTGGTATCGTTTTCGATATTTGCAAAACAAAAATAGAGACAGCGCCAGTGCCATCAGTTCTGCAACAGATGTAGCCATCCAGATACCATTTACTCCTAACATTGCAGGAAGAACCAGCATGGCAATCAGCATAAAAACGAAGGAACGCGAAAAAGCGAGGACTGCGGAAATAATACCATTAGACAACGCAGTAAACATACTACTGGCAAAAATATTAAAACCGATAAAAAACAATGCCAGCGTACAGATTCGATTTCCGGTTACAGACAGTTCATAGACCGGATTATCCGGACGGGCAAATACGGACACCAGTGGCCTTGTTGCAGCAAAAGATACAGCCACTGTCACAATGGAAATAACCGCAATTACTTTCAGGCTGGTAGAAACCAGCTTTTTCAGCTTTTCATGATTCTTTTCCCCATAATAATAACTGATCATAGGGGCAACGCCGTAAGAATACCCTGTGTAAAGGGAACTTGCAAACATAAGAACATACATGATAATGGTCACAGCGGCGACCCCGTTTTCGCCAACATAGTGCAGCATCGTCCAGTTAAACATCATGGTAATAATGCCTGTGACCAGGGCAGTGGCCATTTCAGAGCAGCCATTGGTTGCTGCGCCTGCAAGCACTTTGCCGCGAAAAACAGGCTTTGTAAAATGGAGCAGGTTTTTCCTGCAACTGAACACAAATAATCCGACGATGGCTGTTACAGAGTAACCCAGACCGGTAGCAATCGCCGCTCCGCCGATTCCCAGATCAAAAACGGCAATAAAAACATAATCCAGCACCATGTTCAGTACACCGCCTGTCACGGAACAGAGCAGAGAAAGCGTAGCTTTCTCGGAAGCAATCATATAAAGGGTGAAGTTATTCATCAACAAAATCGGAATGGTAAACAACAGGTAACGGCCAAGGTATGTGGTGCAATAGCGTGCTACTTCCGCCGATAACTCCATGCCTCTGAAAATGCTCTCCATCACAGAGTATCCGAGTATGCACATCGCCAGACCGGCAATCACATTAACGAAAATCAGAAACGTAAAATCTTCCCTGGCTTCTTGCTGCTTATCTTCCCCCATCTTTTTCATAATAACCGCGCTGCCGCCGGTTGCCAGCATGGTGGAAATCGCAGTCACCAGTTGGATTACCGGGGCTGTCAGGTTGATGGCCGACAACGCATTTGTACCAAGCAAATTGGACACAAATAACCCGTCAACCATCGTGTAAAAAGACATAAAAACTGACATTGCTATGGTGGGGACAGCAAATTTGCAAATATTCCTACATGTAACCGGCTTGCTGTAAGCATTTTGATGATCCATACCTCTTCTCCTTATCTGTTTGTTTTTACTGTGCAGTCTTAGCATAAACCGTACAGTAACTGTAAGGTCAAGAGGTAATTTGTAAATAGATATTTTGCAAATAGATAATTTGCAAATAGAGAAATTCTGCTTTTACTTATGTTGTGCAGTGTACTAATATAATCTGACATCGCACGCTCCACACTCATGCCCCCAGACAATTCCACAATCTTATAGATTCGTCTTTCCAGAGTCTGTTTGAAAAATGCGTTCTGTCAGATGTGCGTCACAGTTTGTGGGAGATTTGGGTCAAAGGAAAGGCGCATAGCGGGTTATGTAACCTGAATTTGGCACAAATATCACGCAAAATGGGGCGTACAGATGACAGGAATGATTTCAGGAATGATTTTTCAAATACGCTCTCAAAGACTTCCCAATTTGGCAAAACTACGGAAATCTGCCGGATGCCATGCATATCAGCAGTCAGCAGGTACCCATTTCTCATAATCACGGATTCCTTCTGCAAGGCGTTTCAATCCATCTTCCAGTCGGCTCCGGGGACATGCAATATTCATTCGGATAAAGGAAGTTCCGTTTTCCCCATACTGTCGTCCTTCTGACAGATACAGTCCTGTATGCTCCCTCAGATACTGCGTAAATTCCGTTGCACACCCCTGCATCTTCCGGCAGTCCAGCCACATCAGATAGGTCTCCTGTGAGGAAACCGGACTGATTTGAGGAATCTCTTTCTGCAAAAAATTCGCCACAAAATTTTTATTTTCCTGCAGATATTCTCTCAAAGCATCCAGCCATGCCTCCCCCTTCGTAAAAGCTGCCACCGCCGCTTCTGCCGCAAAGCAATTTGGCTCTGCCACCTCATCCGTGTTCAGTCCCCGCCAGA
>CANPIC010000077.1 GCA_947574055.1 uncultured bacterium
TCCGCAGCCTGGCTCCATGTCCCGCTGCCTCTGATAAAATCTCGCCCGCTTTCGCAGCCAGTCTCTATTCTTCTCCGCCATGGGACAGGGGTTCCAGTTTCAGGAACAGTTCTTTCTGTTCTCTGATCTTTTTTTCGTTGCCCACTACGCACAGGCAGTCGTCAGACAAAAAAGCATCGAGATATCCGGCCAGTGCCCTGATATCTTCCGGTCTGGTTCCCAGCATTTGATCCCGTTCCTTCTGGGTCTCTTCGTATGTCATATTGGTCAGATAAGCCGCCATGGAGCGGGCACCTTTGGCAGCAGGTGACAAAGGCATGTCGCTCTCGCTGACCGCACCAATGATAAATTTTGTCATGGTCCGTTCATCTGCCTGAAAGTTTCGCACAAATTCTGACGCTCCCTGATAGGCCTCTATCGTTTTTTCCAGGTTAGGATCTCTGTAAGAGACAAAGTAGCTGTCACCTGACCTGCCAAAACTGCACATGCAGCCGTAAGCACCGCCCTTGACCCGCACCTGGCTCCACAGGTACTCATATCCCATCATCACACGCAGTACTCGCAGCGATCCCGTATAAGAAAACCCTTTTTTGATAAAATTGCCGGCGCGGCATACATACTGCACCTGTGCGGAGGACAACAGGCCCTCGTTTTTCCGCTCGGTCACGGGTTGATATGGTCTCTTCTCCACTGGTTTTGTATGCAGCGCTGCCCGCAGTGACCGCACCTGTTCCGTCAGTCCGCTGTCTGCCTCTTTTTGTGCCGTATAGTCCACCATCAGATTTTCCGGACGGAAGATCATACAGGTCAGTTCCTTCAGTATTGCAATCAATTCGTCTTTCCGATCCTCAAAATGATCGTCGATCTCTTCCAGCAGACGATACATGGACAGGCCGTTAAACTGTTCGGACACTGCCGCCGGACCGGAAAAATAAGACATGGCACGCAGGGCTGCCAGAGTATGACCGGCACTCATAAATCCGGCCCTTACTCTGGAACGGGCCTCGCTGATAATCTCACGCAGCCGTTTTTCATCATCCAGTACCGTATCCAGCATCATCTCCCGCATCAGGGAAAAGGCTTTGTCCAGATTTTCACAAAGCACCTTCGTGCGGATCTCAAACATCACTTTATATTCATCCAGGCATCTGGCATTGGTATAGGTATTCAGTGCCGTGCTGATTCCGCCTGTATGCAGATTCACTTCATTAAAATAGTCGTTATAGCCATGTTTTCCTGTGTCCATCAGGCCCAGGACTGCCTTATAAATACACAGATAGGGAAACTTCTCTTCCGGTATCGCGCTTACGTCAAACAATAACCTGATATAACCGATGCCGTTTGTAAAAATATCATGGCGAAGTATGATTATCCCATCACACTCTTCCACCCTGTTATGATAAGGCTGGGCCTCTTTTGTCATATCCTCCCGTTTCAGCAAAGGGATAGACTCCACCGCCTCTTTTGCATCCGGCTCTTCCTGCCATGCCTCCAGTTCTTTTGTCGCTGCCGCCAGCGCCTCCAGTTCTTCCCGGCTCATGGAGTCTTTCCGTTGCGCCAGCTTTTTGCGCAGTTCTTTTTCTTCTTTTGACGCCAGATTCCTCACCGGCTCCACCATCACCACCGAGTGATGCGTATTGTCCAGCAGATACCGGCGGATCAGCCCTTCAAAATAATCCGTCTGCGCCTTTTCTTTCATACTGTGAAATGTCTCGTCCGCCTCCACATGCAAAAACGGCGCCGACTCGTCGTAGAGCCAGCTGTCCAGTACCTGCAGACCATACATCAATCCTTTGGGATAAGAACCAAAATCAGCCTCTCTATACCGGAACTCATAATAATTGATGGCGGCACGCAGCGCTTTTTTGTCAAGTCCCTCCCTGCACTGCTTCTCCAGCACCTCCCTGATCACGGCCAGAAACTCTTCCTTGCGTGAAATGTCCGTATTCTTGGACACGATGCTGAAATAGGGCTGTCTGATGCCGTTCTCATAGACACTGTAAATCTCTTTGCCGATCCCCGCATCGGTCAGCGCCTGTTTGAGTGGTGCCCCGGGCGCCGAACAGAGTACATAATCCAGAATCTGAAACGCCAGATACAATTCCCGGTCCAGACTCGTGCCGATCACGGCATTATAAGAAAGATAGCCATTATCCTTTAACGGTTCACTGTCGGTAATGGGATACTGCTTTATCACTTCCACACCCCTGGTAAAATGAGGCTGCTCTTTGATCCCGGAATCGATGGTAATGGCCTCAAACCGTGACAGGTATTCTCTGTCCATCCAGTCCAGGCGCTCTGCCATATCCATATTCCCGTACAGATAAATATAACTGTTCGAAGGATGATAATATCTGCCATGAAAAGCCAGAAATTCTTCATAAGTCAGTTCCGGAATACAGGCCGGATCCCCGCCGGACTCCACACCATAAGGCGTATCCGGAAACAAAGAACTGAATACTTCCCGGTCCAGCACATCGTCCGGTGAAGAAAAAGCGCCTTTCATCTCATTATAAACCACACCATTGATCTGCAGTTCATCCGAAACATCTTCCAGCTGGTAATGCCAGCCTTCCTGCCGGAAAATCTTTTCTTCCTGATAAATATTGGGATAAAAAACGGCATCCAGATAGACATGCATCAGATTTTTAAAATCCTGCTCATTACAGCTTGCCACCGGATATACTGTCTTATCCGGATAGGTCATGGCATTGAGAAAGGTGTTCAGGGAACCCTGTGCCAGTTCGATAAAAGGGTCCTTGACCGGAAAATGCCGGGAGCCGCAGAGCACCGAATGTTCCAGAATATGTGCCACCCCCGTACTGTCTACCGGAGGCGTGCGAAATCCGATATAGAATACCTTGTTCTCATCGTCATTGGACAACAGCGCCACCTTCGCTCCCGTCTTTTTATGCCTGAGCAGAACACTCTCACTGTTCAGTTCCCCGATTCTGCGCTGCTCCACGACCTCATATGCCGTACATGCTTTTAAATCCATAACTATAACTGCCTCCGTCTCTATTTTAAGAAATTACTGTTATTTCCTGTTTTACTAGTATAACACTTCCGCAGGAAATTATAAAGTGAATTATATACGGGCCACTCCACCTGTTTGACAAAACCATCTGTATCATGTATGTTTTTATACGGCTCTTTCCAGAACAGATTATAAATTTACATAGATGACATAGAGAGGAATTGCGCATGAATGGATCAAAGAAAAAACAGGGCATTTATATGACACTGGCAGGCGGCTGTCTGTGGGGCCTGTCAGGGGCCTGCGGGCAGTTTCTGTTCAAAGAAAAGGGGGCCTGTTCCGACTGGCTGGTTCCGATCCGCCTGATGATGGCAGGATTTTTGCTCGTGGTCTGCTATCTCCTGCGGAGTCCGGCCCTTTCCCGCCGGATATGGAGTGATAAAAAAAGCGCCTCTTTGCTGCTCTGTTATGGTGTCTTTGGCATGATGCTCTGCCAATACTCCTACTTCAAAGCCATCGAGTATTCCAATGCGGGAACAGCTACCGTTCTCCAATATCTCTCCCCGGTACTGATCATGCTGGTCATGTGTGTCCACGAACGGCGCCGGCCCGGCACCACTGACTGCATCGCTGTCGCACTGGCCCTGACAGGCATCTTCCTTCTGGCAACCCACGGACAGCCGGGACAACTCGCTGTCTCAGGCCGTGCACTGTTCTGGGGTCTGTTTTCCGCCTTTACAGTCGTGCTGTATAATCTGATTCCGCGCGGACTGATGAAAAGCTACCCCACACCGTTTTTACTCGGCTGGGCCATGCTGATCGGCGGTACTCTACTTGGTATCCTGCGCAGGCCATGGCAATATCGTCCGCTCCTGGATGGAGGGACGCTGGCCGCACTCACCGTTATCATCCTCTTTGGCACCATTGTTTCCTTTTCGCTTTATATGCAGGGTGTCAAACTGATCGGCCCTGAAAAAGCCAGCCTTTATGCCTGTATAGAACCGGTGGCCGCCACCCTTTTCTCCGCATTTTGGCTTCATGTTTCCTTTTCCCGCATTGATATACTGGGCTTTGCCTGCATCCTGGCAACCCTGTTTCTGATCACCCTGTGGGGACAGGAGAAGTAGCACATGATACAGCAAATATCTGCTGCCGGACCTGCTTTTATGATAGTGTCAAGATTTTTTCGCAAATTTAATTTCCACCGTTTGGCAGCCGGTAGTCAGCCAGCTATGATATCAGACAGCAGTTCTTCCTCCGGTTTGGAGAGGTGCTCCATATTCATGTAACGACGGGTTCCCCATTGGGTCCCGGCTACATGGCGCAGTCTGGCACATACCAGCATCAAAGCACTCTGACCGTCCGGAAACGCTCCGATCGCCTTTGTCCGGCGTTTGATCTCACGGTTTAACCGTTCTATGGTATTGTTGGTCCTGATCCTCGTCCAGTGCTGGGTAGGAAAGTCCATGTAGGCCAGCGTCTCCTCAATCCCTTCCTGTACCTTTTTGGCCACACTGCTCAGTTTCATCTCCTTGAGTTTGTCTGATACTCTGCGGGCTTTCTCACGGGCGGCCGCCTTACTCTCCTGGGCATGGATGGCTTTCAGCATCATAGCTACTGTATTCATTTTATTACGGGGCGTAACAGAGAAGATGTTCCGGTAAAAATGAACGGCACATCGCTGATAGCGGGCATCCGGGAACACCTCAGGAATGGTCTCCAGCTTTCTTTATCTTCTTTCATTCCTTCTGCTGCACCGATAATCTCCCGGAACCCGTCACTGTTTACACCAATGGCCACAAGAATGGAGACATTCCGAATCTCACCGCCCCAGCTGCGTTTGAGATAGACACCGTCTACATAGACATAGGGAT
>CANPIC010000078.1 GCA_947574055.1 uncultured bacterium
GTAAGGCACAGGACTTTGACTCCTGCATTCGCTGGTTCGAATCCAGCTAGCCCAGCTTTATTTTTATGGGACACTAGCTCAGGTGGTAGAGCACTTGACTTTTAATCAAGTTGTCGGGGGTTCGAGCCCCCCGTGTCTCAGTAAGCAAAAACACTTAATAACCTGGTAAAACAGGGGGATTTGAGTGTTTTTTCTTTTGCGGATAAGAAGCTGCAAACGCTATAGCAGTTTCATAGCAGGCGGATGCCGGCGGGAAAAGGATGGATGCTTATGGAAGGCCGTCAGAAATATTTTGAAGAAGCATTGTCGGATTTTGTACATGATGCGGCCAGCGGGGGTGCCATTCGGCATCTTGTGGATTTGGGGTATTCTCTGGAGCAGATGGTGCAGGCACTTTCTTATCCCACGCCCCGGGAGCGCGTGCAAAGAACCGCCTACCGCTATATGCTGGAATCGGGAATGTTGCTGCGGGTGCTTCCGGGGGCGAAAGAGGATAGTTTTGTGCTAATCAGTCTGCAGGCCCGGGACCGGGAGCGACTTTTTTTATATCTGCAGGAAAAGAGCAGGGAAAATGGGCAGGAAAATGTTTATGTATCGTGTCCGTTTGGCGTGATGTCCAGGCAGCAAAACGAAAGGATGACAGAAACGCAGATGCGGGCATATCTGTCCTTTTTGAATAAAAGAGAACAGGATTATATTTTGGGGATTCCCTGGGAAGATCGTGTGATGTATCACCGGCTTACTAGCAGAATGAGAGAAATCGGGCGTAAGCTGCTCTTGCAGCCGGAGCTGGAATGTAGCTATTATTTTCTGAAGACAAGGGAAATGATTACGGCAAAGTAAGGACTTGGACAATCAGGGCGCATCAGCCGGATGGGGACTGGATATGAGAAAAAAGGACCGGCAGGACAGTTGTGAAAGCTGTCTGTACTATGAATATGATGAGACTTATGAATGTTATACCTGTCAGATGGATCTGGATGAGGATGAGATGGCGCATTTTATGTTGGAACGTCATTTTGCCTGTCCGTATTATCGCTATGGAGATGAATATACGATTGTGCGCAAACAGATCTGACAACCGGGCAGCACAGGGATACGTGTGCGGCAGGGCGTGTACAGGAGAGGAAAGGGAGGAGAGAGATGGAAACAGCGGAAAACAAAATGGGAATTGTACCGGTTAACCGGTTATTGATCAGTATGTCATTGCCGATGATGCTCTCCATGCTTGTGCAGGCTCTTTATAATATTGTGGACAGTGTCTATGTGGCGCGGGTCGGTGAAAGTGCCCTGACAGCGGTATCTCTGGCTTTTCCGGTGCAGAATCTGATGATTGCGGTGTCAGTAGGAACCGGTGTGGGTGTCAATGCGCTGCTTTCGAAGTCTCTGGGAGAGAAAAATTTTGAAAAAGTTAACCGAACTGCCAATAATGCGGTGTTTTTGGCTGGTATGAGTTATCTGTTTATGTTGCTTTTGGGTATTTTTGGGGTAGGTATTTTCTACCGGAGCCAGACAGATGATCTGCAGATCATCAATTATGGTATTGCCTATACAAGGATCTGCTGCTGTTGCTCCTTTGGTATATTTTTGCAGGTAACTATGGAACGGTTGCTGCAATCTACCGGCAGGACATTTTATACGATGATCATACAGGGAACGGGAGCCATTATCAATATCATACTGGATCCGATCCTGATTTTCGGGCTGTTGGGCTTTCCGCGTATGGAAGCGGCAGGCGCAGCAGCAGCCACGGTGGCGGGCCAGATTGCGGCTTCTGTCCTTGCGGTTATCATAAACCAGAAGGTAAACAAAGAGGTGCGTCTGCAGAGAAAAGGATTCAGACCGGATCTGGCG
The DNA here is from genome assembly GCA_947574055.1 of uncultured bacterium. Lineage (GTDB taxonomy): Bacteria > Bacillota > Clostridia > Lachnospirales > Lachnospiraceae > VSOB01. Next base: position 1,855 of record CANPIC010000078.1, read on the forward strand.
ACGATCGGACAGATTTATAAGGTGGGTGTGCCTTCTATTATTATGCAGTCCATTGCTTCTGTTATGACCTATGGTATGAATCTGATCCTGATGGCATTTACTTCCACGGCGACAGCTGTATTTGGTGTATATTTCAAGCTGCAGAGTTTTGTCTTTATGCCGGTATTTGGATTGAATAATGGAATGATACCGATTATTGCCTATAATTATGGGGCGAACAGCCGGGAACGGGTGGTGCGGACGATCCGTTACAGCGTGATCTATGCGATGCTTATTATGGCAGTGGGCACAGTGGTCTTTCATGTATTTCCTGCTGATCTGTTACGGATGTTCAAAGCCTCGGATGTTATGTTGCAGCTTGGCGTACCGGCGCTGCGGATTATCAGTGTCAGCTTTGTCATTGCCGGTTACTGCATTGTCTGCGGGAGTGTGTTCCAGGCACTGGGAAATGGGGTCTATAGTCTGATGGTGTCCATTGCCAGACAACTTTTTGTTTTGTTGCCGGTGGCGTATCTTCTGGCACAACTGGGAAATGTAAATTATGTGTGGTGGTCCTTTCCGATTGCGGAAGTTGCTTCTTTGCTTATGTCGACCATTTTCCTGATCCGGATCTATAAAAAAATCATTGTCAGACTGCGGGCATAGGTTTGCCGTTTATGCTTTTGTCGTGGACGGAGTGTTCTTTTGGCTTGACAAAAAAGCCATCGGGTATATATAATTGTAAAAGTGCAGCGGATACGAGGAACGTTTTTGTAGACTCTCTCCGTTGCAGATATGAGCGGATATGGCGGAATTGGCAGACGCGCCAGATTTAGGTTCTGGTGGGAGACCGTGCAGGTTCAAGTCCTGTTATCCGCAGTCTATGGCGCGAAATCGAACCGAGGTGGTTCAGGTTTCGCGCCGTTTTGCGTATTCGGGTAGGGTAAGCCATTTTCTTGTCTGTTGCCTGTTTCTCTTTCTTTCTAATACAGCAGGCAAGGTCAGAGGCAGATACAGGTCTGAAAATAGTAAAGTCTGTCCGTTTTGTCCGAAATGTCCGCTTCCAGTGTGATACAATGTTATTATGGTAAATGAAACATGGAAAATCACATAAAAGTCAGAAAAGCGTCAGGCAGGAGCCGGGCGCTTTTTTCTGTATGAAAAGAAGGTGTTGCAGGATGACGCAATAGGCGATGAGTGGAGATGCTTTGATGGGCCCAAAAGGACAGAAACAGGAGAGGACAGACAGTCTTTTGTCTTTTAGCCCAGATGGAAACAAAGAGATACTCACTGTCAGGAGTGTCGCTCAGCGCATAGACAAATTTAGCAAAACGTATGTAGGGGCGTTTGGCGTAAACGGCTGACTATGAAAACAGAGTTTCCATGATTTAATACGAAATGACAATAAAGGAGAGTGGATGTAATGGCAGAATTTTCAAAATTAATCATTACCGGCAAAGGGCAGGCGTTGATCGCCAAGATGATTGCAGGGACAGGGGAGGCAGAGTTTACCAGAATTGCCACTTCCAGCATGGCATATGACCCGGATCAGCTGGAAAAGCTGGATGAGCTTGCTGATATCAGGCAGACAAGTCTGGTTTCCAGTATTGAAAGAGTGAACGAGGTTTCCATAAAAATAGAAGGGGCCTTCGACAATACGGAGCTGACACAGGGATACTATATGCGGACCCTGGGCCTGTACGTAGATGATCCGGAGGAAGGCGAGATTCTCTATGCGGTAACGACAGAAACGACGGGCAACTGCTACATGCCGCCCTATAACGGTGTCACAGTTTCCGGTGTACAGATCGAACTGATCACAACGGTGGGCAACGCAGATCATGTATCTCTGGAAGTAGATGCCGCGGCAACCGCCACCATCGAAAACATCCGTGAACTGCGGGACAATCTCGATGCCGTGGAGATCCGTTTTACCGAGATCGCATCCGCGGAGAGGGAGAATATCCAGTCAGAGGATACCCTGGGGAAGATACTGGGAAAGATACGAAAATATTTTGCCGATCTGAAAGAAGTTGCCTTTTCCGGAAAATACAGTGATCTGAGCGGGACACCGGAAATCGGCAATGTGGATAACACTGCAGATATGGATAAACCCGTCAGCACGGCCCAACAGCAGGCCCTGGCCACGCAGTATGAAGAACTAACCGGCTATACAGACCAAAAAATAGCCGATTTAATCGGCGGAGCCCCGGAAACCCTGGATACACTGAAAGAGGTTGCTGATGCAATCGAGGAGAATGAAGACATCGTTGAGGCACTGCATGCGGCAGTCGGAAACAAAGCGGATCAGACAGAACTGGAGCTGCATACGGGGAATGATGTGATCCATGTGACCGAAGAGGATAAGGCAGAACTGGGCGCATTGCGGGAAACGGTTACTGGGATAAATAGCAAATTATCTCATGTAGGAATGATAATCCATAGCACAAAATTGGATACAGAAGCAAAGGTAATCGCTGTTTATGGCGGTAAAAAGTGGGCAAAAATAGAAGGCCGATTTTTGTTAGGGCAGTCATCCTCATATGCAATCAACTCAACTGGAGGAGCGGCTACACATACCCTATCGCCATATGAGATGCCCACACATACTCACCGACCTATCGGATGGGTAAGAGGGGTAACAACCAACGGTCAATACGATCACTTTGCGTTAGGAAAACTGGGAACGCCTGGAGCCGTAGATAATTGGGGCCAAACCGTAGAACCTTCTGGCGGTGATAGAGCGCACAATAATATGCCACCATACAAGACAGTGTATATATGGGAGCGTACTGCATAGTACTCAAATTTTAATTGCCGATATATAGGTTGATCCGCCATTTGAACTACCATATGTTACAGTAATTACAGTGTTAGCAACAATGGTTTTGACATAACATACTTGGTCCTATGTCAAGATTTAGTACAAGTTAAAATGAGAAATTTCTCTCTATTTT
>CANPIC010000079.1 GCA_947574055.1 uncultured bacterium
TATCAGTCTCCTCCAGCAAAATCGGTATAAAACGCAGTGCGATCGACATCATCATTGCCACCTCATGCACCGGAACCCTGAATACTTTGAGCGGCTTCATCAACTTCTCCATCGCATCCGTCAGGCTGTTCGGCGTAGTGGTCAACGTCATGATGGAAGACCCCACGATCAAAAAGGACAGCCGCACCGCCATCGTCACCGCCATCTGCAGGCCTTCTTTCGTGATCCGTATCTTCCAAACGGATACCAGCGCTTCCCCCGGTGTCAGAAAAAGATTAAAAACCACCGTTATCAGTAAAATAAAAACAATCGCCTTCATTCCTTTTACCATATACTTAAAAGGAACTCTGGACAATCTGATCGATACTGCCAGAAAAATTGCTGCTATAACATAACCAACCCAGCTTTTCACAATAAAAAGTGAAATAATAAAACATACTGTCGCTATCAATTTTACCCGCGGGTCCAGTTTATGAATCACGGAATCCGTCTGATAATACTGGCCCAAAGTAATATCTCGTAACATATTCTTATCCTTTCATGATCAGCCGCCTCTGAGGACACGCAGGATCTCTTCTTTTGCCTCAGCGATCGTCGTAACATCGGTCTTCACCGGCATACCTTTCTTACTGAGCGCCTGCATGATGTACGTCACCTGCGGGGCTGCCAGACCTACTTCTTCCAATTCCCTGTAATGCTTGAAGACTTCCCTCGGTGTATCATCAAACATGACTGATCCCTGGTTCATAACAATGATGCGCTCTACGTACCTGGCCACATCTTCCATGCTGTGCGATACCAGAATAACGGTAATTCCCGTCTCTTCTTTCAGTTTCGCAATCTGATCCAATATTTCATCTCTTCCCTTAGGATCCAATCCGGCCGTAGGCTCATCCAATACAAGAATCTCCGGCTTCATGGCCAGTACTCCGGCAATCGCCACCCTTCGCTTCTGACCGCCGGACAGATCAAAAGGTGATTGATAGAAATAATCATCTTCCAGCCCAACCTGCTTCAAAGCTGCATAAGCCCGCAGTTCTGTTTCCTGTCTGGACAGGCCAAGGTTCCTCGGTCCAAAACAGACATCCGAAAACACATCGATTTCAAACAGCTGATGCTCCGGATATTGAAACACCAGCCCCACTTTACTGCGCAGCTTCTTCTTATCATAATCCTGCGCGTGAATATCTTCTCCATTAAAATATATGCTGCCGCTCGTAGGCTTGATCAGACCGTTAAGGTGCTGCACCAGCGTAGACTTCCCTGAACCGGTATGCCCGATCAGTCCTATAAACTGCCCGTCCGGAATCACCAGATTAATGTCCTTCAAGGCATGCACCGCAAGGGACGTATCACTTCCATATATATAATTGACATGATCCAATATGATCGACATTCTTTCCTCCATGCCAGAGCGTTTTTTGCAGATTCCCACTTTTCTCTGTTAATACGGTATTTTGCTCCTTCACCCACCCATTAACCCTGCAAATCGATATCTGTGGATAATGATCCGGAGACTGCCTTAAGGCCTGTACTTTTGTACAGTCTCCAGCGCCTGCGTCAGTTCTTCCACTGTCAGAATACCTGCCGGAAGGCCAATACCGCTTTTTTGCAATTCATGGGCAAGCAGCGTCACCTGGGGAACATCCAGTCGAAGCTGTTTCAGTCTTTCCACCTGTGAAAAAATTTCACGCGGCGTCCCCTGCATCGCGATCTTGCCTTTATCCATCACAAATACTTTATCCGCATGAATAATCTCTTCCATATAATGCGTGATCAAAAGCACTGTGATACCTTCCACATCATTGAGCGCACGCACCGCACGTACCACTTCCCTGCGTCCGTTCGGATCGAGCATCGCCGTCGGTTCATCCAGGATGATACACTTGGGGTGCATGGCGATCACACCGGCAATAGAGACTCTCTGCTTCTGTCCTCCGGACAGTTTATTGGGAGAGAACTTCCGATATTGATACATACCCACCGCTTTCAGACTCTCCTCCACCCGTTCCCAGATCTCTTCCGTGGGAACACCCATATTCTCCGGACCAAATCCCACATCCTCCTCAACAACCTGGCCGATGATCTGATTGTCCGGATTCTGAAAGACCATGCCGGCTTCCTGCCTGATGTTCCACAGATCTTTATCGTCTTTCGTATTCATGCCGTCTACCCATACGCTTCCTTCCGTTGGATAAAGAATGGCATTGATATGCTTTGCAAGCGTAGATTTCCCTGAGCCATTATGCCCCAGAATCGCAATAAACTCACCCTGCCGCACATCCAGATCAACTTCATCCACAGCGCGGGTAATTCCTTCTACATTGCCCTCTTCGTCACGTCTGATATATTCAAACACCAATCGTTCAGTCCTGATGATTCCCATCTGTAATTTTCCCTCTTATCCCTGCACTTATAGCAGAAACATACCTGGCATCTCTTATTCCCGTATCCTGTATTGCCTTAGCACACCCCGCCAGACTTTCCGTTCTATTTTACTAGAAAATATTTAAAAGCACAAGACTTTCATTTGTGTTATACTATAGTTAACGACATTAGAAATTTCGTTTTCGGCCTTGCAGGAGCTACCGTATATGGCTTCTGCAAGAGCCGGAAACAGAAATTTGTTATGTCGTTTACTATAAGTATAATGTAATAGTTCTGCCTTTGACTTTAGTCTGCACACCCGCAAAATACCCGCAGACTTTTACATAACAGTTTCTGAACATCCATATCCCGTACCATCATACCACCATAAATTAATATACTATGCGGATACTTTATTCTAATAGAACGGAGATATCTTATATGCCAGAAAACATGCATACAGACAACGTACCCCCTTCTACCTTAAAAAAACTCCTGCGCCAGGCAGGTAAACCCTTCGCATTTCTCCTGCTTTTTATCATGATATGCGCTTTCCTTGCACAATACCTGACAGGCTCCGAAACATTGCAGGAATATGCCGACAACAATCCGGAAATTGCATATGGTAATGCTTCCCAAAACGCAAGTACGGATGTGCCCCAAATCGGGCATACTGATGAAAGCCCGCAGGAGGCGGAACCAGAGAAGGAGAAAGAAACTCCTGACAAACCTTCTGCATATGATAATGCAAAAACACCCGTTTCTAACACTGCCGGCAGCGCAGAATCGGATTCGGCAATATCAAATGTGGAGAACGATCATATGGCTTCTATTTCAGAACGCACTATCTACCAGGACGGCTTCTATTACGAGCCGTTAAGCGAGACAGTAAAGACCAGAATTACCGGTATTTCTTACCCGGAGACTGACTGCAGTATCTCTTATGATGAATTAAATTACGTGGGACTCCTCTATGTTGACTTCAACGGAGATGTGCAGGAAGGAGAATTGATCTGTAACAAGGCCATTGCACAGGATATGGTAGAAATCTTCTATGAACTGTACCAAAATGATTATCGTATTGAACGGATCCGTCTCATAGATGAGTATAACGGGGACGACACTCTTTCCATGCTGGATAATAATACTTCCTGCTTTAACTACAGAGTCGTAGACGGAACCACCAGGTTATCAAAGCACGCGCTTGGCTGTGCCATCGATATCAATCCATTCTATAATCCCTATGTGGTGTTTAACAAGGATGGAAGCGGAGAAACCTATATTTCTCCTAAGGGCAGCGAAATCTATGCCGACCGCTCACAGGATTTCCCTTATAAGATTGATGAGTCTGACTTATGCTATAAACTCTTTACCTCTCATGGTTTCACCTGGGGAGGCAATTGGAACTCTTCCAAAGACTATCAGCACTTTCAAATTGTTCTGCCGGACTGAACATCGGGTAGGAGGCTACCCATTAGTTGAGCAGCCGACCTCCCACACCACTGTACGTACCGTTCGGTATACAGCGGTTCAATAGTTTTCACGATACTTTCAGATAATAGTCAAGCATGGAGATATATCCCAGCTTGGCTATTATTTTATTGGTAAGGGCAACTCTTAATATCTGTGCTGTCCTCCAGTAACCTTTCCGGCTGTTGGCTATCTGATGCACCTGCCATTCTTCAAGCTTTAACGCCCTTAGGTTTCGGTACCTCGTCTTTACCTTTTTCCATTGTTTCCAATAGATTGCCCGTATCCTGCGCCGGAGCCATTCATCTGTCTCCGTCATCAGTCCTTTCATGTCTGCAAGTTTGTAATAATTTATCCACCCTCTGACATACTCCGCTAGT
>CANPIC010000080.1 GCA_947574055.1 uncultured bacterium
TTTTAAAAAGAACCTCTGTTGTGCTGCTGCATAACAGGGGTTCTTTGACAGTCTGGAGCGTATTTCCATACGCTTCATAATCGCTTTCGCTAAGGAATTTCAGTACAGATGTATCACAGGCAATTTCTCTGTCATTTCTCATTTCTCTCAGCGCGTACCACACCAGAGGATTACACCAGTAGAGTATGCCGATAAGGTTCATAAAGAAACCGGCCAGGGCATCTCCATGTCTGTAGTGTTGTAGTTCGTGTAACAGCATATATCGCATCTCTGTGGCAGTCAAACGCCCTCCGGGTATCGTGGCCTGCTTCTTCATGGCAGCATGGAAATCAGATATCAGGTGAATCGGAAGATAAATACAGGGTTTGCATAATCCCACAATGACCGGGGATTTCAGAAAGGCAGTGCTGTAAACCGGAATGTTTCTTTTTATCTTCAACTCCTTTAAACAGGCGTTGTACAAGAGACGGACGCTCTCATCCTGCAGGGGGAGCGCGGACTTTTTCATAGCGTCTAAGCGGGAGGCAGATTTTATTACGAAGAAAATCATAGCCATCATGCCGATCAGCCATGTGCCACACAAGGTAAGGCCAATCATGGACGGTGTTTCCCTGCTGACAGACAGGGCAAAGTCATGTATTTGTTCTGCGGCGCCGGAACTATTTGCCGCTGCGATATCTGCCGTAAGCGCTTCCCTGACGGATGCTCCCGCATTTTTCCACGCACTGAGCCAGGCGAGTGCTTGTGTGAATCCGATCGGGCGAAGAGGGATAAACGGGACGGCGAGAATCCCAAGTAGCGGAAACCATAAATGGAATTGCATCCGGCTTGTTAAATAATTTTGGAATATGCGTTTGGCGATCAGGAAAAAAACTATGATCATGCAAATAAAAAGATTACACAGAAAAAAGCGCACGCCGAAGTCTGCCATGCTAATTCCTCCTGTTTTTGGAACCCTTCGCAAGAAGGGCACGGAGCGTATCGATTTCTGATTCGGAGAGTTTATCGTCTTCCATATAGGCAGAAAGCATTGCCATAATATCTCCGTCATAGTATCGTGCCAGAAAAGAGCGGCTTTTCTGGCCGATGTATTCTTTTTCTCTGATCAAAGGCGTATAAACGAAAACCCGGCTCTGCTTCGTATAGGACAGTGCCCCTTTGGTGACAAGCCGCTTGATCAGGGTCTGTATGGTTTTGGGACTCCATTTCGTGGATTGTGTTAATGTTTCGGTGATTTCATTGGTGCTGATCGGTGCATGTTTCCATACGACTTTCATCACTTCAAATTCTGCTTCTGAAATCTGTGGCAATGGTTTCATCTCTGCCTCCTTAAATCTTACGATTGTAGTACACATTATAGTGTGAAAACCGGGAAATGTCAATTTTCGGTGTGATAAAAAAGATTCGATATGATGGGCAGCCACTATTGTAGACAGGTCTGATCGGGCTGATTTTGTCATAGAAAGGTAAAAAACAAAAAGAAACAGAAATTTTCAAAAACTGTACTTTTTGAAAATTGTTCTGTTTTATGTAACCGTGTACTATTCTATAATAATTTGCTCAGAAAGACAAGTAAAAATTGTATTTTCCTGACTTTACCATATATGATATCGGCCAGTAGCCCGTTTTCAAAAAGTACACCTTTTGAAAACGGGCTGTTTGCATGTAACAGACCGTCTATCTGATTGACTTTGTTTTATTGCAGTAAATTGCGGAACACTTGGAAAAGGGGATGTCAATGCAGTCGGATTTACTGTGCAGGAGTGTCCGGCAGTACAGCAGTGCTCCAGTTACCGGAGCGGAGATGCGGAAACTGCTGGACATAGCGGAGGATTACGGCAAAGTAAAGAATTATGTTTACGCCCGTTTTGGCGGAATAGGCAGCCTGGACAGGATATATCCCGGTTATACGGTACAGAATGAAATGACGGCCAGCGGTTTGCGGACGTCGCTGGGGCTGCCTTCGGTCTATTTTTATCTGGCGGTGTTTGACGCTCTGGGCGATATCAAATGTCAGTGGATGCGGACAAAAGCGAAGATATTGGAACTGACGGGGCGGAATGTCGGTTTTACTGAGGATGACAAGCATTATCTGCGTTTTTTGTTAAAAGTAAACAATGCATTTGCAGCAGTATTGCAGCAAAAACCGATACAGCTGCCCGCCGAAATACAAAAGCAATATGAGGCGCTGGCGGGGCGGGCAGACAGAGAGCGCCTGCACCGTTATCTGTGCAGGCAGGTGAGAAAATACCATTTGAAACTGCATACAGACTGTCAGCACATATTTTCCGCTTCAGAGCGCGCGTACCGGTATGGGGATCATGGGATTTATTTTGCCGTCAAAGAAAAACGCCGTCGGGTTTTTGTGCCGCTGACAGACAATAACCGGTACAAATGTCAGCTTTCCGTCAGATTGTATCCCGGGGAGCAGCGCCTGGAAATTATTGTGCCAGTCTATGTAAGTGTCAAACGTCATGAAGATTATAGAAACACGGTAGGAATTGCACTGGGTATGCAGACGATGCTGACGACAGACAGCGGGCATAAATATGGTGAAAATTTTGGTTTGTACCAGACTGCGTATACAAAGTGGACAGAGAAACAGAACAAAAACTACCATTGCAACCGGCAAAATAATCCGGGCCGTAAAAAATATACGATGCAAAAGAAATGTCTGGAAGGGCGCCTGCATGACTATATCAATCAGGAACTGAATCGCTTTTTGTCAGAAGAAAAACCGGGAATTATTTGTCTTATAAAACTGCCAAAAGCCGGAGCGGGCGGAGGTAAAACCAGCCGCGCAGTCATGATGTGGCAGAGGGGGTATATCCGCAGACGCCTGGAGTGGAAATGCCAGGAGCACGCCATAGAGATTGTGGAAGTGTTTGGAAATGGTGTCAGCAGAGAGTGCAGCAGATGTGGCGGGATAGGAGAACGGAAAAAAGGTATCTTTTGCTGCAGTGCATGTGGCGCGGTACTGGATGAAAAGACCAACACGGCGGGAACTGTCAGGAAACGTGCTGCATCAGGGAAGACAGTGAGGAGCAGGCAATCGTTTCAAGTATATGAGCAGCCTGAATAAATCGACGTGATGAAAGATCATAAAAGGGACCGCCAGGATAAATTCCGGTGTTGGACCGGGATTTTACCCCGAAGGACCAGGCGGGAACTTATGATATAAAAAAAGATACGGCCTTAGAAGGCAGATAGATTGCGCATTGGATAGGCCAGGACCCTGTGAACACAGACAAGTATGTGCAAAAAAGCAGATGCTGTCCGTTTTTGGATCAGATCCGGAAACCGTGTGACGTAGCAGGGAGCGAAGCGGTCTTTGACCGCATCACCTCTTTGATGGGAGGTGACCAATATGCCTTATATAATTCAACAAAGCCATGTGGACTGGCGGAAAAAGAAACAACAGAAAATACGAATCTATCTGGTTGTTTTCAGAATACCGGAAGGTGTTTTGCTATTTCTTTTCCTGCCAGTCCGGCAGGCGCAGGACCGTGTTGTGGACATTGCTGTTTTGGCAGACAGGACATGAGACGGGTAAGGTTATGAGGAATCGGAGACGGGGAGATATGAGAAAGGCACAGAAAGAGCAGGCGGAAAATTTTATTGATCTGCTTGATCAGGCGCACGACGAGATCAAAAAAGCGGCGGCGGCCGGCAATAGAGATATGGCATTGAACCTGCTGGCACAGTGCCAGGACGGAGCCATCAGCCTGGGTGAGTTGATCGAAAAGACAGAGGGAGAAGGATTCGCCACTATATCATTACTGGAGGAGTATTGTGAACTGATCTATCAGATTCATGAGGCGGTTTCGCAGGGAGAGACAAATGCCAATAAAATACATAAAAACCTCCGCAGATCTTTGATCAGAATAGAAAACAGTGTGCGCCACGATATCAGGGTGCGGCGGGAAGCGGTGTTCCTGCCCTATAAGGCGTCCATGTGGGATTCTCTGGAGAGTATCTGGAAAG
>CANPIC010000081.1 GCA_947574055.1 uncultured bacterium
AATTGCATCAGTCTTTTTCATATCCATTTCTTCGATAAAGTACTAAAAATACAAGAATGCTAATGATTAATTCTCCGATAAGCACTGCGATGTCCAGAGGTTTTAACGTATATGACATTCCCTCTGCAAATCCACTTGCCATCTCTGTCAACACTCCAGTAAACAAAAACCCTGAGATATGGTGCAATTTTTCGGAAAGATTTCCAAACATTGGAATCATCATCAACACGATCACCAATGGATAAGAAATCAAATTTGCATTCATCTGATTTTTGGCACAGAGACCAACAATCATTCCCATTACACAACTAATCAGAGAGGCTGCCGCACTGACCAGTAAGAAAGCCGCGACAGATACCTGGCTCATAGAAATACCACTAATCACCAATACCACAATATTGATTATATTCATCAACACAAATGGAAATAGAATACTTCCGATAAAATACTGCATTCCGGTGACTGATGACGTCATTAAGACCCGTAACGTATGTTTCTCTTTCTCTTCTGCAATGGCAGTTCCTACCATCAGGAATCCATCCATACACAAATTAAGGGAAATTCCCAAACTCAGGATCAAAGACACCAGAATGGGTGATAAATCACCTCCCGAATTGATGCTATATAAAATTTTGACCATCCATACCATCGCCACGGTTAGAAGCGGCCCGATCATAATCGCTGTATTGCGGCTGATACAAATCCATTTAATCTGTGCAACTGCTGTTAATTTATTGATATTATCCATATTAAAACTCCTCTCACATACTGGCTAATCCAAGGGATGCCCCTGTTACTTGTAAAAATACATGTTCCAATGTTGGCTCACAAGAATGAATACACTGTATTTCATCTCTCTGCATCCATTCTGAAATTTTTGCAATATTTTGAGGACTTTGCTCTAAGACGACTTCTTCCTGATTATTCAAAAGTAGATGATATTTTTTATTTTGATTATATTTCAGGCAAAGTTCTTTGGGCGATCCACACTCGACAATTTTCCCCTGATACAAAAGTGCAACTCTATCACAAAGTTTTGTGGCTTCTTCCATATTATGTGTAGTCAAAAAAATTGACATACCTTCTTCTTTCAGTCCCAACAACATTTTATGAATAGATACCGCAGTCGATGGATCTAATCCGCTTGTCGGCTCATCAAGAAATAAAATTCTTGGCTTATGAAGCACTGCCCTGGCCAAAACAAGTCTTTGCGTCTGCCCTCTGGAAAGTTTACCTGCCGGCTTTTTACGATGTTCATACAATTCCACCTGATGTAAGACTTCCTCCACTCTTACACTGGGAACTCGCCATATTTTTGCAAACATACTTAAATTCTGCCATACTGTCATTTTCTCATAAATTCCGCTTTGATCAGAAACCACGCCAATTTTTTCATAAATTGATTCATCAATATTAACCGTATCTGTATCAAGAATTTTCGCCTCTCCAGATGTTTGCCTTAACTGTCCTGTGATTATTTTAATCGTGGTAGTTTTTCCAGCGCCCGACGGCCCTAAAAATCCAAGAATTTCGCCTTTATGAAGCGTAATATTGATATCCTTAAGCGCCAATTCCGTCTTATAGCGTTTAGAAATATGTGATAAATCCAGCAATACATTTTGTTCCATAACATAACCCTCTTTCTAAATATTTTCTTTATAATTGCCCCGTTTTTTTGTCGCAGAGTAATTATGATGGAAGTATCGTATCATGTTTTATCACCTTTATGCTGAGTTCTGCCTGAATGATATACTATATTGCCTGAAATGGCTTGTTAAACGCTGTCATCTAAATTCTACTCAACAACTCCCCCTTCATATTTTTAGAAAACAGACATTTTTCTCCGTTATCCATAAGAATTTCCCGATGCTTTAAATCTAACTCCTGAATCTTATTTACATTGACCAGATATGACCTGTGAACCCTTAAAAAATGCTCCCTAAACTGCTCTTGCAACTCCTGCATACTGCCAATAAAATCAATACAGTCATTCTTCGCATGAAGTTCTATTCTGTGTGTACGGACACTTGTCTCAAAGAACATAATTTCATCCACTGGAACATGCCTTACAATATCCAACACCTTTACTGTAAAGTATTCCTTTTGCTCTCCCTGCTCCTTACACATCCGCTCAGTAATGATCGCAAGGTTTTTGTGCATTCCAGTCAGCATTTTTTCAGAATTGCCCTTTACTATATAATCCAGCGCTTCCAGGTGATAACGAAATGTCTCAAATGCCAGATCTGGAAAGGAAGTCACATAGATAAGAAAACCTCTGGTATCAAACTTTCGAATCTGTTGTCCCAGCATAAATCCATCCATCGGCTCATCCTTAAGCTCCACATCCAGAAAATAAATTCCTCTCTTTGGATCCGCTGCCACCGCTTCAATAATTTCCTGGGGATGCCTGCTGCACAGAGCAATCTGCATATCATAACCTTCAATCATAATTTGTTTTTCTAAAAACTTTTTCTGTGCAGCGAGTATCATCGCATCATCTTCACAAATATAAATTGGAAGCATATTTTTTCCTCCACAATTTTTAACATTTCTTATTCCTGTATCTTTAACTCCTGAATAAAATAGCCATCCCTGATTGTTGTTAGAGAGAAGACATTTTCATAATGTTGTAAAATACTTTTATAACTTGCAAGGCCAATTCCTCTGTCCGCCCCTCTGGTAGAATAACCTTGCTGCCAGATCTTGTGAAAATCAATGTTTGAATACAATGGATTTCTTACTTGAAATGTTGTGCATTCTTCCTGGCTGCTAATCATAATATGTATCTGCGGTTTTGGCTTCTTATCTTTTTTTCCTTGTACTTCATCTATAGCATTGTCAATCAGTATCCCCAGGCATCTGCACAAGTCAGTCGTTCTCAGCCGCGTTCTGTCAAATGGACGCAATACTTCCAGTTCACAGGAAATCTGCTCCTGCTGCATTTTTTCCATTTTCCCCAACAGCAGCCCTTTTACCTCAAGCATATGAATATTTCCAAGCTGTGTCAATCTGCGTATCTGTTCCCCTACCTGATAATCAAAATCACTTGTCATATCCTGGATAAAATTCTGCACTGCTTCCATATTTCCCTCTTTTGCCTGAAGGTACATGCCAGACATCATATTTTTATAATCATGACGGAATCTTCGCATTTCACTCTGCAGTTTTTCTAAACTCTCAATATAAGCATTTTGCTGCTGCATACTAATCTGCTGAGTCTGAATTTGCTTCTTTTGCATTTCCTGACGCCCTGCATAACCGAAAATAATAAAAACAATCAGTAGATATAACAGAGAAACGACTGCATTATCGTTACCAACCCGTTCTCCTATTTGCACCATATAATAAAGTATTTCAGACAAAATTGGGTATAAACTGATAAAAATAATACTTACCTTTTTCGATTCTTTCCGTTCAATCCACAGTCGGAACATTTTCCCAACTCCAGTTTTATATAGAAGCAGCACCCAGATAATCTCTATGAGTGGTGTTAATACATACAGAAAAAAATAATATATTAACCGTTCTCCCAAAATATCCAAATGAAAAGTCATATTAGGTGAAAATAAAACGCCTATGTGTACCGCAAAAGATTCCAACATTTCTAAAAAAACAGCCGAAATCCAACAAGTCAGCAGATTTTCCCGATAGAGAAAATATAAATAAAACATTGCTCCTGTCATTCCCATATAGGTAAACAAGATTTGTCCTGCATTATACCTCCATCTAAAGATACCTACTTTATAAAAAACTGTCCCTATCAATGCCCAGACACAGATAAATAATATAGTAAAAGCAATCATTTTCACTTTGCGCTCTCTCATTTGATATGGTTTTCGCTCCAGGAGCAACATAGAGATCCAGATCATAAACAGCACACTTATTGTCAAACCAAAGGTATTACTGCAGAAAAGCCCCCAAAAACTCATAATCCTCTTTTACCTCCTACAACTTCTCACAATCCTGGCAATCC
>CANPIC010000082.1 GCA_947574055.1 uncultured bacterium
ATAGCTTTTCTGGAGATATTTGTCAGTTCGTCAGATGTGTGCATTTTAGCGGGTCGCATTTTGTGTAAAATATATATATTTTAAGGTATCTGTCCGGTCTTTATTTGTCGCGCAGTGTTTTTTATTTGCACAATAAGCGCAATACGCCGTTTTTTACTATTTGCGAAAAATATTTTTTTATGCATAATATAGTTAACGACATTAGAAATTTCGTTTACTATAAATACAGATAAAAGGGATACTGCCGGCCGGCAGAATGGCAGCGCGGGCCAACCGCCGCAGAAAGGTAAAACAATGTGGACAGCAGATGCATGGAAAGATTATGAAGTCATAGATACCTCCGGCGGGGAGAAGCTGGAACGCTGGGGCAATTATATCCTGGTGCGCCCCGACCCGCAGGTCATATGGGACACGCCGCGCACAGACCGGCGCTGGAAACAGAAGAACGGCCACTATCACCGGAGTTCCAAAGGCGGCGGCGAATGGGAATTCTTCCAGCTGCCTGAGGAATGGAGCATCCGATACCGGGAGCTTACTTTCCGCCTGAAACCTTTCAGTTTCAAGCACACAGGACTTTTCCCGGAGCAGGCCGTAAACTGGGACTGGTTTTCTTCTATTATAAAAGACAGAACAAAGACCGGACAGCCGGTAAAAGTTCTCAATCTTTTCGCCTACACCGGCGGCGCCACTCTGGCCGCAGCCAAAGCCGGAGCCGCCGTGACCCATGTGGACGCCTCCAAAGGCATGGTCTCCTGGGCAAAAGAGAACGCTGCCGCCTCCGGATTGGCAGATGCGCCGATCCGCTGGCTGGTGGACGACTGCGTCAAATTCGTGGAGCGTGAGATCCGCCGCGGTAATACTTACGACGCCATCATCATGGATCCCCCCTCCTACGGCCGGGGACCCAAAGGCGAGATCTGGAAAATAGAAGAAAGCATCTTCCCCTTCCTGCGCCTGGCAGCGCAGATCCTGTCGAAAGATGCCTGCTTTTTCCTGATTAATTCTTATACTACCGGACTGCAGCCGGCCGTGTTGTCCTACATGCTGCAGACCGTCATCACCCCGCAGTTCGGCGGCTGCGTGGAGTCCGGCGAGATCGGCCTGCCGGTAAGCTCCAATTCTCTGATACTGCCCTGCGGCGCATCCGGCCGCTGGGTACAGACGCTGCGGTAAAGAAGGTTTTAATACGCCAGCATTGCCGCGAACACGATGGCGATCCAGACAAACAGCATCACACCCATGGAAATGCCGAAGAAGATCAGGTATGCTTTAAAGAAATTGGACTTGCTCTTCTTCTCGGTGCTGCTGAACGCCCACACGAACATCATGATAATATTCACACAGGGAATCATCATAAGCACCATTGCCAGCACCCATTCGCTGATCTTAACCGGCTCTTCCAGCTCCATCTGGCTGTTGTTCTGATACGGATTCTGATAAGCGTTCTGATACGTATTCTGGTATGTGTTCTGATATGGTTGTGCGCCATTGTACTGCTGATAACCGCCCTCGTAGTTCTGACCGCCCGTACCGGAGAAGGCGCCGTTGTAATACGAGGCATTCTGCCAGTCTGTACTCCGTCCATTGTCATAATACGCACGATTCGGATAACCGTTATCCGGGCAGGCGCCGCCCCGATCCGGCTGTTCCCCAAACCGCACATCCGGCACGGATTCCTCCTGGCCTGCACCGGATGCCGCAGCTAATGCGTCCTGTTCCTCCTTCTGACCGGCGCTCTCTTCCCCCGCTGTTGTCAGTTCTTCCTTCTGTTCCGGATATAAATTATTATCTTCCATAGTCAAACTCCGTTCTTTCTCCTTACTTGAATTTTATACATTTTATACTTATAGTTAACGACATTGGAAATTTCGCTTCCGGCCCTGCAAAAGCTTCCATATATTGATTTTATCACAGAATCCCATACTCGTGTAATATTTGTTCATAAAAGGGGAGAATTCGTGCCAGTATATTCTCTTCCGTATAAGTGCAGGGAACCCTGTCCGGAAAGTAAAGGTACATACGCCCGCAATATACCACAAACAACAGCACAAAAACAACGGCAATGATCCCTCTGATGCCTTTGACTCTTCTCCCCAGCAGATAACGGCACAGGCAAAAATATGCCGCAGACAGCACGATCGGAAATATAACCGGGTTCAGCTGCCACGCCATCCCCCACCTGCCGGTCACAAAACAGAATGCCGCCCTGCTGACGCCGCATCCCGGGCAGGGAAACCCGCAGAAGATGACAAGCGGGCAGAAGGCATGAAAGACCAGATTGACCGCCACCGCATACAACAGTACCATAACTACTGCCACACCGTACTCTTTCGCATCTGCGACAATGCGCAGGCTGACTGCGTTAATATATTTTTTCAAATCGGCTCCGTGTACTGACATGCTCTATCAACTTTCTTTTTTATTCCCGTGCCGCCTCTCCTACGCCCGGAGACCCGCTCCGGTCATACACAGACTCCATGATACCTTTATACCCCGCCCGAAATCATCTGCGCTGCAAAGTGCAGCAGCAGCAGATGTACCGGATAGAAGCCATAACAGACTGCTTTCGGCAGCTGACGTCCTTTCTGTCCATTATACAGGGCGATCGGCATAAATGCAAAGAGACCGTACATCTCCCTCATGGAAAAACGGAACAGATACGACAGCGTATAGCTGTCCCCGTACTTAAGACAGTTCGCGCCCCACGTACCAAACAGCATCACACACCCTGCCGCCGCCATCTGCACGGGCAGCCCCCTCTCTCTGGTCCGGTAAAAAGCAAAGATCAGCAGCACGCCCATAAACCGGTAGTCTGTGCGCAGTCCATAGGCCGCCAGACACCCCAGCAAAACTGCCGCTATGGCCGCCCCGTGCAGGATCCCCGCTGCCATTGTTATCGTTTTGCGCCGGCGTGAATCGACACACCTCCGTAAGCCGGCAGCCTTTTGTTCCGCCCACTCCCAGGCTGCCAGAACAAGCACCCCGATCAACAGCGTCAAGAAAACATTTTGACTTTTCCAGTCAAAACACACCTCCGAAAACGCCAGGTCAAAGGGTATCTCCGACACAAGTGCAAAAACGCCCAGCCGCACCAGATATGCCTTCCTGCTTTTCGTGTGCACAAATCCTTCCACTGCCAGGTATGCAAACAGAATAAAAGCAATCCTGCCTACCGCCCTTCCCGCGTCATATATCCCCTGTTCATCCTTGATCACATATCCAGCCGTCTGCAGCCAACGTGCCAACGTGTAATAGACTACCGCAAAGAAATGATCGATAAACATTGTTATGTAAGCGATGTTTTTCAGTACCGCATTGCTGAACATTCCCGTTTTTGCTTTTTCCATGACTCACCCCGCTTCCGGCCCTGCCTGCGCCATCCGCCTCCCTGTCTTTTATTTTGATTTTATTTATTGATCTTTCTTTTCCACTCTCTTTACTATCCTACTACAAAATCGCCCAAAGGTAAAATGTTTATATTATATCAATAAAAATACCCTCCGTCGCCCATAGATCTCCTATGGGCCGGAGGGTATACTTTATTGCTCAGATCCTGACATCTACCGGATGATACAGGATTCTCTGCGCATTCTCATCGTCAGCGCCCTGCACCGGACTGCCCGATTCGCCTGCAGCCGCATGTTCTGCCGCGCCTGTCTCGTCCTGACGTCCTGTCTCACCGCTCTTCCCGGTCTCTTCCTCTTTACGGTCAGTGTCCTTCTTCTCCGATTCCTCTGCCTCCTGCACAATTTCATTGGCTTTGTTCAGGGAATCCATCTGGGAAGCCGTGGCCTTTTCGGCCAGTGCATTCGTCTCGGCCAGCGCCTCTTCCTTGGCCGCCGTCGCATCTCCCGGCCCTCCCTTGTCGCGCTTGATCTC
>CANPIC010000083.1 GCA_947574055.1 uncultured bacterium
ATTTTATTATATCAAAAAAAGCCAGCTTTTGCTGACCTTTTTTGACAGTCTGGCCGTCGTGTGGGACACACGGCGGTATTTTTGTGCATAGGCAGAATGTAGGTCTGTATGCCGGAATGGCAGGTGCTTTCAGACGCTGTTTATGTACATGTTGTCAGTTACCGCGTCTTATGCCATTTTTTTCACAGCAATTATGATATACTCGCCACAAAAGATAATAAATAACAGGCGCAGGGGGAAAAGATGGAATCCGGGTCGAAAGTTGTTGGGAAAGATGATAGAAAGAAAAGGTATCATGTCTATGTGGAAGAATATGTCCTGTCATACTTGAAACGTGAGTCGGATTCGCTAGAACTGTCCGAGATATATTTTTATGGGTTTCGTCAGGAGAATGGCAGGAAACTTTATGTTTATGGGGCGGGCCGTGACAAAGAAATCGCGGCATTTACACAGCATGAGCCGCTTCCGGAGCTGGTATGTCGTCTCACGCAGGCAGGGCCGGTGTTCCTCGTGCGCGGAGCGGACGGCGAATGCAGAACAACCGGATTTCAGGTTTTTTATGATAATAATGAAGCGATGCAGAATTATCTGCTGGAATGGACAGGCAGTCCGGGCAGGAAGGGGGATGCAGAAAAGAGCGGCGTGTCAGAGATGCTGCCTGCTCCGGCAGCATTTTCGGAGGAAGGGAAGAAGCGATCGACTCACGGCGCAATGTCTGTACAACTATGTCTGATTCTGGTTATACTGGTGGCTATTGTAATCACTTCTACGGACAGCTATGACAAGATGGAGGAATTGAACCGTTCTGCCAGGGAGGTTTTCTTTGCCATCGAAAATCAGGAGGCGGAGGGAAAGACACAGGATACGGATTTCCATGGAGTACAGGACGATCCGGCACAGGATGCTGTCTCCGATAAAGAGGAAGGGGAGGGGAATATTACGGTAGAACGGAAGACAGAGGAGACCGTAGTTTCGGCACAGACTTTAGATATTGATGAACCGATGGACGACCATGCATATGATGCGCATACTGATACGGTGGATACCGATGGTGAGACAAATGATTCCGACAATGATTCTGACACGGAAGATTTGCCAAGGGAAGAGGAGGGTATATTGAAACCGATAGAGGAATCCTCCGATCAGACGGAGGAGCAGGAACCAGTGCAGGAGAGTGAGGAGGAAAACGAGGAAGCGCTTTCCAGAAGCATAACCAGGTATTATGAGGTGGAGCAGGGGGATACGCTTTACACAATCAGTCAGAAGATTTACGGGGATATTTCCCGTGTGGAAAAGATTTGCGAAGTAAACCAGATTTCAGATCCCGACAAAATCCACTCCGGGCAAAGAATAATCCTGCCGTAGAAAAGTAGGTAAGGCTGTGGTATAATGTACGCATTGGCAATGAGCATTGCGGCTGCAACTCGAATTAAGGATACGACAGATGGCAAATATCAGAGAATATTTCAGAAAAAAGGAAAAGCGGGAAAAGGAACAAAAGCCGCCCAGAATCAGCTATCAGGAAAAGATTAAGAGCCATAAGTTTACCGTATTTTACAGGGTGACACTTGTTCTGGTGCTTCTTGCTGCTATAGGTGCCGTGGCCTTTATACAATGGCAGAACAAGGTTTATACGGAGAGTATAGGACTATCGAGTGTGGAAATTAAGATTCCGTCCGATGCGCAGATGATGCCCTTTGCATCGCATCTTCTCACTTATAGTAAGGATGGAATCAGCTGTATGGATACCAAAGGCAATGCGATTTGGAACCAGACTTTTGAGATGCAGAATCCGATGGTGGATATCAATCAGAATGTAGTGGCGGTCGCTGATTATAACGGAAGAGATATTTATGTGATGAATACAGAGTCTGTGCTGGGCAATATTACGACTAACCGGCCGGTACGTGATTTTTGCGTATCTGCAGGAGGTGTAGTTGCGGCAGTACTGGATGATGTGAATGTCACCCTGATCTGTCTTTACGATGCGAAAGGGAAAGAACTGGTACGGTTTCGGACAACAATGAAAGAAAGCGGTTATCCGGCGGAGGTATCCATTTCGCCGAGCGGCGAACTTGTGTGCGTTTCTTATTTGTATGTAGACAGTGGCCATATGAAGTCCAGCGTGGCTTTCTATAATTTTGGCGCGGTGGGTCAGAACAACACGGACAATTATGTGAGCGGTTATGATTACATAGATACGGTAGTGCCATTTACGCGTTTTCTTGACAACCGTTCTCTTTTTGCGGTGTCTGATGATCGGATTATGTTTTTTGGTGGCGCGCAAAAACCGGTCAGCATAGCGGAGAAACTGCTTGACGAAGAGGTGCGTGGCGTATATTACGGTAGTGAGTATGTGGGGCTCGTCTTTAACAGCAGGGAGAGTGGAAGCAGATACAGGCTGGATGTGTATCATAAGTCGGGTGACTTTGTCAGTTCCATTGCATATGATATAGAATGCAGGGATGTTTTGTTTTACGAGGATCAGATCATTATTTATAATGAATCCGACTGTCGGATCTATAACAGCAGAGGTGTGGAGAAATATGCGGGAAAATTTAACAAAACAGCTTTGATGCTGATACCGCAGAAAGCGTCTTACACTTATATGGTGGTGACGCCGGATTCCATTGATAAGATAGAATTAAGATAAACCGGGTTGATATTGCGATGAGACAGGAAATATTTACGTTTGCTTTTGCGGTGGCTGTGCTTTTACTATTTATATGGAGAATACGGGCAGGGTACGCCTGCGGTTTGATGCAGGAAGCGGTCAACCTTTTATCGGGGATAATATCTCTGGCATGTGTGGCGCTGGTTTTTCTTGCGGTTACCAGTGCAATGAATAAATCGACACATATATTGACGGCGTGTGTAATTGCACTGATCCTGCTTGGGATTTTTTTCAAACTGTGCCGTTTGGTTTTTGCGCCGCTCCTGGCAGTCGGCAGTATTTCTATAGTGAGTGGTATTAACAAACTACTGGGCGCAGTAATGGGTGCTGCGGAGGCCTGTCTGCTGGCATTTTTTTTCTACAAAGTACTGTCTCGCTGCGGATTTTACGTGTTTTGATTTATTCTTGAAAAAAATTTCAAAAAAATTCCTAAAAACCCGTTGACATCCAATTATTCATCTGCTATTATATGAAAGTCGCCTGCAGGAAATACTAAAAAGCAGGATGACACATAGGAAAAGGATGCAAAGCATTCTTTCAGAGGACGGTCGCGAAGAGATCTGCCTCACAGCACCTTGACAAATAAACAGTGATGCAACCCTGAAAAGATTCCAAGAGAAAATTTTCAGAAAAGTATCGGACGATACAAACTAACAAACAGTATTTAAGGGTACAAACGGAGCTGATCCTGAAGGGATTTGCTCCGAGCCAAGTGCTTGTTTTGAATCCGGATCAGAATAATTATTAGAGAGTTTGATCCTGGCTCAGGATGAACGCTGGCGGCGTGCTTAACACATGCAAGTCGAACGGGGATTATACGCTGATGCGATTTCGGTCAAATCTTGTATGATCCCAGTGGCGGACGGGTGAGTAACGCGTGGGTAACCTGCCTTACACAGGGGGATAACACCTGGAAACAGGTGCTAATACCGCATAAGCGCACAGGGCCGCATGGCCCGGTGTGAAAAACTCCGGTGGTGTAAGATGGACCCGCGTCTGATTAGCT
>CANPIC010000084.1 GCA_947574055.1 uncultured bacterium
AGAAAGACTTTCCATAATTATTAAATGAGTTCTTTTAACCATGCAATCAGATCAGCTTTTTCCTGCCTGTCAAATTTTTCTTCCGGAAGTATGGATGCAGATGCTTCTTCTATTGCCTTTCTTTTTATTTCCGGGTTAGCACGTGCATAGATTTCTGTAGTTGTAATGGAAGAATGACCGAGGAAATCCCTGATATATACAAGGTTGACACCACCTTCCAGCAGATGCATGCTTTTACTGTGGCGCAGTGTGTGCGGAGACACTTTATCAGGATATAAAACAGGATTCTGCTCCCGCGCCAGCCAGACATATTTTTTCAGGATATAAGCGATTCCCGCTCGGGTGAGTTTTTTCCCTGAATAGCTGTAAAACAGCGGCATTTCTGCTGAAATCTGTTTTGTGTCTGATAAATAGTTTTTTATTATATTTGCAGTCTGCGGCATGAGTGGGACGATCCTTGTTTTATTCCCTTTTCCTGTGACTTTAACGGTATAAGGTTTCTGTAGCTGTATATCGCCTGTCCTTAAATCCGCAATCTCCTGCACTCTTGCACCAGAATCATACATCAATGCCAGCAATGCAAGATCCCTCCGGCCTGCAGGTTCCATGCGGTCTGGCATTTCCAGAAGGAGGCGTATTCCCTGTATGGATATATAGTCCACAGGCTTCTTTTCAGCTTTTTTCACACGGATGCTGAGAATAGACTGACACTGTTCCATATATGCAGGGTTGTCCATCAATACATACCTGAAAAATGCATGGATTGCCGCAAGCCTTTGGTTCCTGCTGGATGCAGTATAGGATCTTTCTGTTTCCAGCCAGACAAGGAATGCTTCTATATATTCTTTCGTAATACAGGAGAACTGGATAGTGGATGCTTTTTTCCCATATACCTGCTCATGATAGCGGAAAAGCAGTACAAAAGTATCCCTGTAAGAACTGACTGTATTACGGCTGTAGCCTGTATGGGATGGCAGATGTTTCAAAAAATAGGAAGACAAAAGGCTTGAAAAATCATTGTATTTATCCATATCACACCTCCGGGAAAATGTTATCGTAGATCCCGGACATGGAATCCGTTATGGAATCTCTTGTTTCAAATGTCAAGCGCAGATATTTTTCAGTACTGCGGATGCTTCCATGTCCAAGATAAGTGCTGAGTATGGGAAGGGCATAATAAAGATCGCAGCCTTCCCGGTTCATTTTTTCTAGTGCGTGTACCGCAAATGTATGCCGCAGGTCATGCACCCGGGGAGGCGTGCCATCCTCCCTTGAAATGTGTGCGGCCTTCATGTATTTTTTCATCATCACATAGACCGGCGTGCTATTGTAATGGTTTCCGTCAGGGCTTGTGAAAAAGTATCCATTATAATCCGGAGGATACGCCATCTGTTCCAGATAATAATCCACATATTTCCAAAGCGATACGGACATGGGAACACAGCGCTGGCTTCCATTTTTTGTATTTGAGAGATACAAAACTCCCTGTGTGGTATCCACATCCCCTGTTTTTAACAGGAGCGCCTCGTTTAACCGTAGTCCGCACCCATACAGTATCCGTAAAAGCATTGGATAGATAAGATGGTATTTGGGATACCTTCCCCAGTACGGGAGATGGTCTACGACTTCAAACAGCCGCCGGATTTCTTCGTGGGTAAATATATACGGACAGAAATCGGATCTCACCTTTACATATTTTTCTGCCGGATAGACATATGCTGCGCCGCCGTATTCGTTTACAAAAACGGCAAAATCATGGATGAAGTTCATGCGCATATACTGTGTTTTCAGGGATTCTTCTGGGCGTTTTGCCACAAATTCTTCCACAGATGCTTTGGACAGCATTTCTGCCACAGGTACAAGGGGCTGTCTATCAAAAAAACGCTCCAGTTCCTGGATCATGAAGATGGAAGCCCGTCCATACTTACGCCCTGTGCCGCGTTTGTATTCTACATATTTATAAAAGTAATCCTGATAAGGGCCATGGAACAAATACACTTTTTCTTTATCTTTCATAAGGCACCTCCAACGCTATGCGGCGTAACGCGGTGATATCTATCCCAGCATATCTCATGGTCGTTTCTGTACTGCTATGTCCGAGGATGCCTGAAATGACTGGGAGATCCGCCCCGCCTGCCAACAGATTCCCTGCCAGACTGTGCCTCATTGCATGCAGTCCGTGTTTTTTTCCGGAATAGTCAACACCTGACAGTTCCATATATTTTCTTATCAGCTTGTAAAAGGGATTTGTATTTTCGTAGGGCGTATATGGGGCCCGTGGTCTGATAAAGATATAGGGTGAAGAAATCTGCGGGCGGCTGTTCTTCAGATAATCCAGAAGCGCATATTTCACGTTTTCAGGCATTGGGAGTATCTGTTCATTTCCAGTTTTCTGCTGGATAAACTGTATGGAGTCCGTTGCCCAGTGGATATTTTCCATTTTTAACAGGCATAAATCTCCGGCCCGTATGCCAAGCTGCATAGCCAGAACAAGAACCAGATAATCTCTGCGTCCAAGAAGGGAATCTCTGTCAACAGCAGAAAGAATAGATTTTAAGTCTTCCTGGCTGTATTTAGAGGGAAGCCTTACATATTTTGAGAAAGAGTTCCCGGAAAACAGCCTCTGCAGGGGTGTAGAAATTTCCTGCCTGAAAAAAAGGAATTCCAGATATTTTTTTATGGAACTGAGGTACAGCCCTTTTGTGGCGGGTGAGAACGGGGAATTTTGCAAATGATCCAGATATTGTATGACGAATTGGTCTGATAATCCAGCCTCCTGTTTGGACTGGTATTTAAGAAAATGTGACACTGCATATTTCTTGCTGAGTATAGTAGACTCTTTCAATCCTTCTTCCCGCAGATGGTTTTCATATTTTTGCAGCATTTCCGAATCAAAAAGGGCAGAGGGCTGCTGTTTGTCCCTGTAGCATTTAAAAAACTTTCCATGGTCTTGAAAATCTCTTAAGCCTTTCAATGAACGGATTTGGAACCGTTGAAAGGGGGAGGCGGGGGCATGCGGATCGATCTGCCACTCCAAGAGCATAAGCGGAAGGCATTGCTCATAACAGAAATATCGTATGCTTTCCTGCTGGCAGACCTGCAGGAGTGTTTTCCAGCATTTATGGTAGCGTTTAACACTGGAATAGGAATAGCCATTGTCTTGGAGATACAAAACTGCATGCTGAACTAAATGTTCAATTGGTATAAGGTTACTAGCCATAAAAATCCCTCCATTCGTTTTCTTCTATTATAACTTTTATGTAAAGCTATAATGGAGAAAAAGGCGAAATAGAGAGATTTCATTTTAGAACTTTCCATAATAAATCACTATACATAAGCAGCCTTGACATACATAGACAATAAACACAACCGCAAGTAACGGAAAAGGCTAT